>JBKPQB010000032.1:0-41288 GCA_046733875.1 Acidobacteriota bacterium
AGGCACTCGCGGGCGCAAAGATGCCTCCCAGGTACGGCTCGTACTTGCCACTGATCGCGTTGACCGCCTCGAAGACCGCGAGCTGAACCGTGGCCATGAAGCGAGTCGACGGGAAGGGTGCCTGCGCGCCGATGGTGGTGACGGCGATCTCGTTCCACTGGAGTACAACGTCGTCGCTGCTGATAGCGGCGTAAGGGTTTCCTGCCTGCGCGGCTCCATTTTCCTGAATCAGCAACGAACACACGGCGATCAGCGCGCCTGCCAGCCAGGCTTTATTGATGCTTCTCATGGAGATCACTCCCTTCCATGACTCATGCCCTATAACCGTGGTAAACACCGACGGCTGGCGATCCGGACAACGCAGGCGGCTGGCGATCCGCACAATTCGCGGCGCGCGGCCATAAGATCCGGCGCCTTGGGGTAGGATTGAGCGGTTCCACCTCCTAGGCGACCCATGTCCCGTGACGAAGCTGCCCGCGATCGTGACCGGTCGGAATGGCCTCGTTCGGTCGACGTCGAATCCACCTTCCATCTGATCGAACGCGCCCGCTCGGGTGACGAGGAGGCGCTGGAACGTCTCTTCAGGCGGCATCTCAAACCACTCCAACGGTGGGCCCGCGGCCGGTTGCCGAGATGGGCACGCGACCTCGCCGACACGGACGACCTCGTTCAGGACACCCTGGTCCAGACGTTCAAGAGGATCGAGCAGTTCGAGCCGCGCCGCGTCGGCGCACTGCAGGCGTACCTGCGTCAGGCAGTGCTCAATCGCATTCGAAACGAGCTGCGGCGGAAAGGACGAGCCCCAGAAGCCACCGATCTCGATGGCATCGACCTCGAGAGTGTCGACTCACCCCTCGAACAGGCCATCGGTCGGGAGGCCGTGGAGCGCTACGAAGGTGCGCTTCAGCGGCTGAAGCCGGAGGAGCGGGAAGCGATCATCGCCCGAGTGGAGATGGGCTACAGCTTCGAGGAGCTGGCCGAGGCGCTGGGCAAGCCGACCCCGGATGCAGCCCGCAAAACGGCGCACCGGGCCCTCGTCCGACTGGCCGAGGAGATGAACCGTGCCGCCCGGTGAACGACTGATTCACGATCTCGCCGACGCGATCCTCGACGGAGTCCCGATCGACTGGGCGGCTGCGGAATCGAGCTCTGACAGGACAACGCGACTCCTCGTTGGACAACTGAGGGTGCTCGCCTCCGTAGCCGACGTCAATCGCAGAGGCGAGTCGAGCGCATCGACCGTCTCTCAGCTGCCGGCGTCGCTCTTGGAGCCCATGGCCGCGGAGAGTCCAGTGCAATGGGGGCATCTCCGGCTCCTCGAGCGGATCGGCCGCGGAGCCTTCGGAGAGGTCTACCGTGCATGGGATACGCGGCTCGATCGCGAAGTCGCGCTGAAGCTCCTGTCCGCAGATCGTTCGTCAGACGATCACCCGGCGGCCGCAATCCTACACGAAGGCCGATTGCTCGCCCGGGTGCGGCATCCGAACGTCGTCACCATTTACGGTGCCGAGCAGATTGCCGATCAGATCGGTATGTGGATGGAGTTCGTTCGGGGTAGGACACTTGAACAAATCCTCGACGAACGGAAGGTCGTCAGTGCGAACGAAGCCATCGGCATCGGGCTCGAGCTCTGTCGGGCGGTGTCGGCGGTGCACGGCGCCGGGCTGCTGCACCGGGATATCAAGACGCACAACGTGATGCGCGCGGACGATGGGCGCATCCTGCTCATGGACTTCGGCACCGGCAGAGAGCTCGAAGACGATGCTCCGTCTGATCTCGCTGGCACGCCGCTCTATCTCGCGCCCGAAGTCCTGGAGGGGCAACCAGCGACGGTTCGAAGCGATATCTACAGTCTCGGCGTGCTGCTCTATCGCCTCGTCACCGGCTCGTATCCCGTGTACTCGGGCACCGTCCGTGGAGTCCGCCTCGCCCACCAATGCGGTGAGCAGATCGCTGTTCGGAGCGCGCGGCGGGATGTGCCACCGAAGCTCGCACGCGCCATCGAGCGTGCGATCGACCCTCGCGCGGAGGGACGTTACGCGAGTGCGGATAGGTTATGTGCGGATCTGGCGGCGATGGAGCCGCGTTCGAGAAACGTGCAGCTGACATACGCCGCCGGCGTGGTGGCCGTCTTCGTCCTGATTGTAGGAGTGAGTTGGGAATTGGCTGGCCGTCACGTGGGATCCTCGGGGACGCCCAGTGGACTGCTTCGCGAGTTGGCTGCGGTCAATCCTGGCGCCGCATCTGCCAGTCGGGCGGAGCACCCCGTCATTGCGGTGCTGCCCTTGAAGAACCTCAGCGACGAGCCCGACAGCGACTACTTCGTCGACGGTTTGACGGACGAAATCATCCGAAACCTCGCCGTCGTTCAAGGACTGCAGGTGCGATCCCGCACATCCTCGTTCGCGTTCAAGGGCAGGCCGCGCAATCTTCGCGAAGTGGCGGGGCAACTCGGCGCGAACCTGGTCGTCGAGGGTTCCGTCCTGCGAGCTGGCAATCGATTGCGGGTCAACGTCCAACTGGTCCAGGTCGAGGGGGATACTCCCCTGTGGACGGATCGGTTCGATCGGGAACTCAACGACGTCTTCTCGATTCAGGATGAGATCTCGCGAGCGATCGTCGGCAAGCTGCGACTGACGTTAGGTCGAGGGCAGCGACGAGATGGCACGAATCTGGACGCGTACGATTTGTACCTGAAAGCACGTGCGCTGGTCGATCGCAGAGGTATCCCCAACGCGCGGAAGGCTGCTGAATTGTTCCAGCGTGCAATCGCCATTGATCCGGGGTTCGCCCCCGCGCACGCCGGGCTGGCGAACGCCTACGCATTCATGTCCTTTCCGTTCAGAGGTGTGCCCTACCAGGCGGCATACCCGATCATGCGGCCAGCCGCAGTCAGGGCTCTGCAGCTCGATCCGCTGCTTCCCGAGGCGCATGCGGCAATGGGTTGGGTGTACTCATACGAGCACGACTGGGCAAACGCCGAGAAGGCGTTCCAGCAGGCCATTCGTTTGAACCCGGCCCTCACGCAGAGCTACACGAGCTACTCCGTGTCGACGTTACAACCACTCCGAAAGTACGATGAAGCCTTGCGGCTGTTGCAGGTCGCCGCGCGATACGACCCCCTCTCCTTGAACGTGCAGCGGGAGATCGGCGAAGTGCAGTTGTTTTCGGGACGGTATACAGAAGCCGTCGAGACCTTCCACTACATCAGTGACGTGGAACCCGACTTTCCGTTCGTCCCGGCGTACCTCGGGAAAGCGCTGGCCTTTGCCGGAAGGGCAGAGGAGGCGGTCCGACAACTGCAGTTGGAGCAAGGATCTCCTTGGCTGGCCTACGCGTATGTCGCAACGGGCAGACGCGCCGAGGCGGAGAAGCTTGCCGCGGAGTCTGCTGCCTCTCCATACCGGCTGGCTGTAATTTCCGCGGCCCTTGGGGATACCCGTAGCGCCATAGAGGCGCTGGAGCGAGCGGCGGTCAGCGAGCCGCACCGCATTGGAAGACTGCTCATCGAACCCGAACTGGCGCCATTTCTTGGCGACCCTCGCGTTGTCGCCATTCGCAAGCAGTTCGGCCTGCCGGGAGAATAGTCTCTCGGGCGATCAAGCACGTCCAGACGGTCACGCAGCTCGCCCCTACCTTACCCGCTCACGAGGTACAGCTCCGACAGCACGCGCGTATAACAATACGCGTAAAGCTCGTCGATGAAGAGTGCGTCAGCGCACCGTACGCCCCGCCGCGCCGGGGTTGCCCGTCGGAGGCGGCGCCAGATCGATCGACGCTGGCGCACCGAGCAGCTCGCGCAGGAGCGGCTTCAGCGCACCCGCCCAGATCTGGTAACCCTTCAGCGTCGGGTGCAGCTTGTCGTGTGCATTCAGTACGCCGTCGAAGACTACACGGTGCGAATCCGCGAGGCGATCGTTGATATTCAGGAAGCGCACACGCGTCCCGTCGGCAAACGCGGCGAGGCGGGCGTTGATGCGCTCGATCGTCGGGATCACGGCCATGTTGTCGTTGCGAGGAAAGATCGCCGTCAGAATGATCGTCGCGTCGGGTGCTTTCCGGCGGCACAGATCGATGATGGCTTTGACACCGCGCGCGATTTCCGCGATCGTCGCCTCGTCGCGCGGCTCGGCGCCGACATTGTTCGTGCCGGCGAGCAGGACGATGACCTTCGGATGGACGTCGTCCAGTTCTCCGTGCTCGAGGCGCCAGAGAATGTTCTGCGTCCAATCGCCGCCCCAGCCGAAGTCCGCCGCGTTCCAGCCCGTGAAGTTCTGCTTCCAGTTGGCGAGGAGGTCCGGATAGTCGAGCGCGCCCCAGCGCCGCACGATCGAATCGCCTTCGAAATAGACGTCAATCCTTCCCTGCTTCGCCTTGTGCAGCAGCTGCTCGTGGGCGATCATCGAATTGCGATCGCTGCGCGGAGCGGGGCGATCGGCGGGTTCGCGCGACGCGGCGTCCCGTGGCGGCGCGTCATTGAGGAGCCTGTCGGCCCAAGGAATGAAGTACTTCCAGTTGGGTCCGTCGGTGTGGCCGCCGTCGTGCTGACGCCAGGCGAGCTGCCCCTCGAGCAGGCCCACGTTCACCGGCGGCATCTTCTCCTTCAAATAGTCGTCGGACACGCCGAGATCTTTCGCGCCGAGCAGGCGGAAGACCGGCTGCGCGGCTACAGCCGCCATATAGCTGCCCTGATGATCGAGCCAGCGCGCGTCGCCGCGCTCCGGAACGCCGTAGCTGATGAATGTGGGACGCGGTGCGCAGAGCGCCAGCAGCTCGTGGGCGTCGACGGGCAGGTCGGCAGCCGTCTTCCGGCCGAACCGCGATTGTTCGGCGCCGTACTTCAGGAAGTTGCCGGCCATCCAGTGGTACTCACCGGAGCCGGTCAGGTTCTCGACAGCCTCGCCGAAGTTCCGGCGATGCAGCTTGGCGCCCCCTTCGCCGGATGATCCGATCAGCACCACGGCGAATCGCCGGTCGTAGGCCATCGTGACGAGAGCCGCCTTGCCGAAGCGCGACACACCTTCGATTCCGACCTTCTTTGCATCGACGGCCCTGTCCGTCTCGAGATAGTCGAGCCCTCGCGATGCGCCCCATGCCCACGCGCGCAGCGCGCCCCAGTCGTCGGGACGGCGTCGCTGCCCCTTGTTCGCGAGCCCGATGATGCCTTTCGTCAGTCCGGCGCCGTGGTCGGCCTGGATGCTCGAAGGATTGATCGTCGCGTATCCCCATCCGTCAGCGATGAGCTGCGAGATTGCGGGCGGGTCGGATGGTCCCGGAGACGGGTTGATGCCGGGAGGAGAGCCGCCCGCCGGCGGCGGCGCGCCGGGCGCGGGCGGCATGCCCGACCGGCCGCCGAACATCATCATCACCGGCACGGGCTGCGTCGCATGCGCCGGAGTGACGAGCGTCATCTGGATCTCCACCGAGATATCGGGGAACGCGGAGTTGTCCACGACGCCCACGAGGTCTTTGCCGGTAACGGGCCGTCCGCCGACGTCGAACTGCTCGGTGCGATTGATGCGCCACGACACGCCCGGCACGTCGCGGGGGACGCGGCCGAGAACCTCGCGGTCGAAGTCCTCGACGATCTCAGGGCGGCGCTCCGTCCACCACATCTCGGGCGTCGTGATCTTTTTCCCGTTCTTCAGCGTGAGCGGGTCCGGCAGCTTCGGATACCGGTTCGCTTGTACTTCGTCGTAGTTCGCGTGATTCGGCGCCGACTCGTTGCCGCTCGGACCTGGGCGCAGCACCGTGATGCCGAGCTGCTCCATCATGTCCTTGTGATCGGCCGCGGTCGCCGCGGCATTTGGATTCGGCGGGGGAGCCGCAGTAGGTGTCTGCGACGACGCAGGCTGCTGCGCGAATCCAGCCGCGACAAGCGCGACGCTCAAAGCCGCTGCGCCCAGCCCTGGCCGCAGACGGCGGTACGAGAGAGCACCGGTCATTCGAGAGATCACCATCCGGCCCAGATAATACTGCGCATCAATTGACGCGCCCGCGGCGGAACAGTAGTCTTGCGGCGATTTTAGGGAGAAACGGAGAGCCATGATGCCACGACTGCTGACCGTCCAGGAGTGGGCGAACGATATTCGCATCAGCGTGCGAGGTCTGATGCGCGTGCCGGTTCTCACGTTGACGATTGTGGGGACCGTCGGCCTCGGCATCGGCGCTACCGCCGCGATCTTCAGTGCCATCGACGCCGCACTGCTCCGTCCCTTGCCTTATCTGCACCCTGAGCGCCTCGTACGCATCTACACCGATGCTCCACCGTTCAAATGGCGTTTCTCGGCAGCGGACTACCTTGCCTTTCGCGAGCAGCAGACGCAATTCGAGGCGAGCGCCACTTACACGAACAGATCGGTGATTTTCGACGATGGCATATCGGCAAGCGTCCTGCGGACGCGCGCCGTGTCATCGGCGTTTTTCCGCGTGCTGGGCATCAGGCCGGCGCTCGGCCGCGACTTCGCCGACGCCGACGAACGGCCAGGCGCTCCGGCTCCGGTGATGGCAAGCCACACGTTTTGGCAGGAGCGCCTCGGACGCGATCCGAACGCGGTTGGGCGCCGGATCAAGCTGGACGGCGTCGACCATCCGGTCGTAGGCGTGCTGCCGCCGAGCGTGGGGCCGCTGGAACGCGGGCAGGACCTCTTCATCGTTCAGCAATTCAGCCCGCCCTCGCGCAAAGGACCCTTCCTGTATTCGGTCGTCGCGCGGCTTCGCGAAGGCGCCAGTCTCGCCGTCGCTTCTGGCGAGCTGCGCGCGATCAACCGCCGGATCTTCCCCATCTGGAAGGCTTCGTATCAGGACGACAAGGCGACGTGGAGCATGGAAGATCTGCGCACCGCGGTGGTCGGTCAGGTCGATGCGATTGCGGGTCTCGCGTTGGCCACGGTCGGCCTTGTGTGGCTGATCGCGTGCGCGAACTCGTCGAATCTGCTCATCGCGCGCGTCACGAGCCGGCGCCAGGAACTTGCCGTTCGCGCCGCCCTGGGCGCGTCGCGCGGCCGTGTCGTACGCTACCTGCTGGCCGAAGCCGCCGTCCTTGCCACCGCTTCGGTTGCGCTCGGCACTGCGGTGGCATGGGCCGGCATCCGCCTGCTGCAGAGCGTCGCGTCGACGTACTTTCCGCGCATGGAGGAGACCGCGCTCGATCCGCCGGTCTGGCTGCTGCTCGCCGCACTTGCCGCCTGCAGCGGGTTGATCTTCGGGCTGGTGCCCGCGCTCCACGGTACAGGCGGGACGATTGACGAATCGCTGCGATCGGGCGGGCGGTCCTCCACGGGTAATATTGCCGTGCGACGCCTTCGCCGCGCCCTCGTCGCGTCGCAGTTTGCGATCGCCACGCCGCTTCTCATTGTCGCGAGCCTGCTGCTGACGACCTTGAACCATCTGCGCAACGTCGATCTGGGGTTCGATCATCGCACCGTCATCACCGGATCGGTCCGCCTGCCAGCGGCACAGTATCAGGACACAGGAAGAATCAGGGTGTTCTGGAGCGAGCTCGCGCGCCGGATCGAAGCGCTGCCGGGCGTCGCCGGAGTGGCGCTCGCCGACGGTCTTCCGCCTGATGGCGTTGGGAACCTGAACAATTTCGATTTGGAAGACCACCCCACGCTGCCGGGGCAATCACAACCGACGACGCCATGGATTGCGGTGACGCCGGCGTATTTCCGCGTCCTTGGTCTCACGCTGCTGGAGGGCCGCCTGCTGGACGAGCGTGATGCGCTTGCTGAAAACGTGGAATCAGTCGTCGTGGATCGCGCCTGGGCGCGGCGCTTCTTCCCACATGGGAGCGCGCTCGGCAAACGGTTTCACGAGGGCGGCTGCACCACGTGTCCATGGACGACCGTCGTCGGTGTGGTGAGCGAGGTGAAGTACCTCGGTCTCGACAAGCCCGACGAGGGCGCTGTGTATTGGCCGATGTCGGGTAGCAGCCTCACCGGGTACCTCGTCGTTCGCACACGAGCGGACCCCGCGCCGCTGGGGCCCACGCTCCAGAGAACCGCGCGCGAGCTCGATCCATCCGTGTCTCTCTCGAGCATCGCGACGATGGAGGATCTCGTCCGGGAGTCGCTCGATCAGCCCGAATCGCTGTCGCTGTTGGTCTCGGCCTTCGCATTCGTGGCGCTCGTGTTGTCTGTCGTCGGCATCTGCGGCGTCATGGGCTATTACGTGCAGCAACACGTGAAGGAGATCGGCATCCGTATCGCGCTCGGCGGCACGTCCGCCGACGTTCTGCGGCTGATGCTGGGGCAAGGCATGCGTATCGTTGCCGTCGGCGTGGTTTGCGGTCTTGTTGCCGCGTTTGCCGCAACACGGCTGCTGTCGAATCTGTTGTTCGGAGTCAGCGCCGGCGACGTACGCACGTTCCTCACCGTCAGCGCCGCTCTGTTGATCGTTGCGCTCGGTGCCTGCCTGTTGCCTGCGCTGCGAGCTATTGCCATTCAGCCGGCAGTCGTGTTGCGAGCGGAGTAGGTCGAGTCACACGTGTACGCGTATTTCCGCGCAATCCGCGCGCTCTCCGCGTATTCCGCGGTACACTGCCGGTTCCCATGCGCGAGACGATCGGTCACTACCGCCTGACGGGTGTGCTTGGTGAAGGCGGCATGGGCGTCGTCCATGCGGCGCTCGACGAGCGGCTTGGCCGGCCCGTAGCCATCAAGACGCTGCACCCGTCGGCTGGCGATCCAATCGCCCGCGAGCGGCTGCAGCGGGAAGCGAGGGCTGCCGCGCGCGTCAATCATCCGAACATCTGCCAACTGTACGAGCTTGGCGAGGAAGAGGGAGAGCTCTTCATCGCGATGGAGCTGCTGCAGGGGGAAGCGCTGGCGACGCGTCTCACGCGCGGCGCGCTACCCGCGGCGGAGGCGATCGGCATCGCGCTGGGCATCCTCGCCGGTCTCGACGCGCTGCACCGCGAGGGCATCGTCCATCGCGATCTGAAGCCATCGAACATCTTCCTCACGCCGCACGGCGTCAAGCTCCTCGACTTCGGCGTCGCCTCGAGCGTCGGGCCCGTGGACGCGACGCTCGCGCGCCTGACGTCGCCGGGCACGATCATCGGCACGCCGCTCTACGCGGCGCCCGAACAGCTGCGCGAACACGGCGTCGACGCACGCACCGATGTCTATTCCACGGGTGTGGTGCTCTACGAGATGCTCGCCGGCGCGACGCCGTTCAGCGGACGCACGCTTGCGAGCACGGTGCATGCGATCGTGAACGATTCTCCTCCGCCCCTGGCGGGCATCGCCTCCGCGGCAATCGATCGGACCGTGCGGACCGCGCTGTCGAAGCGTCCCGAAGATCGGTACTCGTCAGCCGAAGCGATGGCGCGCGATCTCCGGCTGGCGCTGGCGGTCACGGACGAACCCGCCGGTTCCGCGCGATCGCTCACCCGTCTGATCGTGCTGCCGCTGCGCGTGCTGCGTCCCGATCCCGAGACTGATTTTCTCGCCTTCAGCCTTGCGGATGCGATTACGAACGGGCTCTCGGGCCTGCAATCGCTCGTCGTCCGCTCCAGCACCGCGGCGCTGCGGTTCGCCAGCGTCCATGCGGATCTGAAATCGATTGCCGGGGACGCCGAGGTGGACGCCGTCCTGACGGGCACTCTGCTTCGCGGCGGCCCGGAGCTCCGTGTCGCGACACAGCTCGTCGAAGTGCCGAGCGGCACCGTGCTCTGGTCGCACACCGCGCAAGTGTCCGTCGGAGATGTCTTCAGCGTGCAGGACGAGCTGACCCGCCGCATCCTCGAGTCGCTCTCGATCCCGCTCACAGCGCGCGAGCAGCGGATGCTGAAGAAGGACGTGCCGGCCACTCCGCGCGCGTACGAGCTCTATCTGCGCGCCAACGAATTGAGCCGTGAGACGCGGCAGTGGCGGGTGGCACTCGACCTCTATCAACAGTGCATCACGGAGGATCCCCGCTACGCGCCGGGGTGGGCCGGGCTTGGCCGCATCCATCGCCTTCTGGGGAAGTACGTCGAGGACGCGACGGCGACGCACTTCTCGCAGGCGGAGAATGCGCTGAAGCGCGCGCTGGATCTGAACCCTGACCTGTCCACAGCGGAGACCACGTACGCGGCGCTGGAGGTCGATCTCGGCCGCTCCGAGGCCGCGATGGTGCGTCTGGTCCGACGGGCCCGCGAGCGTCCATCCGATCCGGAGCTCTTCGCCGGCCTGCTGCATGCCGCGCGATACTGCGGCCTGCTGCGCGCATCCGTCGCCGCGGCCGACCGGGCGCTGCTCCTCGATCCGTCCATTCGAACGAGCCTCGTCCAGACCTACTTCATGCGCGGTGAATACGGCCGCATGCTGGATATGGACATCGAGCCGTACATGCGGGGCCTCGCCCTCTCCGCGCTCGGGCGCGTCGATGACGCGATCGCGGCGCTCGAGACGATTGACCGAGGTGCCGGCAGCCGGCTCGTCACCTACACGATGGCACTGATCCACTACTTGCGCGGCGAGCACGACGAGAGCACCGCGCTCGCGCGACAGCTCAGGGGCATGCACGATCCAGAAGGGCGCTTCTACGTCGCGCGTCAGCTCGCGCAGCTCGGCGAGACGGCCGACGCGCTCGAGGTGCTCGGCGGCGCCGTGCGCGACGGGTTCTTCTGTGTCCCGGCGATTGCCGGGGACCCGGCGCTGGACTCGATTCGCGCACTGCCGCAGTTCGCGAACATTCTCCGGGATGCGGAGGCCCGCCACCGCCGCGCCGTCATCAGCTTCATCAGCGCGGAAGGGGACAGGGTGCTCGGGATTGAATACCCGGTGTAAATTCCCCAACTCCCAACCTCCTCAGCTTGATCGCTTCTACCTCCGCAGGTACACTGATCAGATTGAGAGTGCGCCGGACCGCGGTCCGGAACCTGTGCAAGTCCAGTCTACGAACCGCGTCAGGGCCGGAAGGCAGCAGCGCTAAGTAGGTGCTGCACTGTGCCGCAGGCCCTCCGGATCGCGGTCGGGCGCAATCGCAATCGTCAATCGCCAATCCAGTCGCCAATCACCAATCGACAATCGCCAATTCAATCGGCAATCTGCAATCGGCAATCGGCAGTGAATTACCAGGTTCTCGCGCGCAAGTGGCGGCCCCAGCGCTTCGATGACGTCATCGGGCAGCGCGGCGTCACGCAGACGCTCCGCAACGCGATTGCCGCGAAGCGGATCGCGCAGTCGTTCGTCTTCGCAGGCCCCCGCGGCGTGGGGAAGACGACCACCGCCCGGATCCTCGCGCGGGCGCTGAACTGCGAGCAGGGACCAACGCCCGATCCGTGCGGCGTGTGCGACGCCTGCGTCGAGATCGCCCAGGGGCGCGACATCGATGTCATCGAGATCGATGCGGCGACCAACACGCAGGTCGAGAAGGTACGGACGGTGATCATCGAAGGCCTCGGGATGGCCCCGGTGCGCAATCGCTACAAAATTTTCATCATCGACGAAGTGCACCGTCTCTCGAACCAGGCGTTCGACGCGCTGCTCAAATCGATCGAAGAACCTCCGCCCCACGTCGTCTTCATGATGGCGACCACCGAGCTGGAGAAGGTACCGGCGACGATTCAGTCGCGTTCGCAGGTGTTCGAGCTGAAGACGATTGGCGTGAAGCAGATCGCGGATCAGCTCCGCCGCATTGCTGACGCCGAGAGCGTCACGATCGATGATCGGTCGCTGATGCTCGTCGCCCGTGCCGGGGACGGCAGCATGCGAGACGCGCAGAGCGCGCTCGATCAGGTGATCGCCTTTTCCGGAGCCACCATCGGGCCGGACGATGTGTCGACCGTCCTGGGGCTCGTCAAGCGCGATCTGCTGATCGACGTCGCGGATGCCGTGGCGCGCGAGGATGCCGCCGCGATGTTCGAGCTGGCGGGCCGCGCCGTGGAAGCGGGCTACGACCTGCGGCTCGTAATCCGCGAGCTGGCGCGCCTCACGCGCGATCTGCTGGTGCTCACGATCGATCCCTCGCGCGCATCCGATCCGGAGATTGCGGCGGACGCGGAGCGCGAGCCGCTGCTGGCGCTGGCGAAGCGCTTCTCCGGCGAAGACCTGATGCGTGCGTTCGACGTCCTCACGAAAGCGGAGTTCGATATCCGCGGGTCGGCGCAGCCGCGCTATCACCTCGAGATGGCGCTGCTGCGATGGGTGCATCTCCGCAAGCTCGTGCCGCTGACGGAACTAATCGACCGGATGCAGGGTGGCGATCGCAGGGCGGCCACTCCTCCCGATCGTGGGGCGGCCCTTTCAGGGCCGCCATCACCGCAAGGCGCAGCCCGCGCTGCGGCGGTGAAGGCGATCGAAGCGCGCCGCGCTGCGCCCGCCGCCGCGCCGAAGACGAACGGCAGCAATACACCCGCCGTCACTGCTCCCGTGCCGGCGTCCACACCGGCCGACCTGAAAAACGCATTCCTGGCCGAGATCAGGGGCGCGAAGAAGTTCTTCCACGGCACCGTCGTCGCGCAGGCGCAGAGAATCGACGTCGAACGCGATCGCATCGTGTTCGTCTTCGCGCCGCAGCATCGCGCGCTGCGCTCGCAGTTGGACGGGAACCGCGAGTGGCTCGAGCAGGCCGCGTCGCAGCTTGCGGGCAGGCGGATGGCGGTCGTCTCCGTGGAGGGAACGGCACAGCCGAGTCCCGGCTCGGCGGCTGCAGGTGCGCCGACGGCAAAGGATCGTCAGCAGGCGCTGAAGGAACAGGCGCTCGCCGACTCCGGCGTGCAGGCGATGCTCGACGTCTTCGCCGCGGAAATCAAGGATGTGGAGGAGATGTAGCCGCGATGAACATTCAGCAGATGATGAAACAGGCGCAGCAGATGCAGGACCGCCTGCAGAAGCAGATGGCCGAGCTGCGCGTCGAGGCGACAGCTGGCGGCGGCATGGTGAGCGTCGTGATGAACGGTGCCAAGCAGATTCAATCGCTGAAGATCGATCCCGAAGCCGTGTCGAAGGATGACGTGGAGATGCTCCAGGATCTGATCCTCGCGGCGATCAACGACGCCCAGCGGAAGGCCGATGAAGCGCTGCAGCAGCAGATGGGCGGTCTCATGGGCGGCTTGAAGATCCCCGGCCTCTTCTGATGACGCGTCCCGATCCGCTGACGCGGCTGATCGAACAGCTTCAGCGGCTCCCGGGCATCGGGGCGAAGAGCGCGCAGCGGCTCGCGTTTCACATCCTCAAGACGCCGCGCGAAGAAGTGGAGCGGCTCGCCGACGCGATGCGCGAGGTGAAGGATCGCGTCACCTATTGTTCCGTCTGCAGCAACATCACCGACGTCGATCCCTGCTATTTCTGCACGTATCCCGGCCGCGACCAGCGCGTCATCTGCGTCGTCGAGGAGCCGGAGAACGTGACCGCCGTCGAGAAGACCCGCGACTTCAAGGGCGTCTACCACGTGCTGATGGGAGCCCTTTCGCCTCTCCACGGCATCGGCCCCGACGACCTGAAAATCAGAGAACTGCTCACGCGCGTGGGCAACGGCGGGATCGACGAGGTGATCCTGGCGACGAACCCCAACGTCGAAGGCGAAGCGACCGCGATCTACCTCGCGAAGCTGCTGAAGCCGCTCGGCGTCCGCGTCACGCGGATCGCGATGGGTGTGCCCGTCGGCAGCGATCTCGAATACGCCGACGAGTTCACGATGCACAAGGCCATGGAAGGCCGGCGCGAAGTGTAGGCGTTACGCGGCTACCGTCTCCGTCGTCTCTCCTCCGAGCAGGTGCCGCATCTTCACGACCAGACTGATCCAGTAGGTGTTCGCGCCGATGGCGGCGAGCACGACGACGAGCGGCAGCGCGTCGACGAGCGCGAGCGCCATGATGCCGTACGGCATCGCCGATCGCGTGGCAACGAAGGAGATCCGCCAGATCACGCGCGACCAGCGAGAGCCCTGCGCCCTGAAGCGCTCGCGCCCGATCGCGTGCAATTTCTCCGGCTGGCCGGCCGTGATCCGGGTGCGCAGGAAGATGAGGATTGCGAACGTGATGAGCGTGCCCGCGACCGCGATCAGCCCGATCCAGTAGAACGCGTCGATGCCTGTCTGTCGCACGGCGCCAACCGTCAGGCCGATGAAGATGGCGATGTAGTAGGAGTAGTCCCCGACGGTCTCGATCCAGCAGCCGAGCGCCGACTCCTGATATTTAAGCCTGGCGATCTCTCCATCGCAGCCATCGAGGACGCTTGCGGTCAGGGACAGAAACGCGCCGAGCACGCCCGCCGCATAGTGTCCGAGGCTGAAGAGCCAGGCAGAGTAGATCCCGACCGCGACCAGCGCGACGGACAACTGGTTCGCCGTGAGCGGCGTCCGGATGAGCGCGACGCTGATCGGGAGCGAGATCCGCCGGTTGAACCGTGCGATTTTGTTGTCGGTATCCTTATAACTCGCGAGCCGAATCGTCTGCTCCGCGCTGGCGAGTTGCGCAGACGACGGAATGCGGAGCACCAGCCCCGCGCGTCTGGTCGCGACCGCCTGCGCCGGCGGTACCGGAGCGCGCAATCGTGTGCCGAGTGCAGCGTTCAGAGACGCCGGATCGAGCGCGTCGGCCGCAGCGATCCTGATCACTCCGGAAATCGGCCATCCGGCTCCTGCGGGAACATCCACGATCTCACCCGCATTGGCGTGTAGCATCGCTGCGTCCGCGAATATGGCAGGAGCGACGATCGTGCCGCTGCCGATCGCGCTCACGACGGTGTGACGCGGTATTCCGTCGAGTGCGCGCGTCCACTCACGGGCAGATGGGACGATCTGGACGTCGCCAGGGATCGCGCGCGCGATCCGGCGCAATGGAGCGTCCATCTCGCCGGCGAAAACGAACACTTTGCCGTAGCCCGCTCGAAAGGCGGCTCGAAGGACCCGTTCTGCCACAGACAGTCCCGCGATCCGTGCGAAAGGCAACGCGCCGGAGCCGGGGTCGTGGGGCAGATACAAAAGGATAGGTCGCGGGCGCTCCGGCTCGTCGTGGTGCCGTCCACGATGCTCGGCCGATTGCGGACGCCGCGGGTAGATCGCCAGGCCCAGACCGGCCCAGAAGAGTCCGCGGATCCTGCGGGCAAGCGCGAGCGGGACGCCCGCCCCCGCTGCGCCGACCGCGGCGACCGCCGCAATGCTGGACGCCTCGAGTGCGCCGAGGTTCGCGGGAATGAACGCGGACGCGAAGCTCGCCACCCGCGAGAAAGTCTCGATGGCCATCGCGCCCGCGAGCGAGATGGGAACGCCAACGGTGCGGAGGATGACCCAGGCTTCGGCGGCCATGCACATATACGCGGCGATCGTGGCGACCGCAAGGACCGCCAGGCGTGTCTTGCTGCCCCGTATGAGCTCGAGAAGCTGATGCTCGACATCGGCGGCGAATCGCGCCGCGCGCCCCTCTCCGAGACGCGTCTCGGTCGCGCGTCCGATCCACTGCAGTGCGCTGCGAAGATACGTACCGCGTCCCGTCAGCACGACGGCGGTGAGGCACGCAATCACAGCCGAACCGATCGCAAACGCACGGAACACGCGGAACCAGACGTGTGACAGCGGCAGGATTGCGATCGCGGCAACCGATCCGATGCCCACGATCAGGGCCGTCCCAACCAGATACGAAATCCGTTCGAGCGCGACAGCCGCCGTGGCTTCGCGCGAATCGACATCGCCTGAAAGGAGTACGACCTTCAGCGGTTCACCCGCAATGCCGCGCAGCGTGACATAGCTGAAAGCCTCGGCCGCGAGCCGCACCCGCGCGAGCCGCGCGAAGCTGACACGGCGCGGCTGCGGAAAGCACCACGACCAGGCCCACGTCCGGACCAGATGCCACAGCCCGCTGGCGAGGAGCGCGAGAGGCACCGCGACGCCGAGCCGCCGCCCCATCGCGTACACCATCCGGAAATCGATGTAGTAGATCGTGGCCGCGAACAGAACGATGCCGAGCGCGAGCGCGCCCCAGGAGATGAGTCGTCGCCTGCGTTCGGGAATCATGCCGGTTCGGGCGTCACGCCGAGGGCGGACTCGGCGGCTTCGAGATCCGAGACGGTGTCGATGTCGCACCACGTCGCGTCGCCGATCTCGAGCGCGCGCATCAGACCGACGTTCGCGAGCTGGCGAATGCCGCCGCTGAGCGTTGTATCGCCGCCGCCGCGCGCAGCCGTCAGTGCATCGAAGAGCGTGTCGGAGCAGACGAACAGACCCGTGTCGAGCGCGTCGTACTCAACGAGATGCTTCCCGATGGCCACGATGCGCGAACCCTGACGACGCACCTTCGTCGCCTCGGCGGCGACGTCGGCGGGTGCCGGTCGCGCATCGACGGCGAGCAGCGATTCGTCGCGGTCGAGCGGGACGTGCACCAGACGCTCGAGCACGCGAGGCTCAAAGACGTGATCGCCCATGAGCAGCGCGAACCGCCGTGGCGCGAGCGGACGGGCCGCCAGGACGGACACCCCGTTTTCGAGTCGCCATTCTGGGTTGTACGCGAATGACACACGCAGATCATCTGGCGCGCCGCGCTCGACCAGCGCGCGTACCCGATCCGCCTGATAGCCGACGACGACGATCGCGCGTGTGATGCCCGCCTCGGCGACCGAATCCAGGGTGCGCAGCAGCAGCGGCTTACCCAGCAGCGGATGAAGAAGCTTGGAATCTCTGGTGCGGTTCACGAAGCGGTCGCCGTTGCCGGCGGCCAGCACGATCGCGGAACGGACAGAATTCGACGAAACAGACGTCACTGCTACCCTCGTGTCTACCGGCCCTTGCCACCTCTTGCTTGGACGCGCGTCCGGGCGCGCCCGTTTCCTGCGCCATGCGAGCTGTGCAACTCGAAAGGCGATCGGTGCGCCGCGTGTGGCTCATCGAACGTGGCTGAGTGCACGGTCCGTGCCCGTGCTGGCAGACGCGCTCGTCAGCGGGGAAGCACGCCGCGGTCGCGAGCGCGGGAGGAACGGGCTGATAACCCCTCGCGCAGCAGGAAGATGCCGCCAGCGGCGGTCCAGAAGAGCACCCGGACTTTACGAACGATCGCGAGCGCGACGCCCGTCTGCGTCCCAAGACCGAGCACCTGCGCGAAAACGGCCGTCCCTGCCTCGTCTACACCAAGCCGAAGCGGTACGAATTTAAAGACTACAGTGATGAGACGGTTCGCGGTTTCGAAGATGAACGACGTCAGGAGAGGCGGCGCGGTCCCGTAGAGCAGCGCGAGCGTGAGGTGCACTTCTGCAACACCGAGCGCATGAAAAGCTGTCTCGGCCGCAACGACCGCCGGCAGCACGCCGCGGCGGCGGCGAGCAAAGCTGTAGACCTGCTCCTCGAGCTGGCGGATGCGGCTGGTGTGCCGTTCGAGCCCGCCTTCCCGTGTGGCTTCCGCCTTGAGGCGGAAGGCGCCAAACACACCGAGTGCGCGGCTGATGAGCGCCGGCTGACGCCAGAGCAGCCACAGTGCGACGGCAAATAAGAGAACCGTGCCCGCGATTGCCGCCTCGCCGACGTTCTGCAGCGCCGGTGGCGGCGTGAAGCGGAAGAGCAGCGCAACCATGCCCGCGGCAATCATCGCGGCCGCCGATAGCGTGTACAGCACGTTCTCGATCGCAAGCGCCGCGACCGCGGGTCCCAGGGAAACACGATCGCGCACGAACGCCGCCTTGGCCGGTTCCCCGACGAGCGGTCCGAGCGGCGTCAGATTGCCGAGCGCATCGCCGCAGACGACCGCCGCGAACGCGTCCGCGAGCGGCAGATGATGCGGCGGTTCGAGGCAGACGCGCCACGCGATCGCCCGCGCCATGAAGCGGAGTCCGCCGAGCGCCACAATCGCGATCAGGCCCCAGCCCACCTGACGAATGTCCGCTTCGAGCTGGCGAACACCGACGTGGCGCACGACCCACACGAGGAGCGCGAGCCCGCCCATCGCGGTCAGGATTCCCGTGAGATTCAGCTTTCTCATGAAGTCGGAAATATAATCGCAGGTTCATGTTGCCCGCTTCGTTGCAGACGCCGGCCGCGCTCGTCCTGCTCGCCGGTGGCGTCATCGCGTGCTTCGCAGGCTATCGCGTCTTCCGCATCGTCCTCGGGATTTACGGGTTCATTCTGGGGGCATTGCTTGCCAGTTCGGCAATGGGCACCGAGCACACCCTGTGGATGGTCGGTGCGGCGCTGCTCGGCGGGATCGTCGGCGCGCTGATCCTCATCGCGGCGTACTTCGTCGGCGTGGCGCTGCTCGGTGCTGGCATCGGCGCGCTCGCGGCGAGCCTGATCTGGGCGTCGCTCGGACGCGAGCCGCATGCGCTTGTCGTCATTCTGTTCGCGATCGCCGGCGCGCTCGGCGCGCTCGCGCTGCAGCGCTTCGTGATCGTCGGCGCGACCGCTTTCGGTGGCGCGTGGACGATTATCGTGGGCGCGCTGGCACTCGCAGGCAATCGGCTCGCGATCGATGCGACCGCACGCAACAACGTATGGCTGGCTTATCCGATGAACCCGGCGCCGGGACAGCACTGGGTGCTCTTCGCCTGGATCGCGCTGGGGATCATCGGATCCATCGTGCAACTGGGTTTCACGGCAAAGGGCCGATAAAGGAGAGAGGTTTAATGGCAACGTTTTCGCGCAACGTGACGGTGAACTGGGAAGGGTCGATCATGGAAGGCAAGGGAGAGGCCAAGGCCGGGAGCGGCGCGTTCACGCTTCCCGTGTCGTTTCCGCGGCGCATCGGCGATGCGCAGGGGGTGACGAGCCCGGAGGAGTTGATCGCGGCGGCGCACGCGGCGTGCTACGCGATGGCGCTCAACGCGACGGTCGGCCGCAGCGGCGGCCAGATCGCGAAGACGGACGTGACGGCGACCGTCACCGCCGACAAGGGCGATTCCGGCATCACGATTACCACGTCGAAGCTGTCGGTGACCGCGCATGGGCTGACAGGCATTCCGAAGGAGCAGTTCGCGGAGGTCGCGAAGCAGGCCGAAGCCGGCTGCCCCGTGTCGAACGCGCTGCGCGGCTCACTGCAGATTCAACTCGACGCAAAGGCGGTGTAAGGCACCTCTTTACACGTGCCTCGTGAGTGTCCCGCCAGTACGATTCGTCCGCCGCCAGATCCGACGCGGTCCGATCCGCGGTCCGCGACGCCGCCGCCGCGACGCGCGTGAGGCTCTCGTTCGTGAACGCGGCGAGCGCCGCGGTGGGTCCCGCCCCGAGAAACGCGCGTCGACTGAGCATCTGCTGCCTCCTTCACGTGGCCGGCCGACCGCAACTCACGCGGTCCCTTACCGGCGTTCGAAGGTGGACGAATGATACTGCTCCTCCCGCATTTCTCCCGCGTGGGGTGGGGACGGGTCGTTCTTCGTCCACTGAAGAATGGCATTCGGCCACCGCATCGCGCTTACAATGTGCTCAGGCGTCGCGGGCTTCCCCCAGGCCGCGATACGCGGCGCCGCATTCCCCCACGCGTGCCAGCGCGGGCCTCAGGGAGCCTTGAATCCCGACACAGGAGACGTGTGTGACGCGACAGGGATGGCGATGTCTCGCAATTGCCTGGCTCGTTATTGCCGCCGGCTGGTCAGCCGTCAACGCCGCGACGCATCTGCAGGTCGTGAGCCGCTGGCGCGACCGGCCGATTGCAATCGATGGACGCCAGGACGACTGGGGCAGCAGCGGCCTGACGCCGTTTGGTGAAGAGCCCGTGTCGATCGACGTCATGAACGACGCGGATTTCCTCTACGTGCGGCTGACCGCGTCGGACGCAGCGACCCGAAATGAGATTCTGCGCCGCGGCCTGATCATCTGGTTCGATCCGGAGGGAGGCACCAAGAAGCACTTCGGAATCGAATATCCGGTTGCTGAAGTGGGAAGCTTCGGTGAAGGTCGACACGGCCGCTACGGCGGAGAGCGCACGGGCGAGGGAAATTCCGGAACCGAGCGGTCGCGCGAGGGTGGGGGCGAGTACGAACCACCGGATCGTCTCGAGGTCCACGGTCCCGGAAAAGACGATGTACGAAGCCTGACGCTGGATCACGCGGCCGGAATCGAGGCGGCGGTCAAGGTGGATCAAGGCAGCGTCGTGTACGAACTGAAGGTGCCGCTCGCGAAGAGCGACGATCGTCAGTACGCGATCGAGACGGCGCAGGGGAAGACGATCGGCGTCGGCCTGGAAACGCCGAAGGTGCAGCGTCCCGCGGAGTCCGAGCAGGGAGGATTTGGCGGCGGCATGGGACACGGTGGCGGCATGGGACGCGGCGGCGGCATGGGTGGCCACGGCGGCGGCATGCATCGACCGCCGGATGCCGGCGGAGGAGGTGGATACGAGGCACCGAAACCGCTCAAGGGCTGGGCGACGATTGCGCTCGCGAAAGCCGTATAGGCGCATCCTTCGTACCGTCCAGGCGACGTCGTACACCGCCCGGCGCGGTCTTTGCCCCATCTGGCTGGCGGAGCAGCGGGACACCCCGTACGCTTCGGGACGCCTCAGGAGGTGTTCCGATGGAACACGGACAGCGCGGACGACACGGACTATTGATGCATTCATCGGGCGCGCTGGCTGGCTGCGCGCTCCTGCTTCTGACGAGCGGCGGTCTGGCCGCACGCCAGGCGCCGCATCCCGTCAAGGTTCCAATCACGACGGCTTCGAACGAAGCGCGCGAGCTGTATCTTCGTGCGCGCGACCTCTCGGAGAAGCTGCGCGTGACCGATGCCCATCGCGTCTACGAACAGGCGGTTGCGAAGGATCCCGCGTTCGCGCTGGCGTATGTGGGGCTGGCGAACACCGCCGGGACCACGAAGGAGTTCATCGAGGCGACGAACCGCGCGGCCTCGTTCGCGGACAAAGTGAGCGAAGGGGAGCGGCTGATCGTGAAGGCGCTCGAAGCCGGCTTGAAGGGCGATGCCGCGCAGGTGCTCGACAGCTACACGTCGCTCGTCCGGATGTTTCCAGAGGACGAGCGCGCCCACACGCTGCTCGGCGTCGTGTACTTCGGGCGTCAGGAATACGAGGCAGCGATCAAGGAGTTCGTCAGGGCAATCTCCATCAATGCGGCGTTCTCCTCTCCGTACAATCAGCTCGGCTACGCGTACCGCTTCCTCGAAAAATACGACGACGCGGAGAAAGCCTTCAAGAAGTACATCGAGCTCATTCCGGACGATCCGAATCCGTACGACTCCTACGCCGAGCTGCTGATGAAGACCGGGCGATTCGACGAGTCAATCGCATCGTACGAGAAGGCGCTCGCGATCGACGGTCACTTCCTCAACTCGTTCGTCGGGATCGGCAACGATTATCTGTTCATGGATCGTCCGGAGCAGGCGCGCAGGGCGTTCGGCAGGATGTCAGCCGCGGCGCGCACCACCGGTGAGCGGCGGCAGGTTCACTTCTGGATGGCGGCATCGTACGTCCACGAGGGTGCGACCGACAAGGCGATCGATGAACTGCAGCAGGAGTATGCGCTCGCTCAGGCGGAGCACGACGCCGCCTCGATGTCGGGTGACCTGACCGTCATGGGCGACGTGCTGCGGGAGTCGGGGCGGTACGACGAGGCGCTCGCGAAGTATGCCGAGGCAGTGTCGGTGATCGATGCCTCACAGGTCCCGCCCGAAGTGAAGGAAGCCGCGCACCGCAATCATCTGTTCGAGCAGGCGCGCGTGGCGGCTGCGCGGGGAGATGTGGCGACCGCGAAGGCGAAGGAGGCGGAGTACGCGGCGCAGGTGGTGCCGCGCCGCGCGCCATTCGAACTGCGGCAGCAGCACGAGCTCGCGGGGCTGATCGCGCTCGCCGAGAAGCGGCCGTCCGCGGCGGCGGAGGAGTTCGCGCGCGCGAACCAGCAGGACCCGCGCATTCTGTATCTGACCGCGGTCGCGCTGCGCCAGGCCGGGGACGCTGCGCGGGCTTCCGAGGCGGCGTCGAAAGCGGCATCCTTCAACAGCCTGAACTTCAACTTCGCATACGTGCGCACGAAGGCGCGACAGTCTGTGGCCTCGTCGGCAGATTGAGCCTATGGCCTCGCGCGTGCCGGCGCTGCCAGGTGAACACCTTCGGGATCAGCCAGGCGCAGCATCAGTCCCCATCCGAAGAAGTTGTTCGCGATCGCCACCGCGACCTCGTTGTCACCGGCTTCCAGCGGTAACGTAAAAGCGCCATTCTCCAGCGAACATCGCCCGTCGGGAGCTTTTCTCGCGCTTTCCTGGTCGAACAGGTTCTTGTCGGCATACACCAGCTTCCCGTTCACGAAGACCCACAGTTCGCGCGTCCATCCCACATCGACCTTTTTCGTCTGCTTCCTGTCGGAAGCAATCGTCGTCTGCAGCCAGGCGACGGCCCGGTTCGGCTCGTGCAAAGGCAGGCCATACTCGCGACTCAGATTGACCAGCCCGTTGCGCTCCGTGGTAATCGGTTTCCAATCCTGCGAAGCGCCGGGCATTTCGTCATACAGGACGTCCTTACCGTTCGGCAGCGCGGAAAAGGGTGAGAGACGCCAATTCCGGACGAGGCCGCGATCCCCATCCAGCGGATCTCTGGCCGGCTCCGGCGAAAGACCGTCCACCGCGCCGGGAGTTATCACCAAGTTCGCGAAAGTGCCTGGCCCCTGCAGTCGCAAGCTGCCCTTGATCGCATCTCCCTCGAGCCTGCCGACCTCCAGGGTGGGCGATGGGGCATCGTTCACGAACACATTCATCCGCCGGCCGGACACGACCATTTTGATGTGGTTCCAGCCGTTCTCCCGAAGCGGCGCCCGGTTTTCATATTGAGGAAAGAAATCCCACAGCAGGACACCGTGCGTCTGCGGCGCGTACTGGATGCAGGCCCGGAAGGCCGGACAGTTCGGATCAGGCCTGAGGTAGAGGAGCTCGAAATTTCCTTCGTCCTGCTGACGAAAGGCGATTCCCGGTGCGCCTCGCCCGATCGTATTGACGTCGAACTCGATCGTTCCGTCGCTGAATGTGATGTCCTTGAGCACCGCATTGCCGCTGTTCAGTCGCATCAAGCCTTGAAAGAAACCCAGCTGCCGGAGGAACTCCGCATTCTCCTTCGTCTGCCAGTGGTCAGCCGTCATCGGGATCGTGATTGGCTCTGCGACCCCGTCACGCGACGCATCTTCCGTTCGGGCCACTCCAGACGCGCACAGGGAGAAGAGGCCGAACGCGAACACACCAACGATTGTGCGAGTCATTGTCTCGTTCATCTCTGCACCGTACGCATCGCCCCTACATTTTCTGACTTGCCGGCGGCATCCGGCCATTCAAGCGCAGATACACTGCCATCTGCCCGTAGATGTCCCAGGTATGGCCGGCGAGGAACGCGATGATTCGCGCCCGTGAGGAAGGGCCCATGAACTTGGGGGCCGAGGCCAACGACTGCATCAGGGTCTGATCGGTCTGCTGTTTCAGGATTGCGGCGCCATAGTCGAACGAATCGTCAAGGGCTTTGAGCGCCGCGTCTTTGCCCGTTGCCTTGGGATCGATCGTGGGTTTCGTGGCTGCCCCGCCGAGCAGGCTCAGGAAATAGACGTTCGTAGTGGCGACATGGACAGTGCGCTCGCCGAAAGTCTCCTGCCCGTCCGTGGGCTTGAAACTGTACTTGTCCGCGGGCATTTCGGCAGCGATCTTGTGCATCGTCTCCTTGAGCCCGGTCCAGTCCGTCAGCAACTCCGCCTGCAGCGACACCTTGTCCGTTTGCGCCTGTCCGGACGCGGATAGTGAGAGGAGTCCGAGGATGAACGCACCGACGGTTGCGCGAAGCATTGTCTTGTTCATGTGCGTATGTTCTCGCAGCGCCAGGCACAAAGCATGTGCTGAAAGTCATGAAATGGTCACGGTGCCTTGTCGAACACCGACGCTCGGCGGATACTGTCCGACGTGACACCCTGGTCATCGAATTCATCCTCGGACAGCGACGCCATCGTCGGCTACCGGACGTTCGTGGCCGTGATCGCGGCGGCGTACGTCACGCTGATCGCGCTGACGCCGCGGACCGGGATGATGATGAGGCAGGAGATCTCATGGGCGCAGCTGCTGCCGCTCAGCGGACTGTATCTCCTGCTCGGGATCTGGGGATTCGACTACGCCCGCCGGCGGAGCAGCCTGCCGATTTCGCTCGCGTACCTGTTGATCGAGTTCGCGATCGGCATGCGGATCAACACGCTGGCGTGGGAAGGCAGCCTGCCGCTGATTCTGCTGCCGCTGGCCGCGCAGGCGGTTGTCCTCCTGCCGCGCGTTCTGGCCGCCGCGATGTGCATGGTCGTCATCGCCGGCGTCAGCGGCACCCTGTCGTGGGTGCCGGCATGGCCGCAGTGGCTGCGCAACATCGCCCAGGCGACGGCGGCCGTGGTGTTCGTCGTCGTCTACGTCGGCGTCGCGCAACGCGAACGTGAGGCGCGGCAGCGCGCCGAAGCGCTGGCCGCGGAAGTCGCGCAGCTCGCCGCTGCGAACGAGCGCAATCGAATGGCGCGCGAGATCCACGACACGCTGGGGCATTACCTGACGGTGATTCACGTCCAGCTCGAAGCCGCGCGAGCGGTCATCGGCCGCGATCCGGAACGCGGCATGCTGGCGGTGACGCGTGCGCAGGCGCTGGCCAAGGACGGGCTCACGGCGGTCCGGCAGTCCGTGAAAGCGCTGCGCGAAGAGGGCACCGTCGATGGCCTCGCCGAGCAGATCGCGTCGCTCGTCGATTCGGTGCGCGACGAGCGGTTCAGCGTCGCGTTGGCGGTATCGGGCACGCCGCGGCCGGTCAGCGCTGCCGTCGCGCTCGCCCTGCATCGCACGACGCTCGAGGCGCTCACCAACGTCCGCAAGCATGCCGATGCCGCGAACGTCGAGATCGAGCTGGCGTTCCTCGACAACGGCCTGGTGCAGCTCCGCGTCCGTGACGATGGCAACGGCGCGGTCGAGGAGACGGTGGGAACCGGCTTCGGGCTGCGAGGGATCCGCGAGCGGGCCGAGCAGTTGAAGGGGCGCGCGAGCTACCGCATGGTGCCGAACGAAGGCTTCACGCTCGACGTCGAGCTGCCGGCATGACGAGCATCGTGCGAATGGGCGGAGGAGAGAGCGTGCAGGGGGGTCCGGCGGGACGACGCCCCCCGGAAGGCAGTTGAGCATCGTGCGAATGAGCGGAGCGAGTGAGCCACGCGAACGGAGCGAGCCGGCGAATGGGCGGAGGAGAGAGCGTGCAGGGGGTCCGGCGGGACGACGCCCCCCGGAAGGCAGTTGAGCATCGTGCGAATGAGCGGAGCGAGTGAGCCACGCGAAGGGAGCGAGCCGGCGCATGGGCGGAGGAGAGAGCGTGCAGGGGTCCGGCGGGGCGAAGCCCCCCGGAAACAGTTGAAGGGGCGCGCGAGCTACCGCATGGCGCCGAACCAAGGCTTCACGCTCGACGGCGAGCTGCCGGCATGACGAGAATAGTTATTGCCGACGATCAGGCGCTATTTCGAGAGGGGCTTCGCACCCTGCTGTCGACGCGGCCCGATATGGACGTCGTCGGCGAAGCGGCCGACGGCAATGAAGCGGTCGCCCTCGTCGAGCAGTTGCGGCCGAACGTCGTGCTGATGGACTTGCGCATGCCGAGGGTCGGCGGGATCCAGGCGACGGCCCGGCTTCGCGAGCGTTGTCCCGAGATTCCGGTGCTGGTCCTCACCACGTTCGACGACGATGCGAATTTGTTCGGCGCGCTGAGAGCCGGCGCCGCGGGCTACCTGTTGAAGGACGTGTCGTCGGAGACCCTCGTCTCGGCAATTCACGCGGCCACGCGAGGCGAATCGTTCCTGCAAAGTACCGTCACGGGCCGCGTCGTTGCGGCCTTCGCGCGGTTGATGGAATCCGGCGGCGCGAAGCCCGAAGCTCTCGTCCTGCCGCTCTCCCCTCGCGAGCGCGAAATCGTCTCCCTGCTCGGCAGCGGCGCCTCGAACAAGGAGATCGCGGATCGACTGAACCTCGCCGAAGGCACCGTCAAGAACCACGTGACGAACATCCTCACCAAACTCGACGTTCGCGATCGGACCCAGGCGGCGCTCCGCGCCCGTCAACTCGGCATCGTATAGCGCACGCTAAGACACGAAAAGCGCGCAGGCGTGACTACTCGGCTCGTAACGCGTCCGTTGGATTCACTGCAGAGGCGCGATACGCAGGAATGAGCGCGGCGCCTAATGCCGCCGCAGCCAGGAGCAGCGTTGTCACCGTGATCGTGACGGGATCGGTTGCTGTAACGCCGAACAGCTGCGACTGAACGAGCCGTCCGAGCAGGCCGACGCACGGCAACGCCACAGCCGTGCCCGCCGCAATCATCACGATCGCGTCCCGAAGCACTAACCAGACCGCGGCGCTTCGGCGAGCGCCCAGCGCGATCCGTATGCCGATTTCGCGCGTGCGGCGCGTGACCACAAACGACATCACGCCGTACAGTCCGACCAGCGACAGCAGCAGCGCCAGCGCCCCGAACCCGCCGGAAAGGGTTGCCAGAATGCGCTCGGTGTTCAACGATCTGTTGACTTGTTCGTCCACCGTTCGGAGGTAGGTGATCGGCAGGGCGGGATCCTCTTGATGAACGATCGATCGAATCGACTGCGCGGCCTGTTCGGGCGTGCTTCGTACCTTCACGTAGAAAGTGCCACCGACGTCGCTCCCTTCGAGCAGCGGGAAGTACGCCTGCTCGGACTGCTCGCGGAGACCACGATAGCTGAAGTCCGCTACCACGCCGACGACCTCGATCGTTGGCTGCGCGTCCGGTCCTGAACCCTGACAGATCAATGTGCCGAGCGGGTTGCGGCCCGCGAGGTAGCGCCTGACGAACGCCTCGTTAACGATTGCCACGCGCGCGCCCGCGTCACCCGATGGCCTGGAGTCGTGCTCATCGAAGTCCCGCCCCGCCACGAGGCTGACTCCCAGAGTGGCGAAGAACCCTGGCGTTATCGCATTCAAGTTGACGTCCCGATCGGTCGCGATCCGCCGATCGGTTTGAATCGTCATGGGATTGTTCCAACTTCCACCAGTCAGCAACGGGAAGCGCGCCGCCGCCGACGTCTGGGTGCTCGCAGAAGCACGAATGTCGTCCTGAATACGGCGAGTGAGCCGGCTCGCGTCCGATTGAGAGTACCCACTGCGAAGAGGATCGACTCCGAAGGAGACGAGGCTCGATGTGTCGAATCCGGGCCCCTTCGCCAAAAGGCCGGTGAGGGTTCGCGCAAACAAGACGGCGCCAATCACGAGAACCAGGGACAATGCAATCTGTGCTGCGACAATCACCTTGCGCAGCCGAACGCCGCTGCCTGCGCTGCCCCGCTCGCGGAGCGACGAGACGAGCGATTTGCGGCCGGCGTGCAGGGCCGGTGCGAAGCCGCTGAGCACACCTGCGGCGACGCTCACCGCGAACGCGAACAGCATCAGTCGTGCATCCACACTCGAATGGACCGCGTTCATTGCAGTGTCGCGTGGCAGAAAGGCGATAAGCGTCTCCATTGCGGCGGGCGCCAGTGCCACCCCAAGCAGTCCGCCCGCGAGGGCAAGCAGAAGGCTGTCTGTCAGAAGTTGGCGCCCGATGCGTCCCCGCGAGGCGCCCAAGGCGAGCCGCGTGCTGATCTCACGCTCGCGAGCCGATCCGCGCGCGAGAAAGAGACCGGCCACATTCAAACAGGCGAGACCCAGCAAGATCCCCGTTGCCACGAACAGGACCCAGAGCGGCTGCGAGAGCCGCCGTCGCAGAGTGGAATGGCCCTGAGGCGCGGGAGTGAGCTCGATCCTCGAGGCTAGAAACCGTTCGCGACGTTCAGCCGTGACCTTCGGAAATTCGGGGCGACGCATATCCTCGGCGAGCATCGCCTTGAACCAGGGTTGAAGTCCGGCCTGTGCTTGCGCCAACGTGACGCCTCGCCTCAACCGACCGAGTACCTGCATCCAGCGGGTGCGACGGTTCAACAGACCGTCGAAGCCCGGGATCGCCTGCGACGACATCGACGCTGGAATCCACAGTGCCGGAACCTCGCCCACGTCGATACCGTGAAATGGGGGAGCCGCGACGCCAACCACCGTCATCGGATACTGATTAACCAGAACCTTGCGGCCCACGATATCCGGAGCGCCTGCGAGTTGCGTTCTCCAGAAGTCGTAATTCAATACCACTACGGGCGACGCACCGGGCGTCTCATCGTCATTGTTCGCGAGTACCCTGCCGAGTGCCGGTCCCACGCCGAGTACTGAAAAGTACGTCCCCGAGACGATCTCCGCCGCGATGGGCTTGTGCTCCGCGCCCATCGACAGCGTCACGGTCGTCGCAGCGCGACAGAGAACCCCTTCGAAGATCCGATCGTGGAGCTGAAGGTCGCGGCAGATCGGGTACGACATCAGATTGAAGCTGCCGAACCCATTGGCTACCGGATCTCCCTTCCAGTCGATGAGAACCAGGCGCTCCGGTTCCCGGACCGGAAGCGCGTGCAGGATCACCTGATCGACGAGCGAATAGATCGCGGTGGTCGCGCCAATGCCAAGCGCGAGCGACAGCACGGTGGTCGCGGCGAACGAGCGACTGCGCAGAAACGATCGCGCAGCGAACCGCAGGTCGTACACGAAGTCGCGTAGCCAGCGCGTCAACCACACATCGCGCACTTCCTCCTGCACCTGCGCCACGCCGCCGAGCTCCAGGGTCGCTTGCCTTCTCGCATCCGCCTCGGCCAGCCCCGAGCGCATCAGATCGTCGACCCGGCGGTCCAGGTGATACCGCAGTTCGCGGTCCAGATCCTTCTCGAGCGCATCCCGCCGGAACCAGTTCAGCAAGCGGTTCATGTCCGATCGCCTTCGTTGAAGATCAATCGAACCGCGGCTGCGAGCCGCAGCCAGCTGTCCTTTTCGACGCCGAGCTGCTTTCGTCCGGCACGTGTCAACGAGTAGACCTTCGCCTCGCGCCCCGTATCAGACGACGTCCATTCGGCTTTCAGCCAGCGCTTCTGTTCCAACCGATGAAGGGCCGGGTACAGCGAGCCCTGGTTGACCTGCACGACGGCTCGCGAGATCTGGTCCAGCCGCTGTGCGATCGCGTAGCCGTGCGCCGGCCCGAGCGACAGAATCTGGAGAATCAGCATGTCCAGCGTGCCTTGCGGAATCGGAAAACGAGGAGACGGCATTGATACCTCAACCTTCGACACTTCACGATACCGTGCGTTAGGTCGAAGGTCAAGGTATTGGGGTAAGTCCGTATCGATTGGCTGATGCGGCTGCCGATTTTCCAGTTCGTCGCCGTGTTCCAGATGTGCATGACCGCGTAGCTTCGCCACGGCCGTTATGGTTCCGACAACGCTTCAGCGGGTCATTGCTGCGCACCGCGATGTCCTCTTTTCGGGAAGCGTCGGGCCGACCGCAGCGCGCGCATCGCGATTCATCGGCGTAGGACGCGCTCATCGGCGTAGGCCCGCACGCGCAGCGCGACCATATCCACCGCGCGCGCCACCGGGATCGAACCCGCCACAAAGACCGCGGCGATCAACTCGATCATGTTCCCCCCTTCGCCCACCACCGGACGCGTTAGAATTCGCAGTGCGCACTCGCGGGGCGCACGAACCTGATTCCGTATGGGGAAGCTAGGCGTGACGAACCACGGAACTCCTCAGCCGGGGACTCAGAACCCCTCAGCATTTCTCAATGGCGCTGAGCCTGCGTCCAGCCCGGTTCGTTTCTACGAGTTCGACCGGTTCCGCATCGACACGAAACGCCCCCTGCTGATGCGGGACGGCAGGCCCATCGCCATCAAGGCTAAAGCGCTCGACACGCTGGTGCTGCTGGTCCAGCACGCCGGCCGGCTCCTCGAGAAGGAGGAGCTGATGAATCGGCTGTGGCCTGGTACGGCCGTCGAGGAGGCAAACCTCACCCAGAACGTCTTCGAGGTGCGGAAAGCTCTCGGCGAGGTGCCGGGCGAACAGCGGTTCATCACGACGGTCGCTCGACGCGGCTATCGCTTCGTCGCGGACGTCCGCGCGATTGGGGACGAGGCGCGCGACGACCTGGCGGCCGGAAATGGGCAGTCGAACGTGCCGCTCGTCGGTCACAAACGCTTCGTGCGCCGGACGGTCATCTACGCAGGTGTGGCGGCGGCGATCGTGCTGTCGCTCCTGGGTACGGGGCTCTACGTCGCGGACAGGCGTCCGGCGCCCGGCGTCGGCGGCACCTTGTCACCGCCAGCGCGTAACTTGACGCGACTGACCTACGGCGCGGGTCTGCAGACCGACGTGAGCTGGTCACCCGACGGACGTCGGATAGCGTACGCATGGAACAGAGAGGGAAACTTCGACATCTGGGTGCAGAGCATCGACGGCGGCGACCCGATGCGGGTGACGAGTTCGCCGGCTGACGAGACGCAGCCGGCCTGGTCGCCCGATGGCCAACGTCTCGTCCTTCGTTCCGAAGATGACGGCGGTGGCCTCTTCACGGTGGATTTCAAAGGTGGTCCCGTGCGCCGAATCGCGCCAGACGGACGGCGCCCCGCGTGGATGCCCAATGGCCGCGAGGTCGTGTTCGTGGATAGCGACATGCCCCACGCGGCGTTCATCGTCGCAGCCGACGGCGGCGAGGCCCCGCGCCGAATTCTCGAAACCGAGCTCAGTCGCACGATTTGGATCGCGAGCGCGATCCATCCCGACGGTCGGATCTCCGTCTTCGGGCCCGGGGTGTCGGCTGGGTTTTTCGTCGCCGATCGAACGAACAGCCGGCTGAATGCCGTCGATACGAGCGCTGCCGCGCCGCTCGGGTTGCTCGAACCCGACGTCATCCGAAGCTTCAGTTGGAACCCGACTGGAACGGCGTTGATAGTCGAGGCCTTCAGTGACGACGTGCCGACCCTGTGGCGTGTGCCAGTCGAACCAGTGAGCCTGCGCTGGGGAACGCCCGAGCGGCTGACCACGGCGACAGCGAGCGGCCAGGCCGCAGCCGTTTCGCCAGACGGGACGCGCGTGGCATTCACGAGCGCGCCAGCGTCGACCCGCGCCTGGCTGTTCCCTTTCGACGCCAACAGCGGCCGGCTCACGGGCGAGGGCAGGGCACTCACCGAGGACGATCTCTCGATCGTCTCTCTCAGTCTTGCTGCTGACGGATCAGCTCTCTGCTATGGTGCGCGTGAGCCGGGGAGAAAGCAGTTCCGGCTCTCTTACGCCAACCTGACCACCGGCCAGACGACGTTCCTTGCCGAAGCGTGGGGCGGCGTGATTTCCCGGAACGGGCGCAGGGTCGTCTATCTCCTGACACGCACCGGATCAACCTCTACGGGGCAATCCCCCGCCACCAGACATGAATCGGCTCTGGCCGTGCGCGACGTCGACGGCCGGGAACGTCTGGTGAGCCGATGGATACCGGGCGCAATGCTTCCTTGGGATTGGGCATTGGACGACAAGGCGGTTCTCGGATCCTGGCACGAACAGGGTCGTATGGACCAATACGTGGTGGCGATCTGGCCGATCGGTCCCATGATGGCCACGCGGCCCGAGCGAGTACTACTCGAGTCGAGCGGCGTGAACTATTGGCAGGCTCGCTACTCACCCAATAATCGATGGGTGAGTTTTGTCGCCCAGCGTATGCGGAACCCCGGAACCGTCGAGATCGGGATCGTGGCAGCCGGCAGCAATCGCGCCAAGACGTGGACGCGGATACTGGAAGATCACGTCTGGCCAGACAAGCCGCGGTGGTCGCCGGATGGCCGGACGCTGTACTTCCTCTCACGGGGATCCGACGGCTACTTCAACCTGTGGGGCGTGCCCATAGACCCGGCGCGCGGCGCGCAAAGCGGGAAGCCGTTTCAAGTCACGCATTTCAGCTCGCCCGATCGGCGCATCGATCCCGATATGAGCAATGCCGACATTAGCGTTGCCAGCGATAGGCTCCTGCTTCCCATGCAGAATGTGAAGGGCAGCATCTGGCTCTTGTCGGGTGTAAGCCCCTGACCGTGTCCGTCCCATCCGGTGTTCCTCGAGTTTCCCGTGACCGACGCGCGCCGCACAGCCACGAACCTCGGCTCACATTCCACTGAAAATCCCGATGAACCCCTGAGTGACGCAGTCGCGCGCGTTACGGCGATCGAACCGCCTGTAGTACATCGACTTCGGATCCGTGAGTGGCCGGCATGAGCATGCTGCGGTCGGCGGCCTAAACTGTCGACATGAGGAATGACACCGCAACCTGGCGATATCCTTGGCGGGGGCGCTGCCGAAAAGCGCGCGTACCCCCCGCGCTAACCTGTTAAGGACTCAGATGCTAAATTGCTTTACCCTCCGTCACAAACGTGGCGACGGTCTGCCACGGCAGCATCACCTGGGCGGGGCTGTTTCAGACGATGGACGCGAACGACGCGTTCCCCCCGCGTCGGCTACGGCTGCGGCATCTCGGTCAGAGCGGCTCAGCTGGTATCTGATTCACCCGACGCGTCCGGATTCTTCACGACGACGCGCTTGGCCAGGGCGGCGATCGTCGTTACCAGCTCGGCGGGATCGATCGGCTTGGCGAGGTGGATTTGAAACCCGGCTTGCAGGGCCTTCATGCGGTCCTCGGATCGAGCATACGCGGTTAATGCCGCCGCCGGGATCTCGCGAACCTTCGGATTGACGTGTCGCCGCACCTGTTCAATGAAGCCGAATCCGTCCATCGTCGGCATTCCGAGATCCGCCACCACAACATCAGGAGCCTCGGCGTCGAGTTTGGCCAGCGCCTCGCGCGCGGACTGAGCGATCGTCATTCGCGCGCCGACCGCCTCCAGGATTTCACAGACCAGCATCAGCGCATCCTGTTCGTCGTCCACGGCGAGCACGTGGATGCCCTTGAGCGGCGAACCACTGATCCTGGCCGACGTCGATGTCGACTTCGGGTGGACGCGTGGCATTTGTTCCCGCACCGGGTGCACGATCATCACTGGAATCCTGACGCGGAACGTGGCACCGTGGCCGAGCCCGGCGCTCGAAACATCAATCGTTCCACCATGCAGCTCGGTCAATTGCCGTGCAATCGACAGTCCGAGTCCCAGTCCGCCTCGGTCGCGCGTCGTTCCCCCCTCCGCCTGCCGGAAACGCTCGAATACGTGCGGAAGGAACTCCGGGGCTATCCCGATCCCCGTGTCGCTGACGGTCGCCTCGATGTGAGAATCGACACGCTCCAGGCGCACCTGGACTCTGCCACCACGCTGCGTGAACTTCACGGCGTTCGAGAGCAAGTTCCATAACACCTGCTGCAGCCGTTCGGGATCGCCAGACACCGGCGCGGCTTCGGGATCGAGCACGGTTTCGACGCGGACGCCTTTCGCATCGGCGGCAGGGGCGATCGCATCAATCGCATTCCGCACGATCGTTGGAAAATCAACCGTCTGCACATTCAGCCGCATCTTGCCGGACACGATTCTCGAAATGTCCAGCACGTCTTCGACAATCTGGGTCAAGGACGTCGCGTTGCGTTCGATGGTCGCGACGGCCCCTTCCTTCTTCTCCGGCGCGATGATGCCGGACCGGAGCATGCGCGCATAGCCGAGAATCGCGTTGAGCGGCGTACGCAACTCGTGGGATAAGCTCGCCAGGAACTCGTCCTTGATTCGGCTCGCTTCCTGGACGTTCATGTAGAGGCGAGCGTTCTCGAGTGCGACGGCGGCCCAGGACGCAATACCGACCGCAATCCGCTCATGGTGCGCAGTGAACCGGCCGATCTCCGGATGCCCAAAGAGCAGCCCCCCGATGACATCGCCACCGCGTCCCCTGACAGGAACTGCCAGATAACTGCGGACGGGCAGATGGCCCGGCGGCATCCCGTGGTACGGCGCGTTGTGCCCGTAGCGAGGATCTTTTGTGATGTCGTCGCTCCGCACGACGCCGGTGCCTTTGAACGTCGGTCCGAATACATCTGTATTACGCGGCATCGGGAATTTCGCAAACATCTCGCGCGGCACACCGGAAATTGTGTCGAGCGTGTACGACGCGCCGCGTTCGTCGACGACGTTATAGAAGAACGCGCCGAACGCGGCGCCGGTTCGCTCGGTTGCAGCGTCGGTCACCGCCTGGACGACTGTGTCCCGATCCAGGTCCGACGCAACCAGCGCCCCGACGTTGTTCAGCGTCTCGGTGACGGCGGCGTTCTCCTGGAGCAAACGAATTCGCTCGGCCTCGGCTTGTTTGAGCGCCGTGATATCGCGGGCGATCTTCGACGCGCCGATGATGTTCCCCGCGTCGTCCTTCACGGGCGAGATCGTCAGCGCGACATCGAGCCGGCGCCCATCTTTCGCCACTCGAACCGTTTCGAAGTGCTCGAGGCGCTCGCCGCGTCGGAGGCGCGCCAGGATGTCGTCCTCTTCTGACTGGCGCTCGGGCGGGATCAGGATACGCACCGGCCGTCCGACGAGTTCTTCAGACGAGTATCCGAACAGCCGCTGCGCGGCGGCATTGCACGATTGGATGATGCCGTTCAAATCCTTCGCGATGATTGCGTCGTCTGCCGAGTCCACCAGCGCGGCGAGATACGCGCGAGCCGCCGAGGCCTTTTTCTGGTCCGAGATATCGCGGAAATAGCACACCAGTCCGAAGCGGCCGTCGGGCAGCGTGATGCGATCGACGCGCCATTCGTACGTCTCAGTCACGCCACGGTCGATACGGAATTCGGTCCGCTCAGGCGTCACGTACGACTCGCCGGTTTCGAGCGTGCGGTGAAAAATCGCGACGAGTTCGTCGGCATAATCCTCACGCCACATTGTGTGGACGATTTCGTCGAAGGCGCGGCCGATCACGCCTCCGGGAACGTCGCCGAACACCGGAAGCGCGACGGGATTCACTTCGGCAATCCGGAAGTCCGCATCGACCAGGTACACGCCGAGCGGCGCTCGATTGAGGAGCGTCAGATGCTGATCGCTCTGATAGCGAAGTGCCCGTTCGGACTCATGTCGGAGTCGGGCCAGCTGGAGCTGCGAGGTGATGCACGCCAAGAGCTCGCGGGCACTGAACGGTTTGACGAGATACTCGTCGGCTCCGGCCTGCAGCCCGTCGATGCGAGCGTCTTCGCCTGCCCGGGCAGAGAGCAGGACCACCGGAGTCAGGCGCGTGCGTGTGTCGGCCCGAACCGCCGCCAACAGCTCCAAGCCGTCGAGTGTCGGCATCATCACGTCGGTGAGGATCAGATCCGGAGCGTTCGTGCGGATGCGATCAAGTGCGGCGCCGCCGTCGGCGACCACCTCGACGCGGTAGTGCGGCGCGAGGATCCGTGCGAGATACTCGCGCATGTCCGCGTTGTCGTCAGCGATCAGCACCCGCGCGGGTGGCTCCGACGCGTCTGCTCGCGCTGCGGACACGGCGCTGACCACATCTGCGTCGGAACGCAGCGATCGCTCGACGTCAGGCAACCACCGCAAAGCTTCTTCAACGTACGGCGTCGCACCAATCGCCGTCGGCGTCTGCTGACGGCCGGCGGCGATACGGTCCATCGGCAGGTGAGCGGTCCCCGTCAGGACGCTGACGGTGAATGTGGTGCCGCGGCCTTCCTGGCTCGTAACAGAGACGCTTCCGCCATGCAGTCGAGCGAGCTCCTGTACGAGCGCGAGTCCAATGCCCGTGCCCTCGTGGGTCCGCGCCCGCGCGTGCCTGACGCGGTGGAAGCGCTCGAACATGCGGCCAAGGTCCGCCTCCGGGATTCCGACCCCTGTGTCGGCGACACGGAGCTCGACGTGATCGTCGCACCACAACAGCTCAACTCGGATCTCGCCTTCGAACGTGAACTTGAATGCATTGGAGAGAAGATTCAGCACGACCTTCTCCCACATGTCGCGATCGATGTACACGGGCGCCGGCAGCGGGGGGCACTCCACGACCAGCGCCACACCGGCCTTCTCGATCGCAGATCGGAAGGCGCTCGCCAGATCAATCGTGAGCGCCGCCAGATCGGTCGGTTCGTAGTTGGCGTCGATCCGCCCGGCTTCGATCCTCGAGAAGTCGAGGAGCGTGTTGACGAGCCGCAGCAGCCTGAGCCCGTTGCGATGAGCCGTCTCGAGGCGTTCTCGGCGTTCCCTCGGGAGCACATCCGCCTCCGCCAATTCGTCTTCGAGCGGCCCGACGAGGAGCGTCAGCGGCGTGCGGAACTCGTGGCTGACGTTGCTGAAGAAAGTGGTCTTCGCGCGATCGATGGCGGCCAGGGCTTCCGCCCGCTGTCGTTCCGCCTCGTACGCACGAGCGTTGGTGATCGCGATCGCAACTTGATCGGCGACGAGATCGAGAAAGCTCCGATAGCCCTCGTCAAAGGGTCGGCGGGCATTGAGGCCGACGACCAGCTCCCCGGCACGGCCCCCGCTCGAAGATGGCAGCGCAATCGTCTTGACCAGGTCGGGCTTCGCGTCCGCGAGGTGTCGTTCGGCATCGGGCGTCGCGGCTTGCAGATCTCCGTCGAGATACGCGAGGGCGAACGCGACGTCGGCCGTTCCGGTCAGGGTCTCCATCGCCACCACGCACGCGTCCCGCTCGCTTCTCGCGGAAGCATTACGCGCGGCTAGATCGCGCAGTAGTGCCAGCCTCCGCTCACCGACGACACGCTCCGTCGTCTCGGTGACGATGCAGAACACGCCGCCCACCGTGCCGGTCTCCACCCGTACCGGGTCGTACGAGACATCGAAGTAGGTTTCCTCTGGAAACCCGTAGCGCTCGAGCTCGAACAGGAGGTCGCGTGCCCAGAACGCCTCGCCCGTCTGAACGACGCCTTCGAGTAAGCCGTGCAGCTGATTGCTCCAGATCTCGCGCCAGGCTTCGCGACCGGGGCGGCCGAGTGCGTCAGGATGCTTGGCGCCGAACACGGGTCGGTACGCGTCGTTATAGAGAACGATGAATTCAGGTCCCCAAAAGAGGCAGATCTGCGCCTTCGACGGCAGCAGCATGCTGACGGTGCTGCGCAGACTCTGCGGCCACTTCTGAGGTGGCCCCACTGGTGTCTTGGACCAGTCCAGCGCCCGCATGCGGGCACCCATCTCGCCGCCGCCGGCGAGAAACGTCAGCTCCGATGGATCGACAGAAGGTGTCGTCATCCGGTCATCACTCGGCGCGCGGTCGAGCCGCGCGACCACTGACGGGCGTCGCGGCTCACAATCGTTGGACATACGCCGACGGCGGCCACGGTGGGCGGCGGCCGGCGTCCACATTCTAAACGGGCCGATTCGAGAGCGGCGCCGCCGTTCTCACAAACTCAGCGATGGAAGACACGACGAGGAATGAGCGCGAAAGTCCCACGCGGCTCGTCTGGCGGCAATCATCCAGTACAGCACGTCATACCGTTCCGAACGGATCGGCCAATCGTTGGCGGACCGGACACGGGTTGCGGCGGCTGATGGTGAGTCGGACAGGGTCGTGCGGACGCGACTGCTGCTCCTTCGAGGCGAGCGCGTCAGACACGGTTCCGTAACATCAATTCGTGTGGATACGGATTCAGGTATATCTGATCGCAGAGATATCGGACGTCGTGCAGACGCGCGTAGTGGTCGACGAGACGCAGTGGGACGACGAGCGGCGTCAGCCCGCGCTGGTAGTCGACGATGGCCGCGGCGAGGTCGCGGCGGGCTGCGGCGGACAGCAGACGGCGGAAATAGCCCGCGGCGTGCTGGAGCACGTGGTGCAGTCCTCCAAAGGTGCCGCGACGACTTCGAACCGTTCGGGATGATGACGGTATCGACCTTGAAAGCCACCGCGTGGTACACAGCGGCGAGGCCGACAGGCGCGTACACGATCGACGTCATCTCTCAGTCCTTTGGTGATCCGCACATTACTGATTAACTATCAGGAAAAACCACTTTCGTTTTCATCTACGTGGTATCAGGAACGCTGATCGTGCACATCGGAGACGAGCAGCACACGCTCGAGGCGCGCGACTCGATCTACTTCGACTCGACGGTGCCGCACGCGTATCGCAAGTCGGGACCCAGATCGTGCTGCGCGATTGTGGTCACAGCAGGGTGAGCCGAGCGTTACTCCACACTCTTCACTCCAACATCAATCGGATGCCGGCTCGAGGTGCGCAGCCGCCGCATCGAATAGTCGCCGAACCACGCCTCGACGTGAGACCCGGTGAGCCGGAACAGCAGCTCCACCTCGCGCGGATAGTAGACGTGACAATCGAAGTCGCTGACGTACCGATCCACGCTGCTGCTGTCGGGGAACTTGTCATACAGGAACCGACTCTCCGCGCGCTGCTCGTGGGCCAGATATCTGGTTGTCCTGTCGGGTATCGACTTCGGACGCCGAAGGTCAAAAGTCCGGAAGGGATGTTGGCGCTGGCTTGAACACAAAGGTCAGCATCAGCTCGCCGCGCGCGCCAGCGGAGTCTTCCACCTCCATCAGGACCGGGAACTCGCCTACGCGCGTCACTGTGCCGTGCCATTCCGCTATTCCCGCTACAGGGTCGACCTTGTAGTCAAGGGAACTCGGCCAACCGCCAACGTTCGTGCCAGTAATCCGATACGGGCCTGTCCCGCCTTGGGCACGCACCTTGACGCCGGCGAACCGCTCCCCCAAGTAGCCTACCGGCATTTTGTTCGGTTCCATGATCACCTTCAGCGCAGCCGTGGGCGCTGGCTTGAACACAAAGGTCAGCATCAGCTCGCTGCGCGCGCCAGCAGAGTCTTCCACCGCCATCCGGACCGGGAACTCGCCTACCCGCGTCACAATGCCCTGCCATTCCGCTGTTCCGGCCACAGCGTCGACCCTGTAGTCAAGCGAACTCGGCCAACCGAGAAGGTTCGTGCCAGTAATCCGATACGGGCCTGTCCCGCCATGGGCACGCACCTTGAGGCCTGCGAACCGCTCGCCCATGTAGCCCACGGGCATTGTGCTTGGTTCCGTGACCAGCGTCAGCGGCGCAGGCACTGGCGGCGGATTTGGCGTCGGAGTTGGGGGCGGTCCTGGCGTGGGACTTGGTGTCGGAGACGGGGGCACCGGTGTCGGACTTGGTGTCGGCTCTGGCGCTGGACTCGGCGGTGGCGACGGGGCTGGCGGCGAAGCGGTTGCGGTCTGCTCAACGATGTGGGGCAACCCTGCAATCGTTACCGTTCCATGTCTCTCTCCGGCCGTGTTCACGTCAGCAAAGAACTCTGCGCTGCCATCGCCGGTCACGTCTGAGCTCAGGACCCGCACCCAGGGTACCCCGCTAGATGCACTCCACTTGCATCCCGAGACAGCGGAAACTGAAACCTTGAAAGGACCCCCCTCGGGCGAGACTCGCGAGGAGGAACTGCCTAGCTCGAAACGGCACGGGGCGGCGTTTTGAGAAACCGCCACGCGGCTCCCGTTTACGACGAGGGCCGCAGCGCGTTCGGTCGCGGCGGGGTTCTCTGCCACCACGACGCTCACGGATCCCTCACCTTGGCCGGAGTTCGGAGTGACCTGAATCCACAATGCCTCGCTCTCAATCGTCCACAGACACTCCCGGTTCGTGGAGACGGTCGCAGACAGACGAGCAGCCGATGATGGAAGGGGCGTGGGCAGGCCCGTGAGCGCCGTTTGACACTTCGTCACGGCACCCGGCCCAGTGATCTGGGTGACGGCGCGTTCGCCACATCCGGCAGCGAAGCTTGCTAGCGCAACTACGATTGAGAGGCGATGGGGGGAAAACGCTCTGCGCCGGAGACCGCACCACATGATAAGCACTCAAATTGCTGCTGATCGGCACGTTCTCGTCGAATCGAACTGACGGCACGATGATATCACCGTCAAGCAACTCGGCTTTGGAATGCTCAGGTTTGAGCAAATATGCAACGACGATGGGCGCACCACGTTCCACGCCCGCGACGTTCAAACGGAGGGTGACCAGTTAGCGAAATCCGCGGAACGTTGTCCGGTCCGGGATGGGGACGTTCAGGACCGCATTACGCGACGCCAGAAATCGACAAACGAGCGTGCTTGCGGAACAATGACTTTTCCGGTTTGCGAAAGAAGGAATCAATTTCTGTGATCGCGCGTGAGTTGTATCGGCGGACGAGACGTACGTCGAAAAAGAAGAGCCTCTGACTCGCGAAGAACACCGGCAGCGCGTTCCAAAAGAGGACCGAGCACAGCACGAGCCGGACCGCGGAGCCACCACCGTGGCCCGCGGGCCGCTCATCCTGCACGGCGCCGCTCACTTCATCCGCGTGACGCGCACGTTCGCGAAGCGCCGGCCGCTTTGGTCGCCTGTCCACAAGCAATCATGCGTCGGGCCGACCTTGATGGCGCGCTACTCGCTGAAGTGCACGATCGCGTCGCCACATCCGACTCCCTGTACCCAGAGATTCTGAAGACCCGTGATCTCGGGCGCGAGATCCGTCTCCGACACGATCATCTGGGCGGTGAACGATTCGTCGTTACCGTCGCCGGCCCGATAGAAGTCAGCCGCCAGCACGACAGTCGTCGCATCGGTCGTAGCCGGCTTCAGCGGTTCGGTAGCAGCGCCGGTGCACTTGAACGTCGTGCCGGGGAGCAGGCTGGCCGTATCCCACCGGACGCCCTGTCCCGCGAGGCAGGGCCCGGGGTCATCTGGATTGATGCTCAGGCTGAGCGGCCCTTGCATCACGTCCTCCAGGCAGCTAAACCCTCCCGACGACTTGACGAAGCCGCTCGCAAGATCGAAGGTGCCGCCTCCGCTCACAAAGACGCGACCGGTTCGAAACCCACTGACGACCCCGTTGAATCCAAAGCCCGCATCCGGCGACGGCGGCAGCGAATCCGGCCTGCTTGCTGTGGGAGAAATGCCGCCAGCAGTCGAAGCAGTACCCGTGGTCGACTCGGGTCCCAGCGGGTTTGCCTTCGAGCACCCTGTCAACCCGAATCCTCCGAGGACAACGAGAACGATGGCGAACTTCATCAGGCACACTCCTTTTTGCGCTCTGCGCGCCGAGTCGCTTGGCTATTTCTTGCCGACCACGGAACAACGATACATTTCGTCAGTCTTGACCAGCGTGATTTCAGGGTTGGATCCGGCGGCCGCCGCGTCGATCTCCTCCTCAGAAACGAACTGATGAGGGGTAAACCCCGCGTTGAACACGATGAGGATTTGTTGCCACAGTGGATTAAAGCCCTCACCCTGGATCGCATCGATCACGGGAATGAAATCTTGTTCCTCGTCCAGATCATTCGAGGCATAGATTTCATTGATACTCGGGTTGTTCGCGATCAACGACGCGGAAGCATCGTCCGGCATCTCCTTCATATTCACCGTGAACAACTGACCGTCGTAGTAGGCAGGCATCTGACCTGCCGCGCCATTGCTGCTTGCTTGCTGTGCGAGTCCCTGCGTCGTACGCGCGGTCGTCGCCACAGAGGCACCTGTGGACGCCGCGACACTCGCAGGAGTGATCGGGGACGGCGTGGCAGGCTGATACGTGCTCTGACAGGCGCTGCAGGCAACCGAGAGCAACGCCACACCGA
>JBKPQB010000033.1:0-7900 GCA_046733875.1 Acidobacteriota bacterium
GTTCGAGCGTGCGGACGCGATAGACGACGTCCTCGAGCAGCTTGCGGTTGGCGGAGATGACGTCGGCGAGCAGGCCAATCAGCAGGACCTGGAACCCGACGATCATCAGCACGGCCGACAGGATCAACGACTGGAGGAACCGCGTGCCGTAGGTCGTGCTGAAGAAATAGAAGTAGAGGAAGCGCAGGGCCAGCACAAGGCCCACGCCGAAGATGGCCATCCCGATGTAGGTGAACACCTTCAGCGGCTCGTACATCGCGTAGATGCGCACGATGGTCGCGCCGGAGCGCTTCACGTACGAGAACACGCTGTCGAAGAGCCGCGACTCGCGCGTGCGCGGGTTCGTCTCCACCGGCACGTGCGCGATGGCCATCCGCTTCTTCCCAGCCTGGATGATCGACTCGAGCGTGTACGAGAACTCCGAGACGATCGTCATCCGCAGCGCCGCCTCCCGCGTGTAGGCGCGAAACCCGCTCGTCGTATCAGGCACGGTCGTATTCGAAACCTGCCGCACGACCCAGCTCCCAAGTCGCTGGAGCTGTCGCTTACGCCACGACATGTGCTGTACTTCGGCGATGTTGCGATCGCCGATGCAGATATCGGCGTCGCCTCGCAGCAGCGGCTCGAGCAGACGGGGAATGTCGCGCCCGCTGTACTGGTTATCGGCGTCGGTATTGACGATGAAGTCCGCACCGGCTTTGAGACACGCGTCGATGCCCGCCTGGAACGCCGCGGCAAGCCCCTTGTTCCGGCGCAGCCGCACGATGTGATCGACCCCGTTCGCGCGCGCGATGTCCGCCGTGCCGTCGCGCGAACCGTCGTCGATGACGACGACCTCGATGACGTCGATCCCGGGGATGCTGCGCGGCAGATCGCGGAGCGTCGCCGGCAGCGTCGCCGCCTCGTTGAGGCACGGGATCTGAATCAGCAGCTTCGTCACGAGACCAGCTTCTCGATCACGCCGTCCCAGGTTACCTGCACAGCGCGGTCGTATCCGGCATCCCCGAGCGCCTTGGCCTTCCGGCGATCGCCGGCAAGCTCGTTGATCACCGCTGCAAACGCTTCGGGCTCGGGCGGGCAGACGAACCCGTTCACGCCCTGCGCGACGAACTCGTTCGGGCCGCCGGAATCCGTTGCCGTGATCACCGCACGCCTCGCGAGAAACGCTTCCAGCGTCACGTAGCCGAAGTCCTCGTCGTACGGCGGATACGCCACGACAAGCGCCTCGCGATAGAGGTCCACGAGCGCATCGTCTGCAACGGAACCCAGAAAATCGATCCGATCCGCCACGCCGAGCCGCGCCGCGAGCGCTTCGACGTTCGCACGCTGCGTGCCGTCGCCGGCTACGACGAGCCGCAGCGGAGGACGCACGTGGGCCATCGCGCCAACGAGCAGATCCACGCGTTTGACGGATTCGATGCGGCCAACGGAGAGCACGTAGTCCGTGTACGGGCCGCTCACCAGCCGGGGCGCGAGCCGGGGCGGATGATACAGCGGTTCGGCGCGGAGACCGTTGTATTTCTCAACGCGGCTGGCCGTGTTCTTGGCGTTCGCAAAGAGACGCCGGCACTCGCCCAGCATCTGCGTATCGAGGCGGATCAGCGTGTCACGCAGGCCGACGTCCGCCTCGTTATGCCCGAAGTCGCTGAACGGCGTCCCGCACAGTTCGTACGCGGCGCGATATTGATGGATCAGCCAGGCGACCTTGTTCGGGTGACGCACGAAGTACGTCGGAAACTTCGACGCGATGACGAGATCGATCCGCTGGCCATTGCTTTCGCTCAGATCGATGAGCCGCCACGCGGCCGCGTGCGGCAGGATTTCGTCCTTCGGATACCACTTGAACGGAATGCTCACCAGCTCCGCCTGGTAGCCTCGCGCGACGAGCTCGCGCGTAAGCTCCCTGACGTGCGTTTCCGCGCCGCCGTGGACGAACGGCACCTGCGCTTCGCAGACGACAATCGTCCGAATCGACATTACGGGGAACGCCGGAATCCTATCATGTGGCGTGGCGGAAGTTGATGACGTCGCCGTCGAGCACGATGTACTCCTTGCCCTCCAGGCGAAGCTCGCCGTGCTCGCGGCACGCCGCGAGCGATCCGCGCTCCAGCAGGTGCTCGTAGCGGACGACCTCCGCGCGGATGAAGCCGCGCTGGATGTCGGTGTGAATCTCGCCGGCGGCGATCTGCGCCGGCGTGTTGCGCGGGATCGACCACGCGCGGCACTCGTCTTCGCCGACCGTGAAGAACGAGATGTAGCCGAGCAGATCGTAGCTGGCGCGAATGACGCGATCGAGTCCCGATTCCCGAAGGCCGAGGTCGGCCATGAAGGCCTGCGCGTCGGCGGCATCGAGCTGCGCGATTTCCAGTTCGATCTTCGCGCAGATGGGAACGGCGCTGGTGGCGGCGCCGTGGACGAAGTCCTGCAGGCCGGCGAGTTCGACCGCGCGATCGGCGTTCGGAAGATCCGCTTCGTCGAGATTCAGGACGAGCAGCAGCGGCTTCGATGAGAGGAACTGAAATCCCCGCAGCCGCTTCGCATCCTCTGTATCGAGCTGCAGCGCGCGCAGCGGCCGCCCGCCTTCGAGCGCCTCGCGGCACCGCTGCAGGATCGATTGCTCCGTCCGCAGCTCCGCGTTCCCCGCCGACTTCTTCAGATCGCGCTCGAGACGTTCGAGCCGTTTTTCAACGACCCCGAGGTCCGCGAGGATCAGTTCGTCTTCCATCATCCGCACGTCGCGAGAGGGATCTACGGATCCTGACGCGTGCGGAATGGACGGATCGCGAAACAGCCGGACAACGTGGAGGAGCGCGTCGGCACTGCGAAAGGCCGCGACATCGAGCAGCGCGGCGGCGCCGGGTTTCGTGGCCACCCCTCCCATGTCGGCGAATTCCACCGTCGCGGGGACGTGCTTCTTCGGGCTGAACAGCGCCGTGAGCTTGTCGAGCCGCTCGTCGGGCACGCGCGCAATACCAACGTTCGCTTCCTGGCGTCCACCGCCGCGCGGCGCATCGCGGGCGCTCGTGAGCAGGTGAAACAGCGCGGTCTTGCCGGTTGATGGCAGTCCAATCAGTCCCGCTCTGAGCATGCTTTTCCGCGGGCTTCGCCCCGCCGGCCCCCCTTCGCCGTCGCGCGCGGGGGCCCCTTGCCCCGCTCCGCTCCGGCGGGGCGCACTGCCTGCGCCCCGGCGACTTGGAGCAGAAGGCGTCGCCGCGCTGTAGCGAACGCTTTTCTCAGTTCCTGGATTTCACAGCCACCAGAACTGCGCATCGTAGCACGCTGGGACACGGCTTCGCCGCTCCTTCGCTGGCGAAGCAAAAACGTAAGCCCAAAGGGCTCTGCATTTTGGCGTTGACACCCAAGGAGGCGTCCTCTACTATCGCGGTGGAATTTTGTGGAGCAAAGTGGAGTAAACGACCGTGCTCCGTGGCAACTACGCCGCCAAGATCGATGACAAGGGGCGGCTCAAGATCCCGAACGCCTTCCGTGCCCTCATCGAGGGGAAGCACGGGACCGAGCTGTTCGTGACGAGCCTCACGGGGGAGTACGTCCGCATCTACCCGCTGCCGGTCTGGCTCACCCTCGAAGAGAAACTGGCCCAGGTGCCAAGCGCGCATCCTGCTCGGTTGAAGTTCTTCGATCGCGTGAATTACTTCGGGCAATCGGCGGAGATCGATGCGCAGGGGCGCGTGGTCATTCATCAGCGTCTGCGCGAGTCGGCCGGGATGTCGGGCGACGTCGATGTGTTCGGCCAGTACGACTACGTCGACATCTGGAACCACGAACGATTCGTCGCCAAGCTCCAGCGCGAGCCCTACACGGACGATGACGCGCGTGCGCTTGCCGCCTTCGGTATCTGAGGCCATGCACCACGAACCGGTGATGGCGGGCGAAGTCGTGAGCCTGCTCGAGCCCTCGCGCGGCGGTCTGTTCGTGGATTGCACCGTCGGTCTCGGCGGCCACGCGCGGGCGCTCCTCGACGGCGGCGCGGCGGGCATCGTCGCGCTCGATCGCGATCCTGCTGCGCTCGCGCTCGCGCGCGAGGCACTCGCGTCGTACGGCGATCGCGTCATGTTCGTGCACGCGGACTATCGCGAGCTCGCGCAGGTGCTGGACTCCAACGGGATTTCGACCGTGGACGGCGCGGTCGCCGACCTCGGCGTCTCCTCGATGCAGCTCGATGCGGAGGGGCGAGGCTTCAGCTTCCGGCGCGACGAGCCGCTCGACATGCGCATGGATCAGAGCCAGGGGCCGACAGCCGCCGACCTGATTCGCGCGGCCGGCGAAGAGGAGCTCGCGAACGTGATCTTCGAGTTCGGCGAGGAGCGGTACTCCCGGCGGATCGCACGAGCGATTGCAGCCGCGCGGCGCGAAGCAAGTATTACGACCACGGCACAGCTCGCCTCGATCGTGCGGCGAGCGATTCCACAGCGCGGATATCAGCGGATTGACCCGGCCACGCGCACGTTCCAGGCGCTTCGCATCTGGGTGAACCGTGAGCTGGACGGCCTCGACGCGTTTCTGGCGGCGGCGGTCCGCCGGCTGCGCGAAGGCGCGCGGCTCGCGGTCATCACCTTTCACTCTCTCGAAGATCGCATCGTCAAGCACGCGTTCCGCGCGCTGGAGCGCGGAGCGCTGATGGTGCGGGTCCTCACCAAGCGGCCGCTCCTCCCCAGCGAGGCCGAAGTAGCGCGCAATCCCCGATCGCGCAGCGCCAAGCTGCGCGCGATTGAGAGGCTCGCATGAGCGCGGTCGATTTCGAATACGCGATCAAGAAGGACGTTCGGAACAATCCGATCATCCGTGAGGTCGATGCCGCCCGGCAGCGCCAGCTCTGGCGGTCGATGGGCATCGGCATCTTTCTCGCCGTGGTGCTGCTGTTCTCGGCCTGGCAGCACTTCGAGCTGGTGCGCCACGGCTACCGCATCGAGCGGATGCAGCAGGACCGCGCGGCTGAAGAGGAGATCAACCGCCAGCTCCGGCTCGAGATCGAGACCCTGCGAGCGCCGCGGCGCATCGAGAAGATTGCGACCCAGCAGCTCCATCTCGTCGCGCCGGGGCGCGACCAGGCCATCGTGATCGAACGGGTGACGCCGGCGGCGCCCCCGGAGAGATCGATTGTCGCGGCGCGTTGAGGGCGACGTGACCCAGCAGCACGTCAGCAACAGATTCAGCCTGCGGTGGCGGCCGTTGCTGCAGCGCGTGCAGTCCGTCCGGCGCGCCGGGGGCGATCGGCCGGCGGACTGGCGGATGGTCCTCACGGGCCGGATCGCGGTGTGCGCGATCCTGTTCGTCGGCTGGACCGCGGCGATCGAAGCGCGCCTCTTCTATCTCCAGGTCATCGATCACGCGGATCTCATGGCGCGCGCCGACCGTCAGCAGATGCGGACGGTCACGCCGCCCGCCAAGCGCGGAGAGATCTTCGATCGAAACGGCCGCGTGCTCGCTTATAGCGTGGACGCCGATACGATTGCGGCCGACCCGTCCGACATAGAAAATCCGGATCAGGTGGCGCGCCAGGTCTGCGGCGCGCTCGATGGGTGCACGGCCGAGCGGCGCATCGATATGGCGAAGAAGCTTCGCCGGCGAGGTGCCTTCGTCTACCTGGCGCGTCAGCTCTCGCCCGACGAGGCCCGTGCGGTTCGGGACCTTGACCTTCCCGGCATCATCTTTCTCAAGGAGAACCGGCGCTACTATCCGAAGAAGGAACTGGCGGCCCACGTCATCGGCTACGTCGGCCTCGACAACGTCGGGCTGGGCGGAATCGAATCCGCCTACGACTCGCAGATCCGCGGGCACGACGGCAAGATCCTGATTCAGAGCGACGCGAAGCGGCACGCGCTGTTCAGCCGCGTCGAGCGCCCGTCGACGGCCGGCGCGGGCATCGAGCTGACGATCGACCAATACCTGCAGTACGTCGCCGAACGCGAGCTCAGGATCGGCGTCGAGGAGAACCACGCGGCCGGTGGAAGCGCCATCATCATGGATCCGAACACCGGGGAGATCCTGGCGCTCGCGAACTGGCCGACCTTCAACCCGAACGCCTTTACGAAATCAGATGACGACGAGCGGCGGAATCGTGCGATCCAGACGCTCTACGAGCCCGGCTCCACGTTCAAAATCGTCACGGCGTCAGCGGCGCTCGAACACCACGTCATCACGCCGGACACGCTCATCGATACGAGCCCGGGCTCGATCACCTTCGGGTCGCGGACCATTCACGACACGCACCGGTACGGCGTCATTCCGTTCACCGACGTCATCGTCAAATCCAGCAACGTCGGCGCGATCAAGGTCGGGATGAGGGTAGGGGCGCAGGCGCTCGGTGACTACGTCAGCCGTTTCGGCTTCGGCCAGACGCTCGCGCCGGACTTCCGGGGCGAGACGCCCGGGATCGTCTGGAACATCGCCAGTCTCGATCCGAGCGCACTTGCGTCCGTCTCGATGGGCTATCAGATCGGTGTGACGCCGATCCAGATGGTCACCGCGGCAAGCTCGGTTGCGAATGGCGGGCATCTGCTCGAGCCCCGCGTCGTGCGCGCGTTTTTGAAGGACGGCCGCCGCGTCGAGGTGCCACACAAGATTCTGCGCCAGACGATCACGGCCGAAACCGCGGCGACGCTCACCACGATCATGGAGCAGGTCGTCGAACGCGGCACCGCGAAGGCTGCGCAGATCCCCGGCTACACGATTGCGGGCAAGACGGGCACCGCGGCGAAGCTCGTCAACGGGCATTATCAAAAATCCGACTACAACGCCTCATTCGTGGGGTTCGTGCCGTCCCGCAAGCCGGCGCTCGCCATTCTCGTCGTGATGGATTCGCCGCATGGCGCGGGGTACACGGGCGGCGCGGTCTCGGCTCCCGTTTTCAAGCGGATCGCCGAATCCGCGCTCACCTATCTCGGAATTCCGCCAACGCTGAATCCGGCACCTCCGGTCCTGCTGGCCCGCCGCTCGGCGGACGATAGCGAGGTCATTGCGCAGCCAGCCAGGATCGACAGCGATCAGACGGCAGCGCTCGAGCTCGCGCGCGCCGGCGTCATGCCGGATCTGCGCGGCTTCAGCGCGCGCGAAGCCCTGGGCGCGCTCTCACATATGGGGTTGACGGCGCGCATGAGCGGCGACGGGTTCGTCATTTCCCAGACGCCTGAAGCGGGCGCGGCGCTGGTTCCGGGCGAAGCCTGCACGCTGAGGCTCGATAGACATCCGCTGGGTGCGGCGGTCTCCGGAGGCGCGACGCAATGACGCTCGCGGAGTTGCTCGGCCGCGTGCCGAAGAGCGTCCTTCGCTCGGAGCTGGCGGGAGTGTCGTCCGTTCGGTCTCCCGTTCGCGGGATCGCGTACGACTCGCGCCAGGTAAAACCTGGATATCTGTTCGTCGCCCTGCGCGGCGCGCATGCGGACGGTGCGGCGTTCTCGTCACAGGCAATCGCGAATGGAGCGATCGCGGTCGTTGCACAAAGCAGACAGCCTACGGGCGCCGCCGTGCCCTGGATCGAGGTGACGAGCGATCGTGCGGCGCTCGCGGCGCTGGCAGCGGCGTTCTACAGAAATCCGAGTGAAGAGCTGGTGCTCGTCGGTATCACCGGCACCAACGGGAAGACAACGACCTCCTACATACTGGCGTCGATCTTCGAAGCGGCCGGAATGAAGTGCGGCCGTATCGGAACCGTCGGTTATCGGAGCGGCTCGCGCGAGATCGAGGCCGCGCGAACGACGCCGGAAGCGCCGGACCTTCAAAAGCTGCTGCGCGAGATGGTGAGCGAAGGTTGCGGCGCGTGCGCAATGGAAGTGTCGTCGCATGCGCTCGCGCTGCACCGGGTCGACGATGTGCGTTTTGCGGCCGGCATTTTTACGAATCTCACGCGCGATCACCTCGACTTCCACGGCGACATGGAGGC
>JBKPQB010000034.1:0-40304 GCA_046733875.1 Acidobacteriota bacterium
GGTTGCCGCGATGACGACGCCGGATCGCGTCCTCGTCTGCGAGGGCTCCGAAGCGGAACGGGATCAGTTGGTTCGCGAATCGCTCGCCTCAGGCGAGCTGATCGAGCTGAATCAGGCGAAGCTCCCCGGCTGCTATCTCCACCGAAGCGCCCCGCACGACGTCGCGCGCACCGAGCACCTGACGTTCGTGTGCACCGAGCGGGAGGAAGACGCGGGCCCGAACAACAACTGGATGGCGCCCCCCGAGGCCAAGGCAAAGCTCACGCACCTGTTCACGGGCGCGATGTCGGGACGGACAATGTACGTGGTGCCGTTCCTGATGGGTCCCCCCGGCTCACGCTTCTCGAAAGTCGGCGTCGAAATCACCGACAGCAAGTACGTCGTCCTCAGCATGCAGATCATGACGCGGGCCGGGACGATTGCGCTCGATCACCTGGGCGCATCGGACGATTTCACGCGGTGTCTCCACTCGATCGGCGATCTCAGCCCCGATCGCCGGTTCATCATGCATTTCCCGGAGTCGAACAGCGTCTGGTCGATCGGCTCGGGCTACGGCGGCAATGCGCTCCTCGGCAAGAAATGCCTCGCGCTGCGGCTCGCGAGCTGGATGGCGAAGACCGAAGGATGGCTCGCCGAGCACATGCTCATCCTCGGGCTCGAAAGCCCCGCGGGCACGAAGCACTACATCGCGGGCGCGTTTCCGTCGGCGTGCGGCAAGACGAATCTCGCGATGCTCGTGCCGCCCGCCTCGATGCCGGGTTGGAAAGCGTCAACGGTGGGCGACGATATCGCGTGGCTGCGGCCCGGCAGCGACGGACGCCTCTGGGCCGTGAACCCCGAGTTCGGCTTCTTCGGCGTCGTCCCCGGCACCAGCCGCCGGACGAATCCGACGGCGTTCGACATGATTCAGCGCAACACGATCTACACGAACGTGGCGCTGCGTTCTGACGGCACGCCCTGGTGGGAAGGGCACGACGATCCGCCGCCGGCCGAAGCCATCGACTGGCAGGGACGCCCATGGACGCCGAAATCGACCGAAAAGGCCGCGCACCCCAACAGCCGTTTCACGACGCCGGCGTCGCAGTGCGCGACGCTGTCACCCGAATTCGAGAATCCAAACGGCGTCCCGATCGACGCAATTCTCTTCGGCGCGCGTCGTCAGCGGCGCGTTCCGCTTGTCTACGAAGCCTGGAACTGGCGTCACGGCACGTTTCTCGGCGCGACGCTGTCGTCCGAAACGACTGCCGCCGCGACGGGCAAGGTCGGCGTGCTGCGGCGCGATCCCATGGCGATGCGGCCGTTCTGCGGCTACAACATGGGTGACTACTTCGCGCACTGGCTCGAGGTCGGTGCCTCGATCACGAGGCCTCCGCTCATCTTCCGCGTGAACTGGTTCCGCACGGACGAAGAAGGACGGTTTCTGTGGCCCGGCTTCGGCGACAACCTGAGGGTGCTCAAGTGGGTGCTCGAGCGCACCGAAGGACGAGGCAAGGCGCTCGCGACGCCGATCGGCTTCATCCCGCCCGTCGAAGGGATCGATCGCAGAGGGCTCGACATCTCGAACGAGGAGCTGACAGCGCTGCTGCGCGTTGACCCGGCGGAGTGGGTCGAGGCAGTGGCCGGTCAGGAAGATTTCTTTCGCATGTTTGGACGGCACCTCCCGCAGGCCCTCTGGGACGAGCACTGGAATCTGGCACACCGGATCGAGGAGATGATTACGCCCAGCGAGTTGAAGGGGCGGGACCTCGGGATCTGACGCTGAGGGAGGCCGGGGTCCTGGATCGGATTCGGGATTCGCAATGCGTGGGATCGCGTTCTTTCAGCATTCACGGGACGATCAGGTTCTCATAATGCGCGCGTGGGGAGCGGTTGCGCTGGCGCGTCTGCTGCTCACGATCCTGCCCTGGTCCAGCGCCTGGCGCGTCGGTCGGTGGCGCGTCCACGGCCGCACGCGGGATGCCACGACCGAACGTCTTCGTTGGGCCGTCGTTGCTGCGTCGCGCTACGTGCCGCGGGCGACCTGTTTGGTCCAGGCGCTCGCACTGCACGGCCTGCTCGCACGTCGCGGGCGCGAATCGCACGTCCGGCTCGGCGTCCGGACCGGCGAACGGTTTGCCGCACACGCGTGGCTCGAAGTGGACGGCACCGTGGTCCTCGGCGATGCGCTCCGCGAGGGCTACGCAGCGCTTGAACTATGATCGGCCGGTGCCGGCCGATCACGCCTTCACCATCGGCGTCGAAGAAGAGTTCCAGATCGTCGATCCCGAAACGTGGGAACTGCGTTCGCACGTGTCGGAGCTGCTCGCGTCGGGCGCGCCCGCGCTCGGCGATCAACTGAAGCGCGAGCTGCACCAGTCGATCGTCGAAGTCGGCACGAAGATCTGTGCCGACGTCCGCGAGCTCGAGACGGAGATTTGCCGCATTCGCCGTGAGCTGGCGGAAAGCGCCGAGCGCGTCGGGCTCAGGATTGCCGCCGCCGGAACGCATCCGTTCTCCCGGTGGATGGATCAGGTGATCTCCCCGGGCGAGCGCTACGAGCACATCGTCGAAGAGCTGCAACAGCTCGCGCGATCGCTGCTCATCTTCGGCCTGCACATCCACGTCGCCGTTCCCGATCGGACGAGCACGATCGAGCTGATGAACGAGGCGCGGTACTTCCTGCCGCACCTGCTCGCCCTGTCGGCCAGTTCGCCGTTCTGGCAGGGGCGCGACACGGGCCTGAAGTCGTACCGCACCACCGTATTCAGGCGTTTTCCCCGCAGCGGCATCCCCGAGCACTTCACGTCGTGGAGCCAATACGACGAGTATCTGACCACGCTGGTGGATCTGCACTGCATCGACAACGGCAAGAAGATCTGGTGGGACCTGCGCCCGCATCCGACGTTCGGCACGCTCGAATTCCGCATCTGCGACGTCCCAACCTCGCCGCGAGTGACGATCGCGCTGGCCGCGCTCGCGCAGGCGATCGTCGTGAAGCTGTACCGCCTCCGGCGGAGCAATCTCGGCTTCCGGATCTACGCGCGCGCGCTCGTCGAAGAGAACAAGTGGCGCGCCGCACGGTACGGAATCGACGGACAGCTCATCGACTTCGGTCGCCGTAAGGAAGTGCCGATGCGCGACCTCGCGCTCGAGCTGCTCGAGTTCCTCGACGACGAACTGGATGAACTCGGAAGCCGCGAAGCGGCCGAGTACGTGCGGACGATTCTTGCCGAGGGCACCAGCGCGGACCAGCAGTTGAAGGTCTATCGCGAGACCGGCGATCTGCGTGCCGTGGTGCGGTGGCTCGTGGACGAGACCCGCGCGGGGAACAGGAGGGAGTCGTGAAGATCGGCCTGCTCTGCGGACGCGAGTACGCGTTTCCTCCGGCGTTTCTCGAGCGCGTGAACGCGCTCGGTCAGCAGCACGGGATCGCCGCCGACATGGTGAAGCTGGCCGGCACGCGCATGGGCGAGCCGTCTGCGTATCGCGTGATCGTCGATCGTATCTCGCACGAGGTCGAGTACTACCGCGGCTTCCTGAAGCATGCGGTGCTCGAAGGCACCTACGTGATCAACAACCCGTTCTGGTGGACTGCCGACGACAAGTTCTTCAACTACTCCGTGGCCCAGCGGCTCGGCGTCGCGGTGCCGAAGACGGTGCTGCTCCCGCAGAAGTCCTATCCGGCGGACGTCGACCTCGTGGCCGAGTCGCTGCAGAATCTCGGCTATCCAATCGACTGGGACGGGCTGCTCGATTACGTGGGACGCCCTGCGATTCTGAAGCCGTACTCGGGCGGCGGCTGGAAGCACGTCTACAAGGTCCACGATCGGCAGGAGCTCATCGCCGCGTACGACGTCACCGGTCCGTACTGCATGACCCTGCAGGAGTTCATCGACTTCGATCAGTACATCCGCTGCTTCACGTTCGGCCAGACGGACATCATTCCGGTCGCGTATGACCCGGGTGGTCGCCGCTACCTCGTCGAGCATGCGTACCTGTCCGCCGAGCTCGGCGCACGCGTCGTCCGCGATGCGCAGATGCTCAACACGGCGCTCGGCTACGAGATGAACACGATCGAGTTCGCGGTGCGCGACGGCGTGCCCTACGCGATCGACTTCCTCAACCCGGCACCCGATTTCGAGCGCGATCGCATCACCCCCCACTACTTCGATATCGTCGTCGAGAAGATGGCGGCCCTCGTCATCGAACGGGCGCTGCATGGCCGCGCGCAGCAGACGTGGCCGCGATGGGCTGAGATGACGGGACTGACAGCGCCCGCCGCCGATCCGTCGCGGCCCGCGGCGGTGTAGGGGTCGGGTTCGCGATTGGGGATCGAGGATTGATGCGCGAAGCGCGTGACGCCTGGAACGAGCTCGTTCGAGCGACCGTCGGCGCGCCGTGCGAATCGCTGGCGCAGCGCATGCGCGAGCGTCGCCTGACGTTCGGCGGTCGCCTGCTCTGTCCGTTCCTCCGTCCGTTCTTTCTCACGCCAGACGACGAGCAGCGGGTCGTCAGCGCTGCCGAGACCATGTGGCGCCTCGGCGAGCGCGTGGCGGCAGCGCTCGATCGTCGCGATGTGCTGCACGAGCTCGCGTTGAGCGACGAGGAGCTCCGCCTCGCGCGGATCGAGCCCGGGTACGCCACCGCCAGCACGGCGGCGCGCGCGGACGCGTTCCTGCTCCCTGATTCGCTGCGCTTCGCCGAATACAACGGGGAATCGCCCGCAGGCGCTGGCTACAGTCAGCGCCTGGCCGAGCTGTTCGACTACGAGCCGCTCATGGCAGCGTTCCGCGGCGAGTTCGACGCGCGCTACTACACACCGATCCCGCGGCTCCTCGACGCGCTGCTCGACAGCTATCGCGACTGGGGAGGCACCGCACGGCCGCCGCGCGTCGCGATCGTCGACTGGCGCGAAGTCCCGACGTGGAGCGAGTTCGAGCTCCTGAAGGAAGCCTTTGGAGCGTTCGGCGTGCCCACCATCATCGCGGATCCGCGCGATCTGGTTTTCGACGGATCGCGGCTGGTCGCTGGCGGCGAGCCCATTGATCTCGTGTACCGCCGCGTGCTCATCAACGATGTCATCGCACGAGCGGACGAGTGCCGGGCGCTCGTCGACGCGTATGCCGGGGGCGCCGTCTGTGTGGCGAACACGTTCCGCTGCAAGCTCCCCCACAAGAAGGCGTTCTTCGCCGTCCTCACCGATGAACGATTCGATGCCCTGTTCGATCGCAACGAGCTCGCCGCCATCCGTGCGCACGTCCCGTGGACGCGCGTCGTTCGCGACACTGCGGCGACCCGCGGCGGCCGGACGTTCGGTCTGCTCGAGTACCTGCGACAGCGCCAGGTGGATTTCGTGATCAAGCCGAACGACGAGTACGGCGGCACGGGCGTGACGCTGGGATGGGAGATCTCCGCGTCCGAGTGGGACGATGTCATCCAGGGCGCGGTGAGTGGCGCGCACGGTACCTGGGTCGCGCAGGAGCGCATCGCTGTGCGCCGCGAGATCTTTCCCGTCTGCGAGCAGGACGCTGTCCGCGAGCGCGAGATGCTCGTCGACTTCGCGCCATATCTGTTTCGGGGCCGTCTTGCCGGTTTCCTCACGCGCCTGAGCGCGACGGGGCTCGCCAACGTCACGTCAGGCGGCGGTCAAGTTCCGGCGTTCGTGGTATCGCGTCGGGTACAAAGATGCTGACGTAGGGATCTCTTTAGAGGTGCCGCCGCAGGGAACGGGCATCTGAAGATGCGCCGTTCGTCTGCTCTCTCGGGACCGCGCTGGTACAATTGAGCAATGCCCGCCGTCTTCGGCCCATCGTCCACGGACCTCGCGCCCGGTGCCAGGAACGCCGTCGACGTCTGCCTCGCCATCGAGCCGCGCGAGCGGGTCGCGCTGATCGCTGATGAAGCGACGCGCGAGGTGGCCGCGAGCCTGGCCGAGGCGCTCGCAGCCGCGGATGCCGAGATCGACAGCATGCTCATCGAGCACGTCGCGTCGAGGCCGCTTCGCGGGGCGCCCGTCGAAGTGCTCGACGCCCTGGACCGCGCCGACGCGGGCATCCTCTGCGTGCAGCCGAGAGAAGGCGAGCTTGGCGCGCGGATGGACATCGTCGCCACCGTCGAGCGCCGCGGCATCCGCTACGCGCACATGGTGGGCGTCACGCCTCAGATCATGATGCAGGGCATGCGGGCCGATTACCGGCTCGTCGATCGGCTCAGCACGCGTCTCTGCGAGCGTATGCGCACCGCCTCGTCGCTGCGCGTCAGCACCCGTCAGGGCACCGAACTGAGCGCGACCTTCGATCCGCGGCTCGCGTGGATCAAGACAAGCGGCCTGATCAGCCCCAAATACTGGTCGAATCTTCCCGCGGGCGAAGTGTTCACCACCCCCGCGTCCGTCGATGGCGTGTTCGTCTGCAACGGCACGGCCGGCGATTACTTCGGGCCGAAGTATGGCGATCTCTCCTCGACGCCCTTGATCCTGCGGATCGCAAAGGGACGCCTCATCGAGGCCCGCTGCGACCGGCGCGATCTCGAAGAAGAGTTCTGGCAATACTGTCACACCGACGCGAACAGCGATCGCGTCGGCGAACTGGCGTTCGGAACGAATCTCGCGCTCGATCGCATGATCGGCGTCCTGCTCCAGGACGAGAAGATCCCGGGCGTCCACCTCGCGTTCGGCGACCCTTACGGCAGCCAGACGGGCGCAGACTGGAAGTCGCGCACCCACGTCGACGTGCTGACGCGGGACTGCGACGTGTGGATCGATGATGAGCAGGTCGTCGCGAACGGGCGGTATCTGCTGGAGAGAGTGCTGGAGCGGCCCTGAAAGGACCGACGTTGGTAGCGCGACCGCCCCAAGTTCGTAGCGCGCCCTTTCAGCCGCGGATCACGCATTCAACAAATACTCACGCATCTGGTGCTGCCAGTACGGCCAGTCGTGGCCGCCCATTGAACCCCAGTCGTCGAGATGGTGCCGGATCCCGCGGCTCCACAGCACGCGCGAAAACGCGTACGCGTCTTCGCTTCGCTCCCACGGCCCCGACCCCGTGGCCAGATGGATCTCGCACGTCGCGAGGTGCCCGAGCGTCCATGGATCCGACAGATTGGCCACGTAGTCCATCGGATTGTTGAAGTAGAAATTGTCGTCGTAGTCCCCGCCCATGAAGCGCTTCATGTCGTACACGCCCGAGAGCGCGTAGCAGCGCTTCACGATGTCGGGATGCTTCAGCAGCGTGTTGGCCGCGTGATATCCCCCAAGCGAGGCGCCCATGGTCCAGATCGCGATATCGCTGCTCTGGCAGTGATGGCGGACGAACGGCACGACTTCCTGCACGATGTAGTCGTCGTACTGGCGCTGCATCCAGCTCCGGTGCCGGGGATGCGCCGCGCTGTTGCCGAACGCGTCGCGATGGTTCGTGTCCACGGAGAACACCTTCACGCGCCCCGCGTCGATCAATCCGCCGATCGCGCCGACCAGGCCCTGCCGCTCGTACTCCCCTTCGTCGCCCCCGCTCGTGGGAAATGCGATCATGGGCGGCCCCCAATGGCCGTAGACGATGAGACCCATGTCGCGGCCGAGCCGATGTGAGAACCACGAGTAACGGTCGCGTCGCATGGGTGAAACCTTATCAGGCCCGCGCTACCGCATGGAAAAGCACACCTCGGAAGTCTGGTCTCCCCAGCTGCGGAACCGACGCCCCGTCGACGTGTACTTGCCGCCGTCCTATCGCTCGGCCCGGCGGCGGTACGCGGCGGTCTATTTCCACGACGGCCAGAATCTCTCCGACCCGGCGATTGCGTTCGGCGGCAACACCTGGGGGCTCGAGACGGCAATTGCAGGCCTCGCGGAGCGCGGCCTGGAGGCGATCTTCGTTGGCGTGCACAACACCGGCGAAAGGCGGCTCGCGGAATACAGCCCGTTTCCCGATCCGAAGCACGGCGGCGGCCGCGGGGCCCGATACGTGGCGTTCCTTCGTGACACGTTGAAGCCGCGCATAGACGCCGCGTACCGCACGCGGAGGGACCGCGACAGCACGATCAGCATCGGGTCATCCATGGGCGGCCTGGTCAGCCTGTACGCGTTCTTCACGCGTCCGTCGCCGTTCGGCCGCATCGGCGTCATGAGCCCGTCGACGTGGTTTGGAGAACGCGCGATTCTCCAGTTCATCGAACGAGCGCGCTATACCCGCGGACGCGTGTACCTGGACGTGGGCACCTCGGAAGGCAGTGCCACGCTGCGGGACGCGCGGATGCTCGCCCGCATCCTCCGGGAGAAAGGCTACGGACGAGAGACGCTCCGGTACGTCGAAGCGGACGGCCATCAGCACACCGAGCGCGATTGGGCGCGCCGGCTTCCTGACGCGCTCCGCTACCTGCTCCAGTAGAGCCGCGCCAAGGGCACGGCGGTTCCACTCTCTGCGCGTTTTTGTGACCGCGGCGCGTGATTCTTGGTGACGCGCGTCCATGTGGTGCGCACCGGACGTCCTTCGCAGCCGGTTACGCGTGGCACAATCCTGGCAATTCCAATCTCGATCTCGTGCAGCTGAAGACCTCACCGACCGCCCGAATGCCCGGCCGGGCGGACCTCACGGAGGACGGTCGGCAGACGATTGCCCTGCTCTGCCGGAACGCTCACAGAGCGAACGTCGTCCTCGTCGCCCTCACCGCCCGCGGGGAGCTGAAGGTGTGCGCCGACGGCGCGCTCCGGCGGCGCTGCCGCGTCCTGCGCGACACCGAAGCGAAGTACGGGGTCCGACTCGCGGGCGGGCTCTCCCCTCGTGGATTCACTCGCGACGCCGCAGCCCGATGAAACCGGGCCGTCCCCTTCCACTCGTGCTGATCGCCGAAGATTTCGAGGACGCACGGGAGCTCTATCGCGACTACCTCCAGTACTCCGGCTTCGCCGTCGAGACGGCCGGCAACGGACGCGAAGCGATCGACCAGGCTATCGCGCTCCAACCCGACCTCATCCTCATGGATGCGAGCATGCCGGTCCTCGATGGGTGGCAGGCGACACGCGCGCTCAAGGCGAATCCAGCGACGCGCCACATCCCGATCGTCGCCCTGACCGCCCACGCGTTCGACGATGCGCGGCAGGAGGCGAAGGCCGCGGGCTGCGACGGCTTCATCACCAAGCCCTGTCTCCCCGACGACCTTGTCGCGCAGGTCCGCTCGGCGTTGAAGCCGCGGAACTCACGGAAAGCGGGAAGCCACGGATAACACGGATCACGCGGACATCGGGAGCCACGGAACAACACGGATACCACGGCAATCGGGAGCCGCGGAGCAACACGGATCCCACGGCAATCGGGAGCCACGGAACAACACGGATCGCACGGCAATCGGGAGCCACGGAACAACACGGATACCACGGCAATCGGGAGCCACGGAGCAACACCGATCCCACGGCAATCGCCAGCCACGGAACAAGAGGGATCGCACGGCAATCGCGAGCCACGGAACAACACGGATTGACACGGATCAAAAAGAGTCCGCGTTCAGTGCTCAGCGTGTGCGTCGTCCGCGTTTTTCAGCGGCTCCGGTGTAAGCTGTGCCGATGAATCCGATTTCTGCGCTGCTCGCTGCACTCGCCGCGTTGACGGGGGCATATGTCGTCGGGTGGGGGCGCCTGCTGGCGCAGGTGCGGCGCGAGGGAGCGCCGGCTGGGCCGGCCACCGATATTCGCCCGCCTACTGCCGTCCAGACGGGCGTCGGAGCGGTCACGAACTTCTTCGACACGCTCGGCATCGGATCCTATGCGACGACAACGGCGGTGTTCAGGGCGCTGCGGCTGGTGCCCGATCGGTTCATCCCTGGCACGCTGAACGCGGGCCACACGCTGCCAACCGTCGTCCAGGCCTTCATCTACACGTCGATCATCCCCGTCGACGTGCTCACGTTGTTCAGCATGATCGCTGCGGCCGTCCTCGGAGCGTGGCTTGGCGCGGGAGTGGTCTGCCGCTGGCCGAAGCAGAAGGTCCAGATCGGGATGGGGATCGCGCTGATCTGCGCTGCAGCGCTGATGTTCATGACGCAGATGCGGCTGCTGCCGGGTGGGGGCGCGGACCTCGGCGTCCGCGGCGTGCGGCTGGTGATCGCGCTCGGCGGCAACTTCATGCTCGGAGCGCTCATGACGCTGGGGATCGGGCTCTACGCGCCGTGCATGATTCTGATCAGCCTGCTCGGAATGAACCCCACCGCCGCTTTCCCGATCATGATGGGATCGTGCGCGTTCCTGATGCCGGTCGGCAGCCTGCGCTTCATCCGGAACCGCTGCTACAGCCTGCGCCCCGCGCTGGGGCTGGCGCTCGGCGGAATCCCCGGCGTGCTCCTCGCCGCCTACATCGTGAAGTCGCTGGATCTCAGGACGGTGCGATGGCTGGTGATCGTCGTGGTCATCTACACGGCGATCACGCTGCTCTATTCGGGGTTCTCCGGCCAGCGCGCGGCATCCCAGGCGACGCTCGAAGCCGAAGCGTGAACGAACTCCCCGCAATACGAACTCCCAATTCTCAAATCCGCAATAGTTTCGGAGTTGGGAGTTGGGAGTCGTTACTGCTTCCCGCCCGCCTTCGACAGCGATCGGTAGTACTGCTCGACCAGCTTCCGGTATTGCTCGGGCACGTCGTCGTTGCCTGACAGGAACACCTGATTGGCGTTTGCGTCGAGACGGCGCCGCAGGGTGTACTCGAACCGCTTGATGTTCTCCGTGACCGATCCCTGGAGCCGCGCGAGCGCCTCGGGATTCTGATACGCGCGGTCGTCGTCCAGCTGACGCAGGCCGCCCAGGATCTCATCGAGATCCTTCGCGTCGATGTTCTGGCCCTTCAACAGCCGCCGCAGCTGCTCGGCGTCCTGCGTGCGCTGCCGGATCTCGCCGCGGAACTGGCGGATGTCCTCCGGTGAGAAGCGCCCCGGACCTGGGCGGCTGTCGCCCATCGCGCCCGCGGCCGGCTGGAACGCGCCGCCCCGCGTGTCACCCTCGCCGCCGCGCCCGCCGCTGGTCGGTTCACCGCTATTGCGGCCGCCGTTGCCGCCCTGCTGGCCGTCCTGACCGTTCTGACCCTGCTGGCCGTTCTGACCGCTCTGACCCTGCTGGCCATTCTGGCCGCTCTGACCCTGCTGGCCATTCTGGCCGCTCTGACCTTGTTGGCCGTTCTGGCCCCGTTGGCCGCTTTGACCCTGTTGACCGCTCTGCCCCTGACGTCCGTTCTGACCTTGCTGGCCGCTCTGGCCCTGTTGGCCGTCCTGAGGCTGCTGGCCGTCCTGACCGCGCGCGCCGGACGACTGCTGCCCGCTCTGGCCGCGGCCGCCGGCGTTGCGCATGCGCTCCTCGAGCGAGTCCATGCCCTGCGCGAGTTGCCGTGCCTTGTCGAGCGCCTGCGCAGTCGCATCCGGCTTGCTATGCCCGACCGCCGATGCCGCCTCGCCGATCTTGTTGCGGAGATCGTCGAGGTTGGCCTGGATGTCCTTCTCGAACGCGGCCACGTCGCCCGGCTGGCCGCCGCCCCGCAGCATCGAGCTCGAATACCGGATCTTGTCGCGGACGCGGCGGTCGCGGAGGCCGTTCGCCGCCTCGGTCAGTTTGCGCGATGCGTCGCGCTCGTCCTTGAACATCGCTGCCGCGGTCTGATCGAGCTGGCGCTCGAGCTGATCGACCTTGCCCGCCAGGGCGTTCTTCCGCTCTGTGAGCTGCTGGATCTTCTCGCCCGTCGACGTCGCTCCGGCCGAGCGGCCATCACCCGCGCTGTCGAGATTCCCGACGTCGTTCTGGATGTCCTGCTGCTCGCGCGCGAGGGCGTCCGCCTGCCGCTGCGCGTCGGCGATGTCTCGCGTCCCGCGTCCTGCCTGCGCCTGCGAGAGCTGCCGCTCCGCTTCACGAAGCTGATCGATCGCGGACGTCGCTTCCGCGGACGCGTTCGGATCGCCGCCCGCCGCCGCGCGGCGCATCGCATCGGCCGCCTGCTGCAGACGCCGCGCCGACTGCGCGAGCTCCGGCCGGTTCTCTTCGCGCGCGAGACGTTCGAGCTGGCGCGCCGCTTCCTCGGCCTGCTCCGCCAGCGCCCGCTGCGAGTCGCCGCCGCCGGATCCCTGGCCCGAGGCCGCCCGCCGCCGCTGCCGCTCAGCCTCCTGCTCCTGCCGCCGCGCCAGCTCCTTCAGCTTCTCTGCCAGCTCGTCGATCTTCTGATCCGACTGCTGCTGCTGCGCACGCTGCGCGGTCTCGTACTGATTCGCCATGCGGTCGACTTCCAGCTCGAAGAGATCCGCCAGCTCCTCGGCCATCTTGTTGTCGCCCCCACCGCCGCCGCCGCCGTTGCGGCTCGCGCTCACCTGCAGCTCGTACTCCTCCTCGGCCTTCTGGAGGAACTCGAGGGAGCGCTGTTCCGGCGCGAGCGCCGCCTCCGGGGTCGCCGCCTGCAGCTTCGCTTCCGCGCCGGACATCTCGGGAACGCTCTGCTTCAGGAATTCGGTGATCTTCTTGAAGCGATCCTCCTGCGCGCTGACGCGCGTCGCGAAGTTCTCGAGAAGCTCAGTCACCTGCTCGCGCAGCCGCTTCTGCATCAAGGCGACGACGACGCTGCTCTGCTTCAGGCGATCGGCGCTCAGCGTTTTTCGATCGCGCTGGAGGTTGAAGGTGGCAGCGATGATCTGCCGCTGCTGTTCGGAAAGCGCGCCGACCTGATTCTGCTGGCCGCCGCCCTGTCCCGCCTGCGAGTCGGCCTTGCGGAAGTCTTTGTTGAGCGGACGCACGCGGATGAAATAGATGTCGCTCGTGCCGCGCTGCGATCCACCGACCGCGTCGTTGTCGAGCGCGCGCGCGTAGTACGAGATCGAGTCGCCGGGCTGGACGCTCAGCTCCTCGAGGTACATCGTGTGCCCTGCCGATACGTCCGTCATCCGCTTCGTGCCGTCGAACAGCTTCACGGTCTTCTCGGCACCGCCGTTGACGCTGTAGACGAGCTCGAGCGCCTTCACGCCGTAGTCGTCCTCCGCCTTCGCTTCGAGAAATACCTCCTCGATCGGCGACGCCGACGTATCCCGGCCCGGCTTCGCGAACGAGACCGACGGCGGCTGATCCTTGAGGACGTCGATCGAGTATTTGGGTGATGCGCCGACGCGCGGGCCGTTGGGCGCGTCGAGCTCGATCTTGTAGAACCCGTCGTGATCGGCCGTGAACTGTGCGGTCAGCGCGCCATCGGAGCTGACCGTCATCGGGACGGAGCTCTTGTCGTCGATCAGAATCTGCCCGCCGGCCGATGCCATCGTCGGGAACGCGCGCACGTGCACTTCCGTGCCGCGAAGCACCGCGATGTCGCCGCCGTCCTCGATCTTCCTCGGTTGCAGGCCCGTATACGCGGGGAAGTGGTACTCCAGCTCGAGGCGCTGCACGTACGGCATCTCCGCGACCTTGAGCGAGTAGATGGGCGAGCGGACGCCGATCGCCTCGACGAAGTAGTCGAGCGGCGCGGCCACATCGAACAAGGTCGCTCCGTACTCTCCCTTCTCGCCGCGAATCAGCGGCAGGCGCTCGAAATCCGCCGTCGGCGATCGCCGGATCATGAGCGATGCCTGCTCGGCCTGGAAGCCAACGAGCTGGGCCGTGATGGCCTGGTCCGAGCCGCGCGGAATCGTGGCGTGGCCAGGCTTGACCTCGATGCGGTAAGGCGCCGCGGCCTCGACGCTGCGCGAGATGACGAGCAGCGCGGAAAGCGCGTGCCGCATGTACGCGGGCCCGAAGAGAAACGCCGCGGAGGCGAGAATCACGACGGCGCCGAGTGTGCCCGCGTACCGCCGCATCGGCGCGCGCTCGACCCGGCGTCCTTCTTCAATCGCGCGCACCTTCTCGATGGCCGATTCGATCAGGCGTCTGACGAGCGCTGGCGACTGCAGTCCGCCCGGCTGGCCGTCGGCTTCGATCGCGCTGATGATCGCTGCTTCGAGCGAAGGCTCATGCTCCTCGAGATAGAGCGCGACCTGGTCGTCCGACACACGCCGCATGAGCGGGCGCGCGAACAGCAGGTACGCAAGCGCGCAGAACACGACGCCTATCGCGATCCGGAAGAAGAGGATCGACTCCGGCGTGAACCGCATCCACTGCAGTCCCCACGCGGCGAGCACGAGCGCCGCCGCGCCGCAGGCCGCCGTCGTTGCCGCGCCGCGCACGAGGAGCTTCGTGCGCCATCGGCGCCGGACCTGTTGAATCGTCGCGAGTAGCTGATCGCGGTCGGTCATGTTCTGCTCCGTGCCCTGACGCGCAACCAGAGTCGCGCGCTACGAATGTCGAATGCCCACGCAAGTAACATTGCGCGATACGAATATCAAAATGCGTTGGCTCGCAGCACGGCACTTCATGCCGCGCACCGCGTTTCTTTAGCTTACGCTCGTGACAAGCGGTTTGACAGCAGCGTCTCCCCCGCCAGCAGCAGTCCGGCCGCGACGAGCAGATACCACCACAGCCGCTGCGCCTGCGCCTGGGCCTGGTCGCTGGGACGAGCGTCGCCCGTCCCTGCCGCGCCCGACGGATGACCCGCCACGGCCGCTACGAGCTCGCGCGGATCCATCGGCGTCAGGTTCGATTCCGTCAAATCCACGTTGCTCGCCAGCGTGACGGCGCTGTCGGCGCCGGCGCCTTGCGTCCGAATGTCGTAGAAGCCCTGCTCGGCCAGCTCCAGCGCGCCGTCCTCCGCGCCGACGCTCACGCGCGCGCCGGACGGAGCGACCGCAACTGTCGTCCCGCGATTCGTCACAGCCTGGCTGCTGCTCCGCCGCGCCGCGGGAACGACCTGCCCGACGGTGAGCGACGTGGGCGGCTCCGAGAAATCCGCGAGGTACCGCACCATCGTGTGAATGAACGGGAGGAAGACCGGCTTCAGCGGCAGATCGTTCCAGCCCAGATCGAGCGTGGACGTCCAGAGCAGCACGCGCCCCGATCCGGCGCGGCGCTCCAGCAGCGCCGGCGCTCCGTCGTCGAACCGCGCGAGCACGCGCGCCGGCGGATGTTCGACGGCGCGGTATCCATAGAACCGCGCCGCCGAGAAATCGCCGCTCCGCGGCGCGCGAAACACGTCGAACACAGGATGCCCGTACTCGAGCGATCCCAGCCGCGAGGGCATACCGGTCGTACGATCGACCATGGACGCGGGAATCGCGGGCAGCACATCGGCGCTGGCCGGCCATGATGCGTGCGGCCCCGCGGCAACGAGAAGCCCTCCACCCGCGCTCACGAATTTCGCAAGCCTGCCCGCCAGAGCATCCGCCACCTGCACATCGTTGAGCACGATGACGGCTGCGCGCCGCATGTCCGCGTCGGTCAGCGTCTCCGGCGTCCGCGTCGTCAGGTCGATGCGCGGCGCCTCGCCGACACCGAGCGCCCGCGCTATGTAGAGGTTCTCGCGTTCCGCGCCCGACCTGTTGACCAGCACCAGCGAAACGGGCTCAGACGGCGAAAGCACGAAGTAGAACACGTTATCCCGCGCGAGGCCGTCGGCGGGCAGACGGACCGACGCGCGCATGTTGCGCGATGCAATCGTGACCGGTGCAAACGTGACGCTCGCGGATCCATTCGCGGCCACATCGACCGGCAGCGATTGCACGGGCTGGCCGTTCACGTCGAGCGCAATCGGCACGCGGGACGCGAGCGATGCCGCGTGGTTCACGACGCCTGCCGTGACGACGACGCGATCCTGGTTCTCGAAGCGCGTGCGCTGCAGCGAGACGGGCGTCACGGAGAGATTCGGCGCGGCGCCATCGGCAACGGACACCGTGGTGAGCACCGTCCGCTCCGGCAGCCTCACGTCGTCACGCCCGGGCGCATCTTCCCATCCCAGGCGCTGGAAGTCGCTGATCAGAATGATCTCGCGCCGCGGCAGTGCGGATTCGGCGAGCAGACTCCCGGCCAGCTTCAACGCCGGCGCAAATCTCGTCGTCCCCGGACCTGCCGCCGCGGACGATGCCGCCGAGAGCAGACGTCCCTTGTCGGCCGTCGACCGGACGGAGAGCTCCGCGCCGCTCGAGAACAGGACGAGCGAACCGCGGTCCCCGGCGGCAAGACGGCGGACCGCGTCGCGCACCGCAGCCTGCGCCCTCGACCAGCGTGAGCCGTAGTCCATGCTGTACGACGTATCGAGCAGGATCACCACCTCCCGCGCGCCATTCTGCGCCGCAGCCGCCAGCGTCTGGCGCTTGAAGAACGGCCGCGCAAACGCCGCGACGATCAGGGCGAGCGCCGCCAACCGCATCAGCAGCAGCATCCAGTGACGAATCCGGCGCCGGCGCACCGATTGATACGGGATGCGCCGCAGGAACATCAGCGATGGGAATTCGACGACCCTCTTCTTCTCGCGCTGAATCAGGTGGAGCAGGACGGGAATCGCGAGCGCCGCGAGGCCGACGAGGATGAAAGGTGCAACGAAGCCCATTCAGCGCACCCGCGACAGCCGTTCGCGCATCGACAGATAGTTGAAGAGCGCGTAGTCGAGCGGCCTGGACGTGTTCAGCAACGCGTAGTCGATCCGCAACTCCGAGAACTTCGATGTCAGCGCCTCGATATGCGTCCGCATCAGCTCGCGGTACTTCTCCGCCAGCGCTTCGGGGACGATGGGGATCTGCTCGCCGCTCTCGAGATCCTCGAACGCCGAGGCTTCATCGTACGTGAAGTCGATCTCGGCGGGGTCGAGCACGTGAAAGACGATCAGATCGTGGCCGCGGAAGCGGAGCGGCGAGACGGCGTCGAGAACCGCCTGCGGTTCCTCGTAGAGATCCGACACCAGGACGAGCAGGCCGCGGCGTCCGAAATGCTCTGCCAGCTTCTTCAATGGCCGACCGAGCTTCCCGGGCCGCGTCGGCGTCACCTTGTCGAGGACGTGGAGGACGACCTCCATGTGCTTCGCGGACGGCGGCACGTGCTCCACGACGTCCTCGTCGAACGTGACGAGGCCGACGCGGTCGCGCTGCCGATGTACGAGATACGTGAGGCAGCCCGCGAGCATGCGCGCGTAGTCGAGCTTCGTAATACCCTGGCTCCCGAACGCCATCGACTTCGACACGTCGAGCAGCACGGCGAAGTTCGAGTTCGAGTCCGCTTCGTACTCCTTCACGTAGAAGCGATCCGTACGCGCGAACAGCCGCCAGTCGACGCGCCGGATGTCGTCGCCGGACGTGTAGCCGCGGTGTTCGGCGAAGTCGACCGACGCGCCGAAGTACGGCGAGCGATGCAGGCCGTTGATGAAGCCGTCCACCACCGAGCGCGAGACGACCTCGAGGTTGCCCACGCGCGCGAGGACAACCGGATCGACGAAGCGGGCGCCGGCGAGTGCGCCGGATTGCGTGAGATTCAGCATGATTCACAGAGGCACCTCTAAAGAGGTGCCCGACATCAGCAGAGCGCCCTAGACCTGTAGGGCCCTTCTTTAGACGTGGCTCAGCATCACATCCCCGATCGCGGCGTTGGCACCGATTCCAGGAGCTTGTCGACGAGCGCGTCGCTCGTGACGCCTTCCGACTGCGCGTGGAAATTCGTCAGCACGCGGTGGCGCATCACGGGATGGGCGAGCGCGCGGATGTCTTCGAAGCTGACGTGGTAACGGCCGTTCGTCAGCGCGCGCGCCTTCGCCCCCAGGACGAGATACTGCGCGGCGCGGACGCTCGCGCCGAAGGCTGCCCACTTCCGGATGGGGTCCGGCGCCGTGCTCGATTTCGGGCGGCTCGCACGAACCAGCTCCAGCGCATACCGGATCACCGGCTCGGCGGCCGGCACGCGGCGCACGAGCCGCTGAAACGCGACGAGATCGGCGCCGCTCACCGGACGCTCGAACGTCATCTCCTGCACCGATGTCGTCGATCGCACGACCTCCAGCTCCTCGTCAAGCGGGGGGTGATCGATCACGATGTGAAACATGAAGCGATCGAGCTGCGCCTCAGGCAGCGGATACGTCCCCTCGAGCTCGATCGGGTTCTGCGTCGCGAAAACGTAGAACGGCTCGTCGAGCTGATACGTGCGCCCCTGAATGGTGACGCGATGCTCCTGCATCGCCTCCAGCAGCGCCGATTGCGTCTTGGGCGGCGTGCGGTTGATCTCGTCCGCGAGCAGGATGTTCGCGAAAATCGGCCCCGGCGCGAACACCATCTGCCGGCGACCCGTGCCCGGGTCCTCCTGAATCAGGTCCGTGCCCGTGATGTCGGACGGCATCAGGTCCGGCGTGAACTGGATGCGCGAGAACTTCAGCTCGAGCACGCGCGCGAGCGTGTGGATCAGCAGCGTCTTCGCGAGGCCGGGGACGCCGACGACCAGACTGTTGCCGCCCACAAACAGCGTCAGCAGCACCTCCGACACGACGTCTTCCTGGCCGACGATGGCCTTGCGCAGTTCGGCAATGATCTGGTCGCGGCCGGCTTTCATCCGGTCCGCCAGCGCCACATCGTCCGGCGATTCGAGTGCGATGGTGTCAGGGGCGAGTGGGGACAATGCATACCTCCGTTGTTGCAGAGGAGATTGGAGGGTGGTAGTTGGAGGTTGGACCAAGCTGGTTTGCGACAAACCACCCGAGACCTCCCAACATCCAACCTCCAACATCCAGCCTCCGCTCTTAGTGCGTCATCGCATACACAAGATAGTTCACGCCGAACTTGTACGCTTCGTTCGAGAGATCGACCGGCGCGTAACCGGTATCCGACCATTCCCAGTATTCGCTGATGTCGTTGTTCACGTTCGCTATCGCCACGAGGCGCTTCTTCGGATCGTTGTCCTCGTAGATGCCCCAATAGGACGGCGGCAGGCCGCCGTACGGAGGGGCCAGCGAGAGCGGGTCGTCGATCTCGAAGAACGAATGAAAGATTGGATGCGTACCATCGAGCTGCATCCAGTGCCACTCGGGCAGGACCCGTCGCATCTGCGTCTGCAGGTTCTCCCAGTCGTACCCGCGGAAGTCGTCGAAGATCACGAAGCCGCCCTTCTGCAGGTACGCGCGGAAGTTCTCGGCCTGCTTGTCCGTCACGGTCCAGAAGCCCGGCTCCGCCATGTAGGCCACCGGATAGTTGAACAGCTCGGGATCGTCGAGCGCCAGGATGTTCGAGCCGTCCGTTCGAGGCTTCAGCAGCGTGATCTCCTCCATGATCTTCATGAAGTGCATCTCACCGCGCGGATAGTCGTGCGACCACGGCGGCCCCTGGCGCATGCGGAAGCCACCGAACCCGTCCGTGTCGTACTTCAGGCGGATGAAGACGAACCGTCCGTCGTACGGCGTGTTCCCCGCCACCTGGATCGGCGGCCCGGGCGATTGATCGTACCCGCCGTACCGCTGCGCGCCCACAGCGGCAGCGCCGCCGACGATGGCGAGCAGCGCACCTCCGATCACTGCGCGCGTCATTTGCCCTTCCCTTCGGCTTCGCGGATCTGGCGGCTCTTCAACGCGAGCTCGGTCACGAGCTTCTCCAGCTCAGAGGCGTACTTGTCCGGATCCATCCCGCTCTTCAGCAGCTTCAACGATTCGATCCGCCGCTCCAGCGCCTGCCGCTCGGCGTAGAGCCCGCGCAGCTGTTCGGTCGCCGGCGCCGCCTGCGGCTTCATCGATCCAAGGCTCAGGACCGCTGCCGACTGGCCGTCCTTCGCCTGCGGACCAGGCTCCATCGATCCTTCCTTGTCGCCGTTGTCGTCGAGAATTGCGTGCTCGGTCTGCATCAGCCCTTCGCGCTGATAGGACGCCGCGACCTGCTTGCGCGCATACTCGAACGCCTCGAGGAAGGACACGCGGCCATCGCGGTCCGTGTCAGCAGCCTCGGTCGAAAACGCTTCGACGAACGGCCCTCCAAACAGCGTTGCAAACTTCTCGGCTCCTGTGCGCGTCGCGGCGAGAATCACGCGGCCTGGACCCGATAGTGCTTCCACGAAAGGTCCGCTCGCGCTCGCGGTGTCGACGAACACAACGCGCTTCGACTTCACCTTCGCGAGCAGGGGAACGAATTCCTCCGCCGTCATGTCCGGACCCGGCAGGTTGAACTTCGCCACTTTGCCGTCGAACGTGCCGAGTCCGAACAGCACGATGGCGACCGTGTCGTCCTCTCCAGCCTCCGCGGCCAGATCAGCAAATGCCTTGTGGATCCCTTCTCGAGTCGATCGGGCCGCCGCCTGCGGATCGTCCGAGAGGTAAATGATGTTTCCCTTCGGTATTCCCAGCTTTCCGGACGCGGTCTCTGAGAGCGTCGTCCCCCACTTCCGGAACAGCTCTCCATGCTCAGGATCTCCGCCCAGACCGACAACAATCAGCAGGCGCGTCGTCTGCGCGTACGACGCGGCAGGCCCGAGCGTCAGGACGAGGAGCAGCGTGGCGATTCGCCTCACGCGAGCCTCCAATGACGCCGAAGGGCCCACTCCGTGCACGTCGTGACCAGGAGCACCAGAAGCAGGAACGGCATGTGCCACAGCTCGCGCTCTTCCACCGCGGTGACGCCGCGGCCCGAGTACTTCAAGTCCTCCGCAAGCGATCCAATCGCATCAGCGGTGTAGAACCGGCCGCCCGTCTCGCGCGCAATGCGCTGCAGCAATTGCGCGTGCATGGCCGCATCGAAATACTCCGCATCATCCGGGGCCGCGCGGACGTGCGTGATCGACGTGCCGACTGGCTTCCCATCGCGCGTGGCGTCCACCCGCGCTTCGTACCAGCCGTCCTGATCCGTCGGAAAGGACGCGTGATATTCACCGCTGCGCTCGCCCGTCCACTGGAGCTGAACGTCCGTCGTATTGCCGGACGGCGATTTCACGTGCGCGACGACGTCGGCGTCGTTCAGCTCGACGAACCGCGGATCTACGACGTCCGCCGTGAGGCCGACCGGCTGTCCCGCCTCGATGCGATCCGTGAGGGTGCGTGATTCCACCGGATCCGGCACACCGTCGACGAGCCACCGCAGCATCTGTCGCCAGAAGTTCTCGTACGTCTGATCGTCGACGCGAATTGACGCGTGCATCTGCCACTGCCAGGAATCGTGTACCGGGAGCGCGATGGACTTGCCGCGTCCGTATCGCTCGAACGCGAGCACGACGCGATCGCGCCGCCGCTCGTCCGTGCCCGACAGCAAGACCGTCGCGCCTGGCTTGACTGCCGTGATGTTGTTGACCACCAGCAGCGGGGGCATCGTCTTCCAGCGATCCGCCGACGCTTGCTCGGTATCGCCGAGCTGCGTGACCGCGTGCGCCTCTCCGGCGCGCGTCGGCCGCACCTTGACCCGAGCCGCGGTGGGTGCCGCATTACCCGCCGGCCGATCAACCAGGACCGGCATCACGTCCGCCACGGACGTCCCCGCGTAACCGCCTTCCGCGAATGCGTGAGGACCGCCCAGCAGCAGAAGCCCGCCGCCGCGAACGTCGACGAACTCGTTGATCATGCGCAGCTGATCTGCGGTGAAACTGCTCGCCTCGACGCTGCCCAGGATGATGCCGCGATAGGCAAACAGCTCTTCGCGAGTCTTCGGAAAACCGGCGACGAGTTCCTCGGGCGTATCGACGCCGAGCCGCAGAAACTTGTTCTCGGCTGTCCGCTGGAGCGTCACGAGCTGCAGGTTCGGATCGTCCGCAACGGCGCGCCGAAGGAACCGCATCTCGAACCGCGGCTCCCCTTCGAAATAGAGGATGCGCTCCTTGCGATCGCGGACGTCGATCTGGACGTCGCGCTGGTTGTTCTGGGTGACGACCTCGCCCGGCTGCGGCGAGATCCGAAGGTGGAACAAGCGCGGGCCGGCTTCCGACGCCGTGAACCGGACGCGCACCGCCGCGGGATCGCCGTCCGCAGGCAGCCGCACCGGCTGTGACCCGACGATCTTGCCGCCGTCCTCCACGTCGAGCGTCACGGTCTTCCCGGCGTACCCGGTCTGCGTCACGATCGCATCGACGAGCAGCGACGTGCCCTTGAGCGCCGTCCGCGGCGTCGACACGCGGCCGATCTGGATGTCGTGCGCGAGCGTCTCCTGACCAACGCCGATGGTGAACACCGGGACTGCGTCAGCTTTCGATGCGAGCAATGCATCCGCGACAGACGCATCCGTCGTCGTATCCGCGCCATCGGTGACGAGCACCAGCCCCGATACCGGAAGGCCGGCCAACTCCTGACGCGCGCTCTGGATCGCGTTCGCCAGACGCGTCTGCGTGCCGCTGAAGGTGAGATCGGACGATGCCGCCACCCGCGAGGTCGTCGACGAAAACCGGAACGTGCGAATCAGAAAGCGGTCGGAGAGCGCCTTCATCATCGCCGTGTCGGCGCTGCCAAACGTCTTGCGGACGAAGTCCGCGCGCGTGCCGCCGTTTCCATCGGCAATCTGCATGCTGCGCGAGTCGTCGACGAGGACGCCAATCACGTTCTGCTGCGCAACCGCCGCCTTCACGATCAGGACGGGGCGGAACAGGCAAGTCAGCACGACCGCCAACGCGACCAGGCGCAGCACCGCGAGCGCCGCGCGCTGTTTCCATTCGATGCGCGATCGGACGACGCGATAGCTGATGAACGCGAGGACCACCGCGGCAACGACGATGACCGCGGCGAACTCCGCTCCCGCGGGCGGAGAAAACCGGAAGTCTCCCTGCTGGAAAACGGCGGGGCGATATTCGAAGAAAAACTGGAACAGCGATTCGAACACAGCGTGCGGGTCCTTCGGCTGATTCTATAACCGTAAGACGCCGCGTTTGGGAGATCGGCTTAGACGAACGGAGGGCGGTCCTTTCACGGCCGCAGCCTGTGAAAAAACGAAGGCAGCCGACTCAGGCGGAGAGGAGCCGTATGGGGAGTGCCGTATCGACCTTCCCCAATCCGCGCACAGCGCTGCCAATCGCGGGCGCGACGCAGACGAGCGAGGCCTCGCCGGCGCCAGCCGACGGCAAATCGCGGCGATCGAGGAGGACGACGTCGATGACGGGAACGTCCTGGAACCGGGGGACGCGGTACTGCTCGAGGGATGCGTTGCGGATGCGGCCGTCGCCGAAGTCGATCGCCTCGAACAGTGCGCCCCCGAGTGCCTGCACGACGGATCCTTCCACCTGATTCCGGAGCCCATCGGGATTCACGATTGCGCCGCACTCGAACGCGATGGCGATGCGTTCGACCCGGAATCCGTCAGCCGTTTTCGAGACCTCCGCCGCAGTTCCGATGTAGCCGCCCTTCTCCGTCCCGCACGCGATCCCGAGATGACGTCCCGCCGCGGACGGCTTGGGCCACCCGATCTTCTCTGCCGCTGCCTTCAATGCGGCCCGCACGCGATCGTCCTTCAGATGTCGAAGCCTGAACTCGACGGCATCGGCACCGAGCGCGCGGGCTACGGAATCCATGTGCATCTCGCGCGCGTAGTGGTTCGCCGTCGCCGCCAGCGCGCGATAGGACCCCTGGCGGAGGGGTGAATCGGACTCGTTGAAAAGAATCGACTGATTCGGGATGTCGTACGGCGTCCGGATGCCGGCGGCGCCGGAATTCCAGTTCTCGAAACTCCATGCCGTGATGCGGCCCTGCGCATCGACCGCGCTTCGTACCTCGATCACGCCGGCGGGACGGAAATACGCCCAGGTGAACTCCTCCGCGCGCGTCCACACCAGCTTCACCGGGCGGTTCACCGCTTTCGCGAGCCGAGCCGCCTCGATCGCCGCGTCGCCGGTGTGCTTGCCGCCATATGCGGCCCCCGTGTCCGGCACGATCACGCGCACGCGATCTTCGGGAATGTGGAACGCCTCGGCCACCTCACCCCGGACCCCGAACGGCCGCTGCGAGCCGGTCCAGACGGTCAGGTTGCCGTCGGTCCACTCTGCGACAGCAGCGCGTGGCTCGAGCGGGACATGCGCGATGTATGGGATGCGGAACGTATCGGAGAATCGATTGGCCGCGTCGTTCGTCGCACGTGCGACGTCGCCGTTCTGGTAGACGGGGCGATCCCCGCCGGCACCGCTCTGTCGAAGATGGTCGAACAGCGTCTCGGACGAGACCTGGTTCGCGGGCACACGCCACGTCGCCTGAACGGCCGCGGCGGCGCGGACGGCTACGCGCTCGGTGGGCGCAACGACACCGACGAAGTCCCCATCGCGAACGACGTTTACGCCGGGCATCGCGCGGGCGCGGCTGTCGTCCATCGATTGCAGCGTTGCACCGTAGCCGTTGGGGCGCACGATGCGGCCGTACACCATTCCCGGGCGCGTGATGTCCGGGGAGTACTGATGACGCCCGGTGACGAAATCCCGTCCATCGACCTTCTTTGGCGCGGTGCCGCGAAACTTCCACGCGGTCGGGGGATCGACGGGCGCATCGGCGCTGATCGTTCCGGTGAGTGCCTGGCCGTGCGTCAACTCCCCGTACGTGATCGACCGCGCGTTCGGCGCAACGACCCGTCCGTCCTTCGCCGTCAGCGTCTTCACATCGGCCTGAAGCTTCGACGCCGCCTGCTCGATGAGCATCTGCCGCGCGGCGGCTGCCGCGCGCGCCAGTTGCGGCGCCATCTGCGGCGTCGTTCGCGATCCGAACGTCCCCATGTCGAACGGCGTTCGACCCGTGTCGCCCATCACGAGGCTCACGGTCTGCAGCGGCACGCGAAGCTCATCAGCGATCGTCTGCGAGAGCGATGTTCGGATGTTCTGACCGATTTCGACCTTGCCTGTGTACGCAGTCACGCGTCCCTGCTCGTCGATGTGCAGCCAGGCGGCGACGTCGGCGGGTATGGCTTCGCCGCGCCGGGCGCCGCCGCGTCCGGATTCCTGGGCAAGGAGATCGCCGGCGGCGACGATCACCAGCAGTCCGCCGCCGAAGAAGCGGATGAAGTCCCGCCGTTCGAGTTGGAACGTATAGCGCCGGCCTTCGGACAGCTCGTAGCGTTCGCGTTCAATCTCTGGCGCCGCGTCCTGCGTCTCGGTCATCGTGACGCTCCCGTGCTGGTGCTGGTGGACCTCACCCTCTCGGCCGCGAGGCGGACGGCGCGGACGATGCGCGGGTACGTGCCGCAGCGACAGAGGTTGCCGTCGAGCATCCGCGCGATGTCCTGCTCGGTGGGATTCGGGTGGGTGCGCAGCAGGCCGGCGACGGCCATGATCATGCCCGATGTGCAGTAGGCACACTGAAACGCTTCTTCGTCGAGGAACGCCTGCTGAATCGGATGAAGGCGATCGCCCTCGCTCAGTCCTTCGATGGTTGTGATGGCTTTCGTGCCCACGAAGCCGACGCGGGTCACGCAGGAACGGACCGCTGCGCCGTCGAGCAGGACGGTGCACGCACCGCACTGCCCCTCGCCGCAGCCGTAGTGGCTGCCGGTGAGGCCGAGGTCACCGCGGAGAATGGAGAGGAGGCTATCCGCGGGTTCGGCGTCTACCTCGTGCTCGCGGCCGTTGACGCGCAGAACGTAACGAGGCATACCGCGGATCTTATCAGGCCGCGGACCGCGCGGACAACGCGGAAACGGTAGCGCGGCCCTTTCAGGGGCGTGGTCACTCTGCCTTTAAAGAACTGAGATAGGCAACGATGTCGGCCACCTGCTCGTCGGTCAACTTGCCCTCGACGGACGGCATCAGCCCTTTGTCAATGATGGCGTAGTCGCGGAGGTTGGACCGCATATAGGTCTTGAGCTCTTCCTTGGGTGTCATCAACTGCACGCTGATCGCATCCTGGTTGAGCAGCTTCCCCGAGATGACGGCGCCCTCCTTCGTGACCACGCGGACGAACCGCGCGTCGAACGCCACCTCCTCGTCCGGAGCGACCAGCGCGCGCTGCAGACGCTCGGGCGTCCGCCGGCCGCCAATGTCGGTCAGATCCGGTCCGAGGCGCGACCCTCGGTCGCCGATGCGGTGACAGTCGAAGCAGCCGCTCGACTCCACGAGCGGCTTGCCGCGCGAGGCATCGCCCGGAGGCGAGGACTCCTGCGCGGCCACCACGGCTATGGCGAGGCTCGCCGCGGCCGCCACTCCCAACACGCTTCGTCGCGGGTTCGTCATGGCCATGAATCGGATGGAGGATATGCCTTCGGAAGCACATGTCAAGAGGCGAAGGGCCCTCGCGCTCTTGACAAAGAACCTGCGATACATCAAGGTCGGCCGAAAATCAGCCTCGAGAAAGGTGTCCGCCCCATGACCGCTCGAATACTGATGCTGATCGTGCTGCTCGCCGCTGCGCCGGCCGACGTCACGTACGATCGCCTTCTCCACGCCGATCGAGAGCCGCACAACTGGCTCACCTACTCCGGCACCTACGCGAGTCATCGCTATAGTCCGCTCTCGCAAATCAATCGAACGAACGTCAAGGGTCTCCAGTTGAAGTGGGCCTATCATCCGATCGTTCAGACGAACAGTCAGATCAAAATGGAGAATACGCCGCTGGTCGTGGACGGCGTCGTGTACACCGGCACCGCCGTGGAGGTCGTCGCGTTGGACGCGGTCACCGGACGCGCGTATTGGCACGTCCCGCATCCGCTCGATACGAAGGCGTATTACAACGCCTACGAGGTCAACAAAGGCCTGGCGATAGCCGGAGATACCCTGTTCTGGGCCACCGTCGATTGCCATCTGCTGGCGATCGATGCCAAGACCGGGCGCGTCATCTGGAACAAAGTTCTGGTGGACTACAAGAAGGGATATCAGTACAACGCCGCCCCGCTGGTCATCAGAAACATGGTCATCCTGGGACCCGCCACGAATGAGGCGGGCGCCAACTGCTGGGTCGCAGCGTACGACGTCAAGACCGGCGAGGAGATCTGGCGCTTCAACACTGCGCCAATCTCCGAGGATGCTCCCGAGACCAAGACCTGGGCCGGCGACTCGTGGAAGCACGGGGGAAGCCCTATCTGGAACGGCGGCAGCTACGACCCGGAAACCAATCTGACATTCTGGGGAACCGGCAACCCGAATCCAGGCTGGAACGGCGACAGCCGCGCTCCGGGGGACAACCTGTATTCGGACAGCGTGATCGCCCTCGACGCCGACACGGGAAAGCTGAAGTGGCACTACCAGTTCACGCCCGGCGACGAGTACGACTGGGACGCGACGCAGATTCCCGTGCTCGTGGACATGAATTGGCAGGGGCGGCCGCGGAAGCTGATGCTGTGGGCGAATCGCAACGGCTTCTTTTACGTGCTCGACCGCGTGACCGGACAGTTCCTCATGGCGAAGGCCTTCGTCAAGCAGACGTGGAATCTTGGCTTCGATGACCACGGCCGGCCGATCAAGAATCCGGAGTTCTGGCCCAAACCCATGGGTGGAATCGTCGTGTCTCCCGGTACGCAGGGCGGCACGAACTGGTACCCGCCGTCGTACAGCCCACGCACGGGACTTTTCTATATTCCGACGTGGGAGAATTCCGGCGGCCGTTCTGCGAAGTACGACGCGGGCCAGTGGAAGGAAGGCCAGCGCTACACCGGCGCCACTCCGCCTGACGATGCCGTCGGGCCCCGTCCTCGCTCGTTGCGGGTGCCCGCGACGTTCAGGAAGGAGGAAGAAGGGTACGGCGCGATCCGCGCCCTCGACCCGACGACCGGCGAGAAGAAGTGGGACTTCAAGATGGTCAACTACACCGAATCAGGTGTGCTCTCCACCGCTGGAGACCTGGTATTCGGCGGAGGGATGGACGGGATCTTCGTCGCGCTCGATGCCAGAACTGGTGAACTGCTCTGGCACGTGAATCTCGGGGGTCCGAACGCCAGCGGTCCGATCAGCTACGCGGTGGATGGCAAGCAGTACATCATCGGCACTGGTCAGGGCGCGATGTTCGCGTTCAGCCTGCCGGATTAAGGGCGTGGCTCTCTCGCGGCGCCGCTTTTGTCAGTGGATCGGAAGCACGGGCGTGCTCGCCGGCGCTGCGGTTCCGTCCGACGCGGATATCCTCGAACAGTCCGCCGCCAGCGGGCCCGAGACTGCGTCGCACGTTGGTAGCCTCTATTCCTTCATCCAGACGCAGGCCGACCGCTCTCCGCTGGAGCTGTCGTTCCTGCGCCCCGAGTTTCGAGATCTGGAGGCCTGGCAGAAGCAGGCGCGAGCCACGGTCCTCGGTCATCTTTTCTATGCGCCTCCGCCGGTGCCCGCAGCGCCTGAGGTGATTCGGCGCACGGATCGCGGCGACTACATCGAGGAGTACCTCACCTTTCAGACGACGCCGGATCTTCGCGTACCGGCGTACGTGCTGATCCCGAAGGGCACGACACTTCCAGCGCCAGGCATCGTGGCGCTGCACTGCCACGGCGGATTCTACCCGTGGGGAAAGGAAAAGATCGTCGAGATCCGCGATGAGCCGGCGCCGCTTCGTGAGTTCAAGCAGGAGAGCTACGACGGCAGGAGCATCGCGACGGAACTGGTTCGACGCGGCTACGTCGTCATCGCGATCGACATGCTGTACTGGGGAGAGCGCCGCATGCTGCTCGAGGACGACCCTCCGGCTTACCGCGATCCGCGAACGATGACGAAGGAAGATGTCGCGGCGTTCAATCGTCGATCGCAGCAGGCGGAGCAGCTCGTGGCGCGCACCCTGCTCACGGCCGGTCTCACCTGGCCCGGCGTCCTGCTCTGGGACGACCTTCGAACCGTCGATTATCTGGCGAGCCGTCCTGAGGTGGACGCGCGGCGGCTCGGGTGCGTCGGGCTGTCAGTGGGCGGCTATCGGAGCTTCGTGCTCGCGGCACTCGATCCGCGAATCAGGGTCGCGGTGGACGTCTGCTGGATGACGTCGATGGCCTCGCAGATCCGCCGCCATGTCCTCAACACCATCGGCCTGACGTTCCACATAGTCGGTCTCTATCGCTACCTGGATCTCCCCGACCTCGCGGCGCTGATCGCCCCGAGATCGGTGCTGGTCATCAGCGGATCCAGAGATCAGCTCTTCTCATCGGAGGGCGTGGACGCCGCGTTCAAGAAGATCGACCAATGCTTTCGCAAAGCCGGCGTGCCGGATCGGCAGCGGTGCCACTTGTACGATGCACGGCACCAGTTCACTCTCGAGATGCAGGGGGAAGCGTGGGATTGGATGGGACGGTGGCTCGGATGATTCGGAGCGTCCCGTCCCGTCGTGCGCCGAAGTCGACGCGCCGCTAATCTTTCACCTTGTGCACGTTGTTCAGGCGCACCGGCTCGCTCGAGAAGTTCTCCAGCTCGATGTAGTTGTCGTTCTTCGTGATCTTCGTTGCGATTGACGCCTTGCCCACACCCTCATCGTTCTTGTTCAGCTGCAGCTGAATCAGGGTGAACGGATAATCCATACTGCGGGGGCGGCTCACGGCCTCCCACATCGGGATGTAGCGATCGGTTGCAACGACAATGTACCGTCCTCCTTCTGCCGCCGGATGCTGGCGGGCGAAGTGAACGTCGTAGCGCAGCGAACCCGGCGTGGTCAGATACCCGACGACCGGAAGGCTCTGCAGCGCTTTGAGCAGCGCGTCCTGGCCCTGGTCCAGCGCTTCGAGCAGCTTGTCGCGATCCGCATCGCTCGAATACCGGTTGATGACGATGTCGACGGTCGTTGTCGCCGAACCGCGGGGCGCCGTATTGCTGACATCAACAGCAAACGCGGTGAAGTGCTCCTTGCCGCCGTTCTGAGCGCGGGCGCTAGCTGCCACGAGCATCAGTGAGCACGCGACTGCGGCCACTGCGACGGCCGACCGGGTTGATATATTCATGATGACGTCTCCTTCCCAAACCCCGATGAATGCAACCTCCGTGCTACGGCCTACACCAACCAGATGCTGACGCGCGCGTCCTCTCGCGCCTACACTGTCGCCTGATGACTCCAGTCCGGATCCGACGCCTCCATCCTGCCGCTGTGCTGCCGCGCTATCAGACTACCGGTTCAGCCGGTTTCGATCTCTCGGCCAGCGAAGACATCACCATCCAGCCTGGTGAGGTCGCGCTGGTGCCCACGGGACTGGTGATTGAAGTGCCTGGTGGGCACTTCCTTGGGGTGTTCGCGCGGAGCAGCACGCCGCTGAAGCGCGGCCTTATCGTGGCGAACGGGGTCGGCGTCGTCGATTCGGATTATTGCGGGCCAGCAGACGAGGTGAAGATCGAGGTGTTCAACTTCACCGCGCAAACCGTGCACGTGCGCGCAGGCGATCGCATCGCGCAGGGGCTTCTGATTCCCGTCGTCCGGGCGGAGTGGGAGGAGGTTGCGGCGGATTTGCGGGACGGATCGCGCGGAGGGTTTGGGGGGACCGGAGGGTAGTTCCTCGGCCGAATGATCTGTCGCCTACGAACGAAAGCGCTTACCAGACTCGCGCGCTCCTCGCGACGCGAGGCAGGAGAATGAGCATGAAGAACTCCGTGGTGCACTTCGAAATCTACGCCGACGATGTGGACAAGCTCGGACAGTTTTACAAGAGCCTGTTCGACTGGAGCATCGAGACGACTCCGGGCATGGACTACCACATGATCAAGACCGTCGACACCGGTGCGGATAATCGACCGGCGACGCCGGGCGGTATCAACGGCGGAATGCTCAAGCGTCCTGCCGGCTACGGCGTCAGCGCGTGGGTGAGCTACGTGAACGTCGAGTCAGTGGATCGATCCGTCGCGCGGGCCAAGGAACTCGGTGCGAAGGTCACAAAGCCCAAGGCCGCGGTTCCGGGCATGGGCTGGTTCGCGATGCTCACCGATCCACAGGGCAATGATTTCGCGCTCTGGCAGACGGACGCCACGGCGAAGTAGCGGCACGGAGGGAATCACCGCCCGCGTTCCGCTCCCGTAACGTGTTCGTTCTGGAGAACATCTCGCCGGCGCCGGACCCACCTACTTCCCGGCCGCCGCCCCGACGCCAGCGAGCGCGGGGCGCCGGACGCGCTTGCGGCGCCCCAGCCAGTCCTGCAGGTGCTCCATGTAGACGTAGAAGACCGGCGTCACGTAGAGCGTCAACGTCTGCGAAACGAGCAGACCGCCCACGACCGCGAGGCCGAGCGGACGGCGAGCTTCGGCGCCCGCACCCCAACCGAGCGCGATCGGCAGCGTCCCCATCAGGGCCGCCATGGTCGTCATCATGATCGGGCGGAACCGGACGAGACACGCCTCGTAGATCGCATCCGAGGCGTTCAACTGCCGCTCGCGGCGCGCCTCGATCGCGAAGTCGATCATCATGATCCCGTTCTTCTTGACCAGACCGACGAGCATGATGATGCCGACGAACGCGTAGATGTTCAGGTCCTGTTGGAAGATGAGCAGCGTGAGCAGCGCGCCGAAGCCGGCGGATGGCAGACCCGAGAGAATCGTCAGCGGGTGGATGAAGCTCTCGTACAGAATCCCGAGCACCACATAGATCACGAAGATCGCCAGCGCGAGCACCCAGCCGAGACCGCGCATCGAATCCTGGAATGCCTGCGCCGTCCCCTGGAACGTGCCCTGGACGGTGCTCGGCAGCGTTGTGCGCGCGAGCTCTTCGACGCGCGCGACGGCGTCGCCAAGCGCGACGCCCGGCTTGAGGTTGAACGAAAGCGTTACCGCCGGCAGCTGTCCGATGTGATTGACGGACTGCGGGCCGGCATCCTGCCGGGTCGTCGCGACCGCCGACAATGGCACGAGCTTGCCGCCGGGCGCTGCCACATAGAGCATCGAGAGCGCCGCCGGATCGCGCTGGTACTGCGGCGCGACCTGCATGATCACCTGGTACTCGTCCTCGGGCGCGAAGATTTGCGATACCTGCCGCGATCCGTACGCGGAGTTCAGCGCGAGCTGCACCTGATCGACGGTGAGGCCGAGCGCCGAGATCTGCTCGCGATCGAGCGCGACCGTGAGCTGCGGCGTCCGGACCTGCAGATCGGAGCTGACGTCTTCGATGCCTTCGATGTTATGCAGCGCCGCTTCGAATTGCGGCGCGACTCTGTAGAGCTCCTCGGTGTCCGGGTCCTGCAGCGCGAACTGATACTGGCTGCGCGACTGGAACCCTCCAATGCGGATGGAGGGGGGATTCGTCAGGAACACGCGCACGCCTGGCACGCGCGCCATCTTCGGCCGCAGCTCTTCGATCACCTGATCGGCCGTGAGGGACCGCTGGTCGCGCGGCTTCAGATCCACGTTGAGGCGGCCATCGCCGCCGCCCCCGATATTCGCGGTGTAGGCCAGGACGTTCGGATCCTTCGCCACGATGTCGACGACGTCGAGGACGTGCCGGGTCGCGTCCTCGAAGCCGATCCCCTCGACGGTTTCGATCTGCCCGTTCAATTGCCCGGTGTCGACCGCAGGAATGAAGCCCATGGGCACGCGCGTGAACAGATACACCGTGCCCACGAGCAGCAGCGCCGAGACCACCATCGTCACGCCTTTGAACCGGATGGTCTGCTTCAGCGTCCATGCGTAGCCATTCAGCCACGCGTCGAACATGCGCTCGATCGTGTTGTATATGCGCCCGTGATGCGCCGAGTGCAGCGGCTTGAGGAAGCGACTGCACAGCATGGGCGTCAGCGTGAGCGATACGAAGCCCGAGACAAGAATCGCGGCGGCAATCGTCACGGCGAACTCGTGCATCAGGCGTCCGACAATGCCTCCCATGAACAGCACGGGGATGAACACCGCCGCAAGCGACAGCGTCATCGACACGATCGTGAACGCGATCTCCTTCGATCCGTCCAGCGAGGCCTGCAGCCGCGTCTTCCCCATTTCCATGTGGCGGACGATGTTCTCCAGCATGACGATCGCGTCGTCGACGACGAAACCGACGGAAAGCGTCAGCGCCATGAGCGACAGGTTGTCGATGCTGTAGCCCAGCACCCACATGACCGCAAAGGTCCCGATGATCGAAAACGGCAGCGCGAGGCTCGGGATGATCGTGGCGGAGAGATTCCTCAGGAAGAGGAAGATGACGAGGATGACGAGAAAGACCGTCAGGATGAGCGTGAACTTGACGTCGTGCACCGACTCGCGGATGGAGACCGCGCGGTCGCTGCGAATCGCGAGCTGGACCGACGCCGGCAGCTGCGCCTCGAGCTCCGGCAGCAGCTCTTTGATCGCGTCGACGACTTCGACTGTGTTGGTGCCCGGCTGCCGCTGGATTGCGAGATAGATCGTGCGCTGGCCGTTGTACCAACTGGCGTTGCGCTCGTTCTCGACGCCGTTGTACACGTGCGCAACCTCGTCGAGCCGCACCGGGCTACCGTTCCGGTACGCAATCACGACGTTCTTGTACTGGTCGGCGTCGAGCAGCTGCCCCTGCGACTGCACAACGTAATTGCGGTTCGGGCCGTAGAGCGTGCCGGTCGGACGATTGGAATTCGCGTCCGATATGGCCTGGGCGACCTGATCGACGCCGATCTGCCGCGAGGCGAGCTGCATCGGATCGAGATCGATGCGGACGGCGAACTTCTGCGCGCCGAAGACGTTCACGCCGGCGACACCCGTCACCATCGAGAGACGCTGCGCCAGCGTGTTCTCCGCGTACCGGTCAATCTGCGGCAGCGGGAGCGTGTCCGAGCTGAGCGTCAAGAACATCACGGGCGAGTCCGCCGGGTTCTGCTTGCGGAACGATGGCGGCGTCGGCATGGGCGGCAGCCCGCGCGTGGCGCGCGAGAGCGTCGACTGCACGTCCTGCGCCGCGGCATCGATGTTGCGGCTCAAGTCGAACTGCAGCGTGATGTTCGTGCTGCCCTGCGAGTTGGTCGAGCTGATTGACGTGATGCCGTTGACCGTGGAGAACGCCTTCTCCAGCGGCGTGGCGACCGAAGACGCCATCGTCTCCGGGCTCGCGCCCGGCAGATTGGCGCTGACCTGAATAGTCGGGAAATCCACCGACGGCAGATCGCTGACCGGCAGGAGCTGATACCCCATCAATCCGAAGATGAGGATCGTCAGGACGAGCAGCGTTGTCGCAACAGGTCGTCGGATGAATGGCTCCGCAAAGTTCATGACCTACTCCACCACTCGACGGGCATCGGTGCCCGCCTGCGCACGGCCTCCTCCACCGCCGCGGCGGCTACCGCGTTCGCCGGCAGCCTCGCCGCGCCCTCCGCTGATCGTGACGTGGGCGCCAGGCGTCAGGCGCAGGTGACCGTCCGTCACGACTTCTTCGCCCGCCGACAGTCCTTGCGCGATCACGACCTGATCCCCCTGCTGCCGTTCGATGCGGACGGGCCGCAGCTCCGCGGTACGGTCAGGTTTCACAACATACACGTACTGACCCTGCTGCGATTCCTGGACCGCCACGGCCGGCACGACGATGGCGTTCGGGTCCGTCGAGAGCAGCAGCGAGACCTGAACGAAAAGTCCCGGCCAGAGCGCGTGGTCGCTGTTCGGAAAGGTCGCCTTCAACTTGATCGTCCCGGTGGTCGCATCGACGGCGTTGTCGATGAAGCTCACGGCGCCGACCTCGACCGGCCCTTTGCTAGCCGTCGGCTGCGCGGCGGGTGCCGGACCTTCCGGATCGGCCCCGGCGGCACTCGGATCCCGCGACGGAGGCGGGGCACTACCGGGTGCCGGAGCATTCTGGATGCGTGCCTGCACCTGGAGCGGCTTCTGCGCCTGGTACCGGCGGATCTCGGTCAGGTAGCGGCCGGGGACGGAGAACGTGATGTAGATAGGAGAAATCTGGTTGATGATCAGCAGCGGGATCGTGTCGTTGGCACGCACGAGATCGCCGACGTGCAGGCTGACCGCCCCGGCGCGCCCGGAAATCGGAGCTGCGATCTTTGTGTATTGAAGGTTGAGCCGCGCCGTCTCGACAGCTGCCTTGTCCGCCTCCAGGGTCGCCTGCTGAGCGGAGGCCGTGGCGGTCTGTGTCTCGTATTGGTCGCGCGGGATCAGACCGCGTTTATAAAGGTCCTCGTAGCGCGCCTGCTGTGACACCGAGTTCTTCGCCGTCGCGGTGTCGCGTGCGAGCACGGCCTGCGCCTGCTGGAGCGCTGCCTCGAACGGACGTGGATCGAGCGTGAAGAGCAGTTGCCCCTTGCGAACTTCCTGTCCCTCGGTGAAATGAATTGCGCTGAGCTGCCCGGTCACCTGTGCCCGGATCTGGACAGTCTGGAGTGGTTCCGCCGAACCCACCGCAGGGATCGTCAGGGGTACGGCTTTGGTGACCACGCGCGTGGTTGTGACCGGAACCGGTCCGCCACCGCCGCGGCCCCCGCGGCCACCTCCGCGACCCTGCTGAGCTGTCGCTGCGGGCGTGTTTTTCTCGGACGAACAGCCGGCCAGCGTAAGGCTGAGGATGGCGAGGACGAAGACCAGCGCATTACGGGGGAGATGATTTCGCATCAAGGCAGAAAGAGGGCTGTGTTGCTAGACGACCGTCGCGGGAAATCTGTTTACCGCGAACGCTAAGGATCTCACTGACTGGCAGTTGGCACAACATCGGTATACTACGGACGCCTTGCCCTCACGACGTGTCTACATTGGCACCGACGGCGGCGCCACCACCTCGAAAATCGGTGCGGTCTGGAGCGATACCGCTGCCGTCGTGTCCACGCGCCTGTTGCAGCGGCCCACCCGCGCGGATGCCGGTCCGCTCGCCATGGTGCAGGGCTGGGTCGAAGCCATCAGCGAATATCTGAACGCAAACGGGCTGACCTGGGCCGCTATCGACGGAGTCGGTCTGGCCATTCCGGGACCGTACCAGCGCTACGGCGTTTTCGGCCACTCGCCGAATCTGCCGTCAAGCTTCGAAGGCTTTGACGTGCATTCGGCGTACGAGGATGCGCTCGCGCAGCAGGCCGGACGCGCGATTCCACTCGTCGTCGGTAACGACGGCAACATGGGCGGCGTGGCCGAGGCGCAGCGCGTGCGCGGCAACTCGACCGCGACGGTCATGATGCTCGCGCCGGGCTCGGGCCTCGGCTGCGCCTTCGTAGACGGACGGGGGCTGCCGCTCGACGGCGACACGCTCTCGGGCATGGAAGCCGCGCACATGCCCGCTCCGCTGCACCTGCTGAACATCGCGCCGTATCCCTGCGGTTGCGGACGAACGTGGGGCTGCGTAGAGGTGTACACGACGATCTCGGGACTGCCTTATCTGCTCGAGGAGGCATTGGCGCGATTTCCGGATCATCCTCTGCGCGCAGGCGGCGAACCGAAGACGCGCGTGTTGGGCCTTCGCGGCCTCGCGCAGAAGGAAGATTCGCTCGCGCTCGAGATCTTCGACTTCCAGGCGCGCGCGCTCGGGCTGCACGTCGCAAGCCTGGCGATGGCGTTCGATCCCGGGTTCGTCGTGATCGGCGGCGGGCTGATGGATCCCGAAGCAACCACGCCCGCCTTCCGCGAGCGATATCTGTCGATCCTCCGCGAGACAGCCGCGCCGTATCTCTGGCCCACGCAGCGCAGCGGTATCACGATCGTTGCCGCAGCGCTCGGAGATCTGTCGCAGGCGATCGGCGCCGCGCTCGTCGCCCTCCTTCGCCGGTAAGGCCCACGCCGAAGCGGTTCACCGTGAGAGCCGTCGAAAATACTCTCGCGCCCTGACCGTCAAACCTGCGCGGCCAGCATCTCCCCGGGCTTGCCAGCAACGCGTCTATCGATTGACGTCTTCAGCGCTGCGCGAGTGTCGTGCGGACGCGTTGAAGCGTGAAGGTCAAGGAGCCCTTTGGCACTTCCGTGATGAAGGGCTTGATCATCCAGCCGAGACCGAACGGCACGTCGCGCGAGAGCGTGATGGATTCGCACTGCACGTACGTTCCGCCGTCCCGCTCGAGAAAACGCCAGTACGTGTTCAGCCGCCACATGAAGCCGTGCCCCTCTCCCGGCGCCAGCTCCTTTTCCGCGGGCGTGCCGGCATCCTCGACCTCCGAGATCCGTGTGCTCCGGATCGTGCTGTAGACGCGATCCGGAGCGACCGTCACGAACTGCGCGTCGTTGTCCGTGTCCAGCGTCACGGTCATGACCTTCTTCATATAGAAGCGCAGGAAGACGCGAAACCGATCGCCCTGACGGCCGAGGATCTTCGACTGGACGACATTGGGTGTGAAGAGCGCTGCGTGACGATCGTAATCCTGCATCAGCCGTACGGCATCTCCCACGTGCACGGACGGTATGAAGACAATCCCGACCCAGTGGTGCACGAGAGCGTCGGGGACGTCGATCTTCTCGGCGATGCGCAGCCGCTCGGTAACGACCTCTCCACGCTGCAGACGCGCGCGCACGTCGCGCTGGCGCGCGGACTCGAGCGTATCGATCCAGAGGAACGCTGCGTGCGATTTCAGTTCGCCGCTCATCCGGCGTTCAGCGGCTTCGACGTAGCGATCGAACGCGGCCGCCGTGCGGGGACTCAGCTCGGACGCATATGTCGTGACGCCGCTCAAGGCGACCAATACTGCAGTCCCGATGACGTGATGGATCAGATTCATCGACGGTATGCTGAGGCACGTCTGAAGACGTGCGCGCATGTGATCGTAGGCCGCGTCTTTAGCGGCGCCGGAGTGGAGGACGCATCTACTCTGTAAGCGTAATCCGGGCGCGCCGTGGCTCGCGCTGCGCAAACCGCCTGCGTTACACTGCAGCTTACTTCGCGAGCGCTCTCATGTGCCGGCGCATTCTCATCCTTGCGGCCGCGTTCGCAAGCGCCTGCGGCAGCGGCCCGGCCGCCCCGACGCCGTCGGTGCCGGTCAGCAGCGGCGTCGCGCTGGGAACCGGCCGCCGCAATCTCACCTTCGTCGGGGACTCCCTCAAGTGCGGCGACATCCGGAGCCCTCAATCAGGCACGACCATCAATGTCGACGTGATGGTCACGTCCGAAGGCATGGCGTCGATGCTTCGCGCCGTCGATACCGGTGGCGGGAGCTTCGAGATTCGCATCGAGCGCGCCCCCGGCACCGGCATGTTCGGCGCCATCCCGCTCACGGGCTCGGCGCGCGGCTACGCAATCGACTCGCTCGACGATGAGGTCCATACGCCAACCGGGACGAAGCTCACGTTCGATCCGTCCGGCGCGCCGCCCGTGCCGCTGACCGGACTGTCGCCGTTTTTTTCGTTTGCCACCGGCACACTTCAGGGCGACATCGAGTTCAGCCGCAACGGAATTGTGTCCTCCTGCCCGGCTGGATCGACGACCTGGTCGCTGACAGGTTCGGCGGACTGATGATTGCCGCCGCCCGCGGTCGTCACGGCGAACGGCCAATCACCAAGATCACGAAGACTCTAAGATCACAAAGAATGTGTTAACCGTCGGCCGTGATCACCGGCGCAGCTCAAATCACAATCACTTCATGATCCAGGATCGATTCGACCCCCACGACGGCGGTGCTGCCGTCAATCTGAACAGGTTTCACCGTTCCAGAAACGAGCAGCCGCGCAGTGGATGGACGCACGCCGGATGGAAGCTGAATCCTGACGGTGAATGGACCAACCGGAATCAGCTCATCGAGCGGCGCGCGCCACATCGCCTCGCTCGTGAGATTCACGAGGTGGAGAATCCGGCGAGCCGGCTGTTCGTACAGATGACAATCGATGAGCCCGGGCCCCTGCACCGCAAGCGGGATGTTCGCGCCAGCCGTCCAGCGGACGACGTTGGCGAGAAGCGCCGCATGATCGGGCAGGTGCTCCCGCGCGTACCGACGGTCGATGTCCGCGGGCATGTACGCCACGCGGCCGTCGCCGTGCTGCGACAGGATCAACCCGGGGATGTCCGTCTTGGGTTCGCGCATCCAGGACGTCTCTGGGGGATATGTCGGGAACGGCGGCACGTACGTCATCGGAACGATCGCGCCCTGATCCACTCTCAGCGCCTCCAGCACGCCGCCGAACGGAAGAATGTCCGTCTCGTCGAAGCCGCGAAGTACCGCATGCCGTTCGCCCGTGATCGGCGGCTCGTCTCCGCTCCTCGGTCCGTCGACGCGGGCACGCAGTTCCGGACTCAGGCGCAGATACGTGTGCACGCTCTCCGACGGCTGCCGTCCGGGCCTCAGCTTCGGGGTCTCGCCCACGCGATGACAGCCGAAGAGATCGGCGAGCAGGTAGTCCACGCGCGGATCGCCCCACTCATCGTATAGGCCAGTCAATCCCGTGGCGACGAGCGCCCCGCCACGCCGCACGAACCGCCGGATCGCAGCCCCCTGCGCCTCCGACAGCGCGCCAACGTTGGGCAGCACGAGAACCTTCAGGAGCCCGCGCTCTTCGTCAACGTCATCGAGATGGATCGGCACATAGGGGATCCGCGCCCGCACGAGGGCGTGCATGAAACCGGTATACGGCGCGTCCACACGATCACCGGACGCATCGCGTCCGAAGAAATCGGTGTTCCGCTGCGACCAGACGACGCCGACGGTCGCGAGGGGTGATCGGTCGATCAAGTACTCCTGGTGCTCCTTGCACCAGCGCATCACGGGTTCCGCGGTGTGATACATCCGACGGTCCTCGTGATACGCGCCGACGTGATGCCACCACGGCTGGATGCCGCCCGCAATCCCCGCAATCATCCACATCCGCGCTTCGGGCGCGGGTTTGCTCGCGAATCGGTAGTAGCCCGGACCGGACTGATACATCGCCATCGATTCCGGCGCGAGCCGGTCCCATCCGAGCAGCGCGTGGACGCGCTTGCCCGTGTCGCCGTTCTGCTGAAACCCCGTGTCATCGTCGCGCCGCTGGTGATCGAGCATCATGATGGCGGCGCGCCGGCAGATCTCGCGCAGATCGCGGAACGAGTGCGCCTGCGCGCTGACGGAGCCGCTGTTCATGCCCGCCCAGATGCACTCGTCGCCGCCCGCCTCGCGAGTGACGCGGTTGTTCATCTCCCAGACCTCGATCCGCCGCGCGTAGCTCCACAGAATCCATCGCCGGTACGCCGGATCGTCCCAGTCGGCCGTGCGCGGGAGCGCCGCGCCGGTGTTCGTCCGAAATGTTCTATCGCAGTTCCCGCAGTAGCAGATGCTCTCGCGGCCGAGGCCTGCCCAGCTGTTGTCGGTAAAGCCGTCCGGATGCGAGCGCTCGATGATCTCGCGCAACACGGACGGCAGGTACTCGTCGTAGTACGGACTATTGATGCACGCGACGTACTTGTCGCCCGCGCGATACGGGCGTCCTTCCGCGTCGCGCGCGAACCAGTCCGGGTGCGCCTGGAAGAAGTCCTCCGCCGCGCGGTTGGAATCCATGCGCGCCATGACGAACAGCCCCTCGTCATGCGCAGCCCTCGTCAGCTCTCCGAACAAGTCGCGGCCGCCGAGGAACGCCGCGCGATGCTGCAGCGGAAAGCGGCTCGGGTAATAGGCCACGATTCCGCCCGCGTTGATGATGACGGCCTGCACCTGCGTGCGTTTCCAGTACTCGCGCCACCACGGGATGTCGTAGCGAACGGGATCCTTCTCTGTGATATTCGTCTGCCCCCACAGGTACGCGCGGCGATACCAGGGCGTCGCTGCCGGCGATTGGGCGCTTCCCGTACTCGCGGCTCCGACGGCGCCGCGGATGGTCAGGGCCGCGGCCAGGCTGCCGCGAAGGAACGTGCGTCGAT
>JBKPQB010000035.1:0-46963 GCA_046733875.1 Acidobacteriota bacterium
GCTCGAGGCACCGCGCGCGGCGATGCCACCGCCCGCGAATCGGACGGCTGCGCACCAGGCGCGGAGGACGCCGGTCGCGAGTCGATGATGCGGCCGCCGCGGACGGGGGCGGTCGTGACCGCCGTGTCGCGCGCGCGGTCCGGAGCAGACAGCGGCGCACCGGCGCCGGGCGCCACGATGTGTTCGCCGCGATCTCCTCCTCGGCTGAAATAGCTGCCCCGCGCCTCGACCCCTGGAGTCGATGCGACTCCTGCCGCTCTGATCGGAGCCGAACTACGCGGTACCGCGACATCGCGCAGCGCGGGCGCGGCCGGCCGCGCGACGAACACCGGACGCTGCGCCGCGCTCAGCCGATCGACGTACACGGCGCGCTGGTGGACGAATCCGCGGCCGAAGTACGGCGCGCCCACGACCGTCCACGCATTCCATGGGGAATAATGATAGTGGTTGCCGACCGCGACGTTGATCTGAAACACGGCCCGGTTGTCGAACCCGAGCGGACACCAGCTCACGTAACCGGGGGCGTACGCCCACGAGACCCATGCCGGACTCCACTGCGATCCCGGAATCCAGAACCATGAGCCGGCGGAAAAGCCCCAGCGGCCGTAGTGATGCGTGGGCCAGCCGAATCCGTCGAGTCCGACCCACGTCCACCCGTAGCGCGGATACGAAATCCACCGGCCGTGATAGTAAGGGCGCCAGCCGGCGGCGACCCGCGGATACCACACGTAGCCGTACGGCTGCGCGTAGCGCCAGTCCCCGTACTGATCGAGCACCGGCGCGTAGCTGCGGATGTCACTGGGCAGATACGCGGCGGATGCGCTGAGCCGCGCATCCCTTTGGCCCTCCGCCCACTGATCGAACGTGTCCATGTCGGCCGAGTTGTACGTGTAGGGGTACGAGGGCGCGAGCCCCCCGCTCGCGTACGCGCGTTCGCCGGCGCGAAGCGCCGTCGTGCCCTGGTCCGTCGAGATCTCCGCGCTTCCCCGAATGACAGCGAGCTCGAGCTGCGTCTCGCGATCGCCATGGAGCAGCGAGAGGCGATAGTCTCCCACCGCCATAATCCTGGCGGATCCGGCTGGCGAATCGACGCGGTACGACACAGTACGCGACGGCCCCGGAATGCTGATGCGGATTCGTCCGTCGATCAGGCGCAGCAGATCGTCCGCCTCGAAGTCGATGGTCGTTCCGGCATCGAGATCGAGCGTGCTGGCATCACCAAACAGCACTTCGACGCGGCCGTCGGATGTCCTGAGACGGTCCCCGCTCAGCAGCGGCATGTTCACCGGCGAGCGCTCGGGATGCCCGTCGCGTTCGAGCGTTGCGCTGCCGTCGACGATGGCGACGTGTGCGGGTGCGGTCGCGTCCTGCTGCTGCGCGACAGCGGGCGCAGCACCAATAAGCAGAAACGCAAGAACGGCCGCGAAGCTGGGGAGACGAACAGAGCGGCGGTCCATGGAGACCCTCAGCGTAAGGCAGGGTGGCAAATCGCAGTATAGCACCGCTTTAGCGACGGTGACACGAGTATAAACGGCCTAGCTTGACAGAGTTGCGCTCACATTTTATAATCCCGCCATTATAAAGATTCTGCGGCGTTCGGCCGCGAAGAGACGAGGACACAGCACATGAGCAAGATCATCGGCATCGACCTGGGCACCACGAACTCCGTGGTGGCGGTCATGGAGGGCGGCGAGCCCGTGGTCATTACCAATCCGGAAGGCAGCCGCATCACGCCGTCCGTGGTTGGGTTCACCAAGTCGGGCGAACGTCTCGTCGGACAGGTGGCGAAGCGTCAGGCGGTCACGAATCCCGAGAACACCGTCTTCTCGATCAAGCGCTTCATGGGGCGGCGCTATGACGAGGTCAACGAAGAAATGAAGATGGTGCCCTACACCGTCATCCGCGCCTCGAACGGCGATGTCCGCGTGCAGGCGGGCGGGAAGGAGTATTCGCCGCCCGAGATCTCCGCGATGATCCTGCAGAAGCTGAAGCAGGCGGCGGAGGAGTACCTCGGTCAGTCCGTGACCAAGGCCGTCATCACGGTGCCCGCGTACTTCAACGACGCGCAGCGCCAGGCGACCAAGGACGCCGGGCAGATCGCGGGCCTCGAGGTCATGCGCATCGTCAACGAGCCGACGGCCGCGGCGCTCGCGTATGGCCTCGACAAGAAGAAGGACGAGACGATCGCCGTGTACGACTTCGGCGGCGGCACGTTCGACATCTCGATCCTGGAGGTGGGTGAGGGGGTCGTCGAGGTCAAGGCGACGAACGGCGACACGCATCTGGGCGGCGACAACCTCGATCAGCGTGTGATCGACTGGATCGTGTCGGAGTTCCGGAAGCAGGAAGGCATCGATCTGTCGAAGGATCGCATGGCCCTCCAGCGCCTGAAGGAAGCGGCGGAGAAGGCGAAGATGGAGCTCTCTTCCGTCATGGAGACCGATATCAACCTGCCGTTCATCACGGCGGATCAGAGCGGTCCGAAGCACCTCTCGATGAAGCTGACGCGCGCGAAGTTCGAAGGGCTCGTCGAGGATCTGCTGCAGAAGACGGTGGGGCCGACGCGCCAGGCGCTCGCGGACTCCGGCGTCGACGCCCGGAAGATTGACGAGGTCGTGCTCGTCGGCGGGTCGACGCGCATCCCGCGCGTGCAGGCGATCGTCAAGGAGCTGTTCGGCAAGGAACCGCACAAGGGCGTGAACCCTGACGAAGTCGTCGCGGTGGGCGCGGCGATTCAGGCGGGCGTTCTCGGCGGTGAGGTCAAGGACCTGCTGCTGCTCGACGTCACCCCGCTCTCGCTCGGCATCGAGACGATGGGCGGCGTAATGACCGCGCTGATCCCGCGGAACACAACGATTCCCACGCGCAAGAGCGACATGTTCTCGACGGCGGCCGATAACCAGTCGAGTGTCGAAGTACACGTGCTCCAGGGCGAGCGGCCGATGGCGCGCGACAACCGCACGCTCGGCAAGTTCCATCTGACGGGAATTCCGCCGGCGCCCCGCGGCGTACCGCAGATCGAGGTCACGTTCGATATCGACGCGAATGGCATCGTGAACGTGTCGGCGAAGGACATGGCGACGCAGAAGGAGCAGAAGATCACGATCACGGCGTCGAGCGGCCTCTCGAAGGACGAGGTCGACCGCATGATGCGGGAAGCGGAGTCGCACGCCGACGAGGATCGCAAGCGGAAGGAAGAGATCGAGACGCGGAACCATGCGGATCAGGCGGCCTATGCGGCCGAGCGCATGCTGAAGGATGCGGGCGAGAAGCTGCCGGCGTCGGATCGGGCCACGATCGAGGCCGCCATCAACGATCTCAAGGCATCGATCGAGAAGAACGATCTCGCGGCGATGAAGACGCGGATGGAAGCGCTCAACCAGGCGCAGCACAAGGCGGCCGAAGCGATGTACCGCTCTGCCAGTGCGGGCGCGGGCCCAACGGGTGGTGAGCCTGGGGGTCCGTCACAGACCGCGGGCGGCCGCGACCAGGGGGATGTCATCGACGCAGAGGTCGTAGAAGAAGAGAAGAAGTAAGGCGTGGATCTGTATCTCATCCTCGGACTCCAGCAAGGCGCCACGACCGCTGACATCAAGCGGGCGTACCGGCGCCTTGCCCGGAGGTATCACCCGGACATCAACCCCGGGGACCGCGCGGCGGCGTCTCTCTATCAGCGCATCTCGCAGGCGTACGAGACGCTGGTGGATCCGGAGCGGCGCCGCGAGTACGACATCGCTGGCGCGCCGGAGGGCGAGGGCAGCTCCGAGCCGACCTTGCACTTCACGGGTTTCGATTTCTCGATGGCCCCGAGCGGCGCGCAGGCCGGTACGTTCACTGAGCTCTTCGCCGATGTTCTCCAGCCGCTGACCAGTACGAGCAGCGGGCGGCCGGCGCCCGGTGCGGATCTGCACGCAACCGTGACCGTCTCATTCGTCGAGGCGATGCGCGGCGTCGAGCGTCAGGTGCTCGTCACGCGACAGGACGTGTGCAGCCGGTGCGGCGGGATGGGGCACGTGCAGACGGCCGAAGGCCGATGCGCGCATTGCCGCGGCACGGGCAACGTGCGCTGGGCGCGCGGCCACATGGTGTTCACCAAGCGCTGCGCAGTATGCGGAGGAACCGGGCGTCAACAGAGCGACCGCTGCCCTGTGTGTTTCGGCACGGCGCAGCAGGTGCGCAGCGACGCCGTCGCGGTTCGTTTGTCGCCAGGCACGGACGACGGCTCGCGCATCTGCATTGCCGGGCGCGGCCATGCGGGCCGGAACGGCGGCCCGCCGGGCGATCTGTATGTCACCGTTCGCGTGCAACCGCATCCGAGATTTCGACGCGCCGGAGATGACATCCACGTGGTCGTGCCCGTCGGCGTGCACGAGGCCGTGCTCGGTGGACGCATCGAGGTGCCATCGCTTGACGCGCCGGTGCACCTGCGCATTCCGCCCGGCACCCGCGCCGGGCAGCAGTTTCGCGTGAGTGGCCGCGGGGCGCCGCGGCCCGCTGGCGGCACCGGCGATCTCGTGGTCGAGATTCGCGTCGTCCTGCCCACCGTCGTCGACGAGCGATCGAAGGAGCTGATTCGCGAATTCGGCAAGCTCTACGGCGACATCCGATCCACTCCCGAGTTGTGACGCGCGAATTCAGCTTCTGACGATGGCCAAGCGGGGCGGCAAGGCGTACTACATGATCAGCGCGGTGGCGCAGAAGTACAACATCCACCCGCAGACGCTGCGCCTGTACGAGCGGGAAGGGCTGCTGAAACCGTCGCGCACCGAAGGCAATACCCGCCTCTATTCCGAAGAGGATCTCGAGCAGCTCGAAACGATCCTTTCGCTCACGCGGGATCTCGGCGTCAACCTCGCGGGAGTCGAGATCATCCTCAACATGCGACGCCGCATGGAGCAGATGCAGCACGAGGTGAACGAGTTCATGGAGTACGTGAAGCACGAGCTCGCGCGCGGTCTCGGCGACTGGGAGCAGCGGCTCACAACGGCGCTCGTGCGATCGACGCCAACCGATTTGGTGCGCAGCTCGTCGTCCGCGCGTGCAGCAGAGCCACGGCCGCCGGCTGAGACACAGCCGACGGCTGATCACGAAGATCACTAAGGGTGCGAGGATCACAAGAATTTTTTTCGATCTTCGTGATCGTCGAGATCTTCGTGATGAGCCGTCGGCCGTGATCGTCCGCCGCGATCTTGTGTATCGCCGCGCGCGCGCGTAGAATCGCAGGCGCACCCTCCTTCGCCACTTCAAATCGCTGACGGACATTCATGATCTGCGAGCTGTGCGACGATACCGGCTGGAAGGCGACCGAGACCGATGGCGTCCGCCGCGTCGTGCGCTGTGATTGCTGGTATCAGAAGGGAGCGACGAACCGTTTGTCGCGCGCCAGCATTCCAAAGCGATACCAGCACTGCACGTTCGCGAACTTCCGCGTGTACAACGACTCGCTGAAACGCGGCCTCGCCTTCGCGCGTCGTGTCGTCGATGAATTCCCGCTCGATCGCGGCCTTCTCCTCATCGGCCTGCCGGGTGTCGGAAAGACGCATCTGGCGGTCGCCACGCTGCGGGCGTGGATCGAGAAGGGCGGCACGGGCCTGTTCTACACGACGATTGATCTGATGGCGGCGCTGCGCGGCACGTACTCCGGCACGGAAGGGCTCAGCGAATCGGAGATGCTCGAAAAGGTGACCGGCACCGATTTGCTGGTGCTGGACGAGCTGGGGCGCGAGCGCGTCACCGAGTGGCGCGACGAGATGCTGCACCTGATTGTGAATGCGCGGTACAGCCATCGGCGCGCGACGATCTTCACGACGAACTACGATATCGGCGACGACCCGGCGCATCCCGATGGCCTGCAGGCGCGCGTCGGCTTCCGCATCTATTCGCGGCTGCACGAGATGTGCGAGTTCCTCCACATCGACGGCGCCGATTATCGCGAGCGTCCCGTGAACGCGGGAGACGACGACCTCGTCGCGATGTGGAAGATGCGGGGCACTCCGCGCCCCGGACTGCCGGCGCGCACGAAAGGGCAGCTGCGCGCGCCGCTGAAGCCCGGCAAAGAGCTGGGGTGGTCGGGCGGTCGCGCGAGCACCGGCGACTGAACTTGCTAGGGCTCTACCTTCACATCCCGTTCTGTTCTTCGATCTGCAACTACTGCAACTTCAATCGGGGCCTGTACGACGAGGCGCTGAAGACCCGCTACGTGGCGGCGCTGCGGCGCGAGATCGAACGCAGCCGGCGAGGTCTTGCGGCGGATACGATCTTTTTCGGCGGCGGGACGCCTTCGCTGCTCGCGCCGGACGACGTCGCGTCGCTGGTCGAGGCCTGCCGCGGCTCGTTCGATCTGGCGCGGGACGCCGAAGTCACGCTCGAGACGAATCCCGAAACCGTGGATGCTGCCGCGCTGGAACGTTTCAGGGATGCCGGTGTCAATCGCATCAGCTTTGGCGTGCAATCGTTCGACGACAAAGAACTGAGGCGGCTGGGGCGCATTCACTCGGCTGCGCGCGCCGAGGCGGCCGTGCGTGAGGCGCGCGCCGCGGGTTTCGACAACGTGAGCCTCGATCTGATGATGTGGCTGCCGGGCCAGTCCGTCGCGCGGTGGCTCGAGAACGTGCACGCGCTGATCGCCGCGTCGCCCGATCATGCGTCGCTCTATCTCCTCGAGCTGTACCCGAATGCGCCGTTGAAAGAAGAAATGGCGCGTGCAGGGCTGTCGCTCGCGCCGGACGAGGACGCCGCGGCGATGTACCTCGGCGCGATGGATCTGCTGGACCGCGCCGGATACGTGCAGTACGAGATCTCGAACGTCGCGCGGCCCGGCCGCGAATCACGACACAACCTGAAATACTGGACGGACGGCGAGTGGCTTGGCTTCGGCTGCGGCGCACATTCGACGCAGGCCGGCGTCCGGTGGCGCAACGTGTCGTCCACGGAAGAGTACGTGCACCGCCTGATGGCAGACGGAGATCCAGCTCTCGACCGCCGCGTTCTCGATCGCGAGACGCAGCTCGAGGAGGCGCTGTTCACCGGCCTGCGTCTTTGCACAGGTGTGGACCTGCCCGCCATGGGCCGCCGCTACAATTGTGACGTGTGGTCCCGGTACGGGCACGACCTGCAGCCGTTCGTCGACGAAGGCTGGCTGGTGAAGGAGGGGCCGCGGCTGCGCTTGACCAGGCCCGGCATGCTCATGGCCAATGAAGTGATGGCCGTCTTCGTATGATAGAGTGTCGCTCTTTGCGAGATGGCCAAGGAGGAAACTGGGATGCGTTCTTTCGTGATTACAACGTTTGCGCTCGCGGTGGCGCTCGGGCCCGCCTCCGCCTTCGCGCAGTCGCAGCAGCCCTCGGCGCAGCAGCCCCCGGCGCAGCAGCCACCGGCGCAGCAGCCCCCGGCAGGCCAGCAGCCGCCCGCACCTGGAACGCAGCCGCAACCGAGTCAGCCCGCGCAGCAGCCGCAGCAGCAACAGCAGCAGGCCACTCCCGGGCGTTCGTTCACCTCGGACGCGGGCATGTTCTTCAACCAGATCAAGCCGGACAAGACGGCGGACTTCGAGAGGATCATGGGTCGTGTGAAGGAAGCGCTCGCGAAGAGCAGCGATCCGGTCCGCAAGCAGCAGGCCGCAAGCTGGAAGGTCTTCAAGTCGGTCGAGGCAGGGCCCGGTGGCAACGTCCTGTATCTCTGGGTCATGGATCCCGCCGTGAAAGGCGCCGACTACACGATCACGAAAATCCTCGCTGAGGCGTTTCCCAGCGAAGTGCAGGAACTGTACAAGACGCTCGTCGACTGCTACCCGGCTCAGGGCGGCCAGAGCATCGTCAACCTGCAGCAGGTGATGAACATGGGCGGCGCGCCGGCGGCCGGCGGGAAGTAGAGTCCGAATTGGGAAACGGGACTCGGAGTTGGCGGTTGGGAGTTGGAGGACGCGGCGTTCGCCGCGTCTTCCAATTCAGAATTTCAGATTGATCCCCGCATAGAACCGCTGCACGTGATCGTGCCGCGGTGATCCCTTCAGCGTAAACACCCGATAATCGAAGCGCAGCCGCAGCGGGCCCGCCACGCTCACTTTTGCGCCGCCGCCGACGTTGATCCCCACGTTCGTCCTGGTCGGATCGATCGCGCCGTCCAGAGTCTCGCGATAGACGCCGCCCCCGAGCGTTCCATAGAGCTGCATGCCGGCAATCGGAACCGGCGTCTGCAGCAGTCCGTTGAACATGAACGTGCGCAGGGATGGCGCCAGGACGAGCACATCGTCGCTGGTGCTGGCGTACTCGAACTCGAACCCGACGATCACCAGCCCGGCCCCGATTGCGAACCCCTTCGCGGGACGATTCGCGGGCGTCGTCGTGATGCCGAGAAAGCCGGTGATATCGGCGGACGCCTGCGACGGGGTCACCAGCAAGAGCAGGCACACGAAGGGCGCGAAAAGGAGATATCGGAAGCGCATGCCGGCAATGGTAGCATCCGATCGATGGACTTCAGGCCCACCGAGGAGCAGGAGATCCTGCGCCGCACTGTGCGCGAGTTCGCGGAACGCGAGCTTGGTCCGCACGTCATGGACTGGGACGAGACGCAGCACTTCCCGATGGATCTGCTGCCCGCCCTCGCCGGCCTAGGTCTGCTTGGCATCCAGTTGCCGGAGGAGTACGGTGGCTCGGGGATGTCCGCCGTCGACTACTGCATCTGCATCGAAGAGATCGCGCGCGTCTGTCCCGCAATCGCGCTCTCGGTCGCCGCGCACAACGGCCTCTGCTCGTCGCACATCGCGATGTTCGGCGCCGAGGCGCAGAAGCAGCAGTACCTGCCACGGCTCGCGCGCGGCGAAGTGCTGGGCGCGTGGGGCCTCACCGAGGCGAACGCGGGCAGCGACGCCGCCGCGATGAGGACGACGGCGGTTCGCCGAGGGGACTGCTGGGAGATCAACGGCTCGAAGAACTTCATCACGCACGGCGCGATCGGCGGGATCATGGTCGTGATGGCGGTGACCGACCGGTCGAAGGCGCACCGCGGCATCTCCGCATTCGTCGTCGAGCGCGGCACGCCGGGCATGCGCGCCGGGAAGAAAGAGAACAAGCTCGGGATGCGCGCGAGCGACACGAGCGAGGTCGTGTTCGAAGAGTGCAAGGTTCCCGCCGCGCAGTTGCTCGGGGACGAAGGGGAGGGATTCATCAACACCCTGCAGGTCCTCGATGCGGGCCGGATCGGCATCGCCGCCCTGTCGGTCGGTCTCGCGCAGGGCGCGTACGAAGCCGCACGCCGCTATGCGAAGGAGCGCCAGCAGTTCGGCCAGCCCATCGCGGCGTTCCAGGCGATTCAGTGGAAGCTGGCGGACGCGGCAACGCGGATCGAAGCCGCGCGTTTGCTCACCTATCGCGCAGCGTACCTGAAAGGCCTGGGACGGCGGACGACGAGGGAGTCGTCGATGGCGAAGCTGTACGCGAGCGAGACCGCCGTGCGCGTGGCTGAGGACTGCGTCCAGATTCACGGCGGCTACGGCTTCGTCAAGGACTATCCGGCCGAGAAATTCTTCCGCGACGTCAAGCTGACGACGATCGGCGAGGGGACGAGCGAGATCCAGCGTCTCGTCATCGCGCGGCAGCTTCTTGGGCAGTGACCAACACCGCGGCCGCGTCTCCGCTCGCCCAACGCGTCCTGCAGGGGGACCCGCGCGCGATTGCGCGCGGGATCAGCCTGATCGAAGACGACCGGCCAGAGGGGGCCGCCCTCATCCGCCAGATTTTCCAGAAGACCGGCGGAGCGTACCTCGTCGGCATCACGGGTCCGCCCGGCTCGGGCAAGAGCACGCTCGTCGATCGGCTCACCGCCGAGTGGCGGCGCCGTGGTCGCACGGTCGGTGTGCTCGCAGTCGATCCGACGAGCCCCTTCAGCGGCGGCGCGATCCTTGGCGACCGCGTGCGGATGCAGATGCACGCGGGCGATGCCGGTGTATTCATTCGCAGCATGGCGACGCGCGGCCATCTCGGCGGACTGGCGCGCGCAACGGGCGAAGCCGCCCTCGTCCTCGACGCCTCCGGCAAGGATATCGTCGTCATCGAGACGGTCGGCGTGGGGCAGGACGAAGTGGACGTCGTGCGCACCGCGGACATCTCCGTCGTCACGCTCGTGCCGGGAACGGGCGATGAAGTGCAGGCGCTGAAGGCCGGCATCATGGAAATCGGGGACATCTTCGTCGTGAACAAGGCGGACCGCGAAGGCGCGGATCGCACGGTCGCGTCCGTCGAAGCGATGCTCTCGCTCGAGTCGCCGGCCGGCGATCGGTGGCGTCCGCCGATTCTGAAGACCGAAGCCACCCGCGGCGCCGGCGTCGATGCGCTCGTCGACGCGGTCGACCGCTTCCGCGCCGCACATGCGGACGTGCAGGGGCAGCGGCGCCGAACCCGCGCCCAATGGCGCGTACGCGAGCTGTTGTCGGATCGCTTCCTGGCGTACGTCCACGAACGCGTGCTCGAACCGGGCGAGCTGGAGCGGTTGGTCGATCGTATCGCCGCGCGCGAGAGCGATCCGTACTCGGTCGCCGACGACATCGTCCATCGCGCGCTGCAGCGCGATTCGCACGGCGCCGCAGCGCTCGACCACGTGGGCATCGCGGTCTCGAACCTGGACGAGGCGATCGCGTTCTATCGCGACGCGGTCGGGCTCGAGATTGAAGCGCCGGAGGACGTCGTCTCCCAGGCGGTTCGAGCGCACTTCGTTCCCGCCGGCAGCGCTGCGCTCGAACTCCTCGAAGGCACCGCGCCGGATTCACCGATCACGAAGTATCTGGCCCGGCGCGGCCCCGGCCTTCACCACCTCACGCTGCGGGTACCGGATATCCGGGCCGCACTTGCGCGGCTGAAGGCGCACGGCGTGCGCCTGATCGACGAGGAGCCGCGTCCAGGTGCGCACGGATCGCGCGTCGCGTTCGTCCATCCGTCGAGCGCGCATGGCGTGCTCGTCGAGCTGAAGGAGCCGGCGGACCGTTGAGCGGCGCGAGCCCCTGGATACGCGTCGGCGATCTCGAGATCGCGCCGCTCTTGGACGGCTACTTCCGTCTGGACGGCGGCGCGATGTTCGGCGTCGTTCCGAAGCCGCTCTGGGAGCGCCGCGCGCCAGCCGATGCCCGCAACCGCATCGCGCTCGCGATGCGGCCGCTGCTCGTCAGAGGGGAGCGCCTGCTGGTGATCGACGCGGGGGTCGGCGGGAAGATGGACCCCAAGAGCATCGATATCTACGCGATCGATCGCCGGAACTGTTTCGACGAATCCCTCGCCCGGGCAGGCGCGACCGTCGATGACATCGAGATCGCGCTCGCGTCGCACCTTCACTTCGATCATGCCGGCGGCTTCACGGTCCGCGATGCGTCGGGTCGGGTGCGTCCCTCGTTCATGCAGGCGCGCTACCTCGTGCATCGCGGCGAGTGGGACGATGCCATGCATCCGCACGAGAGAAACCGCGCGAGCTACCTGCAGGAGAACTTCGTGCCGCTCCAGGACGCGGGCGTGATCGACTTCTTCGCCGAGGACGAGACCATCATGACGGGCGTGCGCGTGCGCCGCACCGGCGGGCATACCCGCTGTCATCAGATCGTGTATCTCGAATCGGCGGGACAGACTGCGGTCTTCGCGGCGGATCTGATTCCGACGACGGCGCACGTGGACGTCCCGTGGATCATGGGCTACGACCTGTATCCGATGGAGACGCTCGCGTTTAAGAGGGCATTCGTGCGCGAGGCGATCGAGCGTGGGTATCTGATTCTGTTCGAGCACGACCCGGAGGTCGAAGCGGGATATCTGCGCGAGAAGAACGGCAGGATAGCCGTGGAGCGGATCTAATGGACGACATCAAGATCGGTATCATCGGGGGCAGCGGCCTCTACGACATGGCGCAGCTGACGGACCGCGAGGAGCGGCGCGTCAGCACGCCGTTCGGCGATCCCTCCGGTCCCTTCGTCGCGGGCACGCTGCGCGGGCAGCGCGTCGCCTTTCTCGCGCGCCACGGCGCGGGGCACCGCTACATGCCGACGGAGCTGAACTACCGCGCGAACATCTTCGGCCTCAAGACGCTCGGCGTCGAGTTCATCCTGTCGGCCAGCGCGGTGGGGTCGCTGCAGGAGCGCTACGTGCCGCAGCACCTCGTCATCCCCGACCAGTTCTTCGACCGCACGAAGGGGCGCGTGAGCACGTTCTTCGGCAACGGCCTCGTGGCGCACGTCGCTTTTGGACATCCGGTCTGCCGGCGCCTCGGCGAGATCGCCTACGATGCGTGCCGCACGGCGGGCGCGACCGTGCACCGGGGCGGCACCTACGTCTGCATGGAAGGCCCGCAGTTCTCGACGCTTGCCGAATCGAAGCTCTATCGCTCCTGGGGCATGGACATCATCGGGATGACCAACCTGCAGGAAGCCAAGCTCGCGCGCGAAGCGGAGATTTGCTATGCGACGATCGCCCTCGTGACCGACTACGACTGCTGGCATCCGGAGCACGATTCCGTCACGGTGGACATGATCGTCGCAAACCTCCTGGCCAATGCCCGCACCGCGCAGCAGGTCATCGCCGAAGCGGTCGCGCATCTGCCGTACGAACGGACGTGCGAGTGCGCCGACGCGCTGGCGCATGCGATCATCACGCGCCCCGAAGCGGTCCCCGAGCAGGTGAAGCGCGATCTGGCGCCGATCATCGGGCGGTATCTTCGCTGAGGAGGTTCGTACTTGGTAGTTCGTGTTTGGAGGTTGGAGCTTGCGAGTTGGGAGTTCTTCTGCCATGTCCATAGTCGTTACCGGCTCGATTGCGTTCGATTATCTGATGTCGTTTCCGGGGAAGTTCACCGACCATTTCCTGCCCGAGCACATGTCGCGCGTGAGCCTCAGCTTCCTCGTCGACTCGATGGACAAGCGGCGGGGCGGGTGCGCGCCGAATATCGCGTACACGCTGGCACTGCTGGGCGAGCGGCCGCGCCTGATGGCCACGGCGGGTCGTGACTTCGCGGACTATCGCCAGTGGCTCGAAGCGGCGGGCGTCGATACGTCGCTCGTCAAAGAAGTGCCCGACAAGTTCACGGCGTCCTTCTTTTGCAGCACCGACGTCGAGAGCAACCAGATCGCCTCGTTCTACACCGGCGCGATGTCCAATGCGGCCGAGCTCTCGTTCCGCACTGTGACGAACTGCCGCATTGCGATCATCTCCCCGAATGATCCGGCAGCCATGCTCCAGTACGCCGAGGAATGCCGGACGCTCGAGATCCCGTACGTGTGGGATCCCGGCCAGCAGTGCGCGCGGATGAGCGGGGATGAGCTCCGGGAAGGACTCGTCGGCGCGGCGGTCGTGATCTGTAACGACTACGAGTTCGAGCTGATTCGGCAGAAGACCGGCATGAACGAGCGCGAGGTCGCGCGGCACAGCGGCGCCCTCATCGTCACGCGCGGCGAGCGCGGCAGCACTATTCGCCAGCAGGACGGCGAGATAGACGTGCCGGCCGTCCCTCCGGTGCGCGTGGTCGATCCTACGGGGGTTGGCGATGCGTTTCGCGGAGGACTGCTGAAGGGGATCGCGACCGGTCAGGACCTCGCCGTCTCGGCGCGGCTCGGCAGCGTAGCCGCGACGTACGCGCTCGAGCACCTTGGGGGTCAGAGCCACGCGTATACATGGACCGAGTTCAGCGATCGTTACAGCCGCGCGTTCGGCATGCCCGTCGGGATCTAGAGCGCCGTACCGACTTGGCGGCGTGTGTAGCTCTGACCTTAGAAGTTGCGAGAAGTTGCGCCCTCGCGCGCGTCGCGTTCGGGGTCTTTGCTGGTTTTCCGAGCAATCGCGGCGCGCACCCGCGGAACGCGGCTTGCACTCGCGGCCGGCCGGAGGGTTCGAACGTGAAACTCCTCGCCCGCCTGCTGCTTGTCTTACTGGTAACGATCGCGTGCGTCCGCGCGCAGGAGCAGTCGCTGGCAGGTCCCCAAGCCCCTACGTTCCGGAGCGGTACGAATCTCGTCGCGCTCAACGTGACCGTGACCGATGGCGCCGCGCACTACGTCAGCGGTCTCCGTCCGGCGGACTTCGCCGTATTCGAGGACGGCGTACAGCAGAGCGTACGCTTCTTCGAATCGACCGGCGTGCCTGTCGACCTCATCGTCCTCCTCGACACGAGCTCGAGCATGACCGACAAGATGGAGATCGTGCACGACGCCGCGTCGGGGTTTCTGAAGACGCTGCGCGAGGGGGATCGCGGCGCCGTGGTCGCGTTCAACGACACCGTGTCCGTCCTCCAGCCGCTGACGAGCGACCGGACACTGCTCGAAAAGGCGGTGCTGTCGACGCGGGCGCACGGCGCGACGGCGCTCAACAACGCCCTCTATATTGCCCTGAAGCAGTTCGGCCAGGCCGCGCGCCAGGACGGAGACGTGCGGCGTCAGGCGATTGCCGTTTTGTCGGACGGTGACGACACCGCGAGCCTCGTGTCGTTCGAGGACGTGATGACGCTGGCGCGAAGAACAGGCGTCAACGTCTACACGGTCGGTCTGCAGTCGCGGTACGTCGCCCAGCGCACAGAAAGCACCCACCGGTACTTTTCCGAGGCGGATTACTCGATGCGGACGCTCGCGCGCGAAACGGGCGCGCAGTCCTTCTTTCCGCTCCAGGCCAGCGAGCTGAAGAACGTGTACGCGTCGATCGCAAACGAGCTCGCGAGTCAGTACTCCATCGGCTACGTGCCCGCGAACCCACGCTCCGATGGACGATTCCACCGCGTCGTCGTGCAGATCACATCCCGTCCCGAGCTCCGGCCACGGACGCGCCTCGGCTACACCGCTGATGGCGAGATCGTGGCGGAGCGGTCTTCATCCTCCGAACGCTAGCCCGCCGAATCTCCTGTAACATCGGAGCCGATGCCGCGGCTGGCGCGCGCGCTCGTGGCGGGTTCGCTCCTCTGGACGGCGCTGTTGTTTGCCGCCCCGCTTGCCCTCGCCTCCTCGGATCCGCCGGTTTCACGGGCGGGGTCGCTCGTGTACCTCGCGGGCGCGTTCGTATGCCATCAGCGTCCCGAGCGGTCCTTTCATCTCGCGGGTGTGCCGCTGCCGGTCTGCGCGCGCTGCGCCGCGTTGTATGTGTCAGCGGTCGCGGGCGCCCTGGGCGCGATCGTGTTCGCCACCGGCTCCGTTGCTGAGCGCCGGGCGCGATGGCTGCTGGGATTAGCGGCTGTCCCAACCGTCACAACGGTGGCCGTGGAGCTTCTTGGGCTCGCGCATCCTTCGAACGCTGCACGCGCCATCTCGGCGTTGCCGCTTGGCGCGGCCGCGGCGTGGGTCGTGATTGCGATGACGCGTTACGGCAGCGTGTTCACTCGTCGTGGGTCTGCGTGAGTCCGCGTCGTCCTCAGTCCTTTTGTCCGTGTTTTCCCCAGTAGTCCGCGCTATCATTGTTCGGATCCCATGAGCACGAAATCCACAACGGCCGCGCGCGCCGCGGCGGAGCCCGGCATGCTGGCGCTTGTGTGCTTGATCGGGTGGCTGGTACCCGGCGCGGGACATCTCTGGCAGGGCAGGCGGCAGAAGGGCGTGGTGTTCCTGCTCGCGATCCCGCTGATGTTCGTGATCGGTCTGCTCCTGCACGGCCGGCTGTTTCCGCTCGAGATGGCGGAGCCGCTCGTGTTCCTCGGCGCGATCGCCGATCGCGGCATCGGCCTCGCATATTTCATCGCGCGCTTCTTCGATGCTGGTGCCGGCACGGTCACCGCCGTCTCGTACGAGTACGGCAACACGTTTTTGATGACTGCCGGTCTCCTCAACTTCCTCGTCGTGCTCGACGCGTTCGATATCGCCATGGGGCGCAAGTGACGAGCCATTTCCTGCTGCTCGTGCTGTTCGCCTTCTTCGTGTCGGTCGTCTTCGCCGTCCTCCTGCGCGATACACCGCGTGAGCAGACGCGCACCGGCGCCCTGATGCTCGGCGGCTTCATCGCGGCAGCTTTCGTGCTCGGCTGGCTGATGTATCCGTTCCCGCTGTGAGTCGTCTCTGGCTCTGGGGGCCCGTGCTCGTGATGATGGCCATCATCTTCACCGCGTCCTCGATCCCCAACCTGCAGCAGCTTCCGGGCAACATTTCGGACAAGACCGGCCACGGCATTGGCTACGGCATGCTGGGAGCGCTGCTGCTGCGCGCCCTGGCAGGCGGCCGCCGCGCGGGCGTGACGTGGCGGACCGTGCTGCTCGCGGTCGCCTGCGCGACCGCGTACGGCGTGAGCGACGAATTCCACCAGCGCTTCGTGCCGGGACGCTCGTCCGACGTGTACGATGTGCTCGCAGACGCGGAGGGCGCGACGGCGGCGTCGCTCGGCGCGTGGGCTATACTCAAGTCCGTGCCGCAGCCGCAGCGCAGGGAATCGCCCTGATCTCGCTGTCGCGTTTTGGCCGCAGCATTTCCCTTGATCCCAGTTCATCCAGGTAGTTCCGTGTTGTTCCGTGTTGTTCCGTGTTATTCCGTGGCTTCCTCGAGCCGTGTGATTCGTGGCTGACTTCGACAACCTGCTCCTCGAACACGACGGTGCCATCGCCATCCTAACCGTCAATCGGCCCAGGGTCCTCAATGCGCTCAACCGTCAGACGCTCGACGAGCTTCGGCGCGCAATCCTCGCGCTGAAGCACGACGACGGCGTTCACGCGGTCGTGCTCACCGGGACAGGCGACCGCGCGTTCGCGGCTGGCGCGGATATCACCGAGCTCTCGACCCTGAGCCCGTCAGCCGCGCGCGAGCATGCGCTGCGCGGGCAGCACGTCCTCGATCTCATCGAGCACATGGGAAAGCCCGTGATCGCCGCAGTCAATGGTTTCGCGCTCGGCGGCGGCTGCGAGCTGGCCATGGCGTGCAGTATGAGGATTGCCGCCGATACGGCGAAGCTTGGGCAGCCCGAGATCAACCTGGGGTTGATTCCCGGTTACGCCGGCACGCAGCGGCTCGCGCGTCTCGTTGGCCGCGGCCGCGCCCTCGAGCTGCTCCTGACCGGCGATCCTGTCGCCGCTGACGAGGCGCTGCGGCTCGGACTCGTGAACCGTGTTGTGCCGGCTGCGGAGTTGATGACGGAAGCGAGGCGGCTGGCTGCCGCGCTCGCCGTGAAGCCCGCGCTCGCCGTGCGCTACATCCTCGACGCCGTACACAAAGGGCTCGACATGCCGCTGGCGCAGGCCCAGGTGTACGAAGCGACGCTCTTCGGCCTGGTCTTCAGCTCGGACGACATGCGCGAAGGAACGCGCGCGTTCCTCGACAAGCGCAAGCCCGAGTTCAAGGGACGCTGAATGCGCGCAGCCCAGGAGTCCGCTGCGCTCGGCGACGCCTCGCGGCTTCGCGTCGGCATCATCGTCTCGCGCTTCAACGCATTGATTACGGAGCGGCTGCGCGACGGGGCGCTGCGCGCGCTTCGTCAGGCCGGTGCGCGCGAGTCGTCCATCGAAGTCTTCGAAGTGCCGGGCGCTTTCGAGATTCCACAGGCGGCGCAGGCCGCCGCCGAGACGAAGCGCTTCGACGCGCTGGTGTGCCTCGGGTGCGTCATTCGCGGTGAGACGCCGCACTTCGAGTACATCGCGGGCGCGGTGGCGCACGGCATCACTACGGCCTCTGCCTCGACGCGTGTTCCAATGGCGTTCGGCGTGCTCACGACCAACACGGCCGAGCAGGCGATGGCTCGCGCATCGGACGGACCTGACAACAAAGGGTGGGAAGCGGCCGCGGCTGCGATCGAGATGGCGGCGCTCCTCCGAACTCTCCGCGCGGCAGGTCGTCCGCCGCGAGCGCGGCGCCGGTGACGGCCGTCGACGCCGCTGCGCGGCGCCTGGCGCGCGAGGCAGCGCTGCAGATGCTGTACCAATGGGAGGTCGGCCGCGTCGGCGCGCACGAGGCCATCGTCACCTATTGGGCGAATCGAGACGATGTGGCGGAGGTGACGGACGAGTCGCGGCGCTTCGCGGATACGCTGCTGCGCGGCACGATCGAGCGCGTCGGCGAGGCCGACGCCCTCATCGCGGGCCACGCGCACAACTGGCGCGTCGAGCGGATGGCGGTGATCGACCGGCTGGTGCTGCGGCTCGCGATCTACGAGTTGCTGTCGGAGCCGGAGACGCCCGCGAAGGTCATCATCAACGAAGCGCTCGAGTTGGCGCGCACCTTCAGCGGGGAAGAGCCGGTGCCCTTCATCAATGGCGTGCTCGATGCGGTGAGGAAGAGTTTGGGGAGAGAGTAGAGATCACGGTCACGGCTAGTCACGAAGCGAGTGACAGGCGCAGCAAATAGCTAATGGACGAACACCTCAAGGAGTCCGATCAGCTTCGGCAGCGGCGCGCGAACTTCGAAGAGCTGCAGCAGCTCGGCGTCGACGTGTATCCGCACGCCTTCGAGCGGACGGATACAGTAGCAAGTCTCGTCGATGCGCACGCCGCGAAGACAGGGGAAGCGCTGGAGGCCGAGCGCGTGCAGACGCGGACGGCGGGCCGGATCGTCGCGATTCGAAGCTTTGGCAAGGCCAACTTCCTCGTCATCTCCGACGGACGCGCGCGGATTCAGGTATACATCCGCAAGGACTCGCTCAGCGAACGCGAGTTCGCGATCTTCAGGCTCCTGGACTTCGGCGACTACGTCGGCGTTCAAGGGCACCTGTTCCGGACGAAGACGAACGAGCTGACGATCTGGGCGTCGACGCTGGAGTTTTTGGCAAAGTGCTTCATCCCGCTGCCGGAGAAGTGGCACGGGCTGCAGGACGTCGAGATCCGGTATCGCCAGCGCTATCTCGATCTGATCGTGAATCCAGATTCGCGAAGGGTCTTCGAGATCCGCAGCCGCGTGCTGGCGGCGCTGCGCACGTTCCTGAACGCCCGCGGCTATCTCGAGGTCGAGACGCCGATGATGCAGCCGCTCGCGGGCGGGGCGCTCGCGCGCCCGTTCGTGACGCATCACAACACGCTCGACATGCAGCTCTTCCTCCGCATCGCGCCGGAGCTGTACCTGAAGCGGCTCGTCGTGGGCGGCCTCGAGCGCGTCTACGAGATCAACCGGAACTTCCGCAACGAGGGTATCTCCACCCAGCACAACCCCGAGTTCACGATGCTCGAGTTCTATCAGGCGTACAGCGAGTACCGTGAGCTGATGGAGATGACCGAGGCGATGATCGCCTGCGTCGCGCGCGAGGCGATCGGGACCGATCGCATCCGGTTTGGCGAGCACGACATCTCGCTCGTTCCGCCGTATCGGCGCGTCTCGCTTCGCGAGGGCGCGCGGCAGGCCGCGTCGGAGCGGCTGCGAACGGAGGTCCCGCCCGACGATCTTCGATCGCGCGAACCGGCGGCCGCCATCGCGCGCCAGCTCGGCCTCGAGCTGCACCCGTCCTGGGGCGCCGGCAAGATCGTCACGGAAATCTTCGAGCGGCTCACGGAGGACACGCTGATCCAGCCGACGTTCGTGTACGACTTCCCGACGGAAGTCTCGCCACTGTCCAAGCAGCGGGCGGATGATCCCGAGACGGTCGAACGGTTCGAGCTGTACATCGGCGGATTCGAGGTCGCCAACGCGTTCAGCGAGCTGAACGATCCCGCCGAACAGCGGCGCCGGTTCGAAGCGCAGATGAGCGGGCGCGCCGAAGGCGACCAGGAAGCCCACGCGATGGACGAGGATTACATCCGTGCGCTCGAGTACGGGCTGCCGCCGACAGCCGGCGAAGGCGTCGGCATCGATCGGCTCGTGATGCTGCTCACGGACAGTCCGTCGATCCGCGACGTCATCCTGTTCCCGCTGATGCGGCCGCGCGCGTGATGGATCTGCCATTCGAGGTCTTCGTCGCTTTCCGCTATCTGCTGGCGCGGCGCAAGCAGGCGTTCATCTCGCTCATTTCGCTCATCTCCGTGCTCGGCGTCATGGTCGGCGTGATGGCGCTGCTCATCGCGCTCGCCCTGATGACGGGTCTCCAGGGCGAGCTCCGCGACCGCATCGTCGGATCCTCGGCGCACGTGTACGTCTTCAAGCCGGGCGAGGGGATCAAGGACTATCACGCGGAGATCGACAAGCTGCTCAAGCTGCCGCATGTCATTGGCGCGGCACCCGGCGTGCTTGGCAAGGCGCTCGTCACGAGCGGACGAGGCGATGCCTTCATCACGGTCAAAGGTATCGACCCGGTGCTCGAGCCGACGGTGACGGATATCCGCCGCGCCATGCGATCCGGAACGCTCGAAGCCGTCCAGCCCACGGACGATCAGCTGGATGGCATCATCCTCGGCAAGGACGTGGCGGAAACCCTGGGTGTCAACGTAGGGGACACCGTCAAGGTGATCAGCTCCGAGACGACCCTGACGCCCATGGGACCTCTGACGCGGCGCCGCGACTTCAAGGTCGTCGGCACGTTCAGCCTTGGGCTGTACGAATTCGACAGCGAATATGGAATGACCTCTCTCAAGGTTGCCGAGCGGCTCACGGGGCAGAATCGACCCGGCTTCATTCAACTGCGGCTCGACGACATGTTCGCCGCGCGCGCCGTCGCCGATTCGATCCCCGAGATGCTCGGCGCCGAGTACATGACGCAGGACTGGGCCGACATGAACAAGTCGCTCTTCTCTGCGCTCTGGCTGGAGAAGATGGCGATCTCGATCACGATTGGCCTCATCGTGATGGTGGCCGCGCTGAACATCATCGCCTCGCTCGTGCTGCTCGTCATGGAGAAGAGCCGCGACATCGCGATCCTCAAGACGATGGGCAGCTCCGCGGCGAGCATCCGCCGGATCTTCATGCTGCAGGGACTGATCATCGGGCTGGTGGGGACGGCTGCGGGCGCGCTCGGCGGCGTCATCATTATTTACATCCTCGATCGCTACCGTCTGATTCACGTGCCGATCGACGTCTATCAGATTTCGTACGTCCCCTTCACGCTGCTGCCGCAGGATTTCCTGGCGGTGACCGCCGCGGCGATCGTGATCTGCTTCCTCGCGACGATCTATCCATCGCGCCAGGCGTCGAAGCTCGATCCGGCGCAGGCGTTGCGATATCAGTAGTCAGTGTTCAATGTTCAATGCTGAATGCTACGTGTTCGACCGGAGCGCGTTGACCTTTCGAATATTGAGCATTGAACATTGAACAGTGACACGTGTCATGTCCTTCATCGAAGCCACTGACATCGACAAGAGCTACGTGGTCGGCACGGCGAAGCTCGACGTGCTGCGACGGCTGTCGTTCTCGGTGGAGAAGGGCGAGATGGTCGCAATCGTCGGCGCCTCCGGTGTCGGCAAGAGCACGCTGCTCCACGTGCTCGGGGGCCTGGATACGATCGACGCAGGCACGATCCGCATCGGCGATACCGACGTCGCGTCGATGCGTCCCACGGATCTCGTCGCGTTCCGGAATCGCCACGTCGGGTTCGTGTTCCAGTTCCATCACCTGCTGCCGGAGTTCAGTGCCCTCGAGAACGCGGGCATGCCGATGCGCATCGGCCGGCGGCCGGCCGAGGAGCGTGAATCGCGGGCGCGCCTGCTGCTGGATCGCGTCGGGCTGTCCGAACGCCTCGTCCACAAGCCGGGCATGCTGTCGGGCGGTGAACAGCAGCGGGTGGCGATCGCGCGCGCCCTCGTGATGGAGCCGTCCGTGCTGCTCGCGGATGAGCCGACGGGTGATCTCGACGAGCACACGGCCGAGTCGCTGCACGAACTGCTGCGCGAGATGCACCGCGAACGCGGCCTCACGTCCATCATCGCAACGCATAATCCGCGGCTGGCCGCGGCCTGCGACCGGGTTCTCCGCCTGGAAGACGGCAAGCTGCGCGAAATTTCCTGATCTGACAGAATAGGGAGATCTTTTGGTCCGGCGCCACGCGGTGCCGCATGTTGGGCAACTGAGGAGGTTCACATGAGACGGGTAGTAACAGTGTTCGTCGGGGCTCTGCTCCTGAGCGCGATCCCGGCCTTCGCCCAGGCCCCCCAGCCGACGGCGAAGCCGGCCGAGAAGACCGACACCGCCAAGTCCTCGTCGAAGACGATGACCGAGAACGGCACCGTGTCGGCCGTCACCGCGGATTCGCTCACCGTCAAGGGCAAGTCGGGCGACATGACGTTCGACATCGACAAGGACACGAACGTACAGGCGCGCGGCGCCAGCCACAAGACGGCCGAGATGAAGGGCGAGAAGAAGCCGACCCAGATCACCGACTTCGTGCACGTCGGCGACACGGTGACGGTCCGCTACCACGACATGGGCGACAAGAAGCACGCCGCGAGCGTGCAGGTCAGGACAAGCGCCGCGCCCTCGAAATAGGGTTGATCGCGGGCTCTGGGAAACGCGCAACGGGTCACGGGCTCAGACTGCCCGTGACCCATTTCTTTGGGCCGCGGATGACGCGGACACGCCGAATGGGGTCACTGAGAATCGGTGACCCATTTCTTTGTACGGATGGATCCGGATTCGCGGATCGTCAGGCGGCACCCAACCACGGCAATGTCTGCGCAATCGTGGGAAAATTTGTGGCATGCGCCAGAACATCTCCAGCGGCACGAAATGGGAACCCATTGTCGGCTACTCCCGCGCGGTGAAGGTGGGCAGCGTCGTCCACGTCTCGGGGACGACCGCCACGGGACCTGACGGCGCGCTGGTCGGCCGCGGCGACGCCCGTGCGCAGACCCTCCAGACGCTCCAGAACATCCGCCGCGCGCTCGAACAGGCCGGCGGATCGCTCGAACATGTGGTCAGAACGCGCATTTTCGTGACGAATATCGTGAGGGATTGGGAAGCGATCGGCCGCGCGCACGGCGAGATCTTCGTCGACGTCCGCCCGGCGACGACGATGGTCGAGGTCAGCCGGCTGATCGATCAGGACATGCTGGTGGAGATCGAGGCCGAAGCGATCCTCACCTGAGCACGGCACGAAGATCGCACGCGCCTCGCGCAGGAGGGCTGTGCCGATGATGCCGCGTGTCGATGGGAGCGGGCCGGTGGCCGAACCGGCCCGCACGTCCCGCGCGTCTAACCCTACAGAGCGATAACTCTCGCTCCGAAACGTACTTACACAGCAGAAAGGCATTGGCCGTGGGCCACCTTTGCCGTATAATGCGAGCAACGCTGGCGATGCCCTCGAGCCAGGTCCCTTACACATAGGACTCCGGATGTTCGAACGCTATACGGAACGGGCGCGGCGCGTGCTGTTCTTCGCGCGCTACGAAGCTTCCCAGCTCGGAAGCATCTCCATTGAAACCGAGCACCTCCTCCTGGGACTCATTCGCGAGGGCAAGGGGCTGACGAGTCGCATTTTCGCCCGGTCTCATCTCTCTCTCGAAAGCATTCGCAAGGAAATCGAAGGCCGTACCGTGTTCCGCGAGAAGGTCTCGACGTCCGTCGAGATTCCTTTCAGCGCGGAAACCAAGCGCGTGCTGCAGTTTGCCGCCGAAGAGGCGGATCGCCTGCTGCACAACTACATCGGGACCGAGCACCTGCTGCTGGGGATCCTCCGTGAGGAGCGCTCCGTCGCGGCAACGATCCTGATGGAGAAGGGGATGCGCCTCAACACCGTCCGCGAGGACATCGTCGCGCTCCTCAACGAGAAAACCACGCTGACGCGCGTCAAGGAGACGCCGCTCCTGGCAGAGTTCTCGAGAGACTTGACCGAAGCGGCCATGAAGAGCCAGCTCGACCCGCTGGTTGGGCGGCACACGGAGCTCGAGCGAGTTCAGCAGGTCCTGTGCCGCCGGACCAAGAACAACGCGGTTCTCATTGGCGAACCCGGCGTGGGCAAAACCGCTATAGTCGAAGGGCTCGCGCAGAAGATCGTCTACGGGGACGTTCCGCATTTCCTGGCGGATAAGCGCATTCTGGCGCTGGACATCTCGCTCATCGTGGCGGGCACGAAGTACCGCGGTCAGTTCGAGGAGCGCCTCAAGGCGATCATGAAGGAGCTGACCGAGAACCCGAACATTATCGTGTTCATCGACGAGCTGCACACGCTCGTCGGCGCGGGTTCGGCGGAAGGCTCACTCGACGCTGCGAACATCCTGAAGCCGGCGCTCTCGCGCGGCGAGATTCGCTGCATCGGTGCGACGACGCCGGCGGAGTACCGGAAGTACATCGAAAAGGATCGATCGCTCGAGCGTCGCTTCCAGGCGGTGAAGGTCGATCCGCCATCCGAGCGCGAGACAATCGAGGTCCTGATCGGCGTGAAGGATCGCTACGAGCAGTTCCACCACGTCGAGTACACGCAGGACGCGATCGAAGCCGCGGTCTATCAGTCGAACCGCTACATCACCGATCGGTTCCTGCCCGACAAGGCGATCGATCTCGTCGACGAGGCCGGCGCGCGCGCGAAGCTGCGCGAGGCGGGCTACAGCGAGGAGTTCGGCGAGATTAACCGGAGCATCCGCGTCGCCGTCGAGCAGATGGAGAACGCGGTGTCCGAGAAGAACTTCGAGAAGGCGCAGTTCTACCGCGAGCAGGAGGTGCAGGCGCGCGACAACCTGCAGCTCGTGCGCGAGCGCTTCGACGTGAAAACGAACGCGCGTCGCGTCATCGTCGGCAAGGCGGACATCGATGAGGTCGTGTCGAAGTGGACCGGCGTTCCGCTGACGTCGATCAACCAGGATGAAAGCGACAAGCTGCTCCGAATGGAAGAGGAGCTGCACAGGCGCGTCATCTCGCAGGAGAAAGCGATCTCCGCGCTTTCGCGTGCGATCCGGCGCTCCCGCGCGGGGCTCAAGAACCCGAATCGCCCCGTTGGCAGCTTCGTGTTCCTCGGACCCACGGGCGTCGGCAAGACGGAGCTCGCGCGCGCGCTCGCGAACTTCCTGTTCGGAAGCGATCATGCGCTCATCCGCTTCGACATGTCCGAGTACATGGAGAAGCACTCGGTCTCGAAGCTGATTGGCTCCCCGCCCGGATACGTCGGGCACGAAGAGGGCGGTCAGCTCACCGAGAAGGTGAAGCGCAACCCCTATTCGGTCGTGCTGCTCGACGAGATCGAGAAGGCGCACCCGGACCTGTTCAACATCCTCCTGCAGGTGTTCGAGGACGGCCACCTGACGGACGGACTCGGAAACCGGGTGAACTTCAAGAACACGATCATCATCATGACGTCGAACATCGGCGCCCGCTTCATCCAGAAGAAGGCGTCGCTCGGGTTCCAGTCGACCGACAGCGGCGCGATCAGCCGGAGCGTGAACGACATGGTGCTCGGGGAGGTCCGCAAGACGTTCAACCCCGAGTTCATCAACCGCATCGACGAAATCATCGTCTTCGAGGCGCTGTCGGACGACGACCTGCGCACGATCACGCGTCTGCTGGTGAAGCAGCTCAACGAGAACCTCGTCGATCGCAAGATCCAGCTCGAGCTGTCGACCGACGTGGTCGACTGGATCATCGAACAGACGTGCAAGGACCGCTCGTACGGCGCACGACCGCTGCGGCGCGCCATCCAGCGGTACATTGAGGACCCGCTCTCGGAAGAGCTCATTCGTGGACACCTCAAAGGCGGCGAAATCGAGGTGTACCTCGACGGCGGATCGCTGGCCTACCGCCCGGCAGGTCAGGCCCAGGAAGGCCGTCGTCTCGCCTGACGCGTCTAAAAAGGCTGTAAAATCATCGCTTGGCGTCCCGGGCGCGTGTCGCCACCCTGGGGCGCCCGATCGTCCAGTCCCTTTCCGTTCGAAATGCTGAAGGTTCGAGTTCTCTTGCTGGCCGTCGCTGTGACGGGGTCGTCCGTGGCCTGGGCGGCGCCGCTTTCGTCGCCCCAGACACCTCCGGCGGCTTCGGCGAGCCAAGGCCCCGCGCAAACGCCGGCCGCGCCGCAAGCGCCGGCCCCTGCGGCGCAGAATCCTGCGCCCGAGGCGCCGCTCCCTGCCGTCCAGGAGATCCCGCCGGCGAAGCCCACCGGCACGTTGAGCCTGTGCAACGGCCTGTACCAGATTGGCGTGCCTTCCAGGCTGCCGCCCGCCGGTTCCGGCCCGGTGCTCTATCAGTACGCGCTCTGCTTCGCGAAGCAGGGGGGCACGTCGGTCATCGAGCCCCAAACGTATCTCTACTACATCGGCCTCCGCCCGAGCACGCCATCACAGAACCGGTGGGTGCCGTACAACGACAGCACGGAGCAGCAGATTCTGCGCGACTTCAAGGCGCTGTGGGGCACGAATTTCCTCGACGACCTGTCGATCGAGACGGTCGATTACGTCTTCCCGAATGACGTCGTCGGCAAGATCGTCCTCTACAACATGGAGGAGCGGCAGCGCGTCAAGATCGTCGACTACGTTGGTTCGAAGAAGGTCGAGCAGTCGAAGATCGAAGAGGAACTGAAGAAGAAGAACATCCAGATCAGGCTCGACTCTTTCATTGATCCGGGCATCGTGCGCCAGGTCGCGGGCGTCGTCCGCGACATGTACGCGGAGAAGGGCTATCAGTTCGTCGAGGTCAAGCCGGAGATCAAGGAAGTCAGCGGTGGCCCCAAGACGGTCAACCTGACGTTCCACATCACCGAAGGTCCCAAGGTCAAGATTCGGCGGGTCGACTTCGTCGGCAACTCCGCCATCAACGACGGCAAGCTCGCCAAGCGGCTCAAGGAGAACAAGGCGCCCGGCTTCTTCAAGTTCATCACCGGCACGGGCACGTACAAGGAGGCCAAGTTCGCCGACGATGCGGAGAATGTCGTGGGGTATTACCGCGAGCACGGCTACGTGAAAGCGCGGGTCGGCCAGCCGGAGCTGAAAGTGCTCGAGGACTCGAAGGACGGCAAGACGCGCTGGATCGAGCTGCGGATCCCCGTCACCGAAGGGCAGCGTTACAAGATCGGCGAGTTCGCGTTCGCGGGCAACAGCGTCGTGAAGAGCGAAGGGCTCCGGCCGCTGTTCAAGCTGGACAAGGGCGACTATTACGACGAGAAGAAGATCCGCAAAGGGCTCGACAAGGCGAAGGAGCTGTACGGGACCGGTGGGTATTGGGAGTTCACGGGCTACCCGGATCTCGACTTCCCGAACGAGCCCAACGGCGGCGATGGGAACGAAAACGCCGATCACGACGGCGCCTCGGGGCCGCCGGCGCCCGCGGCGGCCAAAGCGGCAGGCCCTCCCATCGTCAACGTCACGATGAGGCTCGACGAAGGAAAGCAGTACTTCGTCAACCGCATCACGTTCGTCGGCAACACCGTGACGCGCGACCCCGTGATCAGGCGCGAGGTGCGTCTGTTCGAAGGCGGCGTATTCAACACCGAAGCACTGAAATACAGCGTCCGGCGCATCAATCAGCTCGGGTACTTCAAGCCGCTCGAGGGGGAGTCGATCGACGTCCAGAAGACGCCGAATCAGGACAATAAAGTCGACGTCAAGCTGAAGTTCGAGGAGCAGAACCGGAACCAGATCACGTTCGGCGCGGGCGTGTCCCAATACGAAGGCTTCTTCGGCCAGCTCGCGTTCCAGACGTCAAACTTCCTCGGACGCGGCGAGACCTTCAGCGTGTCGGCGCAGCAGGGGAACCGCGCCAAGAACTATCAGGTGGGCTTCACGGAGCCGTTCCTCTTCGGCCGCCCGATTACGGCCGGCATCGACGTCTTCGACCAGGAGATTCAATACATCAACCAGTTCACGCAGGCATCGTCGGGGATGAACACGGTGTGGGGGTTCCCGGCGGGCCCGTTTGCGCGGTTCTTCGTGAACTACAGCTACCAGAACGTCAAGGTCAAGGACCTGAACCCGGCGTACCTGACGGCGGCGGCGATCGGAAACAATCCGTTTTTGACCGACTCGCTGTTGATTGGAGAAAACGGGGAGCGGCGGATCAGCAAGATTGGACCGAGCTACGTGTACAACACGGTGGACAATCCAATCTTCCCCACGACGGGCCGCCGTTACACGCTGTCGTTCGACCTGGCCGGTCTTGGCGGCAACACCAGCTTCTACAACCCGAAGGCGGAAGGCGTCTGGTATATGCAGCAGAACTCACGTCTGAGCCTCGGGTTCCGGGCGGCGATCGAATACATCTCGCCGTACGCCGACACGAAACAGCTGCCGATCTTCGAGAACCTCTTCCTCGGCGGCGAGTACAGCATTCGCGGGTTCGACCTCCGCAGTGTCGGTCCGCGGGATCCCGTCTCGCAGCTCGTTATCGGCGGCAACAAGAGCCTGCTGTTCAACGCGGAATATCTGATTCACATCGCCGGGCCGGTGCGCCTCGTGCTGTTCTATGATGCCGGGCAAGTTCGCGCGCCGGGCGACAACTTCGGGTGGACGGAGACGCTGACGCGGACGGTGCAGCAGGGCGCGCTCATCCCGTTCCCGGGCGACATCTACCAGGTCGTGCCGCTGCTCTCGCAGCGTCTGCCGACGCTGTCGGAGCCGATCGGCACGACCAGCGCGTTCAAGACGTCGACGGGTGCGGAGATCCGGTTCTTCATGCCGGTGTTGAACGTACCGTTCCGGCTGATCTTCGCAATGAACCCGCAGCGCGGCGGGGTGCTGGACAATAATCTCCAGCCGGAGAAGCAGTTCAAGTTCCGCTTCGCGGTGGGCACGACATTCTGAGGGCACGAGCCGAGAGCTGATTCGCACTCCTACGAAAGGGCATTTTTACGATGAGCGTTCTGAAGTTGACCATGACGGCCGTAGCGTTGACATTCGTGCTGGCTGCCGGACCCGCGGCCGGACAGACTCCACCGGCCACGCAGCAGCCTCCGGCCGGCCAGAAGCCACCGGCGGGTACCACGCCGCCGCCAGTCGGCGGCCAGGCGCCCACGGCGCCGGCGCCCACACTGACGCCGAAACCGCAGCCGCCGGCGCCATTTCCCCAGGGGGCGAAGATCGCGTTCATCAACATCCAGTCGATTGCCGCCGGTTCCACCGTGGGCAAGGACGCCTCGAAGAAGCTCCAGGACCTGAACTCCAAGAAGGTCGCCGAGATCAATGACAAGCAGAAGCAGCTCCAGGCGCTCCAGACGAAGCTCAATCAGGGCACGTCGGTGATGAACGACAGCGCCCGCGGGCAGCTCGAGAAAGACATCGACAAGCTACAGCGCGACATCCAGTTCTCGCAGCAGAACGCGCAGGCGGAGATGACCGAGCTGCAGAACGATCTGCAGGGCGAGTTCCAGCAGAAGCTGCTGCCGATCGTGAAGGCGGTCGCGGAGGAAAAGGGGCTGCACGCCGTGTTCAGCATCGGCGATTCTGGCGTCGCGTACTACGACCCGGGCCTCGACATCTCGGATGAAGTCATCAAGCGGCTCGACACAGCGAAACCAGCTGCACCGCCCGTGAAGAACTAGTCGGTGATTAACATCCCTGACGCCCTGGAGCGTCTCTGCTACAGGTATCCGTCACCGCTCGTCGACGTTGTCACGCAGCACGAGCCGGGGCGCAGGCTCGTCGCCGTCAAGAACGTCACGGTGAACGAGGACTTCTTCCAGGGGCACTTCCCGGGTGCGCCGCTCATGCCGGGCGTCCTCATGATCGAGACGCTCGTGCAGGTCGCGGCCGTCCTCCTGATGCACGCGCCCGACAGCGACGAGACGAGTCGCGTCTGGCTGCGGGGCGTCGATAATGCGAAGTTCCGGCTCCCCGTCGTTCCGGGCGATCGTCTCGAGCTCGAGGTGACGCTCGGCGCCCGTCGCTCTGCGATTGCTCGGACGCGCGCCGTCGCGCGCATGGTCGACGGGGCCGTCGTCGCGGAAGCGGAGCTCGTCATGGGTGTCGAGCGGGTCCGTGCCGGCGCGGGACCGTCGCGAGCCGTCGTGCACCCGACCGCCATCGTCCATTCGGGCGCCGAAATTGGTGCGGGGACGATCGTGGGGCCGTTCGCCACGATCGGCGAGCACGTGCGGATCGGGCGCAATTGCCGGATTGGGGCGTCGACGGTGATCGACGGCTGGACGGAGATCGGCGACGGCAACGAGATCTTCCCGATGGCGTCGATCGGCCTCGTGCCGCAGGACTTGAAGTTCGGCGGCGAGCGAACCCGCGTCGTGATCGGCGAGCGCAACATCATCCGCGAGTTCGTCACTATCCACCGCGGGACCGCCGGCGGCGGGGGCCTGACCAGCATCGGCAACCGCAACCTGCTGATGGCCTACACGCACATCGCGCACGACTGCCACGTGCGGAACGACACGATCTTCGGCAACGCCGCCACGCTCGCGGGCCACGTCCTCGTCGAGGACTTTGCGAACGTCGGCGCATTCTCGGGCGTCCACCAGTTCTGCCGGGTGGGGAAGTACGCGTTCATCGGCGGCTACTCGGTCGTCACCAAGGACGCGCTGCCGTTTGCGAAGACGGTGGGCAACCGCGCGCGCATCTACGGTATCAACACGATCGGCCTGATTCGCCGCGGCTTTTCGCAGGACACGATCGCCAAGTTGCGCCGCGCCTACCGCTACCTGCTGCACTCGAATACCAGCCGCGCCCTCGCGCAGATCGAGCGCGACGCATCCTTGCGGTGCGACGACGTGGCCTACGTCGTCGAGTTCATCCGGTCGTCGAAGCGCGGAGTAGGCCTGCGGCGTCCGAGCCGCAGGCTCGAGGAAGTGCTGGAGGATTGAGGGGCGTTGACGCGGCCCTGAAATGACCGCGCTACGATCGTAGGGCAACCCTTTGAGTGCCGCCGCAACCTACCAGATTCGCACTCGATTGTCGGGCGCGATGTATTGCTTGTCCTCAGGCTTGACGCTCCAGGCCTCGTACCAGGCGTCCACGTTCCGCAGCGGCGCCACTGCACGTACCTGCCCTGGCGAATGCGGGTTGCTCACCAGTTGCTGGCGCAGCGCGTCGGGGCGCTGAAGCGTCCTCCACACCTGTCCCCACCCCAGGAACACCCGCTGATCGCCGGTGAACCCATCGATGACCTTCGCGGGCTTTCCGCCGAGCGATGCGTGGTAGGCCTCGAGGGCAATGAGGACGCCGCCAAGGTCGCCGATGTTCTCTCCCATGGTTGCGCGTCCGTTGATGTGCATGCCCGGGAGCTCAGGGAACGCATAGGCCTCGTACTGCGCCCCGAGCTTTGCCGCCTGCGCCTCGAACTTGGACGCGTCGTCCGCCGTCCACCAGTCGCGCAGCCGTCCGCTGCCGTCGGACTTGCGTCCCTGATCGTCGAAGCCGTGACTGATTTCGTGCCCGATGACGCCGCCGATCCCGCCGTAGTTTACGGCGGGGTCCGCCTCCGGATCGAAGAAGGGCGGCTGGAGAATGGCGGCCGGAAAGACGATCTCGTTCTTGGTGGAGTTGTAGTAGGCGTTGACCGTCTGGGGATACATGCCCCACTCGGCGCGGTCGACGCGGTTGCCGATCCGGCGGCGCCGGTAGTCCCACTCGAAGCGCCGCACACGCCCGGCGTCCGCGACGAGATCACCTGGAACGAGCGTCAGAGCAGAGTAGTCGCGCCACTTCTCCGGGTAGCCAATCTTCACGGTGAAGTGGGACAGTTTGTCGAGCGCCTGTTCCTTGGTGGCCGGTCCCATCCACGTCAAGTGTTTGATGCGTTCGCCGAGTGCGGTCCGCAGGTTCGCGACGAGCGCGTCCGCCTTGGCTTTCGCTTCGGGCGGGAAGTAGCGCCCCACGTAGTCGCGCCCGATCGCCTCTCCCATGGCCGTTTCGGCGAACGCGACAGCGCGCCTCCATCGTTCCCGCTGTTGCGGCTGACCGGTCAGGAACTTCGAACGAAACTCGAACTCGGCGTCGGCGAAGCGCTTCGACAGGAGCGGCGCCAGACTATCGGCGGTACGAAACGCTTCCCACGCCTTGCAGGTGTCGAGGTCAGTGTCCGCGAACACCCGCGCGATCTTCGGAAACGCAGTATTCTGCGCGACGATCGCGCGCTCGGCGCCCGTGACTCCCGCGGCCTCCAGGAACGTACGCCACGGAAACTCCGGGGCAAGCTTCTCGAGATCCGCCGGCGTCATCGGATTGTAGGTCTTGTCGCGGTTGCGGCTCTCGGCACGGGTCCAGTGTGCCTCGGCGACGCGCGTCTCCATAGCGACCACGTTTGCCGCCGCGTCCGCGGCATTCGGCCAACCGGCCATCTCGAGCATCTGCGCGACGTACTGGCGATATCGGTCCACCTGCGGCTTGAACTTCGGGTCCAGGTACATCTCGCGATCATCGAGGCCGAGACCGGATTGGCGCAAGATCAGCGAGTACACCTCGGGCTGCTTTGCGTCGTCGCTCACGGCCGGCGCAAAGAAGCTCGCGCCGAAACCGCCGAGTGATGCGCCCATCAGGCGTGCGATGTCGTCCTTTGAGGTCGCCTTCCTGATCGGATCGAGATGGGCGATGAGCGGTGCGGCGTCCGCGCGGTCCACGGCCGCCTCGTCCATGTACGCTCTGTAGAGCGTCGCGATCTTGGCGCGATCCGCATTGGCGGGATCGTCGCTCCGGTATTCGTCGAGCATCGTGCGCAGCCGTGCCTCCGAGAGGTCGCGCAGCACGGCGAAGGGTCCCCAGGATGTTCGGTCGGCCGGAATCTGCGTAGTCTTCGCCCACGTGCCGTTCACGAAGCGGAACCAGTCGTCGCCCGGCTCGACGCTGCGATCCATTCCGGATGCGTCGAATCCCCAGGTGCCGTAGTGGATCGGCTTCGACGCGTCGGGAACCCGGGCGGCGCCGGCCTGGGCGGGCGCAATGAGCGCGACGGTCGTACAGCTCTCGTCGACGCACCGATCCTGGGCGAATCCCGGGGCTGCGGCAAAGACGGCCAGCGGAACCGCAATGACGGCGATCCTCCTCAATGCGACCTCCTTCAGGTTGGGTGAATCTGAGAGACCGCTCAGTTGTGGACGACCGTGACGGTGAAATCGATGGGCGTCTCTGCGGTGAGGTTCCCGACGTCGTAGACGCGAACACAGTAGGTGCCCGCCGACGCGGCGGTCGCCGTGAGGATCGCGCCCTTGGTCGCCGCATCGTTCGCGAGCGACGCCTGGCAGATGGTTCCGATCGTCGTCCCGATGCTGAAGCCCACCGTGATGGTGTCCACCGGCTTCAAATCCGTCAGCGTGGCGGTCACGGTGCCGGGCGCGCTTGCGGTGAATGTCTGCGTGTTTGCACCGTTCTGATTGACCGTCCCGTTGAGCGTATCCGTCTTTGGCGTGGGCGTTGGCCGGGCCGGCGTCGAGTTGTCGTCGCACGCGCCAAACAGCGCGGCCGCACACACGAACGCGGCGGCGGCCAGCGCTCTCTTCACTTCCCTCATGAATACTCCTGATAGACTACGAACCCGGTGGCCCGCATAGGTCTCATCGCCGGCAACGGCCGGTTTCCCTTCCTCGCACTGCAGGGGGCACGCAGTCTCGGCCACGACGTCACGGTCGTGGCAGTCAAGGAAGAGGCCTTTCCGCAACTCGAGCGCGCAGCGGCCGACGCCGGCGCCGACCTGCACTGGGTCTCACTCGGCCATCTAGGTAAGTGTATCAAGCTCCTGAAGGCCGCCGGCGTGGATCGCGCGATCATGGCCGGACAGGTGAAGCACGCGAAGATCTTCTCGGGAATCATCCCCGATCTCACGCTGCTCTCCGTGCTCACACGCCTCAAGAGCCGCAACACGGACGCGCTCATCTCCGCGGTGGCCGACGTGCTGCGCGGCGAAGGAATCGAGCTGCTCGAATCGACGGCATTCCTGTCCCCGCTGATGGCGCGCGCCGGCACGCTGACGAAGCGCGCACCCGCAGCGGACGAGTGCGCGGATCTCGAATTCGGGTACCGCATGGCCGACGCGATTGCCGCGCTCGACATCGGTCAGACGATCGTCGTGAAGGATCGCGCCGTCGTGGCCGTCGAAGCGATGGAAGGCACGGACGCGGTGATTCAGCGCGCGGGCACGATCGCCGGCGCCGGCGCCCGTGTCGTGAAGGTCGCCAAGCCGAATCAGGACATGCGGTTCGACGTACCAGTCGTCGGGGCCGCCACCGTCGACGCGATGGCGGCCGTCGGGGCGACCACGCTCTCGATCGACGCCGAGCGGACGCTCGTCCTCGACGGCGACCGCTTCTATCACGCCGCCGATCAGGCGAATATCGCCGTCGTCGGACGGCCGCGGGAGCGGCAGGGTGGGTGACGCCGCGATTCGCGTCGCGGTCATCGGCGTTGGACATCTCGGGCGTCACCACGCCCGAATCCTCTCGGATCTGCCGGGTGCGCGCCTGACCGCGGTGGTCGACACGATCGAGGAGCGCGCGACGGCAGCGGCCGCGGCGGCGGGATCGGACGTGCTGACCGATTACCGCAGCCTCTTCGGCACCGTGGACGCCGTCACGATCGCCGTGCCCACCGAGCTGCACCGGGATATTGCGAAGCCGTTCCTCGAGCGCGGCGTTTCCGTCCTGGTCGAGAAGCCCATGGCGCGCTCGCTGATGGAAGCGGACGATCTGCTGCAGACGGCGCGCGCGTCCAACGCAATCCTCGCCGTGGGTCACACCGAGCGCTACAACCCGGCGATATCCGCAATTCTGCCGCTCGTCACCGGTCCGCGCTTCATCGAGGTGCATCGGCTGGGCGTGTTTCCCGAGCGGAGCCTCGATATTGACGTCGTCTTCGATCTGATGATTCACGACCTCGACGTCATTCTCTCGCTCGTGAAGTCCGACGTGAGCGCGATCGAAGCGGTCGGCGTTCCGGTGCTGACAACGCGCTACGACATTGCGAATGCGCGGCTGCGGTTCGCGGACGGGTGCATTGCGAATATCACCGCGAGCCGCATCAGCCGCGAGCGCGTGAGGAAGATCCGGTTCTTTCAGCAGGACTCCTACATCTCGATTGATTACGCGGCGCAGGAGGTCGAGGGGTACCGTCTCGTGCGGCGCGACGGCGAGCGTCCGGAGATTCAGGGGGGCCAGCTTCCTGTCGCGCGCGAAGAACCGCTGAAACGCGAGCTGGCGGACTTCGTAGGCGCCGTCCGCGACAAGCGCGCGACGCTCGTGACGGGAGAGGATGGTCGCCGCGCGCTGGCGCTCGCGCAAGCGATTGCGGAAAAGATGGAGAATGTGACGCCACCATCGTAGGGCGGCCCTTCTCGGGGCCGCCGCCATTGACGCATGTTCAAAGATCTGAACGCCTTCATCGCCGCGCTCGACAAGGAACGCGAGCTCGCCCGCATCCCGGAACCCGTCAGCCCGGAACTGGAAATCTGCGCGGTGACCGATCGCGTGTCGAAAACGCCGGGCGGCGGACCTGCGCTGCTATTCGAGCAGCCAGCCGGCTACGACGTGCCGGTCGCGATCAATCTGTTCGGATCCCTGAAGCGCATGTGCATGGCGCTCGGCGTGCAGTCCCTCGACGATCTCGCAGCCGAGATCGACGAGCTCTCGACTCCAAAGATCCCGTCCGGCATGCTCGATGCGCTCAAGATGCTACCCACGGTCAACCGCCTGCGCGACCTCATGCCCAGGACCGTCGGCGACGCCGCTTGCCAGGAAGTCGTCCGCAAGGACGGCCGCCTCGATGACCTCCCGATTCTCAAGTGCTGGCCTGAAGACGGGGGCCGCTACATTACGCTGCCGCTCGTGTTCACGAAGGATCCGCAGACGGGCGCCCGCAACATTGGCACGTATCGGATGCAGGTGTTCGACGCGCGTTCCACCGGGATGCACTGGCAGCGCCACAAAGGAGGCGCGCAGCACTACCGCGTCGCGGAGAAGCTGCGCAAGCGTCTTCCAGTCGCCGTCGCTCTCGGGCCCGATCCCGCGCTCGCGTATTCGGCGACCGCGCCCATGCCGGAAGGCCTCGACGAGCTCATGCTCGCCGGGTTTCTGCGCCGGCAGCGCGTGGACCTCGTGAAGTGCGTCACCATCGACATGGAGGTCCCGGCGAACGCGCAGATTGTGCTCGAGGGGTACGTCGAGCCGGGCGAGCGCCGCCGCGAAGGACCATTCGGCGATCACACTGGCTTCTACTCGCACCCGGATGATTACCCCGTGTTCCACCTGACGTGCGTCACCCACCGCAAAAACCCGATCTATCTGACGACGATCGTCGGCGTGCCGCCCATGGAGGACTATTACCTGGGAAAGGCGAGCGAGCGCATTTTCCTGCCGCTGATCCGCAAGACGCTGCCGGAGATCATCGACATGCACTTTCCGGCGGCGGGCATCTTCCACAATCTCGTCATCGTCTCGATCGACAAGCGCTACCCGGGACACGCACGCAAGATCATGAATGCCTTCTGGGGACTCGGCCAGCTGATGTTCTCGAAGACGATCATCGTCGTGGATCGCGACGTCGACGTGCAGAATGAGGCGGAGGTAGCGTGGATCGTGGGCACGCACATCGATCCCGAGCGGGACATCCAGTTCACGCGCGGACCGATGGACGACCTCGAGGACGCGACGGACCTGCCCGCGTACGGCGGGAAGATGGGAGTCGACGCGACACGCAAGTGGGCCTCCGAGGGATTCGCGCGCCATTGGCCGACGCGGATCCGGACGACCGCGCAGGCGGCCGCGCGGGCGGAAGAGATCTGGGAGCGGATACGCCGGGGATGGAAGCCATGACCGCGATTTCAGTGGACGAAGCAGAGGCTCTGCTTCGCAGCCACGATCTGATTGGGATCGGATCGCGTGCGGACGAAGAGCGCCGCCGCCGTCATGGCATGCGGACCACGTTCGTGCGCGTGCTGGAACTGCACGTCGACGCGCTGCCCGCGGCCCTTCCGGCATCGTTCAGCGCAGGTGAGATCAGGCTCGTCGGAACGCCCTCATCGGTGGAGGAGGCGGTCCGCATAGTCGAGCACGCGCGAGGGCTGGCGGGTTCGCACGCGCTGACGGCGTTTGCGTTGGACGATCTCGACGCGCTCGCGGAGGGATCGTTCCAGCGTCTGCGCGAGCTGTTCGGGGTACTGAAGAGCAGCGGACTCGAGACAATCGCCGATGCAGCCGTCGACGTACTGACTGATCCCGTAGGCATCCTCGGCGTCGCGCGCGAGGCTGGCCTCGCCGTTCCGCGCCTCACGGTCCGTCAGATGGAGGGCGCCCGGATCGTTCCGCTCGTGCAACGCGCGCGCGAGATGCAGGCGGCCGTCGGTGGCATCCGGGCGTTCGCGCCGCTGCCGCGCGTCAGCTCGCCTTCGCAGCCTTCGACGGGGTACGAGGACGTAAGAACTGTCGCTGTCGCGCGGCTGCTCTGCGACACGATCGAGAGCATCCAGGTGGACTGGTCGCTCTACGGCCCCAAGCTCGCGCAGGTGGCGCTGACAATCGGAGCGGACGATGTCGATGGCGTGGCGCCGTTCGAGGGAAATCTGGGACGGCGGCGGAGTCCGATCGAAGAGATCCGCGGCAACATCATCGCGGCGGGGCAGGAGCCTGTGGAGCGCGATGGGCGGTTTGTCGTGAGAAAGCTCTGAGCGGCGCGAATCGAGCGAGATGCCCAAGAGCGAGCGCCGGTTTATCTGGATGAAACGAGCTTTCGCTCCGCAGCCGGCTCGTGCAGGAACTGGTCCGCCATTTCGGCGAGCCGCGCGGTGAATCCCTCCGCGTCGAGGGTCCCGTGCTTCGCGAAGAACCGCTCGACCGGCACGACCGCTTTTGCCATGGCGCGGTGACCGCCGGCCGAGCCGAGCTCGGCAAACCACCGCTTGACGAACTCCCCGGCGTTCCGCGAGTACCCGAGGTTCCGCACGCTCACGATCAGCGTCTGCCCGACGATGCCCGCGATGATGGTCCACTTGACGTCTTCGAGCTGCAGGAAGAAGTCGGCGGTGTACGGGATGAAGTCTTCGCGCGGAGCCTCGCCGATGAACGCCGTGAAGACCTGCTCGCGCAGGATGCCCGTCCGGCTCGCGCGCGTGACGTATTCGAGCCGCTCGAGCGTGATTTCCGCCCCCTCCATCTTGCGGATGAGCGCGGCGTCGGCGAGCGGATACAGAAACGTGAAGGCGTCCAGATCGACCCTGTTCGTATGGCGCGCGAAGAAGAGCGTGTCGGACTTGATGGCGTACAGCATCGCCGTCGCCGTGCGCTCGGAGATGTTCACGTCGACGGCGCGGAGGTGCTCGGTCAGGATGGTCGACGTGGATCCGTAGTCCGCGCGAATGTCCTTGAACACGGCGCTGTAACCCGGTTGCTCCGGGTGATGATCGATGACGAGATCGGCGCGATCGAGCAGCCCGCCGAAATAGTGGGGCTGGACATCGACGGTTGCGATCCGGTCGAATCCTTCGAATGAGCCTGGCGTGATCTGCTCGACGTGGATGTCGAGCATGTTCGCCATGCGGAGGTTTTCAGGGCGCGTGACCCCCTGGACGGCGCCGATGATCGCGGTCGTCTTCGTGCGGCGGAGCAGGTTGCGCAGCGCGAGGCCGCTGGCGAGGGCATCCGGATCCGGATCGTTGTGCAGCAGAATGAGGACGCGGTCCGCGTCGGCGAAGTAGCGCTGGTATTGCTGGACCCGCGCCCGGGTCATCGAGCGGCTCAGCTCGGTGACGAGTGTTGGCCGGAGCAGTTCCGAGAGGTCCATGTGCGTGACCTCGGAGAGCTCCGGACGCTGGCCGTCGGCGCGGCCGATGGCGGCCCGCTTGCCGGTGTGCAGCACGTAGACCAGCGTGCCGCCGGCGTCCCGTACGGCGTCCAGCACCTTCTTGATGCTGCGTCTGCCGGTATCTTCGATGATGAAACAGGTATTCGGGGAGATGTCCGCTTTGAGGTAGGTATCGACTCGCCGGGGATCGCCGACTGCGACATCGACGCCGGCGTCGTGCAGACGCCGGGCGAGTGGCCGGCTTTCGACAAGGAACTCCACCTCGAAGCTGGGCAGGAGCACCTCGTCGAGCGATTTGATGACGAGCTCGTCCTGACAGATTGCCAGAACGCGCACGTCAGACGGACCTCACGAGAGCACCGCGCCGCCGGGGCATACGCATGCCGAACCATCATTATACGCCTGCTCCAACACGGCTCAGGCGCGCCATCAGTTGCGTTGCGCGGTGCGAAATCCTGCTGATCGCGCTGCTGGCCGCGCGAACGGTGACCGCGCAGTCAACCCCCTCGTCTGTCGCGTCGCCGCCGTGCGGCCCGTGCGCCGAGATCAGCCTGACCCCGGCGCAGGCGCTCGCGGCGCCGCTGCGCCTGAATGGCGTGCACGTGCTGCTGCGCGTCGCGCCTGGCGCCGATCGCAGCGATTGGGCCGCCGCGTTCGCCGATCTGCGGGAACGAGACGGGCGCGTCGGTCTTCATCTGACCAACGTGCCGGACCGCGACGATCCGGCGCTGTCAGCGGCAGGCCACGCGCTGCTGATTGAAGCGCACGAAGGCGAGCCCGATCGGCTTGCATTCGGCCTGAAGCAGGCGTTTACGCGCGCGCGCGCCGTTCGATCGACGACGACCCTGGTCCTCGCGGCGCACCGGCCATTGATCCTTGCGCTGCTCCAGCGCGACCTCGGCCCATATGTCGACGCGCTGCTCTCGCTCGACGAGCCGCTCGGCGATGCCGTATTAGCAGGCCATCCGGAGTGGCGTATGCACGACCGGCCGCTGCAGGCTGCCGCCCAGGTCATCCAAGACGGACACGGCGGGGATACGACCGTCTGGCGCCTCAGCAGCGACGCACCGGGTGCTTCGTTGCTGCTTCACGACCTCGCGGCGGTGCAGCCGTGGCTCCCGCGCGGGCTGGTGCGGGTGCCGGACCGCGCGATGCGGTGCGGCGCTGCGGCGCTGCCGACTTTTCTCGACCCACAGACGCTCGATCTGGTCGCGGACGCGACCGCATGCGCTTCCACCGTAAGCATCGAGATGCACGTGCAGGGTGCGGTGCTCGATCGGTTGCACGTGCATGGTGCGACACTCGTGCGTGTCCGTGAAGGGACGGGTGAGCGATTCACACAGGGGGTGCAAGTATCTGGCGCGCGAGACCTGACCGTCGAGGAAGTGCTTGCACGCTATCAGGCCGCCGGGGCGCGCCAGGCAGGAACAATCCGAACCTCAATCGCGACCGGAAGCTTGACGCTTACGTTCGAGGCACCAGGCTTTCCGGCCCCGATGACCGTGACGTCGCGCACCACGATCTTTCAAACGGACACGCGAACGGATTTCCAGCAGCAGGACATTCGCGTGAACGGCGTCTCATTCTCGGGCACCGGTGTCCCGCGGCTCCCGATCATCGAGCCCGAGCGCGTGGCGGCGCCGCCGCTGGCGATTGCCCTGACGGAGTCGTACTCGTATCGGCTGATCGGCCGCGAGAGCATCGACGGGCGGGTCTGTTATCTCGTCGGATTCACGCCGCGCACGCGCCGTACGCCCCTGTTCGAGGGACGCGCATGGATCGACGCGCAGGAATTCGCGCTGGTGCGGACGTCTGCCGTGCAGACGGGTCTGCGCGGACCGGTCACCGCGTCCGAACAGACCGATGAGTTCCGCCGAGTACGTGATGGCGTCTGGATGCTGGCGAGGTCCGACGTGCGGCAGACCTACGAAGGAGCCGCCGTGCGGACGCCGATCCATCGGCTTCTGATTCTGGACAGTTACGAGATTAATCCGGCCGACTTCACGACACGTCGCGATGCAGCCTATGCGTCGAACGATGTCCTGTTGCGCGATACCCCGGAAGGATTTCGCTACCTCGTGCGCCCGGAGCGGCCGCGAACCGCATCTCCAGTTCATCTCGAACCGGTCGCCGCGCCTCGCGTGGACCGCGTGCGCACGCTTGCTGCCGGCGTCATTGTCGACCCGAACATCTCGCGTCCACTGCCGTTCGCGGGGCTGAGTTATGTCGATTTCGACCTGTTCGGCACGGGTGCACAGCTCAACGCGTTCTTCGGAGGGAGCTTCGGGCAGCTGGCATTCTCTGTTCCCTCGCTGCGCGGCAGCCGCTGGCAGCTCGGCGGGCGCGCATTCGGGATCGCCTCGTGGTACAACGACCGCGCCTTCGTCGACGGACGAGAGCAATACGACGAAGACATCCGTCAGCGGCCCGCGCAGGCGGCCATCTGGGCGCTCCGCCCGATCACTCCGCGCGTCTCGCTGAGGTTCGGCTACGAGTGGCAGTACACGAAGTACTCTGCGGGCGACGTCACCGCGACGGATTTCGTCGTGCCGGAGAGTCAGATCATCCACGCCGCGGTGCTCGGTGTGGACGTGCAGCGGGCGGGCTGGCAGGGATCCGTGTGGTGGCGTCCGGCGCACCGTTCCGGCTGGCGCCGTTGGGGCACGCGCTCATCGAGCGACTACGATCCGTCGCAGGCGGACTTTCAGCAATACGGCGTCAGCCTGTCGCGCTCGCTCGCGATCCGGCCCCGCCTTGCGGCGCGGTTCGAGGTGGCGTGGATGGGCGGACGCGATCTCGATCGGTTCAGCCGCTATTCGTTCGGGACATTCGATAACCGGCTGCACGGGTATCCCTCCGCGCTGATTCGCTACGATCGCGGCGCCATCGTGCGCACTGCGCTCGGCTGGTCCGCCGCACGCGCGCTTCGCATCGACGGCTTCCTGGATACGGCGCAGGTCCGCGACCCCGGCTTCGGAACACGCGGACGCAATTACACGGGGTTCGGCGCAGCGCTCGAAGCGCCCGCTCCCTTCCACATGCTCGCGGCAGTCGAGTGGGGTTACGGCGTTCGCGGCATCAACACGAACGGCCGCGTCGGCACGCAGGTGATCCGCGTCACCGCGTACAAAGTGTTCTGACCGGCCGCCAGCTGATCAGGCGCGCCTGGGCGACGTCTTTCGATCTCCATCCGTCTGCCTTAATATGGCGGGATTATCCCGGGGGGCCCGCCATGCGTTCTTCACTGTCGATTGGTGTCCTGCTCTTCACGACAACGATTGCGGCGGCCCCGCAGCAGCCCACGTTCCGGACCGCGATCGATCTCGTACACTTCGGCGTGAGCGTTCTCGACAAGCAGGGACGTCCGGTGACCGGACTCACGGCGAACGACTTCGAGGTGATCGAGAACGGGAAGAAGCAGTCGGTGCGGTTCTTTGCCGCCGGCGATCCGGCCGCGGCGCCGGCGCTGCACATTGGGCTCCTGCTCGATACGAGCGGCAGCATGACCGATGATCTTCGCGACGCGCGGTCGGCGGCGATCAAGTTCGTGAACGCGCTCGATTACGCGGAAGACGTCACGCTCGTCGACTTCGATACCGAGGTCCGCGTCGCGCGTTTCGAGCCCGAGGCGTACGAGCACCTCGTCGAGCGGATTCGGATGCGGAAGCCGGACGGCTGGACGGCCTTATACGACGCGCTCGGCGTGTATCTGAACGGCGCGCAGGAGCAGGAGGGCCAGAAGGTTCTCGTGCTCTATACCGACGGCGGCGACACGCGCAGCTCGCTGACGTTTCACGATGCGCTGGACCTGCTCAAGGCGTCGGACGCCACCGTCTACGCAGTGGGATATCTCGAGCACCAGCCCTCCGGCACGCGCTCCGAGCAGCGGATGGAACTCGAGCGCTTTGCCACGATCACCGGCGGGCAGGCGTACTTTCCGATGGCGGGCAAGGACCTGGAGGATGTCTTCGACAGGATTCGGAAGGAGATCGGCGCGCGCTACTCGCTCGGGTACATCTCCTCCGATGCGCGCACGGATGGCGCGTGGCGTCAGGTGGAGATCAAGCTCCTGCGGTCGGATCTCAAGGGCATTCGCCTCCGGACGCGGGCCGGCTACTTCGCGCCGTACAAAAAACCTCAGTCGTAGAATTTTTCGTCGTAGCGCACAACTTCTGTGGCGCGGCGGGTCGCGGCACTAAAGTGCCGCGTCTACGGTGTCCGCCTGCTACGGCGGTCTGCTAGCCCAAACGTCCAATCTCCAGCTCCAACCTCAACCTCCTGCTTCCAACCTCCAGCCTCCAACCTCCAACCTCCTGCTCCCAACCTCCAGCCTCCAACCTCCAACCTCCAACCACCAGTTCCAACCTCCAACCTCCAACCTCCTGCTCCAACCTCCAACCTCTTCCTTCCAACCTCCAGCTCCAACCTCCACCCTCCAGCTCCAACCTCCAGCTCCAACCTCCAGCTCCAACCTCCAGCTCCAACCTCCAACCTCCAGCTTCCAACCTCCTCTGTGGTACGATCTTCTGTTCCATGTCGTCGAAATACGACCGCTTTACGCTCGTCACCGACTTCGAGCTCCGCGGCGACCAGGCGCGCGCGATCGACGAGCTCGTCGACGGGCTGAACCGGGGAGATACATCGCAGGTCCTCCTCGGCGTCACCGGCTCGGGCAAGACCTTTACGATGGCGCAGTGCATCGCCCGGGTGAACCGGCCGACGCTCGTGATGGCGCACAACAAGACGCTGGCCGCGCAGCTCTATCAGGAGTTCCGCCGCTTTTTTCCAGAGAACGCCGTCGAGTACTTCGTCAGCTACTACGACTATTACCAGCCCGAGGCCTACGTCCCGACGACCGACTCGTACATCGAGAAGGAAGCGACGATCAACGACGAGATCGACCGCATGCGCCTGTCGGCCACGCGATCGCTCTTCGAGCGCCGGGACGTCATCATCGTCGCCAGCGTCTCATGTATCTATGGCCTCGGCTCGCCGGAGGCGTACTACGGGATGATGCTGCCGCTGGAACGCGGGCAGCGCATCGACCGCGATCAGATTCTCCGGAAGCTCGTCGAGATTCAGTACGAGCGGAACGATCACGAGTTCACGCGCGGCGTCTTCCGCGTCCGCGGCGACATCGTCGAAGTCTACCCGTCGTACGACGACAGCGCGCTGCGCATCGAGTTGTTCGGCGACGAGGTCGACGAGCTGATCACGTTCGATGCCTTGACGGGCAAGAGTATCCGCCGGCACGACAAGGTCGCCATCTATCCGAAGACGCACTTCGTCACGCCGCGCGAGCGCACTAAGCAGGCGGTCGAGAGCATCAAGGCGGAGCTGGAGTGGTACCGCTCGAAGCTCGAGGCTGAAGGCAAGGTCCTCGAAGCGCACCGACTGCACCAGCGGACGATGTTCGACCTCGAGATGATCAAGGAGATCGGGTACTGCCACGGGATCGAGAACTACGCGAGGCATTTGACGCAGCGCGCGCCGGGCGAACCGCCGCCCACCCTGCTCGACTATCTGCCGCCCGATGCATTGACGATCGTGGACGAAAGCCACCAGACCATCCCGCAGATCCGCGGGATGTACCATGGCGATCGCTCGCGCAAGGAAGTACTCGTCGCGTACGGGTTCCGCCTGCCCTCGGCGCTCGACAACCGGCCGCTGAATTTCGAGGAGTGGGAGAAGCGCGTCAGCCAGCTGCTGTTCGTCTCGGCGACGCCTGGTCCGTATGAGCTCCGGCGCTCAGGCGGGGCGGTCGTCGAGCAGATCATCCGGCCCACCGGCCTCGTGGATCCGGTGATCGACGTTCGGCCCGTTCGCGGACAGGTCGACGATCTGCTGTCCGAGATCCGGGAGCGCGCCGCGCGTCGCGAGCGGGTGCTCGTCACGACGTTGACGAAGCGGATGGCGGAAGACCTCACGCAGTACTACCAGGAGCTGGGCGTCAAGGTCCGCTACCTCCACTCGGACATCGACACGCTGGAGCGCATCGAGATCCTGCGCGACCTGCGGCGCGGCGTTTTCGACGTCCTCGTCGGCATCAACCTGCTGCGCGAAGGGCTCGATCTGCCGGAGGTCTCGCTCGTGGCGATCCTCGACGCCGACAAGGAAGGGTTCCTCAGGTCGTCCGGGTCGCTCATTCAGACCGTCGGACGGGCGGCACGCAATGTGAACGGCCGCGCCATCATGTACGCCGATACGCTCACCGATTCCATGCGGCAGGCCATTGGCGAGACGGAACGCCGCCGGCAGATTCAGGAAGAGTACAACCGCGAACACGGCATTACGCCCGCCTCGATCGTCAAGGGCATCGACGAGGTGCTGACCAGCGTGTACGAGCGGGATTACGTGACAGTCGGGACGAGCGCCGATGAGGGGGGCCTCTTCCGGACGCACGGCGAACTCGAAGCGCACATCACCACGCTCCAGGCGCAGATGAAGGCGGCGGCGGCCAACCTCGAGTTCGAGAAAGCCGCCACGCTGCGCGATCGCATCAAGACGCTCAAGAGCCGCGAGCTTGGTCTGGCCGGGAGCCGCCGCTGAGTGGCTCCCAAGCTGCAGGAGTGGTCCAAGGCCGCGCTCCTCGAAGTGCAGGAGTACGTGCGAATGATCGGCAGGTTCGGCCGCTCGCTCGTCACTCCGCCGATGTACCCGCGCGACATCATGGAGCAGTTCGATGCGGTGGGCATCGGATCGCTGACCGTCGTGCTGTTGACGGGCATGTTCACAGGCATGGTGCTCGCGCTCAACTCCGGCTACACGCTCGATCAGTTCGGCGCGCGGTCGATGATCGGGCGCCTGGTGAGCGCGTCGATGGTGCGCGAGCTGGGGCCGGTTCTCACGGGCCTGATGGTAGCGGGACGTGTGGGATCCGGGATCGCCGCGGAGCTCGGGTCGATGATGGTGACCGACCAGATCGCGGCGCTCCGCGCGCTGGGCACGGACCCGATCCGCAAGCTCGTCGTGCCGCGGATCCTCGCCGGGGTGCTGATGGTGCCGCTGCTGACGGTCGTCTCGACAGGAATCGGCATGGTCGGCGGCTGGATCGTCACGGTGCTCCAGTTCCATGTCGCCGGCACGGTGTACTGGAACAGCGTCGTCGCCGGGCTGTACATGCAGGATATCTGGATGGGGCTGATCAAACCGTTCGTCCTGGGCTTCACCATCGTGAGCATCGGCTGTCATGTCGGGCTGCGCGCGGGCGGAGGGACACAGGGGGTTGGGCGCGCGACGACCAACGCTGTCGTCGCCAGCTCCGTGGCCGTGATCGCCGTGGACTTCCTCGTCACGAAGCTCCTCATCGTGCTGATGTACTGATGGCCGTCCATCCAGCGTCCCGTTCGCCGCTCCTTGCCGAAGCGCTCGCGCACGGCGGGCCGATCATCGTGTTCGACAACGTGAACCTCTCGTTCGACGAGAAGGTCATCCTGCGGGACGTGAGCTTCACACTGCAGACCGGCCACACGAAGATCTTTCTGGGCGCGAGCGGCGCAGGCAAGTCGACGATCCTGCGGCTGATCCTCGGGCTGCTGAAGCCCGATTCGGGGCGCATCTTCGTCAACGGCGAGCGCGCGGACGACATGACCGAGGACGAATTGATGAGCGTTCGCGCGGATCTCGGCATGGTGTTCCAGGAGGGCGCGCTGTTCGACTCGCTCACGGTTCGCGAGAACGTCGGTTACAAGCTGTTCGAGGAGCTGCACTGGCCGCTCGACAAAGCCAACGCCAGGGTCGCGGAAGTGCTCGGGTTCATCGGGCTCACCGACTTCATCGATCGCATGCCGTCGGAGCTGTCGGGCGGCCAGCGCCGCCGCGTCGCCATCGCGCGCGCGATGGCGGCCAAGCCGCGCATCCTTCTGTACGATGAGCCGACGACGGGACTCGATCCGATCACGGCGATCACCGTGGACGAGGAGATCATCAAGCTGCGGGATCTGGAGAACGTCAGCTCGGTGCTGGTGACGCACCAGCTCCGCGACGCGTTCTTCGTCGCCGAGCATACGGCGACGCGCAACGACCACGACGTGCGCTTCGAGCGCGCACAGGCGCAGAAAGCGGACGAAGCGGAATTCATCATGCTGCGCGACGGGCGTATCGCCTTCGAGGGGAACGCCCCCGAGTTGCGCGCGCAGGCGGCGGTCGATCCGTATATCGCCGCGTTCCTGTCGTAGGTGGCCCTTCCGGCTGATGGCCGGAAGCCACGGGTTGTCGGTCCACGGGTGTCGTCGTCGAACAGGAGAGTGTTATGCCGCGGACGCGTTCGCTGGCGTGGTCGGAGCTGAAGATCGGCCTTCTTGCCGTGGTGGCGATGGTGCTGACCGCGATGATCATCATCGCCGTCGGCGGGCAGACAGGCTTTGCGTGGGAGCGCTACGAGCTGAAGACGCGCTTCAACGATGTGCAGGGGCTGAAGAGCGGCGCGATCGTGCGGGTCGCAGGCGTCGAGGTCGGAAAGGTGACGGACGTCGACTTCGCGGGCGCTGCGGTGCAGGTCACCCTGTCGGTACGGAAGGACATGCGGTCCAGGATCACGACCGACTCGCGCGCC
>JBKPQB010000036.1:0-6123 GCA_046733875.1 Acidobacteriota bacterium
CCTGTATTTCCGGCTCTCGGTCTTCCCGATCACGGTCCCGCCGCTGCGCGACCGCCCGGGCGACATCCCGCTGCTCGCGCGGCACTTCGTCGATCGGTTCTGCCGCGACATGAAGAAGAAGCCGCTGGCGCTCTCCCCGGCGGCGCTGGAGCAGCTCCAGAGCTACCGCTGGCCCGGGAACGTCCGCGAGCTGCAGAACTGCATCGAGCGCGCGGTGATCCTCGCCGAGGGCGAAGCGATTCAGCCGCGGCACCTGAACCTCTCGTTCGCGCAACCGGCACCGCAAGAAGCGCCGTCGCCGTGGACGCAGCTCGATATCTCCGGCAGCCTGGCGGAGGCGACGCGGCGGATCACGGGGGAGCTGGAACGGGTGAAGATCGAAGAAGCGCTGCGCGAAGCGGGCGCCAATAAGGGACGCGCAGCCGAGCTGCTGCAGATGAGCTACAAGATGTTCGCGGCCAAGCTGAAAGAGCACGGCCTCGAAACCTCGGGCTTCTGAGGGTTCAGCCCTTCAGGCCTACGTCACGGAGCGCGGCGCGGATCTCGTCCTCGGTCACGTCTCCGGCTACCTCACAGGATCCGATGGGCCCAGGCAGCACGAAGTGAAGCCGCCCCGCAATCACCTTCTTGTCTCGTCCGATCGCTTCCAGCACCTGTGAGACGGGGAGATCTGCGACCGCGGGCAGCGGCCCCATCTGCCGGATGAGCACCGCGAGCTGATCGCGATCTTTCTCCGGCATGAGCCGTCGCGCGACGCCGATCTGCGCAGCCGTCAGCATTCCATAGGCAACGGCTTCGCCGTGGCGGAAGCGCCGGTACTTGGTCACGGCTTCGAGCGCGTGCCCCGCCGTATGTCCGAAGTTCAGCGTTCGGCGCAGCCCCTGCTCGCGTTCGTCTTCCTCGACGATCCGGCTTTTGATCGCGCAGGATTCGGCGATGACGGGCATCAGGACGGCGGCGTCGCGCGCGAACAGCGCATTGAGGTTCGACGCAACGCGATCGAACAGCGGCCGGCTCGCGATGATGCCGTACTTAATCACCTCGTACAGACCCGCTCGGAACTCGCGGCGAGGAAGCGTGGTGAGCAGCAACGGATCGACGGCGACGAGTGCGGGAGGATGAAACGCGCCGATCAGGTTCTTGCCGAGCGTGTGGTTGACGCCGACCTTGCCGCCGATCGCGCTGTCAACCTGCGCAAGCAGCGTCGTCGGGACCTGCACGACGGGAATGCCGCGCAGGTACGTGGCTGCGGCAAAGCCCGCGACGTCGCCGACGATTCCGCCGCCGACGGCGAGAATCGCGCTCAATCGATCCGCGCGCGCGCGAATCAATCCTTCGTAGATCTTGCCGACCGTCTGCAGGTGCTTGAAGCGCTCGCCGTCCGGGATCAGGATCGGGTCCTCGGTGGACAGGCCGCCAAGCGCGCGCGCATGAAACCGCCAGACGACCGGATTCGACACGACGAAACGCCGCGCGGGAACGCGCGCGTCATCGAGCAGTGTGTCGATCTGCGCGGACACGCCCGGCGCGATGTGCACCGCGTAACCTCCGCTGCCGCTGCCGACCTGGAGGCGAACCGGGGCGATGGTTGTTGGGGTCGTAGCCATGGGCGGCGGCCGTCTGAATGGAGCGCTTGTTCGCGTGCAGCCTACCCGTCGCGCTCCGTCGTTCGTCGCGCGCACCAGTTGCGCGTGGGGCTCCCCTCTCGTCGCGCGCCACTTTAGTTGCGCGTGGGGTAGGATAACAAAGATTTGCAGAGCGCAGAGGCCGACGTCCTCATCATCGGCAGCGGGATCGCGGCGCTGCGCGCGGCGATCGCGCTCGAGGGGGCGGGCGACGTTCTGATCCTCACGAAGGCGGATCCCCGCGAAGGCAACACCGGGTACGCGCAGGGGGGCATCGCCGCCGCCGTCGCGTCCGATGATTCTCCCGCAGCGCATCGAGACGATACGCTCGCGGCAGGGGATGGTCTGTGCGATCCGCGCGCGGTCACGGTGCTCGTCGAGGACGGCCCGCGCTACGTCCGCGAGCTGCTCGAGTGGGGTGCCGCGTTCGATCGCGATCCGGACGGACGTCCGTCACTCGCGATCGAAGGAGCGCACAGCGTCCGCAGGGTCCTCCACGCGCACGACGCAACCGGCCGGGAGATCGGGCGGGTCCTGTGGGAGCGCGTCTCGCGCATGCCGAACGTGCGCGTGCACGCGAACGCCCGTGCGGTCGCGGCGATCATCGAGGATGGCCGCTGCGCAGGCGTGCGGTTTCTGCAGGAGGACGGCACGATCGACTCCGTCGGCGCAGCGTGCACGCTCTTTGCGACCGGCGGAGCAGGGCAGGTCTACCGCGAGACGACGAACCCGCCCGTCGCGACGGGCGACGGCGTCGCGATCGCGTACCTCGCGGGCGCCGCGGTGGCGGATCTCGAGTTCGTGCAGTTTCATCCGACCGCGCTGCACGTGAAGGGACAGCCCCGGTTTTTGTTGTCGGAGGCGCTGCGCGGCGAAGGCGCGCGGCTCCTGAACGCGAGCGGCGACGCGTTCATGGCGCGCATCGATCCGATGGGCGATTTGGCGCCGCGCGATCGCGTGTCGCGCGGCATCGCGCGCGAACGGGATCGAACCGGCGGCGAGGTGTGCCTCTCGCTCGTGCATCTCGATCCCGATTTCGTCCACGCGCGCTTCCCGTTGATCTCGGACGCGTGCCGCAGGGCGGGCCTGGATCTGGCTCGGGATCCGATCCCGGTCGGCCCAGCCGCGCATTATGTGATGGGTGGAGTGGTGACGGATCTCGATGGCCGCACGTCGATTCCGGGGCTGTTCGCGGCAGGCGAGGTCGCGTGCACCGGCGTCCACGGCGCGAATCGCCTCGCGAGCAATTCTCTGCTCGAAGGTCTCGTGTTCGGCGCGCGCGCTGGCCTGGCGATGCGAACGGATCCGTCGCGTGAGATGGATCCGTCCGTCGCGTCAGCCTTCGACCGTGCCGCAGAGTCCATTGCCGCGGACGCGCGCGGCGACGAGATGTCCGCAGCGCAACTGCAGGATCTCATGTGGCAGGACGTCGGGTTGTTCCGTGATGCAACGCCGCTTGCGAGGGCAGTCCGCCGGCTCGATGCGGCGTGGCACCAGGCGGCCGATGGCGCCGAGACACGAGCCGAAACGCTGTCGGGGGAAGACTGGCGCGTGCTGAGCCTCGTGACCGTCGGACGGCTCATCGCGCGGGCAGCGCTCCGGCGTCAGGAAAGCCGCGGCGCACATTTCAGGCTCGATTATCCGGAGCGTGACGATCGGTGCTGGCAGCGCCGGATCATGGAGACAAGAGGCTGAGGAGGTTGGCGTCTGGTTGTTGGCGGTTTGGAGGTTGGAGGTTGGGGGTTGGAGGTTGGAGATTGGTTTGTTAGAGGTTGGGTTGCGAATTGGCAGGTTGAGAGTCAGGTTGACACATGGCGGATAAGACAGAAACGAAAGGGGCGGTCACGGAGATCACTCCTCAATCGGAGAATTTCTCCGAGTGGTACCTCGATGTCGTCCTGCGCGCGGAGCTGGCGGATTACACCGAGGTCAAGGGCTGCATGGCGATCCGGCCGTATGGCTACGCGATCTGGGAGCTGATTCAGCAGGCGTTCGATCGCCGCTTCAAGGCGACCGGCCACGTGAACGCCTACTTCCCACTGTTCATTCCTTCCGGCCTTCTCATGAAGGAGAAGGAGCACGTGGAAGGCTTCGCGCCGCAGGTTGCGTGGGTCACTCGGGGCGGCGACGAGGAACTGGCCGAGCCGCTCGTCGTCCGCCCGACGTCCGAGGCGATCATCGGGACGCTGTACGCGAAGTGGATCCAGTCCTGGCGCGATCTCCCCGTTTTGATCAACCAGTGGGCGAACGTCGTCCGGTGGGAGAAGGTGACGCGGCCCTTCCTGCGCACGACGGAGTTCCTCTGGCAGGAAGGGCACACGGCGCACGAAACGCAGGAGGAGGCGCAGGAGGAGACGCTGAAGATCCTCGCGCTGTATAAGGAGTGCGCGGAGACCGAGCTGGCGATGCCAGTCGTCGACGGCCAGAAGAGCGAGAGCGAGAAGTTCGCGGGCGCGTCACGCACCTATTCGATCGAAGCCCTGATGGGAGACGGCCGCGCGCTGCAGGCCGGGACGTCCCACAACCTGGGACAGAACTTCGCAAAGGCGTTCGAGATCCAGTTCCAGGGTCGCGACAAGACGCTGCAGCATGCGTGGACGACGTCATGGGGCGTGTCGACGAGGTTGATTGGCGGCGTCATCATGACGCACGGCGACGACAACGGGCTGATTCTGCCGCCGCGCATCGCGCCATACCAGGTCGTCATCGTCCCGATTCCGCGCGGGAACTGGCAGGAGACCGTGCTGCCGAAGGCGAAGGAGATCCAGCAGACGCTCGAGGCGCAGGGGATCCGCGTCATGCTCGACGCGCGCGATGCGTATACGCCGGGCTGGAAGTTCGCCGAGTGGGAGCTTCGCGGTGTGCCGCTGCGCGTCGAGATCGGGCCCAAGGACATCGAGAAGTCCGCGGTAATGGTCGCCAGACGCGATACGCGGGAGAAGGCGTCGATGCCGATGGCGGGGCTGGCCGACGCGGTAAAGGCGAAGCTCGACGAGATTCAGAAGGTGCTCTTCGATCGCGCGCTCAGGTTCCGCGAGGAGCACACCACGCGCGTGAGCTCGTACGACGAGTTCAAAGCGATTATGGAAGGACGGCCAGGGTTCGTGATCGCCGGCTGGTGCGGCTCCGAGGAGTGCGAGGCGCTCATCAAGGCGGAAACGCAGGCGACGTTGCGCAACATTCCGTTCGTGTCCGCCGACGTTCGGGGTACGTGCGTCAAGTGCGGGCGACCCTCTACGGTGGAGCCCTGGTTCGCGAAAGCGTATTAATTGGATCCCGAACCCCGGATCCCGAACCGCGTCCGTCTACACACGCCCCATCAGCTCGGCCGCCGCGGTCGGCCAGCGCGTCATCAGTCTCTTGATGGCCGTGTGCCGCCGCGTCAATCCTTCGCGATGGACGATCGCACGAAACGCGCCGGCAATGTGATCGCGCCACCAGGGATCGCTGCTGCGCGAGGACGCATCGTATGCGGCGGCGAGCGGCTCGAGGCAGGAAGCGTCGCCGATTTCCTCGAGCGCCGCGAGAAAGGCGACGGGGAGCCGCTCCGGAGCGAGCAGACTGTCCCTCAAATCGTACAGCGCGAGCCGGCTGCCGCGCGCGGCAAGCGCCTGGTGCAGCATGCCGCGAAGGACGCGCCACTCCGCGCGCCGCGAAGCATCACCTTCGCGCGTCTCCTCTGCTCTGATCGCGTCGATCAGGCGCTGCAGCTCCGTCAGGCGCGCTCGCGCCGCCTGTTCCGCGATGAGATGTTTCAGAACCTCAGGTGAGGGCAGGTCCCCTTCGGCCGCACGCGTCCAGATGGAATCGCGGTGCGGCGCGTCGTGTTCGGCCGCGTGACCTCGGACAGCGGGGTTGCTGTCGCGTGCAAGGCGCTGACGCAACGGGTCCACGATTTCGGCATCGAGATCACGCAACGCGTCGAATGCGCCGATTCGCGTCGCCTCCGGCAGCGTCGGATCGAGCGCGGCGGCGACGAGCGCGTCGAGCGCGTCGCGAGCGGCATCCGCATCAGAAGCGTTGAGAAAGCTGCGAATGACGCCGAGCGCTTCGTCGAGTAGGGGAGCAGTGGTGGTGCTGGCGAGAACCTCGCGGGCGAGGCGCACCGCGCGGGAATCGCCGGCCGCCTCGAGCGCGCGGAGGATGCCGAGCCGCGTGCGCGGGCGATCCGCATCGGCATACGTCCGCACCAGATGATCGGCGGCGCGATTGCCGAGCACCGCGAGCCGTGCGATTGCGGCCTCGCGCGCCACGTCCTCCCCGGCCAGCGCGTCAATGAGCTGACGAATCTCCTGCCCGGAGGACGGACGAATCGGCATTCAGGAGCAACTTCCGATTCCCAACTCCCAACCTCCAGACGTGATGTGGAAGTTGGGAGTTGGGCGGTGCGAGTTTAGCGGCTGATGCGCACCACCAGCGCGGCGCGGCGATTGAGGCGGCGCGTCTCTTCGCGCGAGTTGTCGTACTTCGGCCGCTCCTCGCCGTAGCTCACCGTGCG
>JBKPQB010000037.1:0-28776 GCA_046733875.1 Acidobacteriota bacterium
TCGCAGGCCGGTTTGCAGGGAGGCACCCCCGGACCGAATCGCTCGCTCTTTCCGCAGGACTACAACAACATTGCGCCGCGGCTGGGCGTGGCGTGGGACATCAACGGCGACGGGAAGCAGGCGGTACGCGCAGGCCTTGGGCAGTTCTACCTGCGGGAGCGGTTGAGCCCAAGCTCGGGCCTCGGCGCCAACCCGCCTTTCGTGCAGAACATCAACGGCATCCGAAAGCTCGATTCGAATGTCGAGCCGTGCGACGGCTGCTTTGCGACCACGGAAGGTGCGCCCGGGTCCGGACGCGAACAATCGAGCAAGACGCCGAACAACTGGCAGTGGAACATCTCGTACCAACGCGAGATCTTCAAGAACACGACGTGGGACATCGGGTATGTCGGGAATAAGGGCGTCGACCTGCCCAATATTGTCGACATCAACCAGATCGGACCCGGCGACAGCAACAATAACGGCATCCCGGATCGGCGTGAGTACGTCATCACTACTCCGGCACTTGGCGAGCTGCGGCCATACGGGGTATTCGGCGACCATCGCATCACGTTCTGGGAACACGAAGGGCACTCGATGTACCACTCACTCCAGACGCAGGTGATCAGCCGCTGGGGCGCATCGCAGGTCCAGGCGTCCTACACGCTGTCGCGGACGACGGCGAACGTGCCGCTCGACACCTCCGGCGGTCTCTCGGACGATGACTCGAGCATCGATCTGTCCAACCGTACCCTCGACGACGGACGCCCGAACACGGATCGCCTGCACGTCTTCAACGCGGCGCTGGTGCTCGCGCTGCCGACGATGGAAGGGCAGCACGGAGCGAAGGCCGCAATCCTCGGCGGTTGGGAGATCGGCACGATCCTTCAGGCGGCCTCCGGGCAGGCCCTCACGGTTTACACAGGCGAGCTGGGCAGCGGCTTGAACGGCGGTCCGTCTGGCACGGGCTATACCGACAACCAGCGCCCGAACATGGTGCCCGGCGTTTCGTGCCAAGCGAATGACAGCTCGACGCCGGAGCAGATCCTGAACCCTGCGGCGTTTACACTGCAGGACTTCCAGCTCGGGACGATTGGCAACGAGAAGCGCGGCCAGTGCCGCGGTCCCGGCCTTTTCCAGACGGACCTGGCGTTCTACAAGACGCTGCGCGCGTCTTCGAAGGCCCAGGTGCAGCTGCGATTCGAGATCTTCAACGTGTTCAACAACACGAACTTCCTGGGCACGACAACGGGAGGCCTTGTGAACACGATGGGGCTGTCGGGAGTCACGCTCGATCCCACGCAGACGAAGATCACGTCGTACTCGACGGCCGGCAACTTCGGCCAGGCAACCCGCACGCGCGATGCGCGTCAGGCGCAGTTCGGTTTGAAGGTCCTGTTCTAAGGGCTAACAGGAAGTCAGGAGATCAGGAGAAATGACCCATTTACTCCTGATCTCCTGTGACCCGCCGGAGCGTCAGTACTTCCACGATGTGAGATCGGCGCCGGCAGGAGCGTACTTCTCGATGTACGCCGTCATCTTCTGCAGCAATTCCGGGCCGCGCGGTCCCCAGCAGTGCGGCGCGCGGCGCTGGAAGACGATCTCGCCCGTCCACTTCGGATTGTCCGCCTTGCCCAGGAAGTCGTTCAGGTTCTCGACGGCGTCGTTCAGATAGTACGAATCCATGTCGCCGACGTAGACGTTGATCTTGTGCGCGACCTTCGGGCCGAGCGTCGTCCAGTTGGTGCGCAGGATGTTCAGCAGGTCGTACTTCTTCCACTCCTCCGCGACTGCCTTGTCGATCTCGCCCGTCTTCTTGTTCCATAGCCGCTTCGGATAGCCATCCGAGCCGACAGGCGAGTACGTGGCCTCCCAGATGTCCCACTGGTCGCCTGATCGCGAGTTGTCACCGGCCGTCAGCTCGTAGCGGTTCTCGTCTTTCATCATCGAGATGATGTTCCCGTCCGGGCGGCGATGGCTGGGGCGCTCGACACGCGTCCAGCCGGCATCGACGAAGTAGGCGTTCGCGTCCTTGTAGATGTTGACGATCTGGTGGTAGTTGAAGTCGACCGAATCGGGACAGCTCGCGAACGTGCCGCCGTAGAAGTCGGGATAGAAGATCTGCTGCGCGAGGGCGATCCAGCCGCCCGTCGACCCGCCGCTCAGCATGCGCGCCCACGGCTGCCGGGTGACGCGGAACTTTGTCTCGATCGCCGGAATCAGCTCCTGCATGATCGCGTCGCCGAAGGGGCCGTTGTTCGCCGAGTTCACGCCGTACGAGTCGTCGTAGTACGGCGACGGATGCTGCAGCGTGACGTAGATGAAGCGGGCCGTGCCGTCCGCGAGCCACACTTTATCCAGCGGTCCGCCCCGGCCGAACCCTCCGGGCGCATTCAGCGAGAAGTGCCCCTGCTCGTAGTTCACCGGGTAGTGAACGCCCGGATGCGCCTCGTAGTCCTTCGGCAGCAGCACCGTCGCGCCGACGAACATCGGCTGGCCCCACCACTTCGTGAGCACCTGGCTCTGCATCCTGATGTACTTCACGTATTGCGTGTCTGCCGGCATCGGGACGGGTGGAATCACGCTGTCTGCGGTCAGCCGGATTGGCTGCGACGATGCGGGATCGAAGTGAATCTTTTTCGGTTCGCCGAACAGGTTGCCCGGCGACTGCTTCCACTGCTGGCCCTCCCACTGATCCATGTGCAGCCACACGGTGTGGCCGTCGGCGCGCGCGAAGCGCGTATAGATGTTCACGAACGGTTCGACCCAGTAGTCGCCCGCAGGAATGTCGTGAAGGCTCGCGACCGGGTGACCCTGGCTGCCTGCGTCGATGATCGCGGCTGTTCCGGGCCGAAGAGCCTCGACGGACGTGGAGAAGAGGGGCGCACCCGTCGGACCGGCCTGTTCGATCGGGGTCCGCCCGTTCTCGCGGCTGATCGCGACGTAGACCATTCCGGTGATCGGCTCGGTGTGCGCCTGCGCGGGAAACGAGATCTCGAAGCGGGGCCCCGCGGGGGGTTGGGCGGCAGTCCGCGCGGCGAGAGCCGCCGCGGCGCAGCCGGCGAACAGGATTCCGACGAGCGTTCGGGACATTTTCATCGTGGCGGTATCCTAACGTGGATGCGTGCTGCGGTCTTCGCGATGGCTCTCATAGGCTTCCTCCCCGCTCAACGTTCGGTGCCGCCGCCGCGGAGCTTTGGCTACACGGTCGTCCGATCGTATCCGCACGATCGGCAGGCGTTCACACAGGGGCTGATCTATCGCGACGGCGTCTTCTACGAGGGCACCGGGCTGAACGGACGGTCGAGCATCCGCAAGGTCAAAGTCGAGAGCGGGGAAGTCCTCCAGATTCACGCGCTGCCGGCCGACATCTTTGGCGAAGGCATCACGGAGCTGCACGGGCAGCTCTATCAACTCACGTATCAATCCGAGCTGGGATTCGTTTACGACTTCGCGTCGTTCCGGCAGTTGCGCACCTTTGATTACAAGGGGGAAGGCTGGGGCCTCACGCACGACGGGACGCGGCTGATCATGAGCGACGGCTCGCCGCACCTCCGGTTCATCGATCCTGTGACGCTGAAGGAAACGGGGCGGATCACAGTCCGTGATCCGTCAGGACCTGTCGAGAACCTCAACGAGCTGGAATACATCAAGGGCGAGATCTTCGCCAACGTCTGGCAGACGGATCGAATCGCGCGCATCTCTCCGAAGGACGGCCGGTTGACGGGCTGGATTGATCTGTCCGGTCTGCTGCCCGCGTCCGAACGCGCGTCAGAGAATGTCCTCAACGGAATTGCCTATGACGCTGCAGGCGATCGTCTGTTCGTGACCGGGAAGCTCTGGCCGCGTGTCTTTCAGATCACGCTCGTGCCGCGCGGCGCAGCGCGCGGCGGTGCTTGAGGCGCCAGAGGCTCACGCCCACGATCAGCAGCGCGCACGCCTCGACGTACACCTTCTCCGCATCGATGAAATCGACCGGACGCCCCTTCAGCAGCGGATCCGCGATGACGCCGTGCACGAAGAACACGGCTGCCGCCGCATACGTGGTGTAGTGAATCGCCTTCCAGCGATGGCGCCCGAGTGCCGTGCGCGAGCGCTTCAACGACGTGGCCACGACGATCAGCACGAGATAGAACCCCGCGGCCCCGAGCGTGTTCGACACGGGCTGCACCGGCGACCAGAGCGGCACCAGCACGTCGAGCATGCGGAACCGCGGCTCGCGTGAAAACAGCAGAACTCCCGCGTGGAGGACGACGGCAGCGAAGGCGATGTAGCCGGTCCAGTTGTGGAAGGTGAACAGCTTGAAGCGCCGCTTCGGCCACTGCCGGATCGGGTTATAGCCAACGGCGAGGAGCAGGCCGAGCAGCAGGTTCGCCGTGAGCAGGCCGACCGCCACGAGCGCGATGGTTCCGGAGAGATCGACGGCCGACACGAGAGGATCCTACGCTAAGCAACAGCCGAGCGTTTACGCTGTCAGAGCCGACGGCTGATCACGAAGCTCACGAAGAGCACGAAAGAGACGATTTGTATTCTTTATGATCACTGAGATGTTGAGGTCTTCGTGAGCAACCGTCGGCCGTGGACAGCGCCCCTTCTACAAGTTCGTGGTTCGTGATTAGATCATCTGGCGTGATTCACGAACGCACGGTGGACATTGGCGGCGAGCGGGTGCGCTACCTCGAAGCGGGCGCCGGATGGCCGGTCGTCCTGATTCACGCCTTCCCGCTGAGCGCGGACATGTGGCGTCCGCAGCTCGAACGCGCGCTCGAGGGCTGGCGCTTCATCGCGCCTGATCTCCGCGGCTTCCGGCCGCCCGTCCATCTGCCGCGTTCGCTGCCGTCAGAAGGCGTGAGCGTCAGCCGCGAGAAGCAGCGCGTGCCGCATCCGATTCATCCGCTGGTCGACGCGCTCTCCATGGACGACTACGCGCGCGACGTCGGCCAGCTCCTCGACTGTCTCAAGATCGACGAAGCCGTCATTGGCGGCCTTTCGATGGGCGGATACGTGACGTTTGCGTTGTTCCGCCAATCGCCGGAGCGTTTCAGCGGCATGATCCTCGCCGACACGCGGCCGCAGGCGGACACGCCGGACGGCCGGAACGCGCGCGCGAAGATGCGCGATCTGCTCGAGGACGAGGGTCCCTCCGCGATCGCGGATCAGATGCTCCCCAGATTTTTCGAGGCATCCGTCCCGCCGCCGCCGCCGCACCTCGTGGCGCACGTGCGGGAGTTGATCGAGGCGAACTCGGTGGACGGTCTCGACGCGGCGCTTGGCGCGCTCATGAATCGCGCCGACTCGACGGCTGATCTTCCGCGGATCTCGTGTCCTGTGCTGATCATGGCGGGGGAGCACGACGTCGTCACGCCGGTCGCGGACGCGCGGGAGATGGAGCGCGAGATCCCGCGCTCGCGGCTTGCCGTGATCCCCGGCGCGGGGCACCTGTCCAGCCTGGAGCATCCGGACGAGTTTTCGCGCGCGCTCCATGACTTTCTCATGGCGCACATGTAATCTTCCTGGATGCGCATCACCGCGATCGCTCTCGTGCTCTGTTCGCTCGTGCCGTTCGCGGGAGTGGCCCAGCAGACGGAACCCCCCTCGGGCGAAGATCCGCTCCACCGGCCGCTGGATCAGATTCTCGATCTGTACGTTCGCGACGGGCTCGTCTACTACCACGCGCTCAAGACCGAGCGCGCACGCCTCGATCGGTACATGGCGTCCCTCAACGTGCCGGCGCGGACGTACGACGGTTGGTCGGCGCAGGAGAAGATGGCGTTCTGGATCGACGCGTACAACGCGTTCGTGCTCGAGACGGTGATCAACCACTATCCGATTCACGGCCGCAGCACGGCTTATCCGGCCTCGAGCATCCGTCAGATTCCCGGCGCGTTCGAGGAGACGACCTGGCGCGCGGCGGGCCGCTCCGTGACGCTCGACCAGATCGAGAAGAACATCCTGCCGGAGTTCAAGGAGCCGCGCGTGTTTCTCGCGCTCGGGCGCGGCGCGGTCGGGAGCGGGCGGCTGCGCAGCGAGGCGTACACCGGCGAGCGCTTCGCGCGGCAGCTCGATGACATTCAGAAGGAGTTCGTATCCGAACAGCCGATGCTCCGCATCGATCGCATGACCGGCGAGATTTCCGTGACGCCGATCCTGAGCTGGCGCGAGCAGCAGTTCGTCGCGGCGTACGACAAGCCGGATTCTCGATTTGCCCAGCGCTCGCCCATCGAGCGCGCGCTGCTCGCGTTCATCCAACCCAACCTGCTGCCGCTCGAGAAGGAGTTCGTCCAGAAGAACGAGTTCAAGGTCGTGTTCCACCAGTTCGACTGGAACCTGAACGACCTGACGGGCCGCTGATTGATCACAGAGACCGGAGATCAGCAGCTAGTTCCAATGGATCTTCTCCTGACCGATAAGGTGGCGATCGTGACCGGGTCGAGCCGCGGCCTGGGGCTCGCCTCCGCGCGTGCGCTCGTGGCCGAGGGCTGCCGCGTATGCCTGTGCGCCAGAGGAGAGGAGCGCCTCGCCGAAGCAGCGATTGAGGTCGAAGCTGCTGCCCGCCGGCCGAATATGGTGTGCGCCGTCCAGGCGGATGTGTCGACGATGGCGGGCATCGAGCTGGTGGTGACGCGCACGATCGAGACGTTCGGCGCGCTCGATATTCTCGTCAACAACGTCGGCAAAGCGGGCGGGACGGATCTGGTCGCGACGACCGACGCGGAGTGGCAGGCTGCGTTCGACGAGACGCTGTTTCCGGCGATCCGCGCGTCGCGGATCGCTGTCCCGCACATGAAGCAGCGTGGCAGCGGCGCCATTGTGATGATCGCGTCGATCTACGGCCGCGAAGCGGGCGGGCGCATGACGTACAACGCGGTCAAGGCGGCCGAGATCAGCCTCGCCAAGTCGATGGCGCAGCAGCTCGCGCCCGCAAACATTCGCGTGAACAGCGTCGCGCCGGGTTCCATCCTGTTTCCCGGCGGCTCCTGGCATACACGGCAGCAGGCCGATCCCGAGGGCATCGCGGAGTTCGTCCGGCGCGAGCTGCCGTTTGGGCGATTCGGCCGTCCGGAGGAAGTAGGCACCGCCGTCGCCTTCCTGGCATCGCCGCGCGCCAGCTGGATCAGCGGCGCCTGCATCGTCGTCGACGGCTGCCAGGGAAGGACCAATATCTGATTCAGACGCTCGCCGACCGCCTCTTCATGCCGTGGGTGGTCGGCGTTCTTCTCGGCGCGGGCGTCTGGCTGACGCTGCGGACGCGCGCCGTGCAGGTGCGCCGTTTTGCCGAAGCCTGGCGCGTCGTGCGCGCGCCGCGCACCGAGTCCGGCTCCGGCGTGCTCACGCCGTTCCAGGCGTTCATGACCGCGCTGGCGGCGTCGATCGGGACGGGCAACATTGCCGGCGTCGCAACGGCGATCGTGTCCGGCGGACCGGGCGCGCTGTTCTGGATCTGGGTCTACGGCTTCGTCGCGATGGCGATCAAGTTCGGCGAAGCGACGCTCGGCGTGACCTTTCGCGAGCATCGCGGCAGCGCGACGCTGTCGGGACCGATGTACTACCTGCGCGACGGCTTGAACTCGCCGCTGCTCGCCTGGATATTCGCGCTGGTCGCCGCCGTCGCCGCCCTGACGACGACGCCGTTCACGCAGCCGAACTCGATCGCGCTCGTCATGAACAGCGTGTTCGGCATCCCCCAGCTCGCGGCGGGCATCGTCATCGCGATTCTCACGTGGCTCGTGATCATCGGCGGCATCACGTCGATCGGCCGCGCCGCGGAGAAGCTGTCGCCGCTCAAGGTTGCCTTGTATCTCATTGGCGGCGCGATCGTGATTCTCTCCAACACCCCCCGCATTCCCGCCGTGGTGGGCGCGATCCTGCGCGGCGCATTTTCGATGCACGCGGCAGCGGGCGGCACGCTCGGCATGCTGGTCGCTCTGCGGTACGGCATCGCGCGCGGCATCTACGCGAACGAGGCTGGATACGGGACCGCCGCCGTCGCGTACGGAACGGCGCGCAGCTCACAACCCGTCCAGCAGGGTCTGAACGCCGTGATCGAGGTCTTCACGGTCTCGTTCGTGACGTCGACCATCAGCGCGCTCACCATTCTCTTGACGGGCGTATGGCAGTCAGGGCTGACGAGCAGCGCCGCCGTGGCGGCGGGCTTCAATGCCGTCATGCCGACCGTCGGCGGCTGGATCGTCGCGTTCTGCGTGTTCCTCTTCGGCTACACGACGCTGATTGGCTGGGCGTACTACGGCGAGCAGTTCTTCGAGTACATTCTCGGCCGGCGCGTGACCGTTCCGTATCGCTGGATTTACTGTCTGCTGATTCCCTTTGGCGCCGTCACGAAAGTGGACGTCGTGTGGGCGTGGGGCGATCTGATGAACGCCATGCAGGTCTTTCCCAATCTGATTGGGGTCATTGGACTGAGCGCGATCGTGGCGAAGATCGCCAGAACGAAGTCCGCGTGAGTCGCGTCGTCCCGGCCCGTTATCGATGCCGATGCGCGTCGGGCATCCCTAGTCGCTGTACTGTGTCGCGCTCGAAGTCGAATTCAATCAGAACGACAGGATCCCTGCCCACCACCCAGCCGTCGTGGCCCGGCTCAATCGAGACGATCTGGGGCGCCTTGTGTTCCACGACGCAGCCGTCCGCGTACTCGATGTGAATCTCGCCGTGCGCGAGGAAGCCTACGTGTGCGTGCATGCACAGATCGCTGCCGACGATCGGCTTCATGTCCACCGACCAGCGAAATCCCGGCGGATAGATCATGCGCTTGACGCGAGCAGCGCCCGTTCGCGCGACATCGAGCGTCACGCGCCCGATCGTACGATGCTCGGCACCTCGGACCGGCGCAAGCAACGGGTCTGACGTCCGCGTAGGCCGGCGCGAAGGCGTCTTTCGCTTCGCTGAAGCGACCTCTTTCCGCGCGCTTCTTCTCGCAACTTTCTTCGGAGCCATGTGCCCTCGCCCTCAACAGCGGGCGGATACTAGCACGTCTTGGCGAAGGCGAAAACTGTAAGCGCGTGCAAGCAAGGTGCCGCCGACGGAGCGACGAGCGCCGTTGTGTAATTGCCGAATATGCTGGGCACTCCTCTTGCGACTGTAGTCGGCGAGGTAACAGCCATGATGACAAGAATCGCTCGGCCGTTGATTGTCGCATCTGCGGTTGTTCTCGCCATCTCGGCTCCCGCCTGGGCGCAGCGCCGCGTCCCGCATGCGGAGTCCGGAGGCGTCGGCGGAGACGTCGGTCTGTTCCTGCCGAAACAGGACGGAATGACGACCGGGCCTGCGCTCGAGGGCTTCTACGAGCACTATCTCAGCGCACGCGACAGCATCCGGCTCGGTGTGGGATGGGCGAATCCGAAGTTTGATCGCGACCACGCCGACTCGATGCGGCAGGTCCGTCTCGCGTTCGACGTCGCGCACAACTGGGAAGGGGGCGCCATCCATCCGTTCCTCGGCGCCGGTCTCGGCTCCTATTTCCTGCAGCGGAACGATAACGGTCGGAACATCGGCGACCGCCAGACGAAGCTGGGCGGAACGCTCTTCGGCGGGGTGGAGTACTTCACGTCGAGAACGTTCTCCGTCCGCGGCGAAGCTCGGTACCACATCGTCTCCAAAGCCAATGGATACGACCCGTCAGGATTAGCGTTGTCGGTTGGCGTGAAGACGTATTTCTAACGCGTCTTATCCGAGGGGCTTCGCCCCTCGGACTACCCTACACGTTCGCTCGCGGGCCCCGGTTCGCCGTCCGCTCACGACCGTCGTCTCGGTCTATGAGATCCATTCCATTCCATCGCATCGTCGCTCGCCAACGACGGCAACGCCGCGGCGAACGACCGTCCTGCGGGCGTCGGGCGGAACAACGCGCGCGGCGACCGGCACGTGATTTCCGATGCGCGGCTTGGCTGGACGATCGGCTGGAACGAAGGTCCGTGGGACCAGCACGAGCGCGGCAGCATCGGCTGCGGTCTCGAGATCTACGCCGATGTCAACAATCTGTTCAACACGCCGAACTTCACCAGCAACAGCGGCGTGCTGACGTCAGCGTACTTCGGCCGCCAACCGCCGCACTTCCCGGACGTAACATCGATTTCGGCCTGCGCGTGTTCTTCTGACCAACCCGGGATTGAGTCCGCGTTCGTCCGCGCGAGTCCGCAGCCCTATTCGTGCCGGACGGCCTCCATCGGATCGATCGAGGCGGCGCGCCGCGCCGGCGCAAGGCACGCGATGGCCGCGACGGTAATCAGCAGAGCGGTGACACCGCCGAGGATCATCGGGTCGCGCGAGCTCTCCGTCACCCATCGCGTAGCGATCTTGTCGAACGCCACACACAATACGACCCCTGTCAGAAGCCCGACCCCCACGGTCCAGGACGTGCCGGAGAGCACGATGCGCACGACATCGTGCGTCCTGGCACCGAGCGCCAGCCGAATGCCGAACTCGTTCATCCGCATGGCCACGCCGTACGAGACCACGCTGTAAAGACCAACGGCCGACAGCGCCAGCGCCAGCAGTGAGAACACGGCGAACAGCCTCGCCACGAGCTGCTGCTGCGCGTATTCCGGTTGATTCGTGATCCAGCCCTCCAGATCCCGCACGCGCATGACCTGCTGCTCCCGATCGACGCGAACGAGTTCCGCGCGGACCTCGCGCAGAATCGACAGCGGCGGCACGCGTGTGCGGACCAGGATCTGTGTGAACATGCGCATCTTCAGCGTGTAGGGCACGTAAAGGGCGGGCTTTATCGGGTTCCGCAGGCCGTCGTTACGCGCATCCGCAACCACGCCCACGACCTCCATCCACCCATCCGCGCCGGGCGCTGCGGGTGAATACGGGGGCTCGTCCTTCATGTTCGTGAAACGGAACTGTCGACCGAGCGCATCTCCATTCGGCCAGTACTGGCGCGCCATGGACTGATTGATCACGGCGAGCGCTGCCCCGCGACCGATCTCGTCGCCAGTCCAGAGACGTCCCTGGGTAAGCGGAATGTGAAGGACGGAAAAGTACTCGGAGTTGATGAGATTGGCTCGAACCAGCGGCTTCTCGAGAGCACTGGTCCCACGGATTTCAATCGGCGTGTCGCCTCCGTTCGATGGCGGCGTCGCATTCGTCGAGATCGCCACGTCGGCCACTTGCGGCATTGCCGCGACGGCCGCGCGAAGCCGCTCGAAGTATTCCGACCGTTCCTTCCATGTCTTGTACGTCCCGTCGTGAACGGGAATCGGCAAGGACATCGTGTTCCGGGGGTCGTACCCAAGATCGGCGTTCGCCAGCCGGAGGAAACCTTTCTCTGCTGCGCCGGCGGCGGTCAGCATCAGCAGCGTCAACGCAACCTGCACCGCAACCATGACGCGATGAACCCGACGTCCCTGAGCGCTGCCGATCACACGGCGCGAGGTGGCCTGCGCGATGCGCCCGAGATCCGGTCGTGAGAGCTGCAACGCGGGCCACACGCCGAACACGACCGCGGTGGCCACGGCCAGCGCCGTGCTGAAGAGCAGCACCGGCACGTTCATCTCGATGACCGATTCTGCCGCGAACGAATTGGTCGGGACCCACGCGACGATGACCGCCAGGCCTTTCCACGCGATCAACACGCCGAGTGACGCGCCGACCGCAGCGATCGCGAGCGCTTCCGTCAGCAGCTGCCGTACGATCCGGATCCGCGCCGCTCCGAGCGCGGCGCGGATCGAGAGCTCCTGCTGCCGGTGCGCTCCACGCACGAGCAGCAGGATCGAGACGTTCGCGCAGCCAACGAGCAAGAGCGACGTCACCGCGCCGAGCAGCAGAAAGAGCCGCGGACCCATCGGCCGTGCATACATCTCGACGATGCTGCGCAAGTTGACGCGGAAGGAGTCCGGATAACGGCCGGGTGTCTGAGCTGCAAACTCCTGCAGGATCGGCTGCAGTTCCGCATTCGCCTGCGCGACGGAAACGCCCGGGCGGATCTTCAGCGTCGCGCCGTAATAGATGTTTGGCTCGAACTTGACCCCGAGCGGCACGTAGATGTCCGCTTCCCGCCAGCGGAACCGCGGCGGCATCACCCCGACGATTTGATAGTCCTTGCGGACGAGCTGAATCGTTCGGCCGACAACGGCGGGGTCGCCCGAGTAGTACCGCTGCCAGAATTGGTATCCCAGCACCACGACGCGCGCCGGGTCCCGGCCCGGAGGCGCGTCGGCGGGGACGAGCCATCGTCCCACGAGCGCTGGAACTCCCCAATGGTTCGGTGCGTTTGGAGCGATGTACGACGCGACGACGTCCTCCGGAATGTCCCCATCCGTCGTCGTCAGGTTCCAGCCGTCCTCGCCAACGGCGCTTTCGACGGCACGCGCCTGGCGAAGCTGTTCGAGCTGTGCGCCGCTCATGCCCGGATAGCGCAATCGACCGGCGCTGTCCCTGACGGAGATTTGCATCATCCGATCGGCGCCGACGTACGGAAATGGATTGATCAGGACGCCGTAGATGACGCTGAACACGGCACTCGTCGCGCCAATGCCAAGCGCGAGCGACATGACGGCAGTGAGCGCAAAGCCTGGACGGCGGCGCAGTTCGCGCGCCGCGTACCGAAGATCGCCGATGGCGGAGCTCATATCACGGGCTTGGACGGATTTGGCTCGGTGGGAGTTGGTCAGCCCAACCCGCTTTTTGCGTGAATCCGCGTCGTCCGACGTGAGTCCTCGGCAGGTTTCGCCCCTTGATCGCCACCTGTGACCCTGCTACGATCGCTCCCCAATTCCCACGCGGACAGCGGTTTGCCGCCTGGACGCGCGACGCGACGAACCTCATGGACCTCCAGACGCTTCCCGTCCTCGCCGGCGACAAGGACCGCTCGCTGCAGGAGGCGCTCGGGCGGCTGTCCGCCTCACGCGTTCCCGGGGGTAAGGACGCCGACCCGATCGTTACGGCGACACGGCGGATTCCGCCGGTGCCGGCGTCGTTCGCGCCATTCCCTGACGAGGTCGACGCGCGCCTCAAACATGCGCTGACTGCGCGTGGGATCGAGCAGCTCTACACCCATCAGGCGGAAGCGTTCGCGCACGTCCTCGCACGGCGGAACGTCGTCACCACTACGCCGACGGCCTCGGGCAAGACGCTGTGTTACAACGCCCCGGTGCTCGACGCGATTCTGAAAGATCCGTCGACCCGTGCTCTATACGTGTTTCCCACGAAGGCGCTCGCGCAAGATCAACTGGCGGAGCTCCACACGCTCGTGCAGCTGGCGGAACAGCAGGGCGCAGGAGACATCGGTGTGTTCACGTACGACGGGGACACGCCGTCCGATGCACGGCGCGCGATCCGCGGCAAGGCGCATGTCGTCCTCAGCAATCCCGACATGCTCCACTCGGGCATCCTGCCGCACCATCCGCGGTGGGCGAAGCTGTTCGAGAATCTCCGGTTCGTCGTCGTCGACGAGCTGCACGCGTATCGAGGCGTGTTCGGAAGCCATCTGGCGAACATCCTGCGGCGCCTGCAGCGCGTCTGCCGGCACTACGGATCGGATCCCGTCTTCATCTGCTCGTCGGCAACGATCGCGAACCCGCGCGAGTTGGCCGAAGCACTCACCGGACGGCCGTTCGCGTTGATCGAAGAGAGCGGTGCCCCGAGGGGCGAGAAATTCTTCCTGTTCGTGAACCCGCCGGTCGTGAACGCGGAGCTCGGCATCCGCCGGTCGTATCTCGCCGAGGCGCGCCGCGTCGCGCTCGAGTTCCTGAAGCACAACCTGCAAATCATCCTGTTCGCGCAGAGCCGTCTCGCGACCGAGATTCTGACGACGTACCTCAAGGACGCGTATCAGGGAGCGCCGGGGTCCGCAGATGTGATTCGCGGGTATCGCGGCGGATATCTGCCGAACCGGCGGCGGGAGATCGAGCGCGGGCTTCGCGCGGGGCAGGTCCGCGCCGTCGTCTCGACGAATGCGCTGGAGCTCGGGATCGACATTGGCGCGCTCGACGTCTCGATCATGGCGGGATATCCGGGCACGATTGCCGCGACCTGGCAGCGGGCCGGACGGGCCGGGCGCAGGACGACGCGTTCGGCTGCCGTGCTTGTCGCGAGCAGCGCGCCGATCGATCAGTTCATCATCCGGAACCCGTCGTACTTCTTCGATGCGTCTCCCGAGCACGCGCTCATCAACCCCGACAACCTGCACATCCTGCTCGATCACGTGAAGTGCGCGGCGTTCGAGCTGCCGTTCACGCGCGACGAGCAGTTCGGCGGCGAGAACGTCCAGGAAATTCTGTCCGTTCTCGGGGAGGAAGGCTTCGTCCACGAGGCGGACGGCCAGTGGAACTGGACGCACGAGTCGTATCCGGCGGACGCCGTGAGCCTGCGCTCCGTCTCGTCGGACAACTTCGTCGTCGTGGATATCACGCAGGGGGAGCGCGTCATCGGAGAGACCGACTTCACCAGCGGCCCTGCGACGCTTCACGAGAAGGCGATCTACATCATCGAAGGGCAGTTGTTCCAGGTGGAGACGCTGGACTTCGACGGACGGAAGGCCTACGTCCGCAGCGTCGATTGCGACTACTACACCGACGCGATCACGTACACGAAGGTGACGATTCTGGATACATTCGAGTCGGGGTCCGGGGTCCTGCGTTCGGGATCCGCGGTTCCGATTCGCGAATCGGAAGACTTCCGAGCCCCGGATCCCGAGCCCCGAATCCCGTCAGGTGCGAAGCGCTCGCACGGAGAGGTCCACGTCGCCTCCCGCGTGGTTGGCTTCAAGAAGATCAAGTTCTACACGAACGAGAACGTAGGATCGGGCGAGCTCGATCTGCCAGAACAGCAGATGCACACCTCGGCGTACTGGCTGACGATTCCGTCTGATGTGATGGCTGCGCTGCCGTATGGGGGCGACGATCGGCGCGACGGGGTTATTGGCCTCGCGTTCGCGATGCGCCACGTCGCGCAGCTTCTGCTGATGTGCGACGGACACGATATCGGCTTGTCGGTCGACGGCGGCTCCCTTGAACGCTCGACTCGGACGGGTGGAACCGGTGGGGTACCTGAATCGCTCGCCCAGGAGCCGAACGTGTTCATCTACGACAATTACCCGGGCGGGATCGGCTTCAGCCGTCCGTTGTTCGAAATGCACGGCCTGCTGCTCGAACGTACGCGCGAGCTGATTGCCGGCTGCCCCTGCGAATCGGGCTGTCCCTCCTGCGTGGGGCCTGAAGGAAACACGGGACCGCGCGCGAAGCGGGTCGCCTCGGAGATCCTCGATCGGATGATCGCGGCGGCAACGGACACATGGACCTGACGTCACGGCTTCGGTCGATCGTGCGCCCTTCCGGTGCCGCTCCGCGAGAGCTGACCTACGAGCCCGACACCGGCCGCTACGAAGCGACGATCGATCTCGATCGCATTGCCGACGTGCTCGGCGGGCGAGTCGTGCAGAACAGCTTCGGGCGCGCGCTCGTGATCGATCGCCGCTACGAGTCGGATCGGCACCACGGCTCGTCTCGCGTCGGCGACTGCGAACTCTGCGACGGCGACGGGCTCCGCGTGCTCGATCCGTCGCTCGTTCCGCCCGACGGCTGCGGAATGCGCACGCTCTTCCTCGATCTCGAGACGACCGGCATCAGCGGCGGCGCGGGCACGGTGGCATTTCTCGTCGGGTGCGCGTGGTTCGATCTCGGCGCGCTGCAGGTGCGTCAGTTTTTCCTCACCAGCTACGCCGCCGAACGCGCGCTGCTCGCAGCGGCCGCCGAGGTGTTGGACGAAGCGTCTCTACTCGTGACCTACAACGGCAAGACGTTCGACGTGCCAGTCATGGAGACGCGCTGGCTGTTCCACCGGATGGCGAAGCCGCTGGAAGGCGTACGGCACTTCGACATGCTGCATCCGGCGCGGCGTTTGTGGCGCCGCCAATCCGCCGCCGAATCGCTGGACGGGGACGGGAGCTGCCGGCTGACGGTGCTCGAACGCCTCGTCTGCGGCGTGCGGCGGGTCGGAGATGTGCCCGGGATGGAGATCCCGTCGCGGTTCTTCCGCTTTCTCAGAACAGGCGATGCGTATCCGGTCGAGGCCGTGCTGGAGCACAACCGCCTCGATCTGATCTCGCTCGCGGCCGTGACCGCGAGCGCGGTCCGGCTCGTCGAGCATGGGAGTGCGGCCTGTCGCGACGGCGTTGAAGCGCTTGCCCTCGGCAAGGTGTACGAGCGCGCCGGCGCGTTCGAGCCCGCGTCGGCGTGTTATCAGCGCGCCGCATCGGATTCCGATTCCGCGATCGACATTCGTGCCGAGGCCTTCTATCGCATCGCGGTTCGCTTGCGTCGTGCGCGGCAGTTCGACGAGGCTGCGGCCGCCTGGCGCGCCCTGCTCGATCTTCCTGCGAGCCGGGGGCGGCGTTGCAGCGCGGCGCTGTCCGCGCTTCGACAGGTCGCGGCCGAAGCGCTCGCCGTGCATCACGAACACCGCGAGCGCGACTATGCGGGTGCGCGCGAGCTCGCGCTGCTCGCACTCGCCGAGATCGATACGGCGGACGAGCGCCGCGTGGACGCTACCGAGCATCGCCTCGCCCGCCTCGATCGCAAGATCGCGGCGCACAACACTGCCCGCTTGTTCGGCTAGCCGCTAACCACCCGTCCCGGGCGCAAGCGGATAACCCGGCGGCAGCCAGCCGCCATTCACGCAGAACCAGCCGACTCCGGGTGATGGTGTTTCACACTGCGTGGCATCGGACGGCGGGGCGGAGGTTGCCGCTGGTGCTGAGGCCGCCGGAGCTGACGCCCCCGGCGTCCCTGGGTAGCCCGGCGGGACCCAGCCGCCGTTCACACACGTCCATCCCGATCCCGGCGACGGCGTCTGACAAGCGGCCGGAGTCGGCAGCGACGCGTTTGGTGCGGGCGAGGCCGGCGTTGAGGGAGCACCCGCCACGCCAGGAAATCCGGGCGGGAGCCATCCACCATTCACGCACGTCCATCCGGCTCCGGGCGATGCGGTCAGACACGCTGCTGGATTCGGAGCTGGCGCGGGCGCCGGAGACGGGGCCGAGGGCCCGATCGGGTAGCCGGGCGGCAGCCATCCGCCGTTGGCGCACGTCCATCCGGCTCCGGGCGATACGGTCGCACAGCCCGGATTCGGCGGCGGCGGAGTGGGGCTGGGCGCAGGCGTCGGCGCGGACGGTGCCGTGTTGCCTGTGGTGAACATCGAGACGCCCTGCCCGCGTTCCTGCAACGCCACCGTCCTCGCAACGATTCGCCAGTAGTACGTCGTATGGGGCTGGAGCGGCGGCAGCATGTAACGGCGCGGCTTGTCGCCGGGACCGGTTGGGCCGAGCGGAACGTTGGCTTCGAGGAGCGGTGGGTCGGGCGTCGTGCCGAAGTAGACGTCGTAGAGGTGCGCGAAGGGGCCCGCATCGAACACGAGCGCCGCATCGAGCGGCACGCCGACCGCCCCCGCGGCCGGCCGAACGTACGTCGGAGTATCGGGCGGGAGCGGCGCGAACGGTGCCGTCTCGGGAGCACCAGCCTGATTGTTCCACTTGCGCTCGAACTGCTGCGTGAACCAGTCGAACATCCACGCCTTGGTCGTGAAGTAGTTGTGCTCTTCCTGCGAGTTCGACGAGGGGGACGTCCAGTTCGACGATCCGAAGATCACCATCCCCTGGCCTTTCAGCAGCACCGACTTCTGATGATTGAGCCCTTCGTGCGCGCGAATCCGGATCTGGACGCCCGCCATGTAGAGCCGATCGACGTTCCACGAGTGCCACAGGCGTGTCGGATCACGGTACTGCTGCGGCTCCGTAATCAAACGAACGGGCACGCCGCGCTGCACCGCATCGATCATCGCAGTGGCGTGCGCTGCATCCGTGATGCGGTACATGATCACGTCGATGCCCCGGTTCTCTGCGCGGTACCGCCCCACCGCGCGGTTGCGGTAGCTCTTCGCGGGGGGGAAATTCAAATCGGGATCGACGTCGTACGTCGCGTACCGCCGCGACGGGGCTCGCGTGATGTTCGCGTAGTCTTCGAACGTGGTCGTATCCGTCCAGAGGTCGTCGAACTTTCGCATGAAGCTCTGGACGATGGACAGATCGTCGCTGAAGTAGATGGCCTCGTCGATGTAGTTGCGATAGGGATCGATGGGCAGGAAAGCCGTCGGCGAATAGTTCGCGCCGCTGAACTCGACGGTGCGCTGCCCCGCGAACAGCATCATCTTCCAGTGCAGGATGCCGCTCGACGTCCTGGCGCGCATCGGGATGTGGGCGGCCGCGAGCTGCGCGACGATCTGAGCGTTCACCGCGCTGTCGGTGCGGGGATCGACGAGGACGCGGACGGGAACCCCCGCGGCCGCGCGCTGCACGATGGCCGCCGAGTAGCGCGCGTCCTCCATGAACCAGAACGCCACGTCGATTCCCTGCTGCTCGTTCTGAATGAGCTGGAGCAGTATCGCCCGGCAGTCGTCGACGGCGGGATCGCACAGGCGTTCAGCGGCCGCGGTGCCGGCACAGCAGAGCAGTATCAGGACCGCAGCAACGGATCTTCCCGCACATCGGAACATCGCAACCCATCCCTTCCCCACCGCCGTACCACAAACGGAACCGTTCGTTCGGATTTCAGGCGGCAGGAGCCGTAGGAGCGAGGTCGATGCCAGACAGCCCGTCCGGCAGCTCAGCGCGGCCGGACGGAGGGAGAGGGGGAGCTTGGAACGGGAGGTCGGGCGAGCTCAGCGGACAGCGGCCTTCTGCTTCGCCGGCTGTTTTGCCTGCTTCGTGGCCTTCGCCGCCTGCTTGCGGCTCTCGGACGTCTGGGCGCCGAATCGCTTGGTGAACCGCTCGACACGTCCTTCGGTATCCACGAGCTTCTGGCGACCCGTGAAGAACGGGTGGCAGTTGTTGCAGATCTCGAGGTGCAGCTCGGGCTTGGTCGAACGCGTCTTCCACGTGGCGCCGCAGGCGCACCGCGCTTCGACGTCGTAGTACTTGGGATGAATCCCTTCCTTCACAGCGGGCTCCTTGGGGATTTCGGCAAAACACCAGTATATCAGGGAATATCGATCCAGCGATCCCAACGGTGCCGCTTCAGCTCCGCCATCAGGGGAGCTGGCAGCAGGCTCCCGTCACTCGCCTTCACGTTGGCCTCGACGTGCGCCAGCTTGCGCATGCCTGGTATTACCGTGCTCACGGTGGGTTCCTGCAGGATGTGCCGCAACGCCAGCTCCGGCAGCGTCATCCCGTTCGGCACCAGCGGACGCAGCTTCTCGACGCGCTCGATGGTGTTGCGCAGGTTATCGGGCTGAAAGTAGATATTGCGAAAGTCTCCGGCCGGCCATGTCGAGTCGGCGGTCAGTGTCCCTGTGAGGCTGCCTTCGTCGAACGGCACGCGCGCGATCACGGCGATATTCCGTCGGCGGCATTCGGGGAACAGCTCGTCCTCGGGGCTCTGGTCGAAGACGTTGTAGACCACCTGCACGCTGTCGATGAGGTCGGTCGCCAGCGCCGCGAGGACGTTCGCGGGCTGCCAGCGATTGATGCTGATCCCGAACGCGCGAATGAGCCCCTCTTCTTTCAGCGACTGCACGGCGCGCTGCCATCGTTCGTCTTCGGCCCACTCGTCCGTCCAGACGTGGAACTGCTGAAGATCGATCGCGGGCACGTCGATGTTGCGCAGGCTCTTCTCGGTGTACTCGCGGATGTAGTTGGCGGGGAAGACCTCGTCGAGCGCGTAGTGCGCGCGCGCGGGCCACTGCCGGTTCTTCGGCGGAATCTTCGTCGCGGTGTAGAGACGCTTGTCGCGGTGCCGCTTCAGCGCCGCGCCGAGCAGCTGCTCGCTGCGCCCGTCACCGTACGCCCAGGCCGTGTCGAAGAACGTGCACCCCAGCTCGATCGCGCGGTCCAGCGATCGCGCAGATTCTTCGTCATCTGATCCCGTCCACCCCGCCATTCCCCACATGCCATAGCCGATCTCCGACACCTGCCAGCCCGTGCGGCCGAATGTTCTGTAGCGCATAACCTCCAATGATATGCCGGGCGCGTGCGTGTCAATGACCCAGCCGCACCAGTGCGCAGAGCCAGGATTCCCGCTTATGATCTCCGTGATGCGCCAAGTGACGACTGTGATCGCGGCGCTCCTCATCGCCGCCGCGATTCCCACCGCGCAGGGCGAGAAGCTGGACTATGGCGCGATCGAGCAGATTCGCGATGAGGGGCTGAACCGCTCCCAGATTATGGATACCGTGTTCTGGCTGACGGATCGCTATGGACCGCGGCTGACGGGCTCGCCACAGATCCTCGACGCCAGCAACTGGGCAATGAAGCGCATGACGGACTGGGGTCTCGCGAACGTGCATCGCGAGGAGTGGCCGTTCGGCAAGGGCTGGTCGCTGACGCGGTTCAACGCGCACTTGATCGAGCCCGAAGTGCAGCCGCTGATCGGATTCCCTAAAGCGTGGACCGTCGGCACCGACGCGCCGGTGACGGCCGAAGTCGTGCAAGCCACGATCGCGACCGACGCCGATTTTGCGAAATATCGCGGGCATCTGCGGGGGAAGATCGTCCTTGCGCAGCCTGCGCGCGAGGTGCGGATGCTCGAAGGTCCGTTCATTCTCCGCATGGACGAGCACATGACGCGCGAGGCGGAGACCACGCCGATCCCGCCCGCGCGAGAGAGCCGATTGGACCTCGAGCGCTTGCGCCAGTTCCGCGATCGGCTGCAGCAGTTCTACAAGGACGAAGGCGTCGTGGCCGTGTTCGACCGCGGCAGCGACAGCGACATGGCCGCCGGCGGGAGCGATCTGTCGTGGGAACAGCAGCATACGGATGGAGGCACCGTTTTCCCTGGTACGGTGAACCGGACCACCGCACCGGCAGGCGTGCCACAGGTGACGCTCGCAGTCGAGCACTACAACCGGATGGTCCGGTTGATCGACCACGGGGTTCCGGTCCGGGCGGAGCTCGATCTGGGCGTGCAGTTTCACGATGCGAGCGGGTTCAACACGATAGCGGAGATTCCAGGCACCGACCTCGCGTCGGAGGTCGTGATGCTCGGCGCGCACTTCGATTCGGTGAACGCCGCGACCGGCGCGACCGACAATGCCGCCGGCTGCGCGGCGATGATCGAAGCCATGCGAATCATCCGCGCGGCCGGCCTCAAACCGCGCCGGACGATCCGCCTCGGCCTCTGGGGCGGCGAAGAGGAAGGCCTGCTCGGATCGCGCGCCTACGTGGCGGCGCATTTCGGCGATCCGCAGACGATGAAGCTGCTGCCGGAGCACGCGGGGCTATCCGCCTACTTCAACCTCGATAACGGGACGGGGAAGATCCGCGGCATCTGGCTGCAGGGGAATCTCGCCGCGCGGCCGCTCTTCGAGGAGTGGATGGCACCGCTTCGCGATCTTGGCGTCACGATCATCGGGCCGCGCGCCGTGTCGCAGACCGATCATGTGTCGTTCGATAACGTCGGCCTGCCGGGATTCCAGTTCGTGCAGGATCGGCTCGAGTACAACTCGCGCACGCATCATTCCAACATGGACGTGTACGATCGCGTCCAGCGGGACGATCTGATCCAGCAGGCCGTCGTTGCGGCGGCCTTCGCGTACGACGCCGCCATGCGCGACGAGAAGCTTCCACGCAAGCCGCTGCCGAAGCCGCGGCCGCCCCGCACGAGCGACAGGCAGGACTGACGATGCCGATCGTCGTCCAGAAATACGGCGGCAGCAGCGTCGCCGACGTCGATCGCATCCGCCTCGTGGCCGAGCGTGTCATGCGCACGAAAGCCGCGGGCCACGACGTCGCGGTCGTCGTCTCCGCGATGGGAGACACGACGGACGATCTGCTCGCGCTCGCGAAGCGCGTGTCGCCAAATCCCGATCGCCGCGAGCTCGACATGCTGCTCTCCGCAGGCGAGCGCATCTCCATGGCGCTCCTCTCGATGGCGATCCGCGAGCTTGGCGGAGATGCGATCAGCTTCACCGGCAGCCAATCGGGGATCATCACCAACGACCGCCACGTCGACGCGCGCATCATCGAAGTGCGGCCATTCCGCGTGCAGGACGAGCTCGCGCGCGGGAAGGTCGTCGTCATCGCGGGATATCAGGGCGTTTCGTACCGGCGCGAAGTGACGACGCTCGGACGCGGTGGAAGCGACACGACCGCGGTCGCAATGGCTGCGGCGCTTGGCGCCGAATACTGCGAGATCTGCTCCGATGTCGATGGCGTCTACACCGCGGACCCGCGCGTCGTGCCGGCCGCCCGGCGCATCGGAACGCTGTCGTATGAAGAGACGCAGGAGCTTGCCGAAGCCGGCGCGAAGGTGCTCAACGCGCAAGCGGTGGAGTTCGCCAAAGAGAAGGAGATTGCCATCTACGCGCGCGCGACCGCGTCCGCCCTGCCCGGAGAGGATCCCGCGTCGGACGGCACCGTTGTGCGCCGATATGCGCCGAGGGCGCCCGGCACTGTGGCGGGCGTCGCGAGCGAACGCGATCTGCTCGTCCTTCAGGCGCGCACCACGCTCGAGTCGCTGCTCGAGCTCCTGGACGCGCGCGGCGTCAGCGGCAAACAGCTGCACATGTCAGGTGTGGGGCGAGGCTGCGATGGTTTGACGATGGTCCTGGCGCGGGAGAACCTGCACGACGAGCAGCGCCTTCGGGAGGGGGTCGCGGCGCGATTCGGCGCCGATGCGTTCTTCACGGACGGCTTAGGCGCCGTCAGCGTGATCGGCGCGGGGATCAATACGAGCTACGCTAACGTCCGCCGGGGCACGGCGTGTCTGCGTCAGGAAGGCCTGTCGCCCGCCGGCCTGGCGACTTCCTCGTTCCGCATTACGTGGCTTGTCGCGCGCGATCGGCTGGCCGATGCTGTACGGCGATTGCACGCGGAATTCCTCGAAGAGCGGCACCTCTAACCGGACGAGCGGCACCGCCACAAGGGTGCCCGAGCCGCCCGCGTCGTCCGCCACTCTACTTGGACCCGTTCATCGACCCGAGGAACTCCGCGTTGCTCTTCGTCTTGCCCATCTTGGACAGCAGCAGCTCCATGCCCTCCTGAGGCGAGAGCGGATTCAGCACCTTGCGGAGCACCCACACGCGGTTGAGATCTTCCTTCGGAATGAGCAGCTCTTCTTTCCGCGTGCCGCTCTTCTGGATGTCGATCGCGGGGAACACACGCCGATCGGCCAGCTTGCGATCGAGATGAATCTCGAGGTTGCCCGTTCCCTTGAACTCCTCGAAGATCACATCGTCCATGCGCGAGCCGGTGTCGATGAGCGCCGTCGCGATGATCGTCAGGGACCCTCCCGCCTCGATGTTGCGCGCCGCGCCGAAGAAGCGCTTCGGGCGCTGCAGCGCGTTCGAATCGACGCCGCCGGAGAGCACTTTGCCCGAGGCTGGAACGATGGTGTTGTACGCGCGCGCCAGGCGCGTGATCGAGTCGAGCAGGATGACGACATGCTTCTTGTGCTCGACCAGCCGTTTGGCCTTCTCGATCACCATCTCGGCGACCTGCACGTGCCGCTGCGCCGGCTCGTCGAACGTCGACGAGATCACTTCGCCTTTGACCGATCGCTGCATGTCGGTGACTTCCTCGGGCCGCTCGTCGATGAGCAGGACGATGAGGTACACCTCGGGATGATTTGCGGTGATGCTGTTCGCGATGTTCTGCAGGAGCATCGTCTTGCCGGTGCGCGGCGGCGCGACGATCAGGCCGCGCTGCCCCTTGCCGATCGGCACCATCAGGTCCATGACCCTGGCCGACAGGTTGTCGGACGCGGTTTCGAGCCTGAGGCGCTCCTGCGGGTAGAGCGGCGTCAGGTTCTCGAAGAAGATCTTCTCGCGCGTGCGGTCGGGCGGTTCGAAGTTGACCGCTTCGACCTTGATGAGCGCGAAATACCGCTCGCCGTCCTTCGGCTGGCGGATTTGGCCGCTCACGGTGTCGCCGGTGTGCAGGTCGAACTTCCTGATCTGCGACGGCGAGACGTAGATGTCGTCGGGGCCCGGCAGGTAGTTGTAGTTCGGGGCGCGGAGGAAGCCGAAGCCGTCCGGCAGCGTCTCGAGGACGCCCTCGGAGAACAGATTGCCGCTCTTCTCTGCGCGCGATCGCAGGATCTCGAAGATCAGCTCCTGCTTGCGCATCCCGGTCGCACCCGGCACGTCGAGCGACTTAGCGACCTTCGTCAACTCCGAGATGCTCATCTCCTTGAGCGTCGCGAGGTCGACCGTGGTCGTTGGTGCGTTGGCGGGCGGGTTTGCCTGGGCGGGGGCGGCGGGTGCCGCAACTACTGCCTGCTCAGTCTTGCTATCAGTTTCCACAGATCGTCCAGTCCTTCGCCGCCCGGCGCCGAGATCGGCAGGGCGGCCTTTCCGAGTTTCCGTTCGAGTTCCTTCAGGTTCTTCGCGCGTTGGACGCGCGAAAGCTTGTCGAGTTTCGTCGCGACAAGCGCGTGTTCGACACCGAACGTCCCGAGCCACCGTGCCGCGTCGGCATCGGCGTCGAGAGCCGGATGGCGCACGTCGACGAGATGGAGAACACCAGCAATCCGATGGCGCCCGCGACGGGCGGGAGCCGCGGGATGCGCAGGACGGAAGTCCCGCGCTACGACCTCGGTGCCGCGCAATTCTCCTTGTGCGGACCCGAAATACGCTTCCGCGATCTCGCGCAGTTCCGCGACGGACTCCGCACCTCCGCGCGCGTACCCGTAGCCTGGCAGATCCACGAGATAGACGCTCCACCGCCCAGGGCCGCCGGCGCCCCCATCGACCGAGAGCCGATAGAGATTGGCCAGCCGTGTCTTGCCCGGTGCCGCGCTCGTCCGCGCGATGCGGCTACGCGCGAGCGCGTTGATCAGCGTCGACTTGCCGACGTTCGATCGTCCGACCAGCGCGATGTGCGGAACGCCATCCGCGGGGATTCCGCTGGCGTCCGCGGCGCTCGTGACGAAGCGGGCCTCGAGAAGCCTCACATCAATGGGAAATGTTCAAGGTGAAATGTGAAAAAGAATGTTCAATGCTCAATGTGGGTGCTGAACGAGCACCCTTTCACATTGAGCATTGAGGTTTAACATTTCACATTGAACACTTCACATTGACCAATGATCAGTGCGAAATCGTGGCCTGATCACCCGAGACCGCCGTGTCGACCGGCGGGGTGATCCCTCCGACCGGCTCGGTCAGCGCGATGCGCAGCACTTCGTCCATCGACTCGACCATGTAGACGTTCAGGGAGTCGAGCACGTTCTTCGGAATATCGGCGAGGTCCTTCTCGTTGTCCTTCGGGACGATGATCGTCTTGAGGCCGGAGCGGTGCGCCGCGAGGACCTTCTCCTTGACGCCGCCGATCGGCAGCACCTTGCCCCGCAGCGTGATCTCGCCCGTCATCGCGACGTCCTTGCGGACGGCCGTGTGGCCCAGCGCGGAAACGAGCGCGGTCGCGAGCGTGATGCCGGCGGACGGTCCGTCCTTCGGGATCGCCCCTTCCGGGATGTGCACGTGGACGTCGGTAGTGCGGTTGAAGTTCTTGGGAATCCGGAACTCGTCGGCCTTCGAGCGCACGTAGCTCATTGCGGCCTGCGCCGATTCCTGCATGACGTCCCCGAGCTTGCCCGTGAGCGTCAGGCGCCCCTTGCCGGGCATCAGCGTCGCCTCGATCACGAGGATCTCGCCGCCGACCTCCGTCCAGGCGAGCCCCGTTGCCACGCCGACCTCGTTCTTCTCTTCCGCCACCGTCGGACGGAACCGCGGGACGCCGAGGTACTCGGTCACCTTGGCCGCGGTGACCTCCTCGTTGAACGTCTTGCCTTCGACGACCACCTTGCGCGCGATCTTGCGGCAGATCGACGCGATCTCGCGTTCGAGATTCCGGACGCCCGCTTCGCGCGTGTAGCGCTGGATGATCGTCTGGAACGCTTCGTCGAGGAACGTGATGTTCTCGCTCGTGAGTCCGGTGCCCTCGACCGCCTTTGGCGAGAGGAACTTCCGCGCGATCTCGATCTTCTCCTGCTCGGTGTAGCCGGCGAGCTGCAGCACTTCCATGCGATCGCGCAGCGCCTGCGGGATCGTGTGCAGCACGTTCGCGGTGCAGATGAACATCACGTTCGACAGGTCGTACTCGACGTCGAGGTAATGGTCGAGGAACGCGCTGTTCTGCTCGGGATCGAGTACTTCGAGGAGCGCCGCCGACGGATCCCCGCGGAAGTCCATCGACATCTTGTCGACTTCGTCCAGCAGGAACACCGGGTTCATCGTCCCCGCCTTTTTCATCATCTGGATGATCTGGCCGGGAAACGCGCCGATGTAGGTGCGGCGATGGCCCCGGATCTCCGCCTCGTCGCGAACGCCGCCGAGCGAGAGCCGCACGAATTTGCGGTTCATCGCGCGCGCGATCGACTTCGCCAGTGATGTCTTGCCGACTCCGGGAGGACCGGAGAAGGTGAGGATCGTGGCCTTCGGCTTCTTGACGAGCGCGCGAACGGCGAGGAACTCGAGGATGCGGTCCTTGATCTTTTCGAGGCCGTAGTGATCCTCGTTCAGGATCTCCTCGGCGCGCTTGAGATCGCGGCTCTCCTTCGTCTTCTTCTGCCAGGGAACCGCGATCAGCCAGTCGAGATAGTTGCGCGAGACGGTCGCTTCCGCGGACATCGGCGGCATCGCCTCGAGCCGCTTCAGTTCCTGGATCGCCTTCTCCTCGACCTCTTCGGGCATCTTCGCCTGTTCGATCTTCTTCTTCAGCTCCTCGATCTCGTTGCCCTTCTCGTCCTTGCGCCCCAGCTCCTTCTGGATCGCCTTCATCTTCTCGTTGAGGTAGTACTCCTTCTGCGCCTTTTCCATCTGCTTCTTCACGCGAGACTGGATGCGGCGATCGACCTGGAGCTTGTCCACCTCGGCTTCGAGCAGGCCGGCGATGCGGTTCAGGCGTTCGATCGGGGAGATGATTTCCAGCAGGTTCTGCTTCTCATCGACGCCGACGACGAGGTGCGCGGCGATCGTGTCGGCCAGCTTGCCGGGATCGTCCACGCGCACGGCGGCAATCATCGCGTCGTAGTGGAGGTTGTTCGAGAGCTTCACGTACTGCTCGAACAGCGACACCACCTTGCTCATCGTGCTCTCGGCGTCGACGCCGGCCTCTTTCGGCTTCGGCACCACCTTGACCACGACGCGATAGAACCCTTTGTCTTCCTTCCACTCGACGGCGCGCGCCCGCTCGATGCCCTCGACGAGCACCTTGATGTTGCCGTCGGGGAGCTTGAGGCTCTGCACGATGTTGGCGACGCAGCCCATCGTGTAGATATCCGACGGCTGCGGTTCGTCGACCGCGGCATCGTGCTGCGCCGCGAGGAAGATGCGCTTGTCCTTCCCGAGCGCGTGCTCCAGCGCACGGGTGGACGAGGGCCGTCCGATGACGAACGGCATCATCATGTGCGGAAAGACAACGACGTCCCGAAGCGGGACGATGGGCAGCGTTTCGTAGAGTTCCACTAGCCTGCTTTCTCGATCAGGGTGATGGGTTTTTCCTTCGACTGCACGACCTCGCGCGTGATGACGCACTCGCGGACCTTCTTCTGGCCCGGGAGCGTGTACATCAGGTCGAGCATCAGGTCCTCGATGATCATGCGGAGCCCGCGCGCGCCAATCTTGCGCACCAGCGCCTGCTCCGCGATCGCCTCGAGCGAGTCGTCCGTGAAGCGCAGCTTCACGTTCTCGTACTCGAACAGCTTCTGGTACTGACGCGTGATGGCGTTGCGCGGTTGCGTGAGGATCTGGACGAGGGCGGCCTTGTCGAGCTCGTGCAGCGTGCCGACGACCGGCAAGCGCCCGACGAACTCCGGGATCAGCCCGTACTTGATCAGGTCTTCCGGTTCGACCTGCTCGAGGGTCGTGCCGATGTCGCGGTTCGCGGTCGATTTGACGTCGGCCTTGAAGCCGAGCGTCTTCTTTCCCGTACGACGCTCGATCTGCTTCTCGAGTCCCACGAACGCGCCGCCGCAGATGAACAGGATGTTCGTCGTGTCGACCTGGAAGAACTCCTGGTGCGGGTGCTTGCGCCCGCCTTGCGGCGGGACGTTCGCGACGGTCCCTTCGAGGATCTTCAGCAGCGCCTGCTGGACGCCTTCACCGGAGACGTCGCGGGTAATCGAGGGGTTCTCGTCCTTGCGGCAGATCTTGTCGACTTCGTCGATGTAGATGATGCCCTGCTGGCACTTCTCGATGTCGCCGCCGGCGGCCTGCAGCAGCTTGAGGATGATGTTCTCGACATCCTCGCCCACGTAGCCGGCTTCCGTCAGCGTCGTCGCATCGACGATCGTGAACGGGACGGAGAGGAGCTTGGCGAGCGTCTGCGCGAGGAGGGTCTTGCCGGTGCCGGTCGGGCCGATCAGCAGGATGTTCGACTTCGTCAGCTCGATCTCGTTGCGGCTGCGCGACTGCTTCTGGATCTCGATGCGCTTGTAGTGGTTGTAGACCGCGACCGCGAGCTTCTTCTTCGTCTGTTCCTGGCCGATGACGTACTCGTCGAGGAACTTTTTGATCTCCTGCGGGACGGGCAGGGAAGAGCGCGCGCCGCCGCGTGCCTCGAAGCGGTTGTCGTCCGCGATGATGTCGTTGCAGACCTCGACGCATTCATCGCAGATGAACACGGTGGGCCCGGCAATCAGCTTGCGGACGTCGTTCTGATCCTTGTTGCAGAACGAGCAGCGGAGAATCTCGCCTTCGCCGTTTTTTTTCACCATGTGGTTCCCTGCAGCTCTCAGCGTTCAGCGGTCGGCTGACAGCCCACGGCTTCTAGGCTCGTTTCCGAATGACGTCATCAATAATACCGTATTCCTTCCCCTGCTCCGCGCCCATGATGTAGTCCCTTTCGGTGTC
>JBKPQB010000038.1:0-25446 GCA_046733875.1 Acidobacteriota bacterium
TCGTCCTCCGCTCCGGAGGCTGGAGCCGTCGCGGTGCTGTTCGTCGTCGATAACTCTCTCTCGGAAAGAAGCCGTCCATACGGCGTCAGCAGCCCGCCGCCCGTCGGTGAGTAATGGCAGGCCGTGCAGCGCGTGTACTGCTTCGAGAGAAACGTCGGCTCGGCCCACGCAGGAACAGCGAGGACGATCATGGCGAGCAGAGCGGAGAGCGTTCGGATCATGCGGCTCACCGTGAGATGGCGAAGGCGACTTCGACCTGGACGATGTCCTTGACCCCGACGCCGAGATAGCGCGGTTTCGCGATGCTGTACGCGGACAGCAGGACAGGGAAGGACGCCTTGACGCGGAGCGCGGCGCCCGCCTGCCGGACCTCGACCGCACCACTTACCGCTTGCCGGACGCCATGCAGCGTGAGCGATCCGCTGAAGGAGCCCTTACCCTCCGGCGCCTCCACGCTGAACCCCTTCAGATCAACCTCGGAGAGCGTCGCCATCGCGAAGCCCTGCCCCTTGTCAACCTCGAGATACTTCTTGCGAAGATGCTCGTTTCTCAGGGTGATCCCCGTGTCGAGTGTGCGGAGATCCACGGTCAGGCTGCCGTCGAGCACTCCCGACCCCCCCACACTCGCGGTCAGTGATCCGCTGAGCGCCGTCGTCTTCGCCTCGAAGCTGCCGCCGATGGTCATCGGGCAGGTCACGCGCACGTCGGCTTGCTCCACACTCCACGTGTGTCCCGCGACGACCGCTGCTCCGGTGATGCTCAGCACAATCAGTGTCGATTTCATACGAACGTCCTCACTGTTCATTCGAGAAATGCACACAGCGGATGGAGTGATACACACGAAGCGCGTCGTATTCGGCGCGCTCTTGCGTGCATGGCCTGAATGCTCTATTCGCCTAATCTTTGGATGGCCACGAATATTCCGGGTGAGCAGGTGGAGAGGAGCTGAGGCATGACTGGCCGAGGCGCCCGGGAATAAACCGGACCTTGAGAGTGTCTGCACCCGTCTCTGCCCGCGCGACGCATGCCATGGCGTCGCTGGCAGAACGTTGGCGACGATGTCGGCGCGTGTAGTCGTCGATGCGCCGATCACGGTACCGCTCGGTAGCTGCTCGAAATTATCGAGCACTAATAGGATGGGCATGACCCCAGAGCACCGATTTTCATAGCCCTGCATCTTCCCGCCGGGGCCTGTACGGGCATCGTACGAGCGTTGTACCAGTCCCGTGGGTGGTCGCCCGCTCGCCTGCACTCCACACTTGCGGCATGACATCTGATGCGCCATTCGATCGACCGGCGGCGATAGTTCACGTTCAAGCGACTTTTGACGCGGTCGTCCTTCCGCATCTCGACGCCGCCTACCGTCTGGCGCGCTGGCGAATGGGCAACGAGCAGGACGCCGAGGATGTCGTGCAGGAAGCCTCGCTGAGGGCCCTTCGATACTTTCGGACCTTCACCGGCGGAAACGGGCGGGCCTGGTTTCTCCGGATTGTTCGCAACACGTGCTCCAGCTGGCGCGACTATCGCGTCGACGCCCGAACGGACGCGTTCGATGAAGAGCGACACGACAGTAAACAGCCAGCGTCCGATCCTGAAACGTTGCTGCTCGAGGCCGACGAGGCGACGTCGATCGCGAGCGCGCTGAGCAGCTTGCCGGGTCACTTTCATCAACTGCTCGTACTCCGCGAGTTCGAGGGGCTTTCCTATCGGGAGCTGGCCGACGTCATCGGGATTCCTATCGGAACGGTGATGTCGCGACTATCGCGTGCCCGTGAGGCTCTCCGCCGTGCGCTCGCGGGAAACAAGCCGAGGCACTCCAGCACTTCGTCGAGGGCACGTGCTCGAGAACAGGAGGCGGACGCGGTACTGGCGTGAGCCGCGAGGACTAGACCAAGTAGAGGAAGTAAACCATGGAAGCGTCTGCGATTCCCGCAGCGCGCATCACATGGCATTCGGAAAGGCGACGGTAGAGAAGATGATGAAAAAAGCGGCAGTGATTCTATTCGCTGTGGGCATGGCTGGTCACGTCAGCGCCCAGGCGACCGACTTCATCGCAAGATTCGACGGCGGCATTGGTGTGATTCCGGTGTCGACCGGCGCCGGGCCGGTGAACGCCGATGGAACGTTTCCGAACGTCAGGCTGAACGTCGTGCGGGGAGTCAATCCTGGCGGCGGGCCGTGGCGGATCACCGATCTCCGAGCCGACGTCGACGCCGCGGGCCGCATCAAGGTGAGGGGTCGCGGGTTGCTTCTGGCGAGCGGCAATTCCATCGGCCAGAACGCCAATCAGCGCGTGTTTGCGACGCTCATCTGTGAGGCCACGGCTCCCTTCGTCGAACACAACACGACGGTCGCAGTTCCTCTCGAGCCGAACGGCGATTTCCGCATCGACGATGTGCTGAATCCAGCGCCAGTCGACTGTGCCAGTCCGGTGCTGCTGATTCGCAACACGGGCGGCGTCTGGTTCGCAGCCGGGATCCCAAAGCTCGGTGACGACTAGGTTCCTCGCAAGGGCGCAGCGCGGCATGATGCAGGTCGCGCGCGCCCGCCCGTGGCGGCTTACGACTGCATGTGCTGGATGCGGCCGCGGAAGTGGCCGGTGACGGGCACGCACCGAGACTCAATTGAACGAGAAAGACGCGTCCCGCGCACGCCGCGTCGGCGAAGTAGAAATCCGCCATGTCAAACCATAGCGCGGTCCAGGCCCTTTGTCGTGAGCACCCCGTATGAATACGCTAAGAGCTTCGGCACGGTCAGCGCCCGCCGCATCCTCAATCACGCAGCCGTCGTAGCGAGACTCGAGACCACCGCGCGCCATCCCTGGCGGACGCTCGGATACTCCGGCGCCCAGGTCGATATGGATCGCAGCTTTCGATTCGAGATTCGGAGTGACCGCGCCATCATCTGTCCAAGAGAGCCGAACAGGGGCGTCAGCCATTCCGGCGGGAGCTTCGGACGCCCCACATCAAGAGCAGCGGCCAGTGTGTCGAAGAACTCGCGGTGAGTGACCGGCTCGTCGTCGACGACGTTGTAGGCGCCGAACGGCAATGACACCGCGGCTGCGACCGCGGTTGCGGCATCATCGTGGGACACCGAGGAGACGTACGCGGTGGCAGGCCCGGGTATCGGAGCCCAGCCGCTTCTCACCCATCGAACCATGTCGCGGGTCTGCAGTGCGTCGGGTCCGTAGAAGGCACCGAAGCGCAGAATGACCGCCGTACGTCCGCTCGCCTGAAAGCGGCCGGCGGAGGCTTCGGCGTCGGCCACCGTGTGGTTGTAACGGACCGGACGAAGCGGCGTATCCTCGTCAATCCAACGGTCGCCGCAATCGGGGTACACGGGCGCGAACGACTCCTGAATCAGACGTGACACGCCGGCGGCGAGACACGCGTCCACGAGCGCCGCGGACCCGTCGCGGCGCAGGCGATCGTTTTCCCGCCACGCGCTCCGCAGGAACATCTGCAGGCTGGAGTCAGGGATGTGCGTTGCGAGATTGATCACCACGTCGTGACCCTTGACGGCGTGTGCGATCGCGTTGGAGTCGAACATGCTGACCGCAACAGTGCTGATCCCCAGTTGTGCCAGACGCTGGCGCGACTGTTCGGAGTGCACCGCTGCCGTCACGGTGTGACCGTCGCGCATCAAGCTGGGGATCGCGCGCCGGCCAATCACTCCGCTCGCGCCGGTCATGAAGATGTTCATCGAACTGCTCCTCTGCGTGCGCGACTGCGTGGGCGAATCGCCAGCCGCCATATCGCCAATATGCCCGGGATCATCGGCAGGACTGCCGTGTACAGACCGGGGAAGTAGTAGCGATGGGTTGCGCCAATCCAGTAGTTGGGCATGTTTGCGACCAATCGGCCATTTGCGACGTAAGTCGTGATCGACGTCGTGACCTCGGGACTGAGCGCCGGCCTCAACAGCGGAAAGATGAAGTGCGTGAACTCAGCGACTCCCGGACCGATGAAGATGAACCAGGCCACGAAGCCCGCCAACAGGTTTTGGTGCAGGAGCCCGAGCGCCGTCAGCGCGTAAATCGACGGACCCGCGAATGCGAAGACCAGGAGGAATGATCGCTCGCTCCATGAGATGTCGAACAGACGGCTCATGGCTGGTCCGAATCCGGCCAAGTACTCTTCCGCCATGTGGGCCTCCAGGGCGGCGACGGTCAGGAGAAAGAGCGGCAGGATCACAGCCGGGTCCGTTGGATCATCAAGGTAGGTGCGGCTCCAGATCGCGAACGCAACCACCCCGGAGCCGCCGACGATGATCACCGGCGGCACGCCGATACCTCGATAGCCGAGCCACATCAAAATCGCCAGCAATGCGACCGCGGATACGCGGCTCGCGTTGACACGTTGCGATCCGCGCGCGCGAACGCGTTGAGCTTGCTGCCTCATACCTCCATGAGCAGGCAAGTTTGGCGCCGCGCTCGCCAGCGGCCGCACCGTGCAGATTCGCGAGAGTGACTCCGATTCAACAGCCTCGGCCGTACGAGCAGCGATGCGCACACTGCGTGAATGTGCACAACCGATGGCGGGAATGCCGAGTTGCGGCGGGTGTCCGGGATGAAACGCGCTGGCGGCTGACTTGCTCTAACGGCTGCGATGCGGCAGCCAACCGTTTGGGTATCGATTCCCTGGAAGTTCCTTCTGTTGTTGCTCGGCCTGTCGGTTCCCTTGTGGACTGCCAGCGCGCGAGCCAGCTGGTTTCTCGCTCCAGGGTTGCCAGTGAGCGCGCTCATGGCCGTCTGCCCGCTTGCAGCGGCCGCGCTTCTGACTGGGTGGAACGACGGACGGCCTGGTGTCCGGGAGCTACTCCGGAAGCCGCTCGACTATTGGAAGGTTCAGCATGTGCGCTGGGTCGTACTCGCGCTGGCGTTGAAGCCCGGCGTGATGGTGCTGTCGTATGCATTGATGCGCGGTGCCGGGATGCCGATTCCCGTTCCGCACGTGACGATTGGCCTCGCCGCGGCGATGTTCGCCGCGTTCTTCGTCGCCGCTGCGGCGGAGGAAACGGGATGGACCGCGTACGCAACGGACCTGATGACGCGGTCATGCGGCGCGATGCAGGCCGGCATCGCGATCGGGATCGCGTGGGCCGCCTGGCACATCGTCCCTTTGCGGCAGGCGAACCGGTCGGCGACGTGGATCGCATGGCATGGCCTGGAAACTGTTGCATCACGCGTGCTGATCGTGTGGCTGTATAGCGCCAACGAGCGGTGCGTGTGGCTCGCCGTCCTCTATCACGCGGCTGACAACGTCAGCTGGCTGCTGTTTCCGCAGTGGGGATCTTATTACGCGCCAGAAGTCACGGCACCGGTGACGGCCGCGGCGGCGCTCGTGGCCGTCCGTGTGAGGCCGCCTCAGGCTGGTCAACCTCGGCGAGGCCGGCTGACATGTCGCACAAAACCGTTCAATTGATTATCGGCAAGCTGATCACCGACGAGGAGTATCGGGCCAGGTTCCTCGACGATCCACGGGCGTTTCTCCTCGCGCTCCGCGATCAAGGTCTGGAGCTGACGCGAAGCGAGATCGACGCGCTCATCCGAACCGACGCCGCACTCTGGCCGGAGGTCGCAGACCGCATCGACCCGGATCTGCAGCGGTCGAGCATGCGCAGCGATTGAGCGGGAGATGCCGTTCAGCTCGCCGGATGGCCCGAATTCAGCGGAAAATGACCGGAACACTTACGGCTGCGTACGAGGAGAGGTGCATGCATGCCGGTATCGGCAGCGACGCGGCTGCCGCGTCCGCCAGTTCTTCGCCTTCAACGGTCGCGCGCTATGAAGCGTTGATTCGCGTGTCGGAGGCCCTGCGAGCGTACGACGATCGTTCCACGCTGTTTCGCAGCCTCGCGCGGGAACTCCGCCCGGTGGTGCAATTCAGTTTTCTCGGACTCGCCCTCTACGACGAGCGCACGCGCCGGGTGCAGCCGTTCGTGCTCGAGGCGACCGGCGAACGCATGCCGCCGCCAGTCCTTTCAGACGACGAGCAACTCACGTATTGGGTCGTCGAGCACCAGGTGCCGCTGCTGATTCGTGATGTCACAAAGGAGCCACGGTTTCCGCAGGAGATGGCATATCTGCGGGACCAAGGCATCGTGTCCACCTGTTCACTGCCGCTGACGACGCCGCGACGGCGCGTCGGGATGCTGATTACCGGCAGCCGCGAACCTCACGTATACGACGAACAGGACGTCACGTTCTTCTCGATGGTCGCGAATCAGGTCGCGCTCGCGGTCGACCATGCCCAGAACTATGGTGCCCTCGCGAGCGCGCTGACCGCTGAACGCGACCGTCAGCGCGCTCTTGACGCATCGGACGAGCTCCTGCGCACAGTCGCGGCGGTTCTGGATATCCGCCAGGTGTTTCCGCGGATCTCCGACATCGCGCAAAAGATCCTGCCGCACGATCGGCTGACCTTCACCTTCTATGACGGCAACCGCGAGGTGACGGTTCAGGCTGATTCGAACCCGGAATGCCCGCTGCCGGACCGCATCGTTCTCCCGCATCCGGTCCCCGAGCACGTCACGTTCGCCCTCGCCGGCGATTTGCTCACGGAGCATCTGCCGGAGATCGAACCAGCGGGGTTCTGGCGGCACGTGAAGGATGCCGGATATCGGTCGTTGATGGGGGTGCGCGTGAAGGCGCGCGATCAGATTCTCGCGCTGCAGTTCTGGTCGAAGCAGCCGAATGCCTTCGACGAGCGGCAGGTCGCGGTGGCGCGTCGAATCATCGACCACGTCGCGCTTGCCGTCTCGCACGAGCAGTTGTCCGAGTTGGCGCGGGAAGCCGCCGAGGCAACGCTTCGGGCGGAGCGCCTGGAAGCCCGCGTGCGCTCGCTGTCAGACCAGCTCGCTGCGAAAGCGGGCCGCATGATCGGAAGCTCCGCGGAATGGCAGGCCGTATTGAGAGCAGCGACGCAGGTCGCCTCCACCGACACCACGGTTCTTCTCGCGGGGGAATCCGGTACCGGAAAGGAAGTCATCGCGCGGTACATTCATCATGCGTCCAGTCGCGCGAGTGGTCCGTTCGTCGCGCTGAACTGTGCGGCGCTTCCCGAGCAGCTGCTCGAATCCGAGTTGTTCGGATTCGAGCGCGGCGCGTTCACCGGTGCGCAGCAGCCCAAGCCGGGGCAGATTGAGCTGGCGGCGGGCGGCGTCCTTTTTCTCGATGAAGTCGCCGAGATGAGTCCGTCCGCGCAGGCGAAGTTTCTTCGAGTGCTCCAGGAGCGCGAATTCCACCGGCTCGGTTCGACGCGGACGCTCAAAGCCAACGTGCGCGTCATTGCCGCAACGAACCGGGATCTCAAAAAGGCGATGGAGCGCGGTGATTTTCGAGAGGACCTGTACTATCGCCTTCACGTGTTCGACATCAAACTACCGCCATTGCGCAACCGGCGCGCCGATATCCTGCCGATGAGTGAAGCGTTCCTGCACGAGATTGGCCAGCTGTTCGGCCGTCCGCCGGGAGGACTCACGCGGGCGGCGAAGCAGCTTCTGCAGGACTACGACTGGCCCGGCAACGTCCGTCAGCTGCGCAACGCCCTCGAACGCGCCGCGATCCTCTGCGAAGGCGGCCTCATCACGCCCGAACATCTGTCGCTTGATGCACAGTCATCGATGCCGACAGCGGAAACATCACGAAGCGCCTCCGAGGCTGCTGCCTTGAACGACGTCGAGCGGGACGTGATCAAGCGCGCGCTCGCCGCGTGCGGGGGGAACAAATCGAAGGCCGCCCAGCGGCTTGGCATTACGCGTACGCAGCTGTACGTGCGTCTGAGGAAGCACCACCTGTCCTGACGCCCCCGACAGCCGCGCGCGCGTTGGCGAAGGCGTGCGCCGTGGAGTGTGGGAACGCTCACCTGAGTGATTCCGCGCATCGCGAGACCGCCGCGGCGGGCCACCACGTGGCCTCTACAAAGGCAAGCGGCACGAGCAACATGAAATTCATGATGAACGGCGTTTTGACGATTGGCACGAGCGACGGTGCGACCATCGAGATGGCGCAGGAAAGAAGTTCTCTTCGCCAGCTACCTCGACGTCGACTGGGAGTTGCGGGAGCTGTACGCGGATTCGATCGCGCGGGTCCGCAATGTCATCTTGAACGTCGTTAGCTCCGGCAGGTTTTCGAGCGACCGGACGATAGCCGAATACGCACGCGAGATCTGGGAGGCGAAGCCATGCCCCATTCCGTAGACGCACGGTCCGGGATTTCACCGCTGGCGGGGCGCCCCGCGACGAAGGAGATGCTGATTGACGTCGCCGATCTCGAGCGTGAGTATTTCGAGCGCCGACCCGATCCTGACGATCCCAACCAGAGGGTCAGCTTCGGCACGAGCGGTCACCGGGGCTCGCCTCGGCGCGGCACCTTCACGGAAACGCACATCCTCGCGATTGCCCAGGCGATTTGCGACTACCGCCGGCAAACCGGCACCGACGGCCCGCTCTACATGGGCAAGGATACGCACGCGCTGTCCGGCCCGGCCGCGCGCACCGCCCTCGAGGTCCTTGCGGCCAACGGCGTAGAGACTATCGTGCAACGCGACGACGGCGTGACGCCGACGCCGGTGATTTCGCGGGCCATCCTCGTGTACAACCGCGGCCGTCAGGAGCATCTTGCGGATGGCATCGTGGTCACGCCATCGCACAACCCGCCCGAGGACGGCGGCTTCAAATACAACCCGGCTAATGGCGGCCCGGCCGACACCGAGGTCACGCGCTGGGTCGAAGATCGAGCAAACGAGCTCCTGTGCGCGAACAACACTGGCGTGAAGCGCATCACCTTCAGCGCGGCCATGAAGGCGCCAACCACGCACGAGGACGATTTCGTCCTGCCCTACGTTCGCGACCTCGAGAATGTCGTGGACGTGGATGTCGTTCGTGCCGCCGGCCTGAAGCTGGGTGTCGACCCGCTTGGAGGGGCCAGCCTATCGTACTGGGAGCCGATCAACAGCACGTACGGACTGGACGTCACGGTCGTCAATCCGATCGTCGATTCGACGTTCTCCTTCATGACGGTCGATCACGACGGCGTCATCCGGATGGATTGCTCGAGCCCTTACGCGATGGCTCGGCTCGTTGGGTTGAAAGACGAATACCGCGTCGCATTCGCCAACGACCCGGACGCCGACAGGCACGGGATCGTGACGCCCTCCGCCGGGTTGATGAACCCCAATCACTACCTGGCGGTCGCCATCCGCTACCTGCTGATGCATCGGCCAGACTGGCTGGGCGACTCCGCCGTGGGCAAAACGCTGGTCAGCAGCAGCATGATTGACAAGGTCGTGAGGAATCTCGGCCGCCCGGTGTTCGAGGTTCCAGTCGGATTCAAGTGGTTCGTGCCGGGCCTGCTCGATGGATCGTGCTGCTTCGGCGGCGAAGAGAGTGCCGGTGCGAGCTTCCTTCGCCACGATGGCCGTACGTGGTCCACAGACAAGGACGGGCTGATCATGGATCTTCTGGCGGCCGAGATCGCGGCTCGCACCGGCAAGGATCCAGGAGAGCATTATCAGGAACTCACCGCGCGGTTCGGCGTGCCTTACTACACACGCATCGATGCGCCCGCGACGCCGCAGCAGAAAGCCAGGCTGGGCCAGCTGTCGCCGGAGGCCGTCCGCGATTCCACCTTGGCGGGTGAGCCCATCATCGCCAAGGTGACCCGCGCGCCAGGCAACAACGCGCCGATCGGCGGCTTGAAGGTCGTGGCCGCTACCGGCTGGTTTGCGGCGCGGCCTTCCGGAACGGAGAACATCTACAAGGTCTACGCCGAAAGCTTCAAGGATCAGGCACACCTGGATGCGATTGTTGCGGAAGCCCGGGAGATCGTGACGAAGGCGCTGGGCAGACACTGACATAGCTGGCGGCCGTTTTCAGTGATCATGCGAGCGTCAGGTCGGTGAACACGAAGCCGTCGCGCTCCACAGTGACACCGGTTTCGACGGCGATCGGGTAACGAAACATCGGACCGGCGTAGGCGCACGTGTGAAACTCGCCCCGCTCGGCGCACGGGTCGACGGACGCCGGCAGCTCCTTCAGCAGCATCGCGTCGAACTCGCGTCCTGCGAAGCAAGGCTCGAGCTTCGTCGGATCAAGACACGTTATGCGCGCGCGAACGCCGGCGGCCATCATTTCCCGGGCGAGGCGCTGGGTGTACGACGGATCCGCGTCGAACAGCGGAAATAACGGAGCGATTCCGGTCCCGGCGAGACGCTCTTCGCGATACCGGCGGATGTCCTCGAGAAAGAGATCGCCGAACGCTGCGTGCGTGAAGCCTTCACGGACTGCCCGCGCGACGGCTGCTGCCATCGCGCGCTCGTAGACGTCGTTCGGACACGGCGACGGAATCGGCACCATCCACAGCGGCGCGCCAATCGAATCCGCTTGCGCCTTCAACACGTCGACGCGCACTCCGTGCATCGCGACGCGCTGAGCGCTCTCGTTGATGGTCGTGAGCAGCGCGCCGATCTCGAGGTCACCGCGCTGGCGCAGTGCGTGAACGGTCCACGCGCTGTCCTTGCCGCTCGACCAGGACACCAGGCATTTTTTGGTCATTCCGTGATTCGATGGCGCCGTCCGTTCGGACGCTGCACGTCAATTCTGACGCGATGAAAAGGGGTTCAGATCAGCACGCAGACCTGCTCACAACAGGGTATTGAGCGACCACGGCGCGCGTGCGAACTCTCACGTGATGATGATCGGCACGACCGACACCGCGATCTGGTTCACCTGCCACCAGAGCAGCGCGCGGACGTGGCCGTGCATGTCGTCGAGACGGCTGTAGACCTCGACGAGTGATCCCACCATCACCCACACCGGTTCGCCCTGGTTGAACGTATCGCTCGTCGTCACATCCAGGTACAACGGCGCGGATTGATCAATGTCGGGCATCAAGGCGCTCACGTCGTCGCCGTCAGACGTCACCTCCTTGTCGAAGAGCTGCAAGTACTCCACGGATTCCTGCGACGGCCGCATCACTGAGCCGAACAGCCAGTAATCGCACGACAGCGTACCGGACGAGAATCCCCAGTTGTCCCTCAACGACATCAGCGCGTGGTTGTAGAAGTTCCGGAATTCCGCCGTGATACGCAGGCGGCCGGAATCAGGAACCGTGTAAGGCATTCCGCACGACGTGACGACGTCCGCGATGTTGACGTACAGCAGTCCCCAGAGGCCGTCGGAAAACGAGGTGTGCTCGTTGTCGTCAAAATCGGCGTCGAGGATGAGTTGTCCCGATTCTGGCAATACGAACGAGCGATTTGTGACGTCGCTGTGCTGGTCGCCGCCCTTCCAGACGTATACATCGACGAGCGAAAACGGCGGCTTGAAAATCGTCGTGTTTGGATCCAGCGGAGGCTCGAGAATGTCTCCGATGGGCGGCGTATGGATGTCGCGCCATGCTGCCGCGATCTTGTTCAATTGGCGTCCGTGGCTCCGCTGCAGCGCACGCACTTCGCGAAAGCGCGGAACCGCACGCGCGACGAGGCGGCGCTGTTTGGCGCGAACCGCACTTCGCTGGGCCTCCCACTTCGCCGCATCTCCGCGAGCGGACAGGCTCGCCTGCCGAAAATCACGCCTCAGGTCGGCGACGATGCTCTTGGCGCGTTTCAGGTCGACCTTCGGCAGCAGCCGCTTGAGGTCGCGCTGATAACGCGCGTTCGCTTGCTGGAGGGGCGCTGATCGTTCGGCCATTCGCGTGCGGCGAATGTCGTCGAGGCGATTGGGGTCGAGATTCGAGCCGGTGACCGCTCGATTGTCTGGAATTGGAAATGTAGTTTTCATGGGGATGCAGGAGCTGCGAGGCGCGCGGTGGGCAGGAGCTTTGAGAAAGGGCTCCGAACACGCGCGGACTTCCCACAACATCACTCAGATGACGCCAGACGTCGAGAGACAAGTGCGCAGCGCCATTCACGACCAGCGCTGAGGACGCGCGATCGGCGGACCGCAGCGCCGATGCGGCCGCCGGCTCACTCCGTCGTCACTCTGCTCAGCGGCATGCCGACAGGATCAGGTGGGCGCGCCGGCGGGGAATCGCCAATCTGTGGGCGCCTGTTGCGGAAAAACCGGTACAGCAGCCACACATCGACAGCAGCCACCGTCGAGAACATGGTGACGGCAGTCAGCCGGTCGGCGATCCCGAGCAAGCGGAGCACGGACGCGAGACCGAACGCCACCACCCAGGCGTCGAAGCTCATGCAGATTCGGCGGAATGTCTCGGGCCGGAGCCGGCGGATGATGATCGCACCCAGCGGAACGCCGATCGCCAGGCTCGGGAGAATCTGAAGCGACAGGGCCATGCTATTCGTCGTGAACATGCCCGCATAGAGATACGCGGCTGCGGTCATTGACGACTCTGCCAGCCTGACCAGCCCGAGCCCCGCTCGGAAATCGCGTTTGACAAACCCCTGGTTGCTCAACATGAGGGCCAGCGGCGGCCCGGAGATCGTCGTCACCGAATAAAGCACCCCGAGGCCGCCTCCGAATGCGAGCCCAATCCGGCGCTCCGATCGAATCGGCCGCCGGAAACCGGCCGCCTGGAGGAGGATGAGCGGAATCAGGCACGCGAACGTCCACAGCTTCATCCAGGAGGGGCTCACGTTGGCGACGAAGATGGTCCCGACGATGACGCCTGGAGCCAGCCCGGCGATGATCGGCAACACCCGCCGCCAGACGCCGCCCACACTGTCCCAGTTCATCAGAAGCACGTAGGCGTTGAGGGGGACCTCGATCAACACCAGCGCCGGATTCAGCACGCGGTTGCTGAGGAACAACAGCGCCATCGGCACGGTGAGCGAAGAAAAACCGTATCCGAGCGCGCCGTTCACCGTGGCGGCGATCAGTGTGACGACGGAGAGCGCGATGATCTGTTCGACCGACATCCGGCCCTCACATATATCCGTCTCTTCGCAGTGTCTCGAGGCCTCCGCCATCCGCGGCGTCCTGCGCGCGTCCGGAGCGCTCGGCAATGTGCGCGAACCGTCCGCTGCGCAGTTCGACGATGATCTCGGCGACGGTGGCGGCCGTGGACGCCACTGGCTGCGTGCAAGGCGCGCATCCGAGCGAGCGGTAGCGAAGGCCCTCACCGCGATCGAAATAGAGCCCCACGATCGGAATGCTCTCGCGTTCGATGTACTCCCAGATGTTCAACTCCGTCCAGTCGAGCAATGGATGGATTCTGACGTGCGTTCCCGGCGCGAAATCCGTCTTGTACTGGTTCCAGAACTCCGGCGGCTGATCGGCCAGATCCCAGGCGTTCCGATCGGTGCGCGGCGAAAAATACCGCTCCTTGGATCGGCTTCCTTCTTCGTCCGCTCTGGCGCCGACGATGACACCGGTGAACGGCTCGGTGTTGGAATCCCTCTCGTAGCGCTTCGTGGCGTGATTGAACCGATAACGCGGCCATTCGCCGCTCAGCGTTCGCGTCAGCGCTTCCGTCTTCAACAGTGAACAGCACGTCATCCGATCGATCGCGCCCTCCGGGAACGTTCGATGCTCGGCGAGCGCCGCTTCGTTCTGGCCGTAAATGAGGTTCAGCCCCCACTCGGCGACCAGGCGATCGCGGTATTGAATCATCTCGGGAATCTTGAACGACGTGTCGATATGGATCAACGGGAACGGCACATGACCGAAGAAGGCCTTGCGCGTGAGCCACAGCAGAACCGTGCTGTCCTTGCCGATCGACCAGAGCATCCCGAGATTCCGAAATGCCGCGTACGCCTCTCGCAGGATATGCACGCTGCGGTGTTCGAGCTGTTCGAGCTGGTCCATCGTCCGTTCCTCAGGTCTCACGCGGGCGTTGACGCCAGCGTCGCAGCCATGGCGTCGTCTCCGAGAACGAACCCGGCCACGCGCCGATCCGGCGTGTCGTAGCGGAGCGGCGAAGCCCGTTCGCCCACATCTGCGGAGTTGCGGTAAATGCAATCACCGGCCGCAACGTCCCATTCCATCATCGGACCGAACCTCGGGTACAAGTCGGCGCTGCCCTCGGCGACACGACAGAACTTCAGCGAGCTCCCGAGCGGCACGCGCTCGATCACCGGTATGGATGCGAGGAAGGCCTCGAGCTCCCGCGAAGGATGAGACCGGCTCTCGACCACGCGCGCCGGCTGTCCTGGTCGCCACCGCCCGGACGAAATCCGCTCCGGGCGAGAGACGCCACGTTGACGCCAGGCGCCCAGCCCCCGCCCGGCGCAGTAGATCAGATCGAACGCGGGCGCCAGAATGACGCCGAGCACCGGAGTGCCTTCGTCGACGAGCGCAACGTTCACCGTGAATTCGCCGTTCCTGGCGAGGAATTCCTTGGTTCCGTCGAGCGGATCCACGACCCAGTAGCGCCCGCAGGTCGCATGCAGCGGCGCGGAAGGCATGCTTGATTCCTCGGTGATGATCGGAATCGAAACATTCCAGGCGGCGAGGGCCTCGACGATTACGCGCTCGGCGGCGAGATCGGCGATCGATACAGGGCTGCCATCCGCCTTCTGCCGGCAGGCCGGGCTCGTGCCGTAGTACCGCATGATTTCGCGGCCAGCCATGCGCGCGACCTCGCACAGCCGTTCCAGCGCCGCATCATCGATCGACGTCACCGGACGGCCACCCGTGCCGGCGCACGAAACCGTTCACCGAGTCCGAGCGTCGTCATAACGAGATCCGCCGCCTCGGACGCGGAGATCTCGCGAGTATCGATTCGCAGCTCTGGAGTGGCGGGCGGCTCGTACGGTTCGTCGAGACCGGTGAAGTTCGCGATTTCGCCGCGCCGCGCGCGTTGATAGAGTCCCTTGACATCGCGGCGTTCGCATTCGTCGAGCGGCGTCGATACGTAGACTTCCACGAAGCGCCGGCACAATCCGCGAACGAATTCACGCGACTCGGCGTAAGGCGAAATGAGCGCACAGACGACGAAGACGCCGTGATGTTCGAGTCGGCTCGCCAGGAATCCAACGCGTTTGACGTGAGCGTCGCGCTCCGGCTTCGAATAGCCGGTTTGCGGGAACACGCTGCGTATCGAATCGCCATCCAGGTACTCGACGTCGGCCCCCGCGGCAAGCAGGCGCTCGCACACTGTCCTGGCGACGGTCGACTTCCCTGCGCCCGACAGGCCGGTGAACCACACCACCGCGGGCTCGAGCCGTGCGCGCCCGCCTACCATGGCCGGAAAATCGCTCCGCAATCGTGCAACAGCGACTTCAAGCGCGCCGTGCCCTCTGCCTTCGCCTCAGCGTCGGTGAGCGCAAGGTCGCAGGCGAGGTCGGTGGTGATCCGATCGCCGAGCCAGACGGTCATGACGCGATCGGATCCGCCGGACGTGCGAATCACGTCGATATCCTCCTGTGTGAGCGCCACCGCCGTCGCGATCACGATCAGGCCGGCATCGAGCAGGATGTTCGCGACTTCGCCAAGCCGACGGAGGTGCTCGAGCCGATTCACGTCCGTTCGCTCGATATCCGCGTCGACTCCGTAAAGAACGTTGCCGATGCCGAGAAAATAGACGTACCGGCCATCGTCGAAGAGCCGCGCCTCGAGCTCGCGGGCGAGCTCTTTGCGCTCCGCGTCCTTTTCGCCCGTGATCACCAGCAGCGCCGGCTTCTGGCTGTATCGCTCCATCCGCCGCTCGGCGGCCACGCCGCCCGCCGCCCACTTGTAGTTGCGGTCCAGTACCTTCTCGCGCACCCACGCGTGCTTGTCGGCAAGCGCCTGCCGGACGATGCCGCCGCCGCAAATCTCGAAATTGTCGACGACCACGAAGCGTCCCGTGGACGGACACTGATCGGCCGTGTCGAACGCGAGCGGCTTGCCGAGGAGAAGCGTGCACTCGGCCACCTCGTAGCGCTCCACCTGCGTCCGTCCCTCACCGGCGGACAGGTCTGATGCATCGATCACACGATGAATCTGTTCAATCCGGAACGGCGTGCGACCCGTGCCGAGCTTGAGGAGATATTCCTTGCGGGGGACGAGCGGGCTCTTGCCCAGCCAGAAGAGGCTGACCTTCATTCGCGTGCTGACATGAGGCTTCGGCTGGCCGGTCTTAGCAGCGAGTTCGCCGCGTCCGATGTAGACCTGCTCGCTCAGCGTGAACCCCGCGGCTTCCTCCGCCGCCGACTCGCTACGCGATGGACGATTGAACGCTTCGATGCTTCTGACTCGCGTCTTCTTTCCGGAGGGATAGAAGACGACCTCGTCGCCCGCTGAAATGCGGCCGCTGTCGATGGTTCCGGCGACGATGCGCCGGTCGTCGCCGTTCTCGGTGAACTTGTAGACACCCTGGACCGGCATCCGAAACGGCCCCGCCGTCAGCGGGGGCCGGTTCTCGAACGCGTCGAGTGCGTCGAGGACCGTTGGCCCCTCGTACCACGATAGATTCGGGGCGGGCGCGACCAGGTTTTCGCCGTGAAAGCCGCTGACGGGAATGAACCACGTCGGCGTGATCCCGATACGATCGAGGAATTCGCCGAACTCGGAGACGATGTCGTCGAACAGGTCGCGGCGGTATCCGACCAGGTCCATCTTGTTCACGAGCACCGCAATCTGGCGGATGCCGATCATCGCCAGCATGAATCCATGCCGCCGCGAGTTTTCCTGGATGCCTTCGTGCGCGTCGATCACCAGGAGAGCCGCTTCGGCGCGCGACGCGCCGGTGATCATGTTCTTCAGGAACTCGATATGCCCCGGGGCGTCGAGGATGATGTAGTGGCGTCGCGCCGTCTTGAAGAAGACCCGCGCCGAGTCGATGGTGATCCCCTGAACCTGTTCGTCCTTCAGCGCGTCGAGCAGAAACGCGTACTCGAATGGTTTGGCGTTCCGTTCACATGTCGTCCGCACCGCCTCGAGCTTGCCTTGCGGCAGCGAGCCCGTGTCGGCCAGCAGGCGCCCGATCACGGTACTCTTGCCATGATCGACATGGCCGGTGACGACGATGTGCATGCGCTCGGCCCGCAGCGCGCGCACGGCGTCCTCGGGATGGACTCGAGGATTGGCGGTTATCGTCATTCATCTCTCCAGGGGACAAGTCAGCGCAAGGTCACCGGCAAAAGGGTGTCATGCATACCGGTGAGGTTCGTAATCGACCGGGGAAAGTCGGTCTGCAAACCGCGGTCCTGACTACGGATGAGATAGTGAAATGTGGCCGTCAGGGCATGGAGCCGCGGGGCGTCGGCTCGCATCCCTCCAGTTACTGGTCATGGGGTGCCATTTCTCTATCCCAGCGGCAATAAAATATAGCTGGACTTACCGTCCGGGCGCGGTTCATCTGAATAACGGTATTCGAACCCTCAGTTGTGATCGCGGAAAGCCGGCAGAACTCGTGCAGGGTCATGCGCTAGACTTGGCGGACGCTCGCGGCCGCTTGATTCCGATAGACATCACGCAACGCGGCGAGGGTATGAAGCACGTCCTGATGGTGGGGTGCCCAAGGAGCGGCACGAGCTGGCTGCAATTGCTGCTGGCGCAACATCCCGCAGTCGCGACGACCCAGGAAACGCACCTGTTTCATGGTTACCTGAGCCGTCTCGACCAGATCTGGCAGCGGTTTCCAACCGTTGATCCGAATATCGGAATGAGGCGCTTGCTCTCCGAGGACGAGTTCTACCGACTGTGCGCGGACTTTGCGAAGGCCGTGCTTGGGCGCATCGCTGAGGGAAACCCGAACGCGCAAGTCGTACTCGAAAAGACCCCCGAGCATGTCCGACACGGCCCGTTCATCCTGCGACTGGTGCCCGACATTTATTTTCTGCACATCGTGCGCGATCCGCGCAGCGTAGTGAGTTCGCTCTTTGCGGCGGCGCAGTCGTGGGCCCGCGGCCAGTGGGCGTCGACGAACGTCGTCCGCAACGCGCAGCGCTGGCGATCCGACGTCACGCTCGGGCGCGAGCTCAGGACGTTGACGCCTCGTTACCGGGAAGTGCGCTACGAAGATCTGCTGGGGGAGCAAGCCGTGGCCACGCTTGTCTCCCTCCTTGCGTGGCTGGATCTTCCTGCAAGTGACGACTTCGCTCGATCCGCGTTTGCCGCATGCCAGATCGATCGGCTGCGCGCCGGCGGGGCAGGCGTGCGCAATTTCGAGACGCTGGGTCGCGTGCAACCGAATTTCTTCCGCAAAGGGCAGGTGAACGGCTGGAAGGAGGATCTGTCTCCGAGTGCCATCCGCGTCATCGAGTACATAAACCGGGATCTGATGGAGATCTACGGATACACTCTATCGTCCACGCCCTCGCGACGGCCGCTGCGACTCGTAATCGACGCGGCAGTGGGTACCGTCGAACGTCGCGTCAGACGGCAGGTCGACGCGACGTTCGAGAAGCTTCATACGGCCTTCTGAGCACGGTCACGCTCTTCGCCGGCAAAGTCGTATCCGAATAGCTCGATGTCACGGCGATACAACTCGCCGACGATTTCGCGGGATTCGTCGTCGTAATAGTCCCGGTAGTCGGTGTGCGGTGACCGGTTCTGCGCGCCGAAAGTGGTTGTTAGTCCAAGCCGTCGAGCAACAACGTTGAAGTCCTGCTGCAAACGTTCATACCGGCCCACGTAATCCATCCGCAGACGCCCTTGCCGGTCGACCACGAAGAGGTGCTGCGGCTTGATGTGCAGCTCGGTCCACACCACGGGGGAGCGCAGCGCGCCTTTCACGAAATCAGTGAAGGAGCCGGACTGGATGAGGCCGACAATCGGCGAGTTTGAATGCCCCTGGCGCAGGTAGTGGTATGCGGAGACGAGCCGATCCCAAGGGTTTCGGACGAAGCAGAATTTGAAATACGACCGGAACCGCCATTCCCCAAAAACGGCTCGTGCGGTCGCCACATTGATATGACCTGCCGCGCGGTTTCCGAACCAGCCATCGCACAGTGCCAGTCCTGCCGTCTTGGGAATGTGGAAGAAGATGCAGCGCAGCCTGAACAGTGGTTCGAGGCTGTACTTCGAATCCGCATGAGCGGCAAGCTCGCGGAGAATCCAGAACCGGTCGCGCACGAGGGCGTGTCGCAAAGAGGTCGGCTCGACGTATTTCACGGCCCACAGCGGCACTCGCATGTCGTCACGGCCGCGACTTGGCGGTGGGTTCCGGTTCGAGTGACTCGACAAAGCGGCCCCGCAGCGGCTCGAAAAGCGGAGCACTGATCTGTCCGCTCTTGACCAATCCGAAATAGTGCCATTCGCGCCGTTTTCGCTCCGTTGGGAAGGTGGTCGTGCTCCAGTGCGAGAACTCGTCTTCCGCCACATCCTTCAACTCGTATACGCAAACGGGCTCGAACTGCCGTCGCGGCAGCGGCCGATCGCTTCGCAGCTCCTCCCAATGACGCGCCTTATGATACCGGACGCTCGGCCGATTCGGCGCCAGCCTGGCCTCGCTATTAATTTCTCCTTGCACCCGGTACCAGCTCCCATGCGTGTCTCGGTAAACAGTTTGCACGCGGACAAGCCAGAGCGCCGGATCGTCATCACGGAGTGTGCTGAACAGATCACGCATCTGGCTGGTCGCGTTCGCCATCAGTGCCATGTCGGCGTCCCACTTGAACACGTAAGCACACCCGCAGCGTGAGAGGCACCAGTTGTAGTAGTAGGCGAGACTGTGCACCGAGTCGTCGGGCGTGCTCCAATGCTCGTCGCCGCATCGCGCGATGGCGTGTGGATACCGGGCAATGCGAATTATGTCCCCCGCGTCGTGACCCTTCTTGAACTGAACCACGCGCTCGAGCGTACCGTCAGTGCTCGCGTTGTCGATGAACACGATTTCATCGAACATGCCCAGAATCGACGCGAGGCAAGTGATGATTTTCGTCGACTCGTTTCGCGCGCGGAGCATGGCGCTCACGCCGGGCGCGCGGCGCCGCGCGGCCAGTGTGAAATCGTATGCGGCGATTCCTTCGCGATTACGGAACGTGATATCGCGCTCTGGATTGAGCAGGTCGCGACAGGCGGTTTGCGTAACCGTCGCCAGCCTGCGCATCCGGCTTCCGAGCCAATTACCGTCCGACCCCATCAGCCGAGCGCCACGTGCCCGCGCTTGCGCAGCATGAACTGCTCGTACTTGAGCGTCACGATGTCGACGGGATAGGTCCGCATGAACTCGTCCACCGCCTTCTTCACCCCGCCAGCCCACCAACCGCCGTCATGATAGTCGTCACCGATCAGATGACCGCCCGGCTTGAGTTTGCCGAAGAACAGTTCGAGGTCACGTTTGACGAACTCGTACGTGTGGTCGCCGTCGATGTAGACCCAGTCGAGATGGTCGGCGGGCAGGGTCAGGCCGAAGTCATTCGAGAACCCACGGTGCACGAGCACCTGACCGGCGTCGATCTCCCTCCTGAACCGCACGAGGACCGATTCGTAGCGCTCGTCCATTTCGTTCTGGCCGCCCTTGGCGCCGCCGCCGTACCACGCGTGTTTGTAGGCGGGTGTGTCGAAGTGCTCCCACGGATCGACGAGGTAGAAGCGAGCCGGCGCAACAATCCTCAGAATGTCGTCGGAGAAGTCGCCGAGATGGACGCCGATCTCGGCTCCAACCGAGCCACGCGGCAAAATCTCAAGCAGCGTCGCACGCTGGTGCTTCTGCGATCCCGCAGTCGGCGCAGGCTGTGCCGGCTGGGGATTTCCGAGCACGGACGCCCGCTTCCCGCCAGCCGGCCAGAGTCTCCGAAGCACGGTCATTGTCCCGATCCTCAGAATGGATACACCAGAATTGTGAACGGCACCATCACGTGCAGCGCTGCACCTCAAAGCCCGACCGGAAGAAACGGGGAACTGCATGTGCAAACTCAGGTCCGACATTTGGATGAGGTAACAACCGTCCCTTGTCGCGACTGTGTGGCCCGCGTTGACTGGTGACGCCACGGTAAGTCTCAGCCATACTTTGTTGCCTGTACGACTGATAAGCGGTCGGCTCGGCCACACCCGCGCGGCTTTCCCCCTTGCAGTCGACCTGACGGACCGTGCACCGGCAGGACCCGGTTTGCTCGCGATCGCCGGTGATGCGCGGGACGCCGGCGGATTCGGGTTATAACATCGGCGACTCGTGAGAAAAGAATTCGCAACCTTTGCGTTGCTGGTGGTGTTGTGCGCGATCGTGACCGCGCTCAACCCCCGTTTCATGTCGCCCGCCAACCTGCAGAACACGGCGCGGCTGATCGGGGCGTTCGGCATCTTCAGCCTGGGACTGGGTCTGGTCATCATCAGCGGCGGCATCGACCTGTCCGTCGGCTCGGCGTTCGCGCTGCTCGGCGTCCTGTTGTCGATCATGTTGACCGAATGGCATCTGCCGTGGCCCGCGGCCGTCGTGGTCATCATCGCCCTCGGCGCCCTGGTCGGCGTCTTCCACGGTGTCCTCATCACGCGTCTGGGGCTGCAGCCATTCATCGTCACGCTCTGCGGCCTGCTCCTGTACCGCGGCCTCGCGCGGTTCATCGCCAATGACGAGACGAAAGGGTTCGGGGATGCCGCCGGGTTCAAGCTGCTGCAGCGGCTGGCGACCGGCAGCATCCTCGACGTACCCACCCCGTTCATCGCGCTCGTCGTGGTGAGCGCCGTGATGTGGGTCGTGCTGCACCGATCGGTCTACGGTCGCCACCTGTACGCGACCGGCCGAAACGAAGTCGCCGCGCGGTACTCGGGCGTCAACGCCCACCGCGTGATCGTGCTCGCATACGTGATCCTCGGCGCGCTGACCGGCCTCGCGGCGATCGTGTTTGCTTTCTATACGAACTCGATTTCCCCTTCATCGCACGGCAGCTTCTTCGAGTTGTACGGCATCGCGGCCGCCGTGCTGGGCGGCTGCAGCCTGCGCGGGGGCGAGGGCTCGATCGTCGGGATTCTGCTCGGGACGACGCTGCTCCAGGTGTTGCAGAATCTCGTGAACCTGCTGGGGATTCCGAGCTCGCTCAACTTCGCCGTGATGGGCGGGGTCATCCTGGTTGGCGTCGTGGGCGATCAGGTCCTGCAGCGGCGCGCGGTGCGGGTGGCTGCCTGATGAGATAGTGCAGGCGAACGCGACGGCGAGTGAGCCACGCGACCGGAGCGCGCCAAGCAACCCGCGAGAGCGCGAGTAAGGGTGTCCGAGGCCGAAGCCCCTCCGGCGAACATGGAGAATCGAATGGCGTTGAAGAAAGCAGCGACATTGATCTGCGCGGCGATGCTCGTCCTGACTGGATGCGGACGTGAACGATCGTCCACGCACAGGGTGGCCTTCATCACGAACAACGCGGCCGACTTCTGGACGATCGCGCGGAAGGGCACGGAGAAGGCCGACGCTGAAATGAGCGATGTCACGGTCGAGTTCCGCCTGGGGGACGGCACCGCGGCCGCGCAGAAGCGTATCGTGGACGATCTTCTGGCGAAAGGCGTGGATGGTATCGCGATCAGCCCGGTCGATCCCGCGAACCAGACCGCGATGCTGAACGACGCCGCGAGACAGGCCCTCGTGTTCACACACGACAGCGATGCGCCCGAGAGCAAGCGGGAGTGCTACGTCGGGACGGACAACGTGGCTGCTGGGCGCCAGGCCGGCGCGCTCATTCGGGAAGCGTTGCCGCAGGGCGGGCAGATCGCGCTGTTCGTGGGGAAACTGGACGCGCGCAACGCGCAAGAGCGGCTGCAGGGCATCAAAGAGGCCATCGCCGGCTCGAAGATCGAAATCCTCGACGTGCGCACCGACGACACCGACCAGGTTCGCGCGAAAGCGAACGTGTCCGAGATGCTCGTCGGCCACCCCGATGTGGCCGCGCTCGTCGGATTATGGAGCTACAACGGCCCGGCGATTCTCAACGCGGTGCGCGATGCCGGCAAGATCGGGCAGGTGAAGATCATCGCGTTCGACGAGGATGACGAAACGCTCACGGGCGTCAAGTCCGGCGCCATCGTCGGCACGGTGGTGCAGCAGCCGTACGAGTTCGGGTACCAATCCATCACCCTGCTCGCGAAGGCTCTGAAGGGCGATCGATCGGGCATCCCGCCCAACCATCAGGTCTTCATTCCCACGATGGTGATCCGCCAGAACAACGTGGACGACTTCAGGACGAAGCTCGCGCAGCTCCGCGGCCGCTGACACGCTCGGCATCTGCCGCGGCATCATGGGTCGACCGGTCCTTCAGCTTCGCGACATCCAGAAGCACTTTCCAGGCGTGCACGCCCTGCGCGGCGTGAGCCTCGACGTTGACGCGGGAGAGGTGGTCGCCCTGCTCGGCGAGAACGGCGCCGGCAAGTCGACCCTGATGAAGATCGTCGGCGGGATCGAGCAGCCCGACTCCGGAGAGGTTCTCGTCGACGGCGTGCGCGTGGTGATGCGCGACGTCCACACGGCAACCGCGCTCGGGATCGCGTTCATCCATCAGGAACTGAACCCGCTCGACAACCTCGATGTGGCCGGAAACGTCCTGCTCGGGCGCGAGCCGACTCGGTGGGGGATGCTCCGGCTGGTCGATCGCGCGAAGATGCGCGCGACCGTGCAGCCGCACCTCGATCAGCTCGGGCTCGATGTCTCGCCCGATACGCCGATGGCGGCGCTGTCCATCGCCCAGCAGCAGCTGGTGGAAATCGCGAAGGCGCTCTCGCTGGACGCCCGCCTGCTCATCATGGACGAGCCGACCTCGAGCCTGACGCTCGCCGAGACGTCGCGCCTGCACGAAGTCGTCGCGAGTCTGCGACGAAGGGGCGTGGCCGTCGTCTACATTACGCACCGCCTCGGGGAAGTGCGGGCCATCGCCGATCGCGCGGTCGTGCTGCGCGACGGCGCGAACGCCGGTGCGCTCGCGCGTGAGGCGCTGACGCACGACAACATGATTCGCTTGATGGTGGGGCGTGACATCGACGTCGAGCACCACGCAACAGCCGCCGAGGGTCGGCCCGACTATTTCAGGGTCGACGGGCTGCGCACGGCGCGGTATCCACAGCACGCCATGTCCTTCACGGTCGCGCGCGGTGAGATTCTCGGCATGGCTGGTCTCGTCGGTGCAGGCCGCTCGGAAGTCGCGCGCGCGATGTTCGGAATTGACCGGGCGGTGGGCGGCACGATCAGCCTCGACGGAAGGTCACTGACGATCGAAGACGCGGCGGATGCGATTCACCACGGGGTATTGCTCGTCCCCGAAGATCGGCGGTCCTGCGGGCTCGTCGTGGACTTCGCGATACGCGAGAACGTGTCGTTGCCCGCGCTCGGGCGCTACGCGACCGGTGGGCTGGTCTCCGTTGCGCAGGAGCGCAAGGCCGTCGCTGCCGTGTGTCAGCGGCTGCAGGTCAAGGCGCCGTCCATCGAGGTCAAGGCCGCCACATTGAGCGGAGGCAACCAACAGAAGGTCGTGCTCGCGAAATGGCTCGAGCTCGGTCCGAACGTGCTGATCGTCGACGAACCGACGCGCGGCATCGACGTCGCGGCCAAGGCGCAAATTTACAAGCTGCTTCGCGCCCTGGCGCGGCAGGGCGTAGCGATCGTGATGATCAGCAGCGACATGGAAGAGATTCTTCACCTCAGCGACAGGGTCGCGGTGATGCACGAGGGCCGGCTGACGGGCATCCTCGATCACCTGGATTGCACGGAGCCGCGCATCATGAGGCTCGCCGTGGGCCAGCAGCCGTAAAGAGTTCGCTCACGCCCTCAGGCACTGTCGAGCCGTATCGTCCCGACCCGGGCAGCGCCCGGCGAACTGCCTTCGAACACGTACGCGTCACGGCCGGTTTCTTCAGAATACTGACGTGCAACGGCGCGGACCGCTTCGCCCGCTGCCGCGTCGGCCAGGAGCGCCACCGTCCCTCCACTTCCACCGCCGGTGATCTTGGCGCCATATATGCCGCGCGCCGGCCCGGCCTCACGCGCCAGCGACACGATCCGATCGGTGCCGTCCGACCCGAGGCCGCAGGCCGAGTAGCTTGCGTGCGAGTCGTACATCAACGCTCCGAGGCGAGCCGCATCGCGCGGCGAAAAGCTGCTGGCCGGTCGGGCCAGGTGGCGCGCCCATTCGCTCACGCGCTCGTGCTCGCGGATGGGATGTGCCGCCGGCGTCCGGATGGCGTACGTCCGCGCCGGATCGACGCGCGTCACGAGGTCCGTCGTGCCCTGGTAGCGCGCGAGGAACGTGACGCCGTCGAGCGCGATGGGGATCCGCGGTGCGAATTGGCGGAAGGTTTCGGTGCCGACGTTGGCGAGATACCCGTGCCAGCGCGGATCGTCCACGCGTACGGAGCCGTCGCGATCTCCCGGTCTCACGCGCAGTCCCGCTAAATCCGCAAGGATCCGGTATCCCATGAACGCGCCGACACGCACGGCTCCGTAATCCGCGCCGGTCACGGCATGCCGTATCCCCGAATCGATTCCCCACACTCCCAATTGGTCCGGGATTCGTAGGCTGCCCTGGAACTCCGCCGGTTGACACAGCAGCGCCATGAGGCTGTCGGCCTCGCCACAGATCGACGTCATCTGATCCATGACACCGCACGGCGCACCGACGATCAGGTTCTCGACCTGCTGACAGA
>JBKPQB010000039.1:0-45461 GCA_046733875.1 Acidobacteriota bacterium
TACGCTCGAGCAGTTCGAAGCCAGTCATGTCGGGCAGCCGCAGATCGACGACGGAACAATCGAACGGCCCCGTCGTCAGCAGCGTGAGCGCTTCCGCGCCGGTGCTCGCCGTCATCACGTCGATGTCGTCGTGCGCCAGCAGCTGGACGATGCTCTCACGCTCGATGTCGTTGTCCTCGACGACGAGCAGCCGTTTGCGGTGCGGCAGGACGTACTCCTTGATGCGATCGAACGCGTGCTCGAGGTCTTCGGTTGTCGCCGGCTTCACGAGATACGAGAACGCGCCGTGCGAGAGCCCGTGCTGCCGCTCTTCTTCCACAGAGAGCACCTGCACCGGGATGTGCCGCGTTGCCGGATCGAGCTTCAGGTTGTTCAGGACCGTCCATCCGAGCATGTCCGGCAGGAACACGTCGAGCGTGATCGCGGTCGGCAGATACTGCTTCGCGAGCGTCAGGGCCGACTGCCCGCGGTTGGCAACGATGCCCTTGAAGCCCTTGTCGCGCGCGAGGCCGAGCAGCACGCGCGCGTAGTGCGGATCGTCGTCGACAATGAGGAGGACGGTGTCGCCCTCGAGGATGTCGTCGCGGTCGTCCGGAACCACCTCCTCGGCCTTGGCGACCGCGAGCACCGGCAGCGTACCTGCGGTCGGACGCGAGTCGATGTGCGACGGCGTCGTCGCCGGGGCGGTTACCGCGCGGGCCGGACCGGTGTACTGGAGCGGCAGGAACAGCGTGAACGTGCTGCCCTGTCCCGGGGTGCTCATGAGCTTGATCTCCCCGCCCAGCAGTGTCGCGAGCTCACGGCTGATCGCGAGGCCGAGCCCGGTGCCGCCGTACTTGCGGCTCGTGCCGGCGTCCGCCTGCTGGAATGCCTCGAAGATCAGCCGCTGCTTCTCGGCCGCAATCCCGATGCCGGTGTCGCTGACCTCGATGGCCATCGCGCTTGGCATGAAGCGCAGGATGGGATGATCCGGCGACCAGCCGGCGACCTGCGAGAGGATGCGCATCGAGACGTGCCCCTGGGACGTGAACTTGAACGCGTTCGAGAGCAGGTTCTTGAGTATCTGCTGCAGGCGCTTCGGATCCGTCGTGAACGCGCGCGGCAGCGCGCGATCGATCTCGACGTGGAACGCAAGGTTCTTGGATTCCGCGAGGTGATGGAAGTTGCGCTCGACGCTGTCGCGCACGGCCGCAAACGTGATCTCTTCCGCCTCGACGGTGACCGTGCCCGACTCAATCTTGGAGAGGTCGAGGATGTCGTTGATGAGCGTGAGCAGGTCCGTGCCCGCCGAGTGGATGTTCTTCGCAAAATCGACCTGCTTCATCGTCAGGTTGCCCGCGCTGTTCTCGGCGAGTTGCTGACCCAGGATCAGGATCGAGTTGAGCGGCGTTCGGAGCTCGTGCGACATGTTCGCGAGGAACTCGGACTTGTACTTCGACGTGAGGGCCAGCTCCGCCGCCTTCTCTTCCAGCGCGCGACGTGCCTGCTCGACTTCCTTGTTCTTCCGTTCGACTTCGACGTTCTGCTCGGCGAGCTGCTTGGCCTTCGAGGCCAGCTCCTCGTTCGTCTGCTGCAGCTCGGTCTGCCGCGTCTGCAGCTCCATCGTGAGCTGCTGCGACTGCTGCAGCAGGTTTTCCGTCCGCATCGTCGCCTCGATGGTGTTGAGCACGACGCCGATCGACTGCGTGAGCTGCTCGAGGAAGGTGAGGTGCGTCGGCGTGAACTGCTGGAGCGACGACAGCTCGATGACGGCCTTCGTTTCCCCTTCGAACAGCACAGGAAGGACGACGATGTTCTTGGGGCGGGACGTGCCGAGGCTGGAGTGGACTTTGGTGTAGTTGCGCGGGACTTTCGTGATCAGGATGCGCTGCTTCTCGAGCGCACACTGCCCGACCAGTCCGTTGCCGACCTCGATTCGCTGGGCCTGATCGTCGCCGATCGCATAGCCAGCGAGCAGCGAGAGCGTCGGCGAGGAATCGGCGACCTCCGTCAGCATCTGATAGACCGTGCCCTGCTGCGCGTTGACGAGCGGCGCAAGCTCCGACAGCAGCAGCTTGCCAACAGTGACGAGATCGCGCTGCCCCTGCAGCATGCGCGTGAACTTCGCGAGGTTGGTCTTCAGCCAGTCCTGTTCCTGGTTGCGATCCGTGGTCGCGCGCAGGTTGTCGATCATCGTGTTGATGTTGTCCTTCAGCTCGGCGACCTCGCCGCGCGCCTCCACCTGGATCGATCGCGTGAGGTCTCCCTTGGTGACCGCGGTGGCGACCTCCGCGATGGCGCGAACCTGGTTCGTCAGGTTGGCCGCAAGCAGGTTGACGTTGCCGGTGAGATCCTTCCACGTGCCGGCGGCGCCGGGCACGTTCGCCTGGCCGCCGAGGCGTCCATCGACGCCGACTTCGCGCGCGACGTTGGTGACCTGTTCCGCGAACGTGGCGAGCGTGTCGGTGACGTTGTTGATCGTCTCGGCGAGCGCTGCGACCTCGCCCTTGGCCTCGACCGTCAGCTTCTGACGGAGGTTGCCATTGGCGACGGCCGTGACGACCTTGACGATGCCGCGGACCTGGTCGGTGAGGTTGGCGGCCATGACGTTGACCGAATCGGTGAGGTCCTTCCACGTGCCGGCGACGCCGAGCACTTCGGCCTGGCCCCCGAGCTTGCCTTCGGTACCCACTTCGCGCGCGACGCGCGTCACTTCCGCCGCGAACGCGCGGAGCTGGTCGACCATCGTGTTGATCGTGTTCTTCAGCTCGAGGATCTCGCCTTTGACGTCGACGGAAATCTTGCGCGACAGGTCACCGCGGGCCACCGCCGTTGTCACTTCGGCGATGTTCCGCACCTGCGCGGTGAGGTTCGCGCCCATGACGTTCACCGAGTCGGTGAGGTCCTTCCACGTACCGGCGACACCCGGGACGACCGCCTGCACGCCGAGGCGGCCCTCGGTCCCGACCTCGCGCGCGACGCGCGTGACTTCCGACGCGAACGATCGAAGCTGCTCGACCATCGCGTTGATGGCTTCCTTGAGCTGCAGGATTTCGCCCCGGACGTCGACGGTGATCTTCTTCGAGAGGTCGCCGTTGGCAACGGCGATCGTCACCTCGGCGATGTTTCGCACCTGACCCGTCAGGTTCGAGGCCATCGAGTTGACGTTGTCGGTGAGGTCCTTCCACGTCCCTGCGACGCCCGGCACCAGCGCCTGCCCGCCAAGCTTGCCTTCCGTGCCGACCTCGCGGGCGACGCGGCTGACTTCCGACGCGAAGGCATTGAGCTGGTCGACCATCGTGTTGATCGTGTTCTTCAGCTCGAGAATCTCACCCTTCACGTCCACCGTAATCTTGCGTGAGAGGTCGCCGCGTGCGATGGACGTCGCGACGTCCGCGATGTTTCTCACCTGGCCCGTCAGGTTGGACGCCATCGAGTTGACGTTGTCGGTCAGGTCCTTCCACGTGCCGGCCACGCCCGGAACTTCCGCCTGCCCTCCGAGCTTGCCTTCGGTCCCGACCTCGCGCGCGACGCGCGTGACTTCGGCCGCGAACGAGCGGAGCTGCTCGACCATCGTATTGATGGTGTCTTTGAGCTGCAGGATTTCGCCGCGAACGTCGACGGTGATCTTCTTCGAGAGGTCGCCGTTCGCGACGGCGACGGTGACGTCGGCGATGTTTCTGACCTGCGCCGTCAGGTTGCCCGCCATCTGGTTGACGTTGTCGGTGAGGTCCTTCCACGTGCCGGCGACGCCCGGCACGAGGGCCTGGCCGCCGAGCCGTCCTTCGGTACCGACCTCGCGCGCCACGCGGCTGACTTCCGAGGCGAACGCGTTCAACTGGTCCACCATCGTGTTGATGGTGTTCTTCAACTCGAGGATCTCGCCTTTGACATGGACGGTGATCTTCCGGGAGAGGTCGCCCCGGGCAACAGCCGTGGCGACCTCCGCGATGTTTCTGACCTGACCGGTCAGGTTCGACGCCATGAAGTTGACGTTGTCGGTGAGGTCCTTCCACGTGCCGGCGACGCCGGTGACGACCGCCTGACCTCCGAGCTTCCCTTCCGTGCCGACCTCGCGCGCGACGCGGGTCACTTCGGAGGCGAACGCGTTCAACTGGTCCACCATCGTGTTGATGGTGTTCTTCAGCTCCAGGATTTCGCCCCGGACGTCGACGGTGATCTTGCGCGAGAGGTCGCCGTTCGCGATGGCGGTCGCCACATCGGCGATGTTCCGAACCTGACCGGTCAGGTTCGACGCCATCGAGTTGACGTTGTCGGTGAGGTCCTTCCACGTGCCCGCGACGTCCGGCACTTCCGCCTGGCCGCCGAGCTTCCCTTCCGTGCCCACTTCGCGCGCAACGCGGCTGACTTCGGACGCGAACGCGTTCAACTGGTCCACCATCGTGTTGATGGTGTTCTTCAACTGGAGGATCTCACCCTTGACGTCGACCGTGATCTTGCGCGAGAGGTCCCCCTTGGCGATCGCGGTTGCGACGTCGGCGATGTTCCTCACCTGACCGGTCAGGTTCGACGCCATCGAGTTCACGTTGTCAGTCAGGTCCTTCCACGTGCCCGCGACGCCGGGCACGACGGCTTGTCCACCGAGCTTCCCTTCGGTGCCGACCTCACGCGCGACGCGGCTGACCTCGGACGCGAACGCGTTCAACTGGTCCACCATCGTGTTGATGGTGTTCTTCAGCTCCAGGATTTCGCCTTTGACGTCGACCGTGATCTTGCGGGACAAGTCGCCGCGCGCGATGGCCGTCGCAACATCCGCGATGTTTCTCACCTGACCGGTCAGGTTCGACGCCATCGAGTTGACGGAATCCGTCAGGTTCTTCCACGTGCCCGCCACACCGGGAACCACCGCCTGGCCGCCGAGCTTCCCTTCCGTCCCGACCTCGCGCGCGACGCGCGTGACTTCCGACGCGAACCCGTTCAACTGGTCCACCATCGTGTTGATGGTGTTCTTCAGCTCGAGGATTTCGCCTTTCACGTCGACGGTGATCTTGCGCGACAGGTCCCCGCGCGCCACCGCCGTCGTGACCTCCGCGATGTTGCGAACCTGCGCGGTGAGGTTCGCCCCCATCGCGTTCACCGAATCCGTCAGATCCTTCCAGGTACCAGCGACGTCCGGCACTTCCGCGCGGCCGCCGAGTTTCCCTTCGGTGCCCACCTCGCGCGCCACTCGGAAGACCTCCGAGGCGAACGCGTTCAACTGGTCGACCATCGTGTTGATGGTGTCCTTCAGCTCGAGGATCTCTCCCTTGACGTCGACCGTGATCTTGCGCGACAGGTCGCCGCGCGCGACCGCTGTCGTGACGCCCGCGATGTTCCGGACCTGCGCGGTCAGGTTGGACGCCATCGCATTGACCGAATCCGTGAGGTCCTTCCACGTGCCCGCGACGCCGGGGACGACCGCCTGTCCACCGAGCTTGCCGTCCGTGCCAACCTCGCGCGCGACGCGCGTCACTTCCGCCGCGAACCCGCGCAGCTGATCGACCATCGTGTTGATGGCTTCCTTGAGCTGCAGGATCTCGCCGCGGACGTCGACGGTGATCTTCTTCGAGAGGTCGCCGTTCGCAACGGCGATCGTCACGTCAGCGATGTTCCTGACCTGCGCCGTCAGGTTGCCGGCCATCTGGTTGACCGACTCGGTCAGCTCCTTCCAGACGCCCGACACGCCCTTCACCTGCGCCTGGCCACCCAGCTTGCCTTCGGTGCCGACCTCGCGCGCGACGCGCGTGACCTCGGACGTGAAGACCGAGAGCTGGTCGATCATCTTGTTCACGAGCTTCGCGGATCGCAGGAACTCGCCTTCGAGCGGACGGCCGTCCACTTCGAGCGCCATCGACTGCCCGAGGTCTCCTTTCGCCACCGCGCCAACCGCGCGCGTCACCTCGGTCGTCGGCCACACGAGGTCATCGATCAGCATGTTGATCGCGGCGACCTCGTCGGCCCAGCGGCCCGCGACGCCCGGCACCGACATGCGCTGTTTGAGCTTGCCTTCCTTGCCGACCGATCGCGACACGCGCTCCGTTTCGCGCGCGCGGCGCTCGCTCACCGCGACGATCTCGTTGAACGTGTCGGCAATCTTTCCTTCGATGCCGATCAGATCCGACGGGAGCCGCACGCCGAACTCGCCGTCGCGGAACGCGAGCATCGCCGAGAGCAGGCGGCGCGAGAACGCGCTGGCTTCAGCTGTCGTCGCGCCCCGCCCGCTGCTGGGAATCGGATCGAGCGCGTCGGAGATCCGGGTGACGTCCATGGATGGCTCCCTGGTGGCGTGAAAGAGATCGGCGGCGGGGCATGGCACCGCACACGTACGTGTGTCTCAAGTCCGATCTGCTCCTGTAGTGCTTTGCGACGTGAAGCCCCGCGTTCGTCGCTCGTATTCTGTGGTGAAAGCAAGAAGATAGCCAGCTCTACCGTTGCGCATTTTGGCGCGTGTGCGGCTTCCGCACAAGATATCGATGCTTCGTCTCATCGCTGCCGTTCACTACAATGCGGCGCGGGAAATGGATCCAGGCCGGCACGGAGAACTCCCAGGCGAACTCCGCGCGTTCCTTCATAGCTGCATCGAATCGATCAATCAGGTCGAACTGTTGATGATGCTGCGCGGCTCCGAGCGCTGGCGCACCGCGCGTGACGTCGCCGCCGATCTGCACGTGCCGGTGCCGGTCGCCCGACGGGACCTCGAGACGCTCGCCGCACGCGGGCTGCTCGAGGTCTCAGTCGCGTCGGAGATCGAGTACCGCTATCGGCCGAAGACAGCCGATCTCTCGAAGTATGGCGATCTGCTGGCGCAGCACTACGTGACGTCCCGGCACCTGATCTTCGCGTTCGTGTCCACGCGATCGCGGATCGCGATGAAGCGGTTCGCCGACGCGTTCAAGCTGCGCGACGGAGAGTAGACGATGGCGACCAGCGTGTACGGCCTGTGCATGATCACGAGCGCGTTCTGCGCGGCGCTGCTGTTCCGCGAGTACCGGCGGACGTCCGCCCGGCTGCTGCTGTGGAGCAGCCTGTCGTTCGTCGGATGGACGCTGAACAACGCATTCGTGTTCATGGACCTCGTCGTCTTTCCAAACCTCGATTTCTCGGTGACCCGGACGGCGACGTCGCTCGTCGCGGTCACGCTGATGCTCTACGGCCTGGTGTGGGACGCCACCTGACATGAACACGTTTCTTCAGGGTAGTGTCGCGATGGGGTGCGGAATCGCCGGCCTGTTCTTTCTGCGCTTCTGGCGGGACGCGCGCGATCGCCTCTTTCTGCTGTTCGCGCTCGCGTTCTGGCTGCTCGGCATCAGCTACGTGTTCCTCGGCGTGATCTCCTTCGCGACGGACTGGCGGGTGTACGTGTTCCTCGTGCGGCTCGTGGCGTTCTGCCTGATCCTGTATGGAATCTACGAGAAGAACCGGAAGTAGATCGAGATCACGGCCGACAGCTATTCGCGAAAACGGCGTCGGAGCTTCCGCCTGAAGGCGGAAGCCACAAGAGTTCATGTAGCCACAAGAGTTCATGTGACCACAAGAGTTCACGTGGCTTCCGGCTTTAGTTGGAAGACCCCTTGATCTCTGTGAGCCTAGTGATCTTCGTGAATAGCCGTCGGCCGTGACACGCGAGCGCTGTATCGAATCACTTCGACATCCGACATCGCAATCAGTCCTTCGCTGACCATCCGCTCGATCGTCGGAAGGAACGCCGCGATCTTCTCGGCCGTGTCAATGAGGCATACGACGATCGGCAGGTCTGCCGACGTCAGGAGACGCTTGCGGTGAATGCGACTGCTCGCGCCATAGCCTTCGATGCCCCGGTAGACCGTCGCGCCGGCGAGATCCTGCCGGCGCGCTTCCTCGACTATCGCGTCGTGCAGCGGCCTGCCTTCCCAGCGATCGTCCTCGCCGAAATGAATGCGCACCATGCGCGCCTGTCCGCTGAGGCTCATTGTCCCTGCTCCGCCGCCTGAGACGGCTGCAGCCGGTGTGTGTATTTGATGACGTCCACCTCGGAGAGCACGACGAGGCCGTCGCCGAGCATCTGCTCGAGCACCGGCAGATAGGCGCGGATCTTCGCCTCCTCGTCGACGACCGACACCATCACCGGCAGATCGCTCGAAAGGCTCATACGCTTTTCCTTGTGCAGGCGGCTGTTCGCCCCGTAGCCGGCGATGCCGCGATAGACCGTCGCGCCCGCGATGTCGTGCGCCCGGAGGCTCTCGACGATCGCGTCGTGAAGCCGCTTGCCCCGCCATCGGTCCTGCTCGCCCAGGAAGATGCGCATCAGCTTCGCCTTCCCTTTCAGCGCCGCCGGTGCGACCGCCGCGGCCGCCTTCGCCCCCGCCGCCTTGACGATTGTCGTGTCCTGGACTTCGACCAGACCGTCCTCGACGATCTGCAAAAGCTTCGGCAGAATCTCGGCGACCCTCGCGGCCTCGTCGACAAACTCGATCTTTATCGGCAGATCCAGGCTCGTGTCGACGAACCGTTCCATGTGGAGCTGATGATCCGATCCGAAGCCGGCGGCGCCGCGGGTGACCGTGGCGCCGGAGACGTGGTGATAGAAGAGGTAGTTGAGCACGGCCATGTAGACCGGCTCGTGCCGGTGGCGTGCCGCCTCGCCGACGTAGATCGTGACCTTCTTCGCGGGTCCGTGCTGCAGCATGACCAACCTTCTTACATCAGACGTCCGATCATGATTCCGAGCCACAGCGCCGCGTAGCCCGCGATCACACTTCCGATCACGTTGGCGCCGGCGGCCAGCCATGTACCTTCGACGACCGCGCGATACGTCTCGAGCTCGAACGTCGAGAACGTCGTGTATGCGCCGATGAAGCCGATCGGCACGAGGAAGCGCCAGTTCTGATGCGCGGCGATCCGCTCCGTGAGCAGCGCCGTCGCGCAGCCCATCACGAAGCACCCTGTGATGTTGACGACGAACGTGCCCCACGGAAACACCGACGGCGTCCGCGACTGAATGGCCGCACCGACCTGATACCTCGCGATCGCGCCAGCCGCACCTCCAAGGGCGATCAGAACGTAGCGCACGCAACCTCCTCCGCCCTAAGGCCGAATCATGATCACTTCGGTCATCCGGTGCATCGACGGCGGGCGGACCGACAGATACACATGAAACGACACCGGGTGATCACCGTGCGTCGGCTTCAGCGCTGAGGGGACGTGGTACGCGGTCACGTCGCCGCCGAGCGCTAGCTCCCAGTCGGACGGATGCCACATCGTCCGCGTCGCACCGATCGTCAGCGCGGACACGAAATCAATCCCGCCGGGAAGGACGACGTGGGAGTCCTTGCGGCCGCCCTGGGACGTGTGGGCGCCGAAGCGAAGGACATCGGTTTCCACCTGCGTGTGCTCCGCGCGGCCGTAGAGGCTCGCGGAGCCGACTCCGTACGAGCCCTCGAGCAGCAGCGCGTTGTACGCGCCGCCAAGCTTGTTGTTGAGCCCCCATCCGGCCGTCACGCCGCGCCAGCCGCGGTCGCGACGCGGCGTCCACGACAGCGTGACCGTCGTCCGGCGCACGTCCCCTTCCTCGCTGGCCTCTGGATCCGTGAGATATCCGTGCGACGCCTGAAAGGCCCACGCGGGCGAGGGCCTGTACCAGCCGCGCACCGACCACGAGTCGAGGGAGCCGGGATCCATGACATCCCAGCGTTGCTCGTCGGGCTCGCGGCCGTTGAACACGGATGATTCGATTTGTACGGGTCCCCGTTCAATCGCGCCCGTGAGCACGCCCATCGCGATGTGCGTCGAGTCGAAGGTGTGGTGGCTCAACGGCGCAACGGGATTGCCCCACGCAGAAAGGCGGTGCATGAACGCGACCGGACCGAGCGCGGGCTCGCCGACGGGCGCGCCGGCAAGCGTCAACGTGTATGCGCCGCGCAGGGGTACGCGCCACGACGCGGAGGCTTGCATCAGAAAATCGTGCGGGTGCTGGCGATCGATGAGCGGATGCCCTTGATAGGTCTCGCCGACCTGAAAGATCTCGCTATAACCATCTGAACCGACTGTCGCCGGATCGAGGCTGAGCATCAGGGTGAACGTGAACGTCCCCGCGCCGGCGCGGTGGCGCCCCATGCCCATCCACCAGTTCGGCACCTTCCACTCGGTGTCGCCGCGCGGACCTCCCTGATGGTTGAACATTACGAACGCGACGCCGTCGTGCATGAACTGCCAGCCGTCCCCCGTGCCCGTGTCGTGGTGCTGCATGCCCGCGTGCGCATCCTGCGCACGGGCGGGCGCCGCGACTGCGGCAATCAGAACGAGCGCCGCAATCGCGCGCGCCGCGAGAGTCCCCATATTCACGTAGCGCGCAACCTTGTTGCGCGGGTCCCAGAGCAAATTGCAACTACCGCGGCCAGCCGTCGTGCGGCAGTCCCGGTGTGAGCTTGAGCGCGTTCTCGAAGTACAGCTTCTTGAGGACAGGATCGGGAAGATCGATCCCGTACAGCTTCCAGAAGGCGTGATAGTTCCGGTAGTAATCGAAGTATTCGTCCCTTGTCTCGAACACGCGCCAGTAGTACGGATATTCCTCCGGCTGGAACGAGTCCTTCCCGAACAGCAGGCGATCCTGATACTTGACGAAGAAATCGTGCGCCGCGTGCGGCTGGCGGCCGATGTCGTAGAGCACGGCGCCCACTTCGGTGTAGACGTTCGGCATGGTGTCCAGCATCCGCCCCAGGTGCGCGAGATCGTTGGCGTGCCATCCCATGTGCGCCGCGACGAACGTGGTGTTCGGGTGCTTGCGGAAGAGGCGATCCCGCTCGGCCATCAGCTCCTCGAAGCGGGGGAACTCGCCGGCGGGATACCGCCGGTCCGCGAACAGCGCGAGCTCGAGCCACCGTTCGTTGTGATAGTCGATCGGCTCGAAGAACTCTTCGGGATCCGCCGTGTGAATGAACACCGGAATCTTCAGGCGCGCGCATGCCTCCCAGAACGGATCCAGATCGGCATCGTCGATGTGCAGGCGCGTGCCGTCAGCTTTCTTCATCCGCAAACCGAAGCCCTTGCTGATTTCTCCGATGCCGACGGCGCCCGCCTTCAGGTCCGCCTCGAGCTGCGGAATCGCCTTCTCCGCCCATCCTGGCCCAACGTTCGACAGGTTGACGCCAGCGAGCACGCGAACGCGATCCTTCTGCGGGCTGTTCCTGACCGCCTCGAGCGTGCGCGTGAGGCGATCGCCGGACGCGTTGTCGGCGCTGACCATGACCCGCACGTTCAGCGCGTCGAGCGACGCGGCGAGCGAGGCCAGTCCTTCGCTTGATGTGACCAGCGCGCCCGGATGTCCATGAAAGTCGATCGCCGGAAATTTCGCTTTCGGGACCGGATGCGCTGGCGTCACGAGCGTCGACTTCGGCCGGTAGTCGACGATGCTCGGCGCAGGGAATTCCGGAGCCTGACATCGCTCCGGGCGGATTTCCGTCATGCCTGACGGACATTCCTCACCCGCCTGGATCGGCACTCCGCGACCGCGGCCGCCTTGTCGTCCAAAGCCCCCCGGCGGTCCCGCAGGTGGGGCCGGTTGCTGGGCAGACGGTGCGGTCGCGACCATCGTGCCAAGCGCGACGGCAAAGAGGGGCAGGAGCACTCGCAGCTGGCGGGTTTCGATGCGCATGTGGTTTCCGAATACTGTAATGCCAAACCATCCGCTGCTGGGTTGGCGGCCGGGCCTCGTTTCCGGGGTCAGAGCCCGAGGGGGTCAGAGCCCGATGGGGTCAGAGCCGGCGCGGGTCAGAGCCCGGGGGCAGAGCCCGCGCGGGGTCAGAGCCCGAGCAGAGGCGCGCAGGGCAACAATGAGCTCAGCTATAGACGGATTGCGTATCGGCGTGAGACGGAGAGTGTTGTCGGGCTGGTCACGGCTCTCCCCGAAGATACTGACCATCGGTGCCGCGCCGCAGCCGTCCGTCGCGGACGAGATCGTCGAGCACGATCTCGCAGGTGCGCGTCCTCAAACCGAAGAGCCGCGCCGCCTGTTCAAGCCGGAGGGACAACCCGGGCATTTCCTGATAGCAGCCGAGAATACGCGCCACCAGCTCGGCGCGGCGGGGCTCGCCGTGTACGCCATCGCGCCTGCGATGGCGCCGTTCAGGTGTCCCGAGTCTGAACCGCATGCTTGGGGCAAATGCACTGACGATGCCGACTCGCGAGCTGGCTGCAAACGGGGTCAGAGCGCGAGGGGGTCAGAGCCCGACGGCGGGGTCAGAGCCCGACGCCGGGGTCAGAGCCCGACGCCGGGGTCAGAGCCCGAGGCCGGGTCAGAGCCCGAGCCGGGGTCAGGGCTGCGCGGAGCCCGGGACGTGCCCGACGTATGCCTTCTCCCCTGCCAGAATCTTCACCGGCAAGTGATTCTCTTTCAGCGGCACTGGACACGTCGTGAGCGGATTGAACGCACATGGCGGGTTGTAGGCCTCGTTGAAGTCCAGCACGATCTTGTCGTCGTCTCCGAGGTCCGCGTAGAGGAAGCGGGCGGTTTCGTAGGTTTCGTGCCCGCTCGAGGCATCACGGAACACGAAATAGAGGCGCTTGGGGCGCGTGGTGAACGGGCGCAGGCGCAGCGTCTGCCCTGACAGGCTGAATTCCACGACCCCTTCGGTCATGTACTCGTCGACATCGCCGTATGTGTTCACCACCTTGACCCGCTGCGGCTGCGGATCGCGAATGAAGCGGCCGAGGACGCGGTATTGCGCGTCGACCGGAAACCAGGTGAAGCCGGCAAACGCCTTCGCCAGCGGTCCATCTGGATCGCGCACGCGAATCGCATGCCGCGAGCCCGTGTTGTGAACGACGAGCCGCAGCCTGCCGACTGCCAGTTCTTCGGCATCGCGCTGCGAGTCGTCACGCAGTGCGACCGAACCGGTCACCGGCTTCTCTTTCAACTGCACCGGCGCACCTGGCGAGGGATCGAAGCGCACGCGATCCCCCTCGAGCGTGAACACGCCGAGCGATGCGGGCGCGGGCGCGGGCAGCACGATGTCGTTCGTGGACGCGCCGCCGGCGGTGTTGGGTCCCGGCGTCAACATGTGCAGGCCCGCGATGCTGACCCACTCGCGCCGGTAGTCCGCTTCATGTTTCGCGCGCCACTGGACGACCGCGGCGTTTCCCGCATCGGGTTCGGGCAGCGTCGTGTTCCTGGCCCGGCATGCCGGAAAGACCGCCGCCAGCAGAGCGATGGAGATGAGACGGCCGAGCATGGAGGAGGTGCGTGCCACTCGTCAGCACGTTAGCACACGGTTTCCCGGTGCGCCGTGGCGGGTGTAGCCTTCGGGAATGCGTCGGCTTTCACGGCGCGCGTTCCTGACCCAGTGCCTGACGGCAGTGCCCGTCGCCCGCGCCGGGCTGCTCGGAGCGCAGACCGACGCGCGGGGCGCGCCGCGACCGCGCGAGCGGATAGAACGTGTGCCGCTGGCCCGCATCGGCGCGCGGCTCCGTGAGACCTACCGCGATCTGCCGGCCCACTTCATCTTCGAGTACTACCCATGGTACGGGAGATCCCCCTGGCGCCACTGGGATGAAGGGGGCCGCACGCCGCCGGGGCAGATCGCGTCGAATTACCTGCCCGCACTCGGTCCGTACGACTCGCTCGACACGCGCGTGATCGAACAGCACGCGAAATGGATTCAGCAGGCCGGCGCCGCCGCGATCAACATGAGCTGGTGGGGACAGGGCAGCTACGAGGATCGCGCGGTCCCGGTCGTCATGGACGTGATGCGCGCGTTCGGCATCCAGGTGACGTTCCACATCGAGCCCTACGACGATCGGCCGGCGCGGCTGGCGGAAGACATCACGTACCTGCTTCGCGAATACGGCGAGCGCCGCCGCTGGGACAACTTCCTGCTGCTCCGTCGAGCGGACGGCACCAGTGCACCGCTCCTGAAGCTGTTCGCGAGCATTCTTCCGCCGACTTCGACGGATTGCCGCGGCGTGACGCGCCCCGTGTCGGCGTTCGTGCCCGATGCCGTCTGGCGCGCGCAGACGACGAAGTTGAAACAGGAGATCGGCAGCGAATTCGAGCACTTCACGCTTCTCGCCGATTCGCTCGATCTGACGCGGACAATCGCAGGCGGATTCGACGGCGGAACGTCGGCGGACCCGTACTTCCACGAGGACGCGTGGAGCGCGGTCACCAATGCGTTCAACGGGCGGGATCTCGTGTTCGTCTTTGGCGTGAACGCCGGCTTCGACGTCGTACTTCCCCTGACGCCGCCGGACGATCCGTGCTACCAGCCGCCGCGCGCCGAGCCGGACGCGTCGGTGAACTGGTCGTCACTCGGGGATCGCGCGCGGGAGCACGCGGCGAGCGCCGCACGGATCCGCGACTCGTTCGAGGCGACGCTGCGGCTCCAGACGACCCCGCAGTCCGCGAATGCACGCCAGGGATTTTTTGCGGTCTACGTCAATTCCTTCAATGAATGGCACGAAGGAACGCAGTTCGAGCCGATGGTGCCGCTCGGCGATATGACGGCAACGGAGCGCGCGACGTATCACAACGCCGCAGCAGGCGAGTACCGTCTGCAGGCGTTGCGCGAACTGATGGACGAACTCGCTGGATAGATGTCGGGAGTCGGGATCCGGGGTCCGGGGTCCGGCGCGACGCGCTTTGCGCTTGGTCAGGATACCAGGTAGCCGTCGCGCGAGCGCGCATGCACGCGGCCGCGGCGGACGCGAACCGTCAGTTCGTGCCAGCCCTTGGCCGGCGCCGCGGCGAATGCAAGCCCGTACTGGGAATGCAGTTCGTTGAGAATCGCGCGCGTGACCGCGCTCATCTGGGCCGCCGTCACCGCTTCGGCCGCGAGGCCCCCGGTTCGCGTCGCCAGATCGCGCAGCGTATCGCCGCGGCCCGCGAGCATGCGCTTGACCGACGCCGCCGGCGTGGCCTCGTCATCGCCGCCGACTGACAGGACATACAGCGGAAGGTCCAGTGCCGCCGCGGCGGTCGCGGCGTCCTCGGGAGAGAGGGTGCTCGACGTGTCGATGCCGTCCGTGAGCAGCAGTACCGCACGCGCGCGCGGCGTGTCTTCGCTGACCGTCCGCGCCGTGGCCGCAATCGCATCGTACAGGCGCGTCGCGCCAAACGGCTCGACGCTCGCGACCGCCTCACGCAGCTCGTCTCTGTTCCACGTGAACGGCGTCAGGCGCCGGACGCGTGAATCGAAGCTGAACACCGTGGCCTCGTCGGCCGGACGAAATCCCGCCATGAGGAAATCGGCCGCCAGCCGCGACCGCGCGCGCTTTCCGCCAACCCCCATGCTGCCGCTGGCGTCGATCAGCAGCGCGACGCGCGCATCCGCTTCGGTCCCGCTCTGGAACTGAAGGACCTTCTGCGGCACGCCGCAATCGAGGATCTCGAAGTCCGTCGCGCGCAAATCACGTACGAGCCGGCCGTCGGGGCCGCGCACGACGACAGCGACGGAGACGAGATCCTGGGACGCGCGGAAGATCACGCGCGGCCCGGATTGCGCGGCGACGCCCAGCGTGGTGGCGGCGACTACGGCCGCCGTGGCGGAGAGTCGGAATAACACCTTGGTCCCCCGATTACAATTTCGTCCGTGCTCGAACGCGCGTGCGCGCACTTCTGTGTGATTTTTCGAAATGTTCGCGGAATCCGGATCGGGGAGAGCACAAATCAGGCCGTTCATTAGAGAATGTGTGAACCAGTTGTGAGTCCCGGCGATCCCGTTCCAATTGGCAGGACGCCGCTCGTGGACGAGCACTTCTCCACCGAGCGCGTGCAGATCGTCCGCGGCGGCAGCGGCAGCAACCTGCCGCGCCCCGACACGCTCGCGCGAACCCAGGGCCACGGCTGATGTTCACCCTGCTGTACACACAGGACGGACAACCGCACCGGCGTCTCCTGCCCGACGGGGACACCATCGTGGGCCGCGCGGCCGACTGCGATCTCGTCCTGGCCGATTCGAGCGTGTCGCGGCGGCATGCGCGCATTCACGTCGATGGTGACCGCTGCGTCCTGACCGATCTCGCGCGCCGCAACACCACGTGCGTGAACCAGTCACTGACGTCGCACGCCGAGCTGAGGGACGGGGATTCAATCGCGGTGGGCGGCTGTGTTCTGCGGCTCCAGCACCGCAGCAGCCACGAGGTGGTCCTGAGCGACGACACCGCAATCCTTCCGTCGCCGACTGCCGTTTTCCGACGGGTCGACGAGCTGCGGGCGTCGGCCGCCCGGCGATCGCAAGTCGAACCGGAACGGCTCATCTCACTGCTCTCGGAAATCTCGCGTCGTCTCGTCCACTGGCAGCCGCTTTCGGAGATTCTCGAACGCGTCGTCGCCCTCGTGTTCGACGCGATTCCCGCCGAGCGCGCGTTTCTGCTGTTGATTGACGAACGGACCGGCGAGATCGTCCCACGTGTCTGGCGTTCGAGGAAGGGGGAACCCGGAAGCGCCACGATCAGCCGGACGATCATCCGCAAGGCTGTGGACGAACGGATCGCCACCCTGGCCAAGGACGTCCTGAGGGACCCACAGCTCGCGGGCGTGGACAGCGTCTATTCCGCACCGATCCGCTCGTTCATGTGTGCGCCGCTCTGGAATCAGAACGACGTCATAGGCGCCCTGTATGTGGACAACCCGCACCGTGCGGAGTTTAAGGCCGCCGATCTCGACGTGCTGCAGGCGCTCTCCTCGTATGCCGCGGTCGCGATCGAGCAGGCGCGGCTCACGAGCCGCCTCGTCCAGGAGACGCGCCGGCGGGAGCGGCTGCAGCGCTACCATTCGGCGGCGGTCGTCGAGCGGATTCTGTCTGTCGCCGCAGATGCCGACGCGCCGTTCCTCGCCGAGGAACGCGACGTCACTATCCTGTTCGCCGACATCGTGGGTTTCACCACGATTTCCGAATCGCTCAGCCCGTCAGACGTCGCCGCGCTCCTGAACCGCTGTTTCGCGGAGATGTGCGAAGCGGTATTCCAGGAGGAAGGCACGCTCGACAAGTTCATCGGCGATGCCGTGCTTGCCGTCTTCGGCGCGCCGCTGCCGCAGGCCGATCACGCCGAGCGTGCGTTACATGCCGCGGCTGCGATGCGGCGTGCCGTTGCCGCGCTCGACAGCCAGCCGCCAATCGTCCTTCGCATCGCCTTGAACTCCGGCCTCGCAACCGTGGGGGACATCGGATCGCCAAAGCGACGCGAGTACACGGCGCTCGGGGACGTCGTCAACACGTGCTCGCGGCTGGTGTCGTACGCGTGCGCGCCGGGACAGATCATCCTCAGCGCGGCCACCCGCGACCGGCTGAACGGCTCCGTGTCCCTTCGGCCGCTGGGCCCCGCCACGATTCGCGGCCGGCAGGGCAGCGTTGATCTGTTCGAGTTGTCGGACGACGGGCTCTAGCGCAGCCGACGGCCCTGAAGGGCCGCCTCACGATCCCACGGTTCGATCAAATCCTGATGAAGATCCGGCGGCGATACATCCAGTACAGAATCAGCCAGAACACCACCAGCACGCCTGCGCCGCGCAGCACAGGAAAGAACGCGGGGCCGAGCACTGAGAAAGGCGCCGGTCCCAGATGCCGCACCAGGGCGCCCGAGACGAAATCTTCCAGCGTCCAGCTCATCACGTAGATGGCGATCGAGTTGGCGCCGATGACGAGCAGCGGAAACGCCCAGCGCTTCCAGTCTTTGACCTCGATGAGCGCGTAGAACCCGGCGAGGATCAGCACGACGAGTCCGCCGCTGTACAAGGTATAGGACGACGTCCAGATGCGCTTCACGATTGGACAGATGTGAAGCCATTGAAGGATGAGGCCGCTCAACGTGAGCGCCACGCCGCCGGCGAGGAGCCCTTTCAGCTTCTCCACCGTGGACCGGGGCGTCTTCAGCCACTGCCCCGACCACAGCCCGAGCATCATCGTCGCGAGCGTGGGTATGAAACTCAGCGTCGACCATCCGCCCTCGTTGAATAAGAATGGCGACTCGCGCGGAAAGAGGTTCAGGAACCACGTATCGAATGCCCAGGAGAGATTCGAGTTCTTGTTGAAGTGCGCGAGGAACCCGCTGTAAAGATGCGGCCAGTTCGCGGGAACGCCCACCGCCGTGTAGTCGAAGCCGGCGGGCGGCAGCGGATAGATGACGAAGGCGGCCCAGAACCCGATCAGGATTGCCGCGAAGGTAATGATCTGCACGCGCAGCGAGGCGAAGGCGAGCAGAAACAGAAACGTGTAGCCCAGGCCGATCTGGGTGAGCGTATCCTCGAACGTCCAGTACGTCTGAGGCCTCTCGAGCGATCGCAGGAAGATCCCGAGGAAGATCAGCAGGAGGCTGCGCCAGACGGCATGGCCGAGCATCTCGCCGAAGCTCTGACCCTTGTTCCGGCGGCTGACGATCGAGAACGGAAGCGACGCGCCGGCGAGGAACGAGAACGCGGGCTGAATCAGGTCGTGCAGCGAACAGCCCTGCCACTGCACGTGCGTGGTGTTGAACGCCACGATCGCCCAGAAGCGACTCGCGGGGAACGCCGCGTGCAGCGTCCACAACCGCATGGCTTCGGCGAGCATCAGGAACATGACGAGCCCGCGGAACGCGTCGATCGATACGACGCGCGTCTGCGCGAACACGCCCGACCGCGCGTCCTGCGGCGCGGTCACGGTCATGGTCTGGGGGGCAACGGCGCTCATGCTGGCCGGTCATTCTACTCCCGCCGGCTGCAAGCTGCACCTCAGCCGCGACCCGGGCCGGCATCAACGTTGCTGAACGGATCAGGCGGTCCTCAAAGGGCTGCGCCCTGCGAACGGAGGTGCCCGTGGCAAAACGCAGCAGCTCGAAACGCGAACTCATCGACACTGGCCGAAACAAGATGTACGCGCGCCGTGACGCGAAAGGCCATTTCAAAGAGATGGACGATGTGGGGCGATCGTTGTCGGCGGACCGTCGCCGGCACGCGAAGTCCAAGGCGCCGCGAGGCCAGGGAGACCGCGGCGATCGATAACGGCCGGCATGCTCACGCCGCTCAGGCGTGAGCATGATCCGTGGTTCGTATCTCCTCGGGCGGCTTCAGGGACCGAAATGCCCAGAATAGCAGCAGATCGTATGCAATCTTGAGCGTGCCCGCGATGTAGAACGGCATGTCGATGAGCGATGGCTGCGTGAAGAGCAAGCCGGCGAAGAAGGGACCAAGTGCAGCGCCCGTCGTGCGCGCAACGCCCGTTATGCCTGATGCGGCCGCACGCTCGTGCGGCGCGACGACGGCCATGGTGTAGGACTGCCTGGTGGGGACATCCATCTGACTGATGCTGAAGCGCAGCAGCAGCATGAGCGCGGCGAGCGGGAGCGTCGGCATCAGCGGAATCAGCATCAGCAGCACGTTCGATGGCAGGTGTGTGACGACCATCGTGTTCACCAGGCCGATGCGCTGCGCGATGCGTGAGGCGACGAGCGCTGAAAGGCCGGCAAGGACGTTCGCGGCAAAGAACAAGGTCCCCAGCGTCCTGGGGTCCACGCCGTACCTCAAGTAGAACCAGTACGCGGCAAAGCTCTGCACGACGAAGCTGCCGCCGAAGGAATCGAGCGCGAACAGGCCGGCAAGCCTGAGGACGACTCGATGCGACTCGTGAATGCCCGAAAACCTCGCCACGATCGATGGGCGCTCGGCCGAGCGGATCCGCGGCGGGGCTTCGACGGCGGCAGACGCCGCGCGGAAGACGATTGCTAAAGCGAGGCCCACACACGCGTAGCCGATGACGACCGCCCGGTAGCTGTCGACCGGAGCCCACGTGCGCTGCAGCGCGTGCGTCAGGTAACCCGCCGCGAGCGCGCCAAGCGCGGTCGCGAGCGAACCCGCCAGTGTGTACCAGGCGAACACGTCCGTTCTCGCCCGATCCGGCACCACCTGCGTGAGCGCCGCCTGTTCGATGGGCAGAAACGGACCGACTTCCTGGCCGCTCGGACTGATGACGCCGATCGTGCCCGCGACGACCAGCAGCCACATCTGGCGCGTGAACGCGAAGGCAATGCCGGCAGCAGCCATCAGCAGCGCCCCGATCGTCAACATGCGCCGGCGGCCAATGCGATCGGCCTGCGTGGTGAGATAGAGCGACACGAGCGTGTCGCCGAGGAGCGTCGCCGTCAGCAGCAACCCCGTGTCAGTTTCGCTGAGGCCGAGCCCGACGAGATACAGCACGAGGACGACGGACAGGGCGCCGTAGGCGAAGAGGCGAACGAAACGCGTCGCAAACAGCAGTCGTCCGTCTGTGTCGAGCGATTGCAGTACGCTCACGATGCGAACCTGATCGCGCACGTCATTGGATGCGGTGCGAGGAAGTGAGGATTGTATGCGCCTTTTGATGGTAGGCCTGACGGCCATTCTGATGATGGTTCACCCCTGGGCAGCGCAGGAACCGCTCGCGCTCGTGCACACGATTGAACTACCTAACGTGGACGGCCGCATCGATCACCTGGCCTTCGATCCCGCGACGGGTCGGCTGTTCGTCGCGGCGCTGGGGAACAACACCGTCGAAGTTCTCGACACCAAACAAGGAACCCACATCAGGAGCGTGACGGGCTTTCACGAACCGCAAGGCATTTCGATTGCGACGGCAGCAAAGGCGGTCGTCGTGGCCAACGGCGCCGGCGATGGTGTGCAGATGATGAGTGCCGACGACTATCGGCCCGGCGCGATGGTTCGACTGGGTGATGATGCCGACAACGTGCGGTACGACGCAGCGGCGAGCCGCATATATGTCGGGTACGGGAGTGGTGCGCTCGCATCCATAGATCCCGTGGCCACCAAAGTGCTTGGCGAGGTGAAACTCGAGGGTCATCCGGAGTCGTTTCAGCTCGAGCGCTCCGGCACGAGGGCCTTTGTGAACGTGCCCACGGCCGGTCAGATCGCCGTTGTCGATCGAGCGTCCCTGAACGTGGTTGCCACGTGGCCGGTATCGACGGCCAAGGCGAATTTTCCGATGGCGCTCGATGAGCCGAACCACCGGCTGTTCGTCGGCTGCCGCCGGCCCGCGAAGGTGCTGGTCTTCGATACGACCTCAGGCAAGGAAGTCACTTCCTTCGACATCGCCGGCGACACGGACGATCTCTTCTACGATCCTTCACGAAGACGGCTTTACGTAACGGGCGGAGAGGGCTACGCGGACGTCGTCCAAGACGAGGGCGGCAGCAGGTTCGCCAGAATCGGCCGCGTCGCGACCGCACCCGGGGCTCGGACGTCCCTCTTCGTTGCGGACCAGGGGCGCCTGTACGTGGCCGTGCCGCATCGCGGGAATCAGAAGGCCGCGGTTCGTGTTTTCGAAGCACGGTAGCCGGCACTTCTGATCCCTGTGCGATTCTTCGCCGCTCAATTCGTGCTTCGCAGAATGGCAATGAAACCGTGGGACGCTCCGCCGCCTGCGAGTACGTATTGACCCACGATCACGCCCTCCGGGTTGATGCCAAAAGCAATCGTGGCGAACGCAACCGTGCCCAGAGGCGCGCCGGCGCACCCTGCAGGGTCCTGGCACGTGAAGTCGAACGTGACGGGCGGGGTTGCGAGATCCGGCGCCTGCAGAAACCCGTGCCGCTGGGCCGTGGGCTCGCTGAACTCGCGGTACATCCCGACAAATTGCTGGCCGGGATTGATGTCCCAGATAGCTGTTACTGCGGTGGCGGCCGTCGGGTCGTACCACTCGAGCATGCCGTTTCGCACACGATAGCCATGCTGTTGATTGGAGCGCATGTCCATCGCAAAGCCGACGATCGTGTTACCCCCGCCCGGAGTGGCGCCATTGTTCATAGACATCGGAGTGGCCATCGCATCCGAAACCTCGCCCCCGTCGAACGTCAGGCTGAACGCGCCAGAGTGGGTCCATGCGGCGCCGAACATGGACGCGCCCAGGTCGTGGTCGTGCAGGCATCCGTAGACATCGCCGTCGGGGGTAATGCGCTGGGCGATGGCACCCGGATGCTTGTGCTGCTGGCCATGTTCGTCAACCGTCGAGGGAAACATCAGCGTCGAAAACGCGCCCTGCCAGTAGTGGAACGCTTTGATGCAGCCGGGATCTGCCTGTCCCAAAGGCGGCGGGGAAGGGAGATTGGGCGGGCCATAAAGGGGGGAGTCTTCAGAAAGCGAGTTGCCTCGATCGTCCGTCAGTCTGACGGGCAGCGTGTATTGACCGACGATCTCCCCGCGAGCGTTGATCCCGGGCTCCGCGCGGCGAGGCGATCTGGATTACGACCGGATCGCGCCTGTGGGCGAACCCCGATCCGTCGCCTGACGGCAAATGGTTCGTGTTCTATTCGAGCGTGCAACCCGAGGGCGACCTCTATGTAGCTCGTTCAGACGGCACGGGGGCTGCGACAGCTCACGAGCGGAGACCCAATCGACAGGATGCCGCGCTGGTCGCCCGATGGGCAGTGGATCGCGTTTCACTCGATACACGGCAAGGATCAGTACCTGTGGAAGATTCGGCCCGACGGCAGCGATCTTCAGCAGCTCAGCCCTCTCGCTGACGCGATCTATGCGGCATGGTCGCCCGACGCGTCGCGCATGGCTGTCCTCATGGGGGCAGGCATTGGCCACGCCGAGAACAACGTATACATCTTCGACCCGAGCCGGCCGTGGAACGAGCAAGCGCCCGAATCGATCTCTCCGCCCGCCGGCAGCCCGGACGAGTTCGTCGTCAACTCATGGTCGCCCGACGGCGCGCAACTGGCCGGGGAGGCGGGGCTCGCCGGCAGAGGCATCATCACCTACTCGCTGCGATCGCGGACTTTCGAACGCCTCACTGATTTCGGTGGCTATCCGGTGTGGCTGCCCGACAGCCGCCATGTGATGTTCGTCTCGGGCGGCCGGCAGTTTTACGTGCTGGATATGCGATCGCACAAGGTGGAGAAAGTCTTCTCTGTCCAGCGCGATGTCATCGGACCGCCCGAGTTGACGCGCGACGGACGGGAAGCGTTCTTCTCGCGCCGCGTGACGGAAGGAGACATCTGGCTTCTGACGCTCACGCCGTCTGCGCGTCGACCGCCGCAGCGACAATGACGCGCGCTGCTGGTTCGAGCGTTATCCGACCCGAGGAGGGAAACGCTGCGGGCCGGAGAGTGCTCGCGGCGTGAGTCCGGCGACGTACAGCGTCTCGATCCGGCCATTGCGGAGATCGTCGAGCAATGGCCGTCCGTCCGGTGTGTTGCCCGTCGAACGCCGAATATCCAGGCTGGTCCGGATCCTCACGTCAGCGTCCGTCTTCATGTCCAGGCTTCGCGATCGACCAACGCCTTCACGCGCTGGCGAATGTCGTCGCGAATCGCGCGGACCCGCGCGAGCGGCTTGCCTTTCGGATCCTCGACTGGCCAGTCAGCGCGCCTCGCGCCGGGCACGAACGGGCATTCGTCGCCGCACCCCATCGTGATCAACATCTGCGCCCGCTGAGCAATCTCGGGCGTCAGCTTGGTCGTAGGCGCGCCGGACAATTCGACCGCGACTTCGCGCATCGCTTCGACGACTTCAGGATGAATGCTGGGACCTGGGTTCGTACCTGCCGAGATCGCCCGCGCCTTCGCGGGATCGGCGAGCTGGTTGAACCATGCCGCCGCCATCTGCGATCGCCCGGCATTGTGCACGCACGCAAACAGCACGGTGGTCATCGTGCCGGCGCCGCCAGCCGCTTCCACATGACAACGGCCGATGCGGGACATGCGGAGCGGAATTCAACGGACGTCTGAACCGATGCCGCGACGTCGGCGCGCGAGATTCGCTCGAAGCCGAACTTCGTGAAGAATCGCTCGGCTGTCGTGGTGAGCAGGAATACCGCCCGGGCGCCATGTTGGTGCGCCATCCCCAGGGCCGCTTCAGTCAACCGCTGGCCAACACCCTGGCCCTGCGCGGACGGATCGACGGCAATCGACCGCAGCAGGGCGCCGTCCGCATAGAGCTCCAACGCGGCAACGCCCACGACCCGAGCATCGTCGCGCGCGACAATCATCGTCGGCGCGAGGTCATCGACGCCGTCGAGCGGCAGATGATGCCGCTCGAGCAACGTGCGCACGTGCGGCAAGTCGCGCGCCGTGGCCGCCTCAATCACCATCGTCCTCTCAGGGCCGCGGTGCGCAGCATGCCCCGCCATTAGGTGTGTTCAGGACGTACAACTCTCCAAACGCCCGTTCGAACTGCTTCCGATCCTGATTCGTCGTTGAAACCTCCAGCAGCGCATCGATCGCGGCGATCACGAGCCGCTGCGCGATGGGCTCGAGCGACGTGGAGATACGGTAGTGCATCCAGACCCCGTCCCGGCGCGCGTCGACGAGGCCGGATTTCCGCAGGTACGCCAGATGCCGGGACACCGTCGGCTGTGGCAGCCCAAGACTGTCGTGAATGTGGCAGACGCAGACTTCGTTGTTGCCGAGGAGCGCCAGAATCCGCAGGCGTGTCTTGTCCGCGAGCGCTTTGAACACGGCTTCGAGCTGGTCGATCGCCGCCTTTCTGGTCCGGGGTGCAGTGCGGTTCATATATTCGCATTGACAAATGTATCACGGCTCTCATATATTCGCCAAAACGAATATGTGGAGGTCGCAATGGACGACATCAGAGACATCGTTCGACAGAAGTATGGCGAGGCGGCGCGGCAGGCCCGCAGCGGCGTAAAGGCCGCGTGCGGATGCGGGACATCCCCGTGCTGCAATTCGGATCCCATCACCTCGAGTCTCTACGACGAGAGCCAGACCAGTGCCATCCCAGCGGAAGCCATGCTGGCGTCGCTCGGGTGTGGCAATCCGACGGCACTCGCCGAACTGAAGCCGGGCGAAGTCGTCCTCGACCTCGGCTCCGGCGGCGGCATCGACGTGCTCCTCTCTGCGAGACGGGTAGGACCCACCGGTAAGGCATACGGGCTCGACATGACGAACGAGATGCTGGTGCTCGCGCTCGAGAACCAGCACAAGGCTGGCCTCACGAACGTCGAGTTCCTGAAGGGCGCCATCGAGGCTATTCCGCTGCCCGACAACTGCGTCGACGTGATCATCTCGAATTGTGTGATCAACCTGTCGGCAGACAAGGATCGCGTCATCGCGGAAGCCTTTCGCGTGCTGAAACCGGGCGGACGATTTGCCGTGTCGGATGTCGTCGTTAGAGGCGAAGTGCCGGACGCGGTGCGGCGGTCGATGGAACTCTGGATCGGCTGTGTCGCGGGAGCGCTCGACGAGAGCAGCTACGTGGACAAATTGACGAAGGCAGGTTTCGAGGGCGTCAGCGTCGAGCCCACCCGGGTTTACCGCGCGGCCGATGCCAAGCAGGTCCTGGACGGAGCAGGGCTCTCGGACGAAGCGGTGTTGGACCAGATCGACGGCCGCTTCATGAGCGCGTTCGTCCGTGCTCGGAAACCCGTGAGCGTCGCAAAGAGCTGCTGCGCCTCCACGTGCTGCACGTGAGCCACGCGAACGGAGCTGATCGAGCGCAGGCTCGAGCGATACGATCGGAAGCCTGATTCCTGGCTTGACGTGAGACAGCCGATGCAGAGGGGCTCACGTAAAGACGCGGAGGCGCCTGGGCGTGATGTAGATCGTGTCGCCGGCGGACAGGTGAAGCTGCTCGTATTGCTCGCGGCCGAGCTCAACCTGAATCGCCATCTCGTTATCAGCTACCACCTCGACCTTCGCGAGGGCACCCGACACTCTCGCCTCTCGTACGGTTGCGGGGAGTGTGGCTTCACTACGATCTCGAGACAGCTCCAGGTCGTGCGGACGAGCGTACCCGACAGCCTCCCTGGCCTCGGATGAGAAATGCGCCGGGTAGTCGACCGCGAGCGATCCAAGAAAGGCTTTGCCATTCTGCACGCGACCGTGAAAGATGTTGACCGCGCCGACGAACGTCATCACGAACGGCGTCGCGGGGTGTTCGACGACCTCCTCCGGTGTCCCGTCCTGCTCGATCCGGCCTTCGTTCATGACCATCACGCGGTCGGCGAGCTCAAGTGCCTCCTCCTGATCGTGCGTAACGAAGATGCTCGTCACATGAATCTGGCTGTGCAGACGACGCAGCCAGCGCCGCAGCTCCTGACGGACGTTCGCGTCGAGCGCGCCGAACGGCTCGTCGAGCAGCAGGACGCTCGGTTCCACCGCGAGCGCCCGCGCCAGTGCTACGCGCTGTCGCTGGCCGCCGGACAGCTGCGACGGATGGCGATCGCCGAGGTAGTCGAGCTGCACGAGCTTCAGGAGCTCGTTCACCTTGTTCCGGATGGCAGCTTCAGGCGGCCGCCGCGCGCGCGGGCGGACCCGAAGGCCGAAGGCGACATTCTCGAACACCGTCATGTGCCGGAAGAGCGCGTAATGCTGGAAGACGAAGCCGACGCGCCGGTCGGTCGCGCGTCGGGTCGTCGCATCGTCGCCGTCGAAGTGGAGAGTGCCGGAGTCCGGTGTTTCGAGCCCGGCGATGACGCGCAGCAGCGTCGTCTTCCCAGACCCGGAGGGACCGAGCAGCGCGAGCAACTCGCCGGAGGGGATCGCGAGGCTGACGTCCCGCAGAGCGGGATGATCCCCGAACATCTTGGACACGTGGCGAACTTCGATGCTCATGACGAACAGCCCTTCTCACCGGACATTGCGTTCCGCGACCGTCTTGATGACGAGTGTGACGAGCGCCACGCACGTGAGGATCGAGGCCACGGCGAACGCCGCCTGGAAACGGTACTCGTTGTAGAGGATTTCGACGTGCAGCGGCAGCGTGTTCGTGAGCCCACGGATATGCCCGGAGACCACTGAGACCGCTCCGAACTCGCCGAGCACACGCGCGCTGCAGAGAATGACGCCGTAGATCACGCCCCATTTGATGTTTGGCAGTGTCACTCGAAAGAATGTCTGCCAACCGTTCGCGCCGAGCACACGCGCGGCCTCTTCTTCCTGCGTACCGGCGGCTTCCATGACCGGGATGACTTCCCGGGCAATGAAGGGCACGGAGACGAAGATGCTCGCGAGCACGATACCGGGGACCGCGAAGACGATCTGGATACCGTGCGCGTCGAGCCAGGGACCGATCAGCCCCTGACGCCCAGCCAGCAGGACGAGCACGAGGCCGGAGATCACGGGCGAGACGGCGAACGGCAGATCCATCAGGGTCGTGAGCAGCGACCGGCCACGGAATCGAAACTTCGCAATCACCCAGCCCGCACACAAGCCGAACACGAGATTCGCGGGGACCGCGATGATCGCGGTGAGCATCGTGAGCTTCAGCGCGGCAATCGCGTCCGGTTCGGCAATGGCGGCGACGTAGGGACCGATGCCGTTCACCAGCGCCTGCGCGAAAACGGCGGCGAGTGGAACCGCGAGAAAGACGACGAGGAATCCGAGCGCCAGGCCAATAACGAGCCATCGGACGAGCGTCGGCTCGGCGAGCCGCCGCTCGCTCAGCTGCAGGGCGATCGGCTCGGACGCCGCCGACGGCGTCATGGCGACATCCTCCTCGCCGCCCATCCCTGCAGCGCGTTGATCGCGAGAAGCAGAACGAACGACATGCACAACACGACGAAGGCGACGGCGGTCGCGCCCGCGTAGTCGTACTGTTCGAGCTTTGTCACGATCAGGAGTGGCGCGATCTCCGTGCGCATCGGCATGTTGCCGGAGATGAAGATCACCGACCCGTACTCGCCGATGCCTCTGGCAAAGGCGAGCGCCACGCCGGTCAGCCACGCCGGCACCAGACACGGCAGGATGACGCGCCTCAGGATCTGCCAACGCGGTGCGCCGAGCGTTGTGGCGACCTCCTCGAGCTCGACGTCCAGCTCCGCGATCACCGGCTGAACGGCGCGAATCACGAATGGAAGGCCGATGAAGACGAGCGCGACCGCAATCCCCACCGGCGTGAAGGCAATCGGAATTCCTGCCTTCGCGAGCGGCCCTCCCAACCAACCATTCGGGGCGTACAACGTCGTCAGCGTAATGCCGGCGACCGCTGTCGGCAGCGCGAACGGCAGATCGATCGCCGCATCAATCAGGCGGCGCCCAGGAAACTCGTAGCGCACCAGTGCCCAGGCGACGATGATCCCGAAGACGGCGTTGATACATGCGGCCCAGAAGGATGTAACGAACGTGACCTTGTACGACGCGATGACGCGCGGATCCGTCACGGTGTGCCAGAACGCCACCCAGCCCATCGACGCGGTCCGCGCGGGCAGTCCCGCCAATGGGATGAGCACGATGACGAACAGATAGAAAAGCGTGAACCCGAGCGTCACGCGGAAGCCGGGCAGAACCATGTGTCTCCGCGACGTGGAACGGATCAGCATGGCTAGCGACCAGGCTGATAGACCTGGTCGAAGGTCCCGCCGTCGGCGAAGTGCGTCTTCTGCGCCTGCAGCCACCCACCAAACGCCTCGTCGATCGTGAACAACTCGATCTTCGCGAACGCGCTCGCATACCGCGCCGCGACGCTCGCGTCGCGCGGCCGGTAATAATGCCGCGCCGCGATGTCCTGGCCTTCAGGTGAATAGAGATACTGGAGGTACGCCTCGGCAACTTTTCGCGTGCCTTTCCTGTCGACGACTTTGTCGATCACCGCGACAGGCGGCTCCGCGAGGATGCTGAGCGAGGGAACGACGATTTGGACGCCGTCCTTCGCTTCCTCGAGTGCGAAGTACGCTTCGTTCTCCCATGCCAAGAGCACGTCACCGATGCCGCGCTGCACGAAGGTTGTGGTCGCGCCGCGCGCGCCCGTGTCGAGGACGGGCACGTTCTCGAACAACCGAGTGAGGAACTCCTTGGCCTTGCCTTCGTCACCGTGCTGCTTGGCGTATTCCCAGGCGGCAAGATAGTTCCAGCGCGCGCCGCCAGATGTCTTGGGATTCGGGGTGATCACGCTGACGCCCGGCTTCACCAGGTCGTGCCAGTCGGTGATCTGCTTCGGGTTGCCTTTGCGGACGAGGAAGACGATGGTCGATGTGTAGGGAGAGCTATTTTGCGGCAATCGCTTCTGCCAGCCCGTGACGATGAGTCCCGCCCGCTCGATGGCATTGACGTCGTACGCGAGGGCAAGCGTCACGACGTCGGCCTGCAGCCCCTCTGACACCGCGCGCGCTTGCGAACCGGAGCCACCGTGCGACATCAGAACGTCCACCACCTGCCCTGTTTGAGCCTTCCAGTGCTTGGCAAAGGCGGCGTTGAACTCCTGATAGAGCTCGCGCGTGGGATCGTAGGAGACGTTCAGCAGCCGGACCGGGGTGGCCGTGGTGGCACCCGCCTGCTGGCCGCGGCAGCTGGTCACCGTGGCGATGGCGAGGACGGCTGCAAGAATCCTGAGCGTCGGTCGTCTCACCGGCGGTCTCCAAAAGCGAGCTGCGAACGGAACAGGATGACGTGCTCGGACGGACGCGCGGCGCCGTCGTGAAATGTCGTGCGCTCGTACGTCGCGTAGAACTTGACGACCGCGGTCGGGTACCAGTTCGCGCCCACCGTGATTTGCCGCGCCTCTCGGCTGGCGGAGACTGCGGCGAGTCCGAGGTCGAAGGCGTCGCGGTCCACCGTCAACACGGCGTAGCGTGCAAGCAGCTGCAACGCGCCCCACTGGCCGTTCTCGGGATCGAAGTCGTGCTTCGGCCGGACCATCGTGTACGAGGCCGTTTCACCGGTTATTAGCCACGATCCGTTGATGTCCCATGCGCGGTTCGTGACATCGGCGGTCGTCGTGGATCGAGCAACCGCCTGCGTCGATTGCATGTACTCGGCGAACGCTCCGATGGATTTGCAGTAATAGAAGACGGCCGGTGAGATGCGCGTGTGCAATCCGCTGGCGCTCGCCGTCGTGGCGTACGCGAAATAGAGCTGCTGGGCCGAAGTCCTGAAGGACGGCAGTTCGCCGGAATCCTCGCCCGTGCTGCCTCCTACGTGAAAGCCGAGGCCGTTCAGCGGACCAGGATGGCGGGTGCGCCGGAACGGCTGTACCACGACGCGTCCCGCGAGGTCCTTCGAACCGTTCGTATCGAGCTCCGACGAAGTGCTCGTGCCGTCCGGAATCCCGTTGTACACGCCGATGGCATACGAAACCTTCGCGTCGGCGAGGTCACCTTGGACGGCTACACCGATGTCGCGGTTCGGGACGAGACTCGAAGCCAGCGAGCGCTCCGGAAACAGCAGATACGCATCGCCCTGGAGCAGTTCGTACCCGATTGGAGTCTTGTCCTTGCCGATGCGCACACGAAATCGTGGCGCGAAGCGGATCGTGAAGTACGCGTCTTGCACGACGGACTTGCCGCCCCCAAAATCGGGCATGACCTTGAACTCGAAGTACTTCGCGATGTGGCCCGTGAAGGTCGGCCGGATCTTGCGCAACGTGAACGTATTGACGATCGGGTTGGGGTCGTCCATGGAGAAACGACCATCGGTTTGGGCCACCATACCGAACGTCAGGCGGTTGTCCCCGTCGTCGGACTGAATGAAGAACCCTCCGTCGAAGCCGACAGTGATGGTCGCGGGCTGGCCATTCGCCGGGTGGGTGCCGCCAGTCTGGCCGAAGGCAAGCCTCGGGACGATTACCACCGTCGTCATGATCACGGCAGCGGAACGAACCGACAAACGAAGCCGTCTTCGCACTGACCAACGATCTGTGCAAGCAACGAACCTGCACATAAACGTGCGGAATTGGCGGGAATCGTTTGAATGGGTAAGAGGCCGTCTTATTATCTTGTTTTTCAGCTGTATATAACGGAAAATTCTGTTCTATGTCACAGAATCTTCGGCATCGAGATGGCGCGTCGGCATTGCCGGAGCGCTTGATAGGGAGCAGTGCGGGCGTCGACACGGAACGCCTCATCGGTGGCGACACAGGACTGGCGGCGGTGATGGTGCGCGCGCGCCTGGTCGCGCGAAGCAGCGCTCCCGTGCTTCTGTTCGGCGAGACAGGGACTGGAAAGGAAATCATTGCCCGGGCGATCCACGAGCACTCGACGTTTCGTCACGGCCCGTTCCGGCGCGTGAACTGCGGCGCCATTCCCCCGGAGCTGGTCGATTCGGAGCTGTTCGGCCACGAGGCAGGGGCGTTCACCGGCGCGGTGACACGGCGCAAGGGCTGGTTTGAGCAGGCCAACAGCGGCACTCTGTTCCTCGATGAAGTAGGCGAATTGGCACCTGCCGCGCAGGTGCGGCTGCTGCGCGTCGTGCAGGAAGGGGAACTGATGCGAGTCGGCGGCGAGCGTCCCGTCCGCGTGAACCTGCGCATCGTCGCGGCGACGCACCGGGATCTGCCTTCAATGGTGGAGACGCAGACCTTTCGCGAGGACCTCTACTACCGCCTGTCGGTGTTCCCGATTGTCATTCCGCCACTGCGAGATCGCCCCAGCGACATTCGCGCCTTCGCCGAGTACTTTGCTGAACGCGCCGCGAATCGGTTCGGCGTGCGGCCCGTGCCGGTATCCGACGACGATGTCATTCTCCTGCGTGAATATCGATGGCCGGGGAATGTGCGCGAGATGGCGGCGGTCATGGATCGTGCTGTCCTCGTTGGGCAAGGTCGGACGCTGGAGGTCGCCGCCGCACTTGGCCAGGGACCATTACCGACGGCTCACGAGCGGCGTGTACGCGCCGCGGATCCTTCTGCGTCTCGCTCGATCGAGCCGCTCGATGATGTCATCAGGCGACACATCGAAGCGGCTCTGCGGCAAACGCACGGGCGCATCGAGGGTCCTCATGGGGCCGCGAAACTTCTTCGGATCAATCCACATACGCTACGCAGCCGAATGCGGAAGCTCCGAATCAGTTGGCGTGCGTTCCGGCCCGCGGATGTCGCGCCAGCGGTGTGAACACGTCGATCGGGTTATCCGTCGTCGCGACGCGACATAGTTGCCGATGAAGCCATCAGCATCTTTGAACGGCTGACGGCAGTCCTCACGAGGCGGTGTCGCATGATTCGGTTGCGTACGCGGATTCAGGCGAATCGATATCCCGCGGCACCTGGAGGCGGCCACGTTCGACGCCTCGCTCGCCCGATGCTTCGGGCGTGAGAAACCATAGCCACTCGGTCGCGCTCATCGTCGTCCGGGGAACAACAGCGATTTCAACCGCCATCGTCCGGCGCTCGCGCGGGCGAATCGAGATCGTGCCCTGTGAGGTGCTGCCGTCCCGCGGCAACGCCCCCAACATGGCCAGGAACGCGACGCGATCCTGCGTGAAATGGAGCAGTGGCTTTCCGGTCAGGTGCCGAGCGCTGACATTGAGGAGCAACGCAGCGTGGCGATTTGCCGCCGTAATCACGCCCGCTGCGTCGGTCGATACGCTCGCGATCGGGATCCGGTCGAAGAGACCTACCGCATCCTGCCGCTCCTGCTGCAGCGCCTGTTGGAGTTTTCTTGTTTCCTCCTCCGCGCCCGCAAGGTCCACGAGAAGGTTGTTGCAGAGGTCCAGCGCGTCGTCGACGATTGCGTCGGAAGCTGCCGGGGCGTCAGCGAAGCGGCGCTTGACGCGTTGCACCCGGGTGCGAAGCTGACCCACTGTCCAGGTCCACCGGCGGACGCTGTCGGAGATGAAAGAAGCATGAGACATTTCCTGAGTATCGCGAATCGACGGCTCGAAAGACATTCGGGAGATCCCTTAGTCCGCGATCGCTGCCGGTCCGGTCGGATCAGCTCGTAGCCGCACCCCGATGACTTAGGATTTCACCTCACGTTGACCTCAACCGCTGCCGGAAGAGCCGCAGGCTGCAATTCGCGGTGCGGGTGGCGCGCCCGGCAGGACTCGAACCTGCGACCCTCGGCTTAGAAGGCCGATGCTCTATCCGACTGAGCTACGGGCGCGGTAGATGAATGGTAGCAGCAATACCTCCACTACGGCTGTGCCGCTCGCAACTCCAGGAACCGCGCTTCCGCTCGCTCGACGAAGGCGCGGCAACCCGCCGGATCGACGAATGGGTTGGGCCCATCCGGATTGGATCGCAGCCGCGCAGCTTTCGCCCGCCCGTCGAAGTACGACGCGTGCGCGCCCAGAAAGATGTCGCACGGCAGCTCTTTCAGCGTGCGAAACGTCCGCTCGAAGTCCGTGCCGATCGACGGATAGGTCGGCATGCCGCTCAAACGCATGCCATCGAGGACCGACGTGCCGCCCACGTCGACGACGTGGTAGGTCCGCCCCTTGTCGGTCGCGTCGAACGTCCATGTCGTGCAGCCCTTCGTGTGCCCTCCGGTGACATGCGCGGTGAGCACGACCCCGCCGAGTCTGACCTGATCGCCATCCTTCAGACGCCGATCCACGTGCGCCGGCGGAAACGGATTCCTGTTGCCAAACAGGAAGTCTCCATGCCCGCCCCGCTCGATCACATCGGCGTCCGCATCGCTGACCACCAGGCGGGCGCCCGTGAGCTGTTTCATGCCCGCGAATCCGCCCGCGTGATCGAAGTGCGCCTGCGTGTTGAGGAGGATCTTGATGTCGGTCAGGCGCAGCCCGAGCGCCGCGACGTTGGCCTGGATGATCGGAACGGTCTCCGGATAGCCGGCGTCGATGAGGATGTGTCCTTCGGGCGTTGTCACGAGGAGCGACGCCATGTCGCTGCTGCCGACGTAATAGAGACCATCGGCGATGCGGAATGGGTCCGAGGCATCGTTGTCGTGTCCCTGCTGGGTCACGCCGTAACGACCGACCGCGAGCAGAAAGAGGACGAGCATACAGCGCGGCAGCATACGCGAGAGCTTACCAGCGTATACCTGTAGACAATCTACAAGAAATGCGCTACAGTGCCGCGCGGAGGTGAATCGATGCGCCGCGCACTCTCGCTCTCTGCGCTTCTCCTAATCTGTCTCACCGCCGTCGACGCGCAGACTCCGACGCCGCGCGACAGCATGCTGGTCACGGCCTCGTGGCTCGCGGCGCACCTGCAGGACGCGAATCTCGTGCTGCTGCACGTCGGCGACAAGGCGGAGTACGACCTGCGTCATCTCCCGGGCGCACGCCACGTTGCGCTGAGAGATCTCTCCGCGCCAGCCGCGCCCGACACGCTGACGCTCGAAATGCCGGCTGCCGATGCGCTTCGAACCCACCTGGCTGCCCTCGGGATCTCGGACGCCTCGCGGGTCGTCGTCTACTACGCGAAGGACTGGATCTCTCCGGCGACACGGCTGTTCTTCACCCTGGAATACGCCGGTCTCGACGCCGTCTCGCTGTTGGACGGCGGCATGGAGAGCTGGATCCGGGAGGGACACGCGATCACGAGCGTCGTCCCGGACGTGCGGGCGGGAGTTCTGTCGCCTCTGAAGCTCCGTCCCCTGGTTGTCGACGCTGAGTTCGTGAAGGCGCACAACAACAGGCCCGGGTTTGCGGTCGTGGATGCCCGCGACGCCGCCTTCTACAGCGGCGCGCAGGAGGGCGGCCCGCGGGATCACCGCGCCCGCGGCCACATCGTCGGTGCGCGCAGCGTCCCGTTCTCGTCGCTGGCTGGCGACGACCTCAGGCTCAAATCACCCGCTGACCTCGCGGCGATTTTCCAGAACGCCGGCGTCGGCCCCGGCGACACGGTGATTGGCTACTGCCACATCGGCCAGCAGGCCACGGCGATGCTTTTCGCGGCCCAAACGATAGGTCATCCAGTTCTGCTGTACGACGGCTCGTTCGAAGACTGGGTCCGCCGCGGGTACCCGACGGACAAATAATCGAACCGATGGGCTCGATTGCGGAATCCCGGCACCGAATCTGCTGGACGTCCCTGTTCCGGAGGTCTTGACGCCCTCCGTCGTACGGACGGCGTACAGATTGTCGTGAAAGATCGGCCCAACGAGGAACAAATCAGAACACGTTTGCGCGAACTCACGGATGAGTCGCGACGTCTCCGCCAGGAGCTGTCAGCAATGCTGACGGCCCACGAGACGGCAGCGCGGCGGTTTCTCGATCGACACACGTGGGCGAAGCGCGCATCACCGCCGAAGAGCCCGACTCGCGCAAAACACCCGCGAACTCAGAAGACGCGCAACAACTGACCACGGCTCAGCCGCGGCCTTGTACGAGCTTCAGGGGCGCGCGCGTCAGGCGGATCAGCCACGCAGCCAGCGGATCTGCCGACGTCGCCTCGACGCGCGAATGCGCGGCACACACCCGGCGAAGTGCCCGTTCCTGGCCCGGCGCGGCAAAGTGCGCGGCGGAGTATCCGCACAGAAGGTGGAACGAACACTTTTCGGACAAGCCGTTCCACATGTCTTCGAGCGCCAGCGCCGACGCGAAATCCCCCTCCTCGGCCAGGAGTTCGACCATCTCTCCGTAGATCGCAAGCGGTCGATCGGCCGCCAGGCGGCACACGCGCGCGCCAATCACCCTGTCGAACAGATCGGCAGCCGGCACGTCACGTCGGCTGATGGCGTTGAGTGTTTCGGCGGCATCCAGCACCGCCAGGCGCCCGGAGCGTCTGAGACGCTGCACGTCCATCCCGCGCTCCCTCAGGCGGATAGTGATGGCATTCCAGTTTCGCTGCCTCGCCACCACCAGCAGGCCGTCGCCCTTCGCGTACGCGCTTGTCAGCATCTCCGCGACGCTGTCCGCCAGCGATTCGGGCGAGTCGAACAGCTGGACAATATGCTCGGAGTGGATGCGCCCGCGAATGACTGATTCCTTGTAGGTCATCGACGTCTCACGGATGTCGTGTTCCTGTCTATCCGACCTGCGAGGCGCCCGCGGTGCCCACGAATGCGGGCAGGCGGATGCGGAACGTCGCTCCCTGCCCCTGGCCTTCGCTCTCTGCCTGAATCGTGCCGCCGTGCATCTCCACGATGTTCCTGGCGATGGAAAGCCCGAGACCGAGGCCGCCGTGCTCGCGCGTGAAGCGGCTGTCGGCCTGTCGGAAGCGCTCGAAAATGTGCGGCAGAAAGGCCGGATCGATGCCTCGGCCCGTGTCGCTGACGACGATCTCGACGTCGCTCGCCAGCCCGGTAATGCTGACGTCGATCCGTCCGCCTGCTGGCGTGAACTTCACCGCGTTCGTCAGGATGTTCCACAGCACCTGCTGCAACCGATCGGGATCGGCCTGGACCGCGTGGACGTCCGGATCGATCGTCGATCGGAGCTGAATGCCTTTCGCGTCGGCGGCCGGGAGGATGATCGCCATCGCGTCCGCCAGCATGCGCGACGGATCCAGACGCTGGACGCTCAGACGCAGCTTGCCCGAGACGATGCGCGACACGTCGAGGACTTCGTCGACGATCTGCGCCAGCATCTTGCCGTTCCGCTCGATCACCTCGAGCGCGGAATCGCGTCGATCCTGAGGAACGGCGGATGCGCGCAGCATCCGCGTGTAGCCCAGCATCGCGTTGAGCGGCGTCCGCAACTCGTGCGACAGCGTGGCCAGGAATTCGTCCTTCAACTGGTTCGCGTTCCGGGCTTCGTCATACGCCCACGCGTTCTCGACCGCCAGCGACGCGCGGTCGGCAACGGTCTCGGCGAACCGCAGATCGGCTTCCGTGTAGCTGCGCCCCGATTCGGCCGCAACGAAGGTGATCGCGCCGATCGTGCCCTTGCGCGTGCGCAGCGGCACCATCATGAAGGACTTGACGCCGAGCGCGCGGATGTCGGCCAGATGCTCCGGACTTCGCGCGCCAGCAACGAGCATGTCATCGGTGAGCTGCTCGATGATGGACGACTCGCCCGTGCGCACGACTTCGCCGAGGCCCCTCGGATCGTCGAGGCTGGGCGGATACCGTTCGTAGAACTCCTTCGCGAGCTTCACGCGTTCAGGATCAGGATGCGCGACCGCAAGGCGTTCGAACGTCCCGTTGGAGGACAGGATGTCGACGGCGCACCAGTCCGCGATGTGCGGCACCGCCAGATGCGCGAGCGTCGACAGCGTGCTGCGGTAATCGAGCGAGCTGGCCAGCGCGGTTGCGGCCTGAGCGAGGAACAGCGCCTGCCGCTGTCGGTTGCGCTGCTCGGTATAGAGATCTGCCGTCCGCAGTGCCGCCCCCGCGATGTATCCGAGCGCCTGAGCGCTTTCGATTTCTTCGGCGGCGAACCGGCGGGGCGTGCGGTAGTAGAACACGAGCGATGCGGTCGTCGCTTCGCCGCCGGCCGACAGCGGAATGGCGAGAATTGACGTGATGCCTTCGCGGCGATACGCCTCGCGGCGCTCCTCGAGCAGGGTGACCGTGTCGACGTTGGCGGCCACGATCGGATCCCGCATCGCAACCGGTGCGGCTTCGCGCCCTTGATGCGAGGTAATGACGCCTTTAACGAACTCCTCGGAAAGGCCTTTGGACGCCGCGACGCCCCAGGTTTTTCGTCCTTCGTCGAAGCGCCAGACGGAGTACGCATCTGCGGCGAGGACCTCCCCTGCCAGGTCGATGATCGCCGGCAGCACTTCCTCGATGCGCGGCGATCCCAGCAGCGACCCTGAAGCCGCAACGAGGGCGGTCAACCGTCGGTGCACGTCGACGCGGCGGTCTTCGGCCTCCCGAAGGCGAGCCTCCGCCGTGCGGCGGAAGCTGATATCCCGCGCGATTTTCGATGCGCCGATGATCGTGCCGTCGCCTCCGCGGATGGGCGACACGGTGATCGAGACGGGGAACTGCGTCCCGTCCTTCCGCATGCGGATCGTCTCGAAGTGGTCGATCAACTGGCCGCGGCGAACCCGCGCCAGCACCTCGTCTTCCTCGCTCTGCCGATCCGGCGGAATGATGATCCGGATGGACTTGCCAACCGCTTCCGCGGCGGTGTAGCCGAAGATCTGCTCCGCTGCGCGGTTCCAGGACGTGATCGTCCCGTTCAGGTCTTTGCTGACGATGGCATCGTCCGAGCTCCGGATGATTGCGGCGAGATAGAGCGCTGCCTCGTTGTCTCGAACTTCAGACATACGATGCGGACAGGCCCTTGAAGCGCATGGTTCAGCTTCGGTCTACGTCCCCAGTGACAAGGATACTGTAAGGACGATGCAAATTCCCTGACGCCGTTAACATGCGGCGCGGCGCGCCGTCCTCCTGACAAGTGTGCCGCCACATGCCCTCAAAGGGCAGCGGTTTTCAAGGAGGTTCCCATGCGTTTCCGCGTGCTCTTGCCGCTTCTGCTGGCCGCGCTCGGCGCGGCGACTCCCGCCCTGGCCGGCCCTCCGCTCCTCTGTCACCCGTACGACATTGGGGACGCCAAGTCGCTCCCGTGGGACGGCACGGGCGCCTGGTGGCGCGGGCAGAGCGGGTACGACGTGACTCACCTCGTCGCCGACACGACCGCGCTTCTGACCCCATCCACGCCGGTCGTGGTCCGGATGGAGACGCTCCGTCGCGCCGTCATTTACGCGAGCCCCGATGCGAAAGTCGCGCAGGCGTTGCTTCGGACGTTCACCGAGCGCGCGCAGCGTGCGGAGCACTCCGGGCACGGCGATGCGCTGGCCTATCTGGACGCGGCGTACGTGACGGGCGCGTTCCGCGAGATGGTGTTGGTCGGCGAGAGCTCGGAAGGACGGGCGCGCGCCGCGGGCGCGAAGACGCTGACGCTGGACGGCCAGGAATACGCGCTGATTCAGAAGGCGCTGTCGCTGCGGCCGGATGACCCGACGATCCATTTCGCGGCGGCGCTCATCGCGGCCGACAACAACCGCACGGCGTATGTCGCGCACGCGGCGCGCGCGCGGGCGGGCATCAGCCGCGATCGGCTGCTCGCCCGCAACATCGACCACGTCTCCTGACGTGGGCACCTGGTTCCCGCGTCGAGCTGTGTAGTCTCTCATTGCGCGACTGTCGAAAACCTGTAAGGCCTCTCCAGGTGCGGCGCTGCGGACGGCACCCCAAAAGACGTCCGCGGCGCCCCTCCCGCGACGGATTCGTCAGCGCCCCGCCGCAAATCCTCGGCCTGTTCGATGAAATCGTCACTGGATTTCAGGATTGTGACGTGCCGCGGCGCGGCCGCCGCCAGATGGGTCACGGCACGTGGCTTGATAGCCGCACAAAAGGATGCCCATCGTTAAAATGCCGCGGCAGAGCTCGAGCGCAAACCGGTCCGGAGACTCGCCACGCACAACGGCTGAGCTCCGCCACTGGATCCAGGAGAACCTCCGGTTGCCCTCCGACCTGGAAGGCCGACTGTTGCAGCTCATCGACGAAGTGGTCGGCCGCCAGCGGCAGCTCGTCGAAGAATCCAAGCACGAGGCGATCCGCGCGCTGGCCGAAGGCTTCGCGGGCAAGATGGATCGGTTGCAGCGGCAGCTCACCGAAAAGGATGTCACCGTCAGCAACATCGCGCGGTACTTCGAGGAGGTCGTCGCCGATCTCACCGAGAAGTCGCACCGCGATCCGAAGACGAAGCTCCTGAATTTCGACTGGTTCATGGAGCGTGTCGAGTCGTTCCTGGCCGTGGAGCAGCGGGTCCGCTGGTGCGCGGTCGGGGTCGTCGATATCACGAGCTTCAAGTGGTACAACGACACGCTCGGCCACGCGATGGGAGACCGCATTATCGAAAGCGTCGCGCGGATCCTTGCCGACCAGATCCGCTCCGAAGACTTTCTGGCCGTCGAGCGCGGCGAAGCGCGCGACCTGCACGCGCGCTTCGGCGGCGATGAATTCTGTTTCCTCATTCCCGACCTGCCAGGCTGCGGTGAGGCGGTAGAGATCGCGGAACGCTTCAAGCGATCCGTGGAAGCGCACGACTGGTCGCGCGACGATCGCCGTCTCAGCACGCGTCCGGTTCGCGTGGACGTCGGGGTCGTCTGCCTCCGCCTCGGGCCGGTGTCCGAGCGCCGCGGCGTGGCGCGCAAGCTGGCGGCCGAACTGATCCACCGCGCCGACAAGTTGATGTACGACGCGAAGGGCATCCAGTCGACCCGCGTGCACCCGGCCGCCGTGCGGGTGGTCAAAGGGGAGCTGAGCGATCTGCCGAACACCGACGCGCTCTTTGCGCAGGTCGCGGCGCGCAAGCCCGCCAAGGACCGCGACGCCCGCTGAGCGTGCTACACTCGTAAGGTTCTACCCTCATCGATTACGGTGGATGTAGCTCAAAGGTAGAGCACCGGACTGTGGCTCCGGACGCTGCGGGTTCGAGCCCCGTCATCCACCCCAGCCATCCTTCTCCATCTGTCAAAGGATTTCGCGTCAGCCGATCGCGGTACGGGCGTTGAACACCCGGCCGGGGAGGATTGGCGGCGGCGGCCTCGGAGCCTATACACCGAACGGATCTGACGATCGCGGTCGCGCGCTCCGCGAGTATTGACTCGACCCCGAGCTTGTTTCAGAATCGCAGATGCATTGACACTTGACGACCTCGAACGGATTGCCCGCGCGGTGCTGCGTGAGCTCGGCGTGGGGAATGGGGAGGTCACCGTCTCGCCCGAAAGCGTGCCCGATCGCTGGCGCGTGACAGTGCATGGGAAACAGCAGACTTCCTTCACGATCCGCTGCGGCCGCGGGACGACTCCGCAGTTCGTGCGGAGCCAGATCTTCGATCAGTTCTCGGGGCGATAGCGAGGCGGGATAATTCCGCGTCGTCCGCGGTCCTACCCTCGCGCCCGCTTCTTCTCCTTCGCCGGCTTGGCGGGTGTAGCGGTGCCTCCAACCGCCTTTTCGATCTCTACCTTCGCCGACTTCTTCTTGCCGGTGCTCACGCGATCGAGGCTCTGGCGCAGCGCGTCCATGAGGTTGACGACCTTGGGAGGCGCTTCCTCCGTGGTCGCAACGACCTCCTCACCGGCAATCTTCGCGTCGATGATCCGCTGCAGCTCATCCTGATACGCGTCTCGATACTCCGTGAGATCGAGCGCCCCTTCGAAGTTCTCGATGACCTGTTTCGCGAGCTTGATCTCTTCGGGCTTGACCTTCGACGGCACACTCCCGAGCTCCTCGATGTTGTCCATGCTCCGGACCTCATTGGCGCGGCGCATGGTGTACATCACCAGTCCCTTGTCCTTCGGCTGGACGGCCACGAGATACTCCCGGCCATAGAGCGCGAGCTTGCCGATGCCGGCCTTGCCTTTCATGCCCTCGCGCATCACGGCAAAGGCCTCCTGGGCCATCTGCCCATCGGGCGCCAGATAATAGGGACGCTCGACGTAGATCGGATCGATCGCCTGCGCATCCGTGAACTGGATGAGGTCGATGACGCGCGTCGATTCCGGCCGCACCTTGGCGATGTCCTCTTCGTCGACGACGACATAGCGGCCCTTCTCGAATTCGTAGCCCTTGACGATCTCCGCGAGCGGCACTTCCCGTTCGCATTTCGGGCACCAGCGCTTCTGTTGGATGCGCGTCTGACACTCGCCGTGCAGCTGGTTGAAGCTGATCGTTGCGGCGGAATCGGTCGCCGGAAACACCCGGACGGGGATGTTGACGAGGCTGATCTTGAGGAAGCCTTTCCAGGTCGGTCTCGCAGCCATTGTGCTGTTGCTCCTTGCGTGCGGTCCGGCGGACGTGCGCGGCAGGTGGATTATCGGCCGGATTCGCGGCTGGCGCCAGAGGTCGGGGAACCCCGGGGCCGGGGCCGGGGTCCGCATGACGATTGGGGACGACAGCGTATCTCTTCAACCGAGACGCTCAGACCCGAGCGCCGAGCGAACGGGTGAGCCACGCGAACGGAGCACGAGAGAGCGTGTACGGGAGTCCGAGGGGCGAAGCCCGTCGGGTAAAGCTGGATTACCGATTCAAAACTCGTATTTCACCTGAAGTTGTACCATTCGCGGCGGATCGATGTTCGCGAGCCCTGCCAGCGCCCGGCCGAATGTCGGGAGCGGCGTGCCGGTGTCGCCGAACGTGGCGTTCCGCCCCAGAACGTTCGGGTGGTTGAACAGGTTGAAGACTTCCATGCGCAGCGAGAGACTGCGATTGGCCAGCGGCAGGCGGCCTTCCGCGAACAGCGCCGCGTCCGACTGGGCGGATCCGCGGAACGAGGATTTCGACACGACGGCGCCGTCGATGACGGGGCGATCGTTGTTCGCACGATCGCCGTTGTTGTCGACGCCAGTCGTCGCATTGATCGGCCGCGCGGACGCGATCTGCGTCACGGTGCCGGCGATGACATCGGGCAGGATGCGATACGTAAGAGAAAAGACTGCGCGGTGCCGCTGATCGAGCAGGCTCGGTCCGCGCTCCTGCTCGCCAAGACGCGTGATGCTCGCGTCATTCGGATTCACGCCGTTGCCGTCCGGCTCCGTGGTGTTGGTCGCCTTTGAGAGCGTGTAGCTGACCGACGCCTGGAGCTTCCCCTTCCCTCGATAACTCACCAAGGTCTGCAGCGCATCGTAGTCGGCCAGGCCGAGGTTCATGATCGCGTTGATCTGGCGGAAGCCGCCGTTCACCGGCGCGATGGGACGCGTGACGTCAGCGCTGGCCGGAGATCGGATCTCGCCCGGCGCCGTGCGATCGAATGGCGACGGCGCGTTGAGATCCACGGTCCGATCGAGGTCGCTCATATGCTGGTGCACGTAGTCCGCGGAAACGACGATATTCGACGCAACCTCGTGTTCGACCCCGATCGACGCGACGCGGCTGCGCGGGTTGACGAGCGCCTCGGGGTAGTTCGGCACCTTCGAGAAGTCGACGCCGAACTGCGCGAACGCCTGCATGTAGTCGTCGCGGAGGCCGGGACGGATGGTCACGTTGCGCGGGGGCAACGCCGACGCGGCCGCGCTCGGATCGAATGCGACAGGCGCGCACGTGAAGCACGCAGGGAATCCGGTCTGCCCCGGCGATGCTGTGTACGAGCCGATGCCGAATGGTCCGTTCAGCTCGAAGTTCGCGGCAAGATTGGATCGGAGCTGCGTCCAGTACACGCCGTACCCGCCGCGCACCGCCGTCCTCGAATCGCCATTCGGATTCCAGCCAAAGCCGATGCGCGGCGCGAAGTTTCGGGCCGCATCGCTGAAGGTCTGGCGATCGTAGCGGAGGCCGAGGTCCAGCGTGAGGTCGTCGCGGACGCGATAGCTGTCCTGCGCGGAGGCGGCAAACAGCCATTGCCGCTCGGTATACGATCCCACGCCGAAATTGAACCCCTGCGTGTAGCTCTGAATGTCCGCCAGCGTGATCTCGTCGAACGGCTTCGTGGTCGTGGAGAGGACGGTGAACTGCCCGAGTACGAACGGGCTGCCGAACTCGGTCCCGTCGCCGCCCGATGAGGCGCGCGCGAGGCTGCCGCCAATGCGCACGTAGTGACGGGCCTTCGTCCACGTCAGCGTGTCGGAGAGCTGCGCCTGACGGCTGAAGATGTGCGCGTAGCGCGATTCGCCGATCGTGAAGGGCGACGCGCCGGCGCGCGTGTACTGCGTCGACGGCTGCACGGGCTCGAAGTCGGTAATCGGCTCGCCATTGAGGTATTCGAACCGTGCCTCGTTCAGCATCGAAGGGGCGAGAATGGCCGTCTCGTTCACCTGCGTCGACCAGGTGTGCCGCGTGAACTCGCGCCCCGCGCTCGGCAGGGTGTTCCCCGACACGACGTCCTGCGGATTCGTGTCGTAGAAGCGATCGATGTTCACGCGTCCCATCAGGCTGTGCGCCGACGAGAGACGGTGATCGACGCGCGCGTTCGCCAGCACCTGCCGGAAATGGCCGACGATGGTGGTGCCCGATGGTACCAGCGGCGACGTGATCGGCGCGGTGCGGTCCTGATGCGAGTAGTCGAACGCCGCAAAATAATGCGTCTTGTCCCGCGCGATGGGACCACCCAGCGCGCCCGAGAACTGCGCGAGCGCGTCCGGGACGTCGGGCGGCAGCAGATCGACGGCCTGACCATCGACGGTCGGATCGACGCACGTCGGGATCGAACCGGGGCATTGGCCCTCCGTGCCGAGGCTCTTGGCCTGCATGCCGCCGGGACGGCCGAGGAACAGCGCGTTGCCGTGCGTCGCGTTCGTGCCCGCGCGCGTCACGATGTTGACCGCCGCGCCGGACGTCCAGCCGAACTCGGCGGAGAAGGCGTTCGAGAGGACGCTCATCTCCTGTACCGCCGACAACGGCACCGTCGCCATCATCGTCTGCCGTCCCCACGGATCGTCGTTCGTCGCGCCGTCGATCGTGACGGCGGGCTGACGCCGACCGCCCGCGCCCGTGACGAAGAACACCGCGTTGACGAAGAGATCGCCCGTGCCTTTCGCGGGCCGGAACGCCGCGTTCAACAGCGGCAGCGCCGTGATCTTGCGTCCGAGCACCGGCGTCTCGTCGATCGTTTCCGGATCGAGCCGCTGGCCGAGCTGCGGGTCGGCGCGGACGCCTTCCGCGGTGCCGTACACCGTGACCTGACTGTCCGCCGCGGCGACGTTCAAGCGCACACGCACCGTTGCCGTGTCACCCGCGCGCAGGACGACGCCGCGCACTTCATCGGCCGCGAAGCCCGACTTAGTGACGGAGATCGTGTACGTCCCGGTGAGCGGAAGCGCCGCGATCGTGGCAAATCCGCCGCTTCCGGTGATGCCTTCGCGGCGAGTACCCGTCTGCGCGTTGACGACACTGACGGCGGCGTCCCGCACGACCGCGCCGCTGGCGTCCACCGCAACGACGATGATCGTGGAAGTGTTCGGAGATTGCGCGAACGAAGATGCGGCGCCGAGCAGGCACAGGATTAAAAGGGCCGCACGACGCATCATCGCGTGCTCACCTCATAGTCCTTGAAATAGCTGGTCGAGTCGGTCTTCGCCCACAAGCCGATTCGTCCCGACACGGGCGGCCTCAAGACTGCATTGTTCGCAGGAAAGAGATCCGGATTCGGCGGCGCGCCGCTTCTACCGGGACCCGGCTCGCTCCCGAGCGTGTACTTCAGCGCGGGCTGGCCAACGAGCCACGCCTGGACATCCGCCTCGTTCACGGTCATCCTCAGCTCGTGCCACGCGTCCTGCGCGACCAGCCACGTCCTGACCATCGGCTCGAAGGTCTGCGGCAGCCTCCCCCCTTGCTCGCGCGTGAGATCTACTTTCACATCCGCTGCGGCAACCGCCGCGACGACGAGCATCACTATCGCCATCGCTTCGAGCCCGCGCCGACATCCCGTCATCAGGCCAATCTCCTCCAATACAGTATCGCCGCATCAGGACCACTGCGGGCAACACCACGTGAACACGAGCGCCGCGCCGCGCGGCGGATGGGGCAACGGATGCCCGCGAAATGATGCGTCCTCCTCAGCAACAGGCGCGGACACACCGCCGCTTTATAGATGGCTTCGAGCACGCCGTCTGCATTCGTCACACGGCTCATCGTGGGCCGGCCGGCGACGTCGTACCATATCTCACCATAGTGCGGGCTCGTCTGTTCGAAGAACCCGACGGACGATGACGGACGCGCGCACGAGGCCGTGCTGGAATTCCGCGACCATCGCGGTCGGCGTGTATGCCGCCGCGCGCTCCCACATGCCCCCATGAACGGCCGCCGCGAAATTGAGAATCCACGTTCCGACGGTCACGCTGAGCGTCAGGATTGCCGCGGTGGACGGGTGTTCGGCGATCGCGGCGGTGCCGCACCCAGCGCGATTGTGAGCGCGGCGTTCAGCAAATCGCCGGCGGCCACTGTGAGCAGCTCCGGGAGCTAGATCGAGGCCATCGAACGGCTCGCCGGCGAGCAGCAGCGGCTGCGCCGTCAGCAACCCGATGGCGAGCGCCGCACGTTTGCGCTGCCCCTTCGAGAGCGTCCCGATCC
>JBKPQB010000040.1:0-32958 GCA_046733875.1 Acidobacteriota bacterium
GGCCGGTGGTGCTGGAGGCGCGCCGGCAGCACGCGGCGGTGGCGCACCGGCCGGATTGCCCGCAGGAGCGGGTGCGCCTGCCCCGCCCGGCGCAGCGGCCCAGCTCCCCGGGGGTGGACGCGGCGGACGCGGCGGCGCGCCTCCACCAGGACGCGGCAACGAGAACGTCTATGCGATCTCGAGCGGCGGCATGGCGCACACCATCAACCCGCAGATCGGCGTCGACGTCGTGCCTCCGATCAAATTTCTCTCGCCCGGCGCCAACGTTGTCGGAACGGCATTTGTGGACGGAGTGCTGTATGCGGCGACGTCAGGCGATTGCGGAGGCACCGCGAACGGCGTGTGGGCGCTCGATTTGTCGAACGACGCCCACACGGTGACGAACTGGGACGCGCAGGGCGCCTCGATCGACGGCACATACGGCCTCACGTTCAGCGGCGAAGGTACGATCTACGCGGCAACCGGTGCGGGCGGCTCCACGTATGCGAACGCGCTCGTGTCGCTCGACCCGCAAACGCTGAAGCCGAAGGGCTGGTTCACCGCCGCGCAGCCGTTCACCACGTCGCCGCTCGCATTCGAGCACAAGGGGAAGTGGATCGTTGCGGCCGCCAACGCGGACGGCCGTGTGTACCTGCTCGACGGCGCGTCGCCCGGCGGATCCGATCACGCGACGGCGTTGTACAAGACGGACCCGTTCACCAACAGCGCGGGAGCGAGCGGCGCGGCCGGCGCGCTCGCCACGTGGCTGGACGATGACAACACGCGATGGCTGTTTGCGACGACCGGCGGCAACGTCCTCGGCGCGACGCGCTTTCCGGCGAACTACGGCAACGTGAAGAACGGAAGCGTCATCGCGTTCAAGCTGGTCGATCACAACGGAGCGCTGTCGCTGGAGCCCGCGTGGGTGTCGAAGGACATCGCGGCCCCGGCACCGCCGCTCGTGATCAACGGCGTCCTGTTCGCGCTGTCGACCGGCGAGTTCAACGCGCCTGACCCAAAGATGCCGGCCGCCGAGCGGGTCAAGCAATCGAAGCCGGCAGTGCTGTACGCACTGGACGCGACGAACGGGAAAGAGCTGTGGAACAGCGGCACGGCCATCACGTCGTTCACGCACGGCGTTGGACCGGTGGGCGGCGACGGCACGGTGCTCGTCGCAACCTACGACGGCACGCTGTACGCGTTCAGTCATCCTGTTGACCGATAAGGTGTAGGGCACGTCTCGAGACGTGCCTCCCGTGTAGCGCGCAACTTCACTTGCGCGGGAAGAGGCCCCGATATGCAGAAGTCCATTTCACTTGCCGCGACCCTCGCGTGTTGCGCGCTCGCCTGGAACGCCGGGCCCTGGCCGCACGCCGCGGTCGTGACCGCCCAGTCCGACGGCAGCGCGCAGCTCGTCGACTGGCTCACCGACGGCGGCGACAACCAGCGCACCGGCTGGAACCGCAACGAGAAGGTCCTGACGACGGACAATGTCAAGAACCTCACGCTCCAATGGAAGCTCGAGACCGGGAACGAGCCGCGCGCGCTCCACGCGTTGATGCCAGTCCTGATCATCAGTCGACTCGAGACAGCGGCCGGCCCGAAGCAGGTCGGCATCGTTTCGGGCATCTCCGACAACCTCTACGCGTTCGACGTCGAGGCCGGAACGATCCTGTGGAAGAAACATTGGACGTACGAGCCGAAGGCGAACACGAGCGGGTTCGGCGGGCCCGAGCCGCAGGATCCGCGGCATCTCGGATTTCTACGCCCCGGCGGCAGCAGCGACACGCCCGTCATCGGTCCGCCCGACGCACAGGGACGCAGGCCCGTGTACTTCGTCACCGGCGACGGCATGCTCCACATCCTCAACGCCGCGACGGGCGAGGATTTGCAGCCCGCGTACATGTTCCACGAAGGCAAGGGCTGGTCGCTGAATCTCGTCGACAACGTGCTGTGGATGGCGAACACGTACGCGGGCAGCTCGGTGGCGGCGGTGCGGCTCGACGACCCGCAGCACCACGTCATGAGCTGGAGCGCCGGGAGCGGCGGTGCCTGGGGGCGGCGCGGGGCCGCGATCGACTCAACGGGCGCGGCGTGGTCGACGACGGGGGATGGGGTCTACGATCCGACCAGCGATCCGCCGCGGTACGCGAACAGCGTGGTTGCCGTTGAGATTGCCGGGAATAATCTGAAGCTGAAGGACTACTACACGCCGAAGAACTGGGACTGGCTGCGCAAGCGCGATCTCGATCCCAACAACACGCCGACGATCTTCAACTACAAGGGGCGCGAGCTGATGGCTGCATCGGGCAAGGAATGCCGAGTGTACCTGCTCGATCCGCGATCGCCCGGCGGCGCCGATCACCAGACGCCGCTCTACAAGACGCCGCTTTTCTGCAACGAAGAAGTCGACTTCCAGGATGCCGGAAGCTGGGGCGCGCTGTCGACGTGGGAAGATTCGTCCGGCACGCGGTGGGTGCTTGCCCCGTTCTGGGGCCCCGTGCATTCGCAGATGACGTTCCCAATCGCGAACACGCCGGCGGCGCAGGAAGGCGGTGTCGCGGCGTTCAAGGTCGAGGACAAGGACGGGCAGCCAGCCCTGACGCCAGCATGGGTCTCACGCGACATGCATCGCGGCGAACCGGTCGTGATCGTCAACGGGATCGTGTTCGGTTACGGAAGCGGGGAGGAGACGAAGCAGTCGTGGCCGGACATCGGGTTGCAGTTTGATTCGACGATCCGTGCGTCGAAGGGCACGCACGCGACCATCTACGCGCTCGATGCCGAGACCGGCAAGGAGCTGTGGACGAGCGGCGACCAGATGCACATGTGGAATCATTTCTCGGGCATCACGGTCGTCAACGGCCGCGTGTACCTCGGCACCTATGACGGGACGCTCTACTGCTTTGGCGTGACGCCGTAGGTGGCAGTCGGGGCTCGGAAATCGGGGGTTCGGAAATTGGAATCGTGATGCGCGTCACAGTTGCGGTCGGTTGCCTTCTGGTGTCCTTCGCGCCTGCGCCGCGCCCGCCAGACATTCCATTCCGCATTCATGCCGTCGATCCCGGCGCGAGCGAGACGGCCGCTGTCGCCGACATCAACCACGACGGCCGCCTCGACATCGTCTCGGGCGAGTTCTGGTACGAAGGGCCGTCCTGGACGAAGCATCGCTTTCGCGAACTGAATTTCCTGCAGCAATACATCGATGACTTCAGCGATCTGCCCGTCGATGCCGATGGCGACGGGTACCCCGACATCGTGTCGGTGTCCTGGTTCGCAAAACAGATCGTGTGGTGGAAGAATCCCGGCCGCGGTCTCGCGCCAACCGACGCAGTCGCAGCGCGGCACGTTAGTGCCGCGGATCAATTGTGGTCCGCGTCTGTTATCCATTCGGGCTTCAACATCGAGTTCGCGATCCTTGCCGACATGGACAACGACGGCAAGGCGAACGAGATCGTCGCCCAGGAGAACGGCACCGGCCAGGCCTGGTACGAGGCAAAGAACGGCGCGTTCATCGCACACGTCATCAGCGACCGCAGCTACGGCCACGGCATCGGCGCCGGCGACGTGAACCGGGACGGCCGGACGGACATCCTCACGCCGCGAGGCTGGCTCGAAGCCCCCGCCGATCCTCGAGCCGCCGGCAACTGGGCGTTCCATCCGGACTGGGAGACGACCAACATCACGAAACCGCCAACAGGATCACCCACGCCAGCGGCGCCACCCGTGACGGATCTCGGGTTCATGCACGTCGTCGACGTGAACGGCGACGGGCGCAACGACATCGTCGCCGGGGCGGCGCACGATTACGGCGTCTTCTGGTTCGAGCACACGGCCAGCGGACCGTGGGCCCGCCATGCGGTCGACAGCGCCTGGTCCCAGGCGCACGCCTCCACGCTCGTCGATCTGAACGGCGATGGCCGCATGGATCTCGTCACCGGCAAGCGCTTCATGGCCCATAACGGCAATGACCCTGGCGAGCGCGAGCCGCTGGGGCTGTATTGGTACGAATTTCGTAACGACCGCGCCGCCGCGTCGTCCACGGTGGAATGGGTCCGGCACATCATCGACTACGGCGGCCGAGTGGGGGGCGGGATGCAGATCCCGGCAGCCGACGTCGACGGGGACGGTGATCTGGACCTGGTCTGCGGTGGCAAAAGCGGTCTGTTTCTGATAGAGAATCTCACGCACGGACGATCCGGTCGCCCGGCCAGCGCGCGATAAGCGTTTCAGGAGCGGTCCAATGCAGAGACAGAGGCTCTTCGTCGCCAGTTGCGTCTCGCTCGTGACGACGGCGATGGTGTTCGCGATTCGCGGCGACATCGCGCCCGCGCTGAGCAGCTCGTTTCAGCTCACGAACGAGCAGATGGGTCTGATCTTCAGCCCCGCGTTCTGGGCGTTCACGATTTCGATCTTCATCAGCGGAGCGCTCGTGGATCTCGTCGGCATGCGCGCGCTCCACGTGCTGTCCGCGGTGGGCTACTTCATCGGCGTCGGCCTCGTGCTCGTCGCGCCGCACCCTGCGGCGCCCGTGTCGTCCATCTTCTCCGAGGTCGGACCGACGCTGCTCTACGCTGGGTACTTCGTCATGGGGCTGTCGCAGGGCCTCGTCGAGGGGGTCATCAATCCGCTGGTGGCCACGATTTACAGCGATCAGAAAACCAAGCGCCTCAACATGCTTCACGCGTGGTGGCCTGGCGGTATGGTGATCGGCGGGCTCCTCGCGGTTGCGATGACGCAGATGTTCAATGCCAGCTGGCAAGTCAAGCTCGCCACGATCCTCGTCCCAGCGGCCATCTATCTCTTCATGGCAGTGACGATGCCGTATCCGCCGACCGAGCGCGTAACGTCCAATGTCTCAACCGCGGAGATGTGGCGCGAAACGGCGCGGCCGCTGTTCCTGCTCCTGTTCATCTGCATGTGGATGACCGCCGCCGCGGAGCTCGGGCCGGATCAGTGGTTCCCCTCGGTCATGAGCGCGCTCGTGCCGCAGCTCCAGGGCGTCCTGTTCCTCGTCTACACCGCCGGCCTGATGTTCCTGCTGCGCACGTTCGGCAGCGGCATCGCGCACAGGAATCCGATCGGAACCCTGTTTGTGTGCTCGATTCTGACCGGCATCGGTTTGTACTGGCTCGGCGCGCTGAAGCCCGGCACCAGTGCGGTCGTGGCGTTTGCCGCCGCCACGCTCTTCGGCCTCGGCAAGACCTACTTCTGGCCGACGATGCTCGGCGTGACAGCCGAACGGTTCCCCCGCGGCGGGGCGCTGCTGATTTCAATCATGGGAGGCACGGGCATGCTGTCGGTCGCCGTGGCGCTGCCGATCATGGGCGCCAGGATCGATCGATATGGTCCCGGCGCGGCGCTGCAGATGATCGCCATCCTCTGCGTGATCCTCTTCTTCATCTTCGGCGGGCTGCTGTTCTACTTCAAGGCGCGCGGCGGGTATCGCGCGATTCAGCTTGCGACCGACGGGCCGCTGCCCGCAGGGGAGATGTAGCAGGCCGCTGAAGAACGCGGCCTGAAATGAGTCACCTCTACTCGGCCAATTTGAACGTCACCGAGACCGTCATCACCACCTCTACGGGCTCGCCGTTGAGCAGCGTCGGCGTGAAGCGCCACTGCCGCACGGCATCGAGGGCAGCCGCCGCAAAATCCGGATGAACCTGCGCGCTGAGCACGCGTGCCGAGGCGACGCTTCCATCGCGGCCGATAATCGCTTCGATTGGTACCACCCCCTCACGTCCCGCGGCGCGCATCGAAGCCGGGTAGATTGGGTGCACATCGTGCAGCTTTAGAGGCACCTTGATATTGCCGCCAACGCGGAGCGGCTGCGTCGCCGGGGTCGCGGCGCCCGCATTCGGAAGGCGTTGCGCCTGGACAGTGATCATTTCCTGAAGGTCGCCAACCTGCAGCGTGATCGCGCGATCCCAATCGCGCGCGGTACGCAGCTCCAGCGGGTAGCGTAGCGTCTTGAATCCCGCCAGTGCCGCATCGAGCACGTACCGGCCGGGCGCGACCGAGGCGAATTCGAAGCTGCCCGCCGCATCCGTTCTCGTGGTCACCGCGGTATTGTTCGCGCCCTCGAGCGTCAGCTCGACGTCGGGCATGACCGCGCCGGTGGGGTCGTACACGGATCCCTTGAGCGGCAGGGGAGACGCCTGGCCGGCGCGAAGCGCGGATGCAGGGAGCGCGATGACGACGAAGAGCGCGGCAACTGCGGCGACCGCGCTGCGTGAAACGCGCCGGCGATCGAGATTCGAGTTCAGCATGGCGGAAATTCTCCTTTCGAGAGTCGACGGCCGGGCCATGAGCATCGCCGGATCGCGGCCCTGAAATGACCGCGCGACGTCCGTTGTCAGACGGCACATTCGCGCGAGCTCCAGAAGATGTGTAGCGTAAGTCTGCGGTGAGATGCCGGTGGCGATGACCCGGTCATCGCAGGCGTACTCGCTGTCCTGACGCAGGCGGCGGCAGGCAATCCAGACGAGCGGGTTGAAGCAGTAGACACACCGGAGCAGTTCGGCGCCAATCTGCACGATCCAGTCGTTGCGCCGGATGTGCGCGAGCTCGTGGCGCAGCACGATGTGCACGCGCTCGTCGTCCCAGTCGCGAGCATGCCGCGGCAACAGCAGGCAGGGCCTGAAGACGCCCCATGTCGCCAGCGCCTCAGGAGCGTTCGTTTCGAGAAGCGTGATCGGGCGCCTCACGCCGTACTCGATCCGCGTGTCATCCGCGAGCCGCATCCATCGGGCATCGTCGAGCGGCTGTGCGCGCGCGGTGATGCGCGCGAGACGCCCGATGCCGAAGAGCAGCATGCCGCCGTTTACCGCGGCGGCCAGAGCCCAGACCGACACCACGAGAGGCAGCCGCGCGCCGGACGCGGCCGTGTCCCTCGGTGCAGTCGAAACTGCCGTTCGACCGTCCCGCCTGTGCGCGGATTGCACCGACGAAATGGGGTTCGCGCGAGCGATGGGTACCGTCCAGACAGGCAACAGCCACGAGAGCGGCGCCACGGCGGCGGCCGCCAGGAGCGCCGTCGTCAGCACACCATGCCGCAAGCTCGCGGATCGGCGCCGCACCAATGCGCGGGCGACGAGACCCGCTCCGAGGACGATCGAGGCTCGAACGGTGAGGTCGAGGAGAACGCTCATCGTGTACTGCCTTTCGCGTTCCTGACGATCTCGGCGATGCGATCGAGCTCCTCGTCGGGAATCCTGTTCTCGCCTCCGAGCAGCGCCGCCACGAGCTTTGCGCTCGATCCATCGAAGAAGGTGTCCAGCAGATGCTTCACGGCGGACCTTCGCGCGGAGTGTCGTGGCACGCGCGGCGAGTAGATGAATCGAAGCCCTTCTTCTTCATGCTGAACGTAGCCCTTCGATTCCAGGACGCGGAGCTGCGTGCGCACGGTCGAGTTGCTCGGCGGCTCCGGCAGGCTCGCCAGGACGTCCGCCGCCGTCGCGCGCCCCAGCCGGTACAGCACGTCCATGATCTGGCGTTCGCGCTTGGTGAGGACGGTGTGCAGCGGTTTGGCTGTCATGTTATTTTTATAACATCTCTGCGACTTTTATAACGCGATCGCCCGGCGATGTCAACGGGCCGGTCTCCTGCGGTGGTCCGCGCTGTCCGCGCCCGTTCGCGGTCCGTTTTGCGTGTCGAAAGCGGCGCGCCCTGTTGAGCACACGCCCGGTTTCCACGATTGTGCCTCTCCCGTGTAGTTTTTCGCGTGCGCCGCACGTCCACCGGGCAGGCGCGGGCGTTTCGCTGCGCGAAATGCGCACGCTCGAGCCGAAAGTATTTGATCCCGTCGACGATCCATCAGAGGTTAGTGAGCACCCAATGCCCCGCGCTCGCGGGTATGCAAAGGGCCGCGGACAACGCGGACGACGCAGAACTGACAGGAGGGGGCTGCACTATGTTCAGGTATTTCGCCCTTGCGCTGGCGGCGCTGCTGGCGCTCTGCCCGGCTGCACTGGCGCAGGAAACTGCCTCGTCGGGCATTGCCGGTCAGGTGCTGGACGCCAGCAAGGCCGGCCTCCCGGGCGCGACGATCACCGTCACGAACAACGCGACGAACGCCCAGCGCGTCACCCAGACCGATTCGGAGGGGCGATTTTCCGTTCCGAATCTTCCCCCCGCGACGTATACGGTGAAGATCGAGCTCACCGGCTTCCAGACGGCGGAGGTCAAGGACCTCACGCTGCGCAACGGCGAAATCGCCCGCCCGACTTTCACGCTCGGCCTGGCGTCTCTCTCGGAAACGATCAGCGTGCAGGGGGAGTCGCCGCTGCTCCAGCAGACCAACGCGTCCGTCTCTCAGACGATCAACGAGAAGCAGATCGAAGAGCTTCCCGTCTCGACGCGATCGCCGCTGGCGTTCGCATCGCTGTCGGCCGGCGTTACGCCGCAGGCGTTCAACCGCGGCACGCAGTTCGGCGCGGCGGGCAGCAGCCGCAGCCAGTACATCACCGTCGAAGGCGGGCGTGACAGCTCCACGAACTACGCGATCGACGGCGTCTACGTCCGCTCGCTGCGGTTCAACAACCTGTCATTGAATCCGCCGCTCGATTCCGTACAGGAAGTGAACGTGCTGCGCAATTCGTTCACGACCGAGTACGGACAGGGACAGGCCGTCGTGTCGATGGTCACGAAGTCCGGCACGAACAGGGTGACCGCGTCCGGCTACAACTATTGGCGGAACGATCGATTCAGTTCTCCGAACTTCTTCGGGCAGAAGCCCGGCGATCGAACTCAGGGCGGGTTCAGCGCCGGCGGTCCGATCGTGAAGAACCGCGCGTTCGTGTTCGGCGGCTACGAGGCGTTGCGCACAACTGCCGACCGTACCCTGTTCGCCAGCGTTCAGAGCCCCGCGCAGCTATCCGGAGATTTCTCGAGCATCGCCACCCCAATCATCGACCCGCTCACGGGCGCGCAATTTCCGGGGAACATCATTCCATCGAGCCGCTTCTCGAACTTCGCCAAAACCCTCGGGCCAACGATTCCCGCGCCCAACAACACTGGTTCCAACAACTACCGCGTCGTCAAGCCGTTCAACGATGATGCGGATACGGCGGACGTGCGGCTCGATCAGGTGCTGAGTCACTCCCACAACTTGTTCGAGCGCTTCCTCTACTACAAGGGCGCCCAGACCAACCCGTCCGCGTTCAGCTACACCGATTTCCCGCAGAAAGGCCGCAACTTGGCGGTCGGTGAGACGTGGGTCGTTTCATCGTCGATCGTGAATGAGACGCGATTCGGGTACAACTACGCGTATCACCTCAACGCGCCGATCAGCCTCGACGGCCGCAACTGGGTTGGCGACATCGGACTTCGGAATCTCGCGGGCGGGGTCGATCCGATCGACTACGGACGGCCAGGCTTCACGATGACCGGCTTCAGCGGCAACGGTGAGGGCGGTATCACACAGGGGGCGACAGAGCACATCTACAGCGTCGCGAACGCGACGAGCTGGGTGAAAGGGGGTCACAACACCCGCTTCGGGATCCAGGCGCAGTTCCGTCACTTCGACCACCTTACCGAGGTGCCGCCGCGCGGCGGCTTCACGTTCAACGGGCAGTTCTCGGGCAATCCCGTTGCCGATTTCCTGCTCGGCTGGTGCTCGACGTGCACGGGCGCGTTTGGCAGCTCCCGTTCGACGTACTCGTCGCCGACGTTCGCGCCGTTCTTCGACGACAACTGGCAGATCAATCGATCCCTGACGCTGCAGATGGGGATCCGCTGGGAGTACCTCGCGCCGTGGGCCGAGAAGAACGGCATCGAAGGATCGTTCGACGCCGCGACCGGGAAGATCGGCTACCACGAGCTTCCGGCCAGCCTTCCGCCGCAGCTCGTTCCTCTCGTGATCAACCAGGATAACTTCTTCCCCGCGGGCATCCTGAAGAAGGATCTGAACAACTGGGGCCCGCGCCTCGGTCTCGCGTACAACGTGAACGATCGCACCGTGGCGCGCACGGGGTTCGGCGTCTACTACGACAATCTGAACCTGAACGAGCTTCAGTTCTCGCGGCTCGTGCCGCCGTACTACGGGCAGTACTCGCTGCAGCCGACGCCGAAGGACCTGAGCTTCAACGCGGACACGCTGTTCCCCGATCTGAACAACATCCCGCAGTTCCCTGCGCCGTTCTCGATGGATCCCAGCAACCGGAGCGCGTACACGGTGCAGTGGAACGGGAACGTTCAGCGCTCGCTGGGACGCAACTACGTCGTCGAGGTCGCCTACACCGGGAGCCGCAGCTACAACGAGCACAAGCGCTACAACATCAACCAGGCGCAGCCCGGCACGACGCCAATCGTGACGCGGGTCCCGTATCCCGCGTTCCAGTCGGCCATCCTGTACTCGTCAGACGCCGGATGGGCGCGCTTCCACGGCGTCTCGTTCCGCGTCGAGAAACGCTATTCGAACGGCTTCTCGTTCCTCGGCAACTATCAGGTTTCGAAGAGCACCGACAACGGCTCCGGTGAGATCGAAGCGAACGACACCGCGTTCGCCTGGAATTTGAACGCGGACGAAGCTCCGGCGCGCTACGACCAGCGGCATCGCGCGGCGATCAGCGGCATGTACGAGCTGCCGTTCGGCCCCGGTAAGACCTGGCTGGCGGGCGGGGGACCGGCGGCCTACGTGTTCGGGGGCTGGCAGCTCTCGGGGATCATCCGCGCAGGATCGGGATTCCCGTACTCGGTGTCCTCCACCAACGTTTGCCAGTGCGGCTCGTTCATTCCGCAGCGCGTGAATTTCGCGCCGGGCCGCGAGGGGGACAAGGGAAACATCGACAATCCCACGCCGGATCACTGGTTCGATCCGACGGCCTACGTCGTCCCGGCCGCGGGCACGCAAGGGACCGCTGGACGCAATACGGTGCGCGGGCCGGGAACGCAGCGCGTGGATTTCTCGCTCAGCAAGCGTTTCCCGATCGACCGGGCGCGGATCGAGTTCCGCTGGGACGTGTTCAACCTGTTGAATCACGCCAACTTCGGTACGCCGGATCTGAACATCTCGAACCGCACGGTCGGGACGATCACGAGCGCCGACGACGGGCGGAGCCAGCAGTTCGGCCTGCGGTTCGTCTGGTAAGCGGTGAACTCGCTCCGCACGGGCTCTGACCCCCGAACGGTGCGTCCGGGGTCAGAGCCATGGGACCGAATTACATGGCGATCAGTTTCTGCGTACAAATCCGCCCCACTCGGGGGTCAGAGCCCGGAAGGCAGATTCGGCGCAACAGACGGCAGCACACGCACTTGGCGCGCTGCGCCAGGGGGCGGGCTCTGACCCCAGCCCGGGGCAGATTTGCATGAAGAGCGGCCTCATTGGACTGACCATCGGCTTGACACTCGGGGCGGCGCTCAGCGGCATGACGGCGCAGCAGGCGCCGCCGCCCGCCTCGGGCGCCCACCAGCCATCAGGCCGAGGCATGCGGTTCACCGAGCCGAGCCCGATGGATTTCAACGACCACGACGGCTACCAACCGCTCTTCGACGGTGCAACGCTGAAGGGCTGGGACGGGAACCCGAAGTTCTGGCGCGTCGAGGACGGCGCGATCGTCGGCGAGTCCACGCCGTCCAACCCGAGCGGCAACAGCTACATCGTGTACCGCAACCTCGAAGCGAAGGACTTCACGCTGAAGTTCGAGATCAAGATCGAAGGGGACGGCGGGAGCGGGATTCAGTACAGGAGCAAAACCGGAATTCCGTGGCTTGCGCCCGTTTCGCCGGCCGTCACCGCGAACGTCGGGCCGGTGAACCTGAACTGGATGATGACGGGGCCACAGGCGGACTTCTGGCCGAGCCGCATCTACACCGGGCAGTTCTACTCCGAGAACACGCCGATGCGGATTCTGGCGTGGCGCGGTCAGGTCGTCGAAGGATTCGGCGAGAAGAGCAAGAAGCTGATGGGGACCATCGGCGATCGCACGGCGCTCGGCTCGGTCGTACGGATAAACGACTGGAACCAGTACACGGTCATCGCGCGCGGCGGCACGTTCCTGCACATCGTGAACGGCCAGCTCATGGCCGCCATGATCGACGACGACCCGTCGTCGTCGAACAATCAGCCGGGTCTGTTCGGGATAGAAATCGAGGCGACGACCAAGGTGTTCGTCCGCAACATGTGGGTGAAGCAGGTGGGGCGGTCCTTTTAGCGCCCGCTACAGCTTCTTCATCCAGACGTTCCGGACCTCGATCTTCATCGGCTCGCCGACGTGCATCTGGATGCCGAGCAGCCCGCTCATCGCGCGGTTCTTCGTGTCGTGATCGACGAGCATGCTCGTCACATGGCCGTTGAGCACCTGGATGATCGCGTCGCCGCGGGCGATGAGGTGAACCTGGTTCCAGTCGTTCGCCTTGATAATGCCTTTGAGGTCGTCAGCACCCGTCTGCAGGGCGCCGAGAATTTTCGGGCCGCCTCCCTCCGGGACGACCGTCATCTGCCCGCGCATCGCGAGAAAGCCGCGGCCGCGCTCCTCGTAGATCTGGCCCGTGAACATGTTCGCGTAGTCAATGTCGGCCTGATAGCCCTTCAGCACCCACTTGCCCTTGATTGAGCCGCCGCGGCCGTCCGGCGAGCCCTGGGGCAGTTGCACGCTGCGGAACTGAATGCCGCTGTTCGTCGCGCTGATCCGGTACTCGAGCTTCAGCTCGAAATCCGCGGGCTCGCCGCCTCGCCAGATCAGGAACGTGTTCTCATCGATCTTGTTCTCGGGCGTCGTCTCGCCAACGATCGCGTTTCCTTCCGCGCGCCACAGCTTCGGATCCCCATCCCATCCCTTCAGCGACGTGCCGTCGAAGATCGAATCGTAGCCCTCGTGGTACTCGAAGGGCAGCGGCTCTGGACGCGCGAACCCGCCGCGTCCGCGGCCCTGGGCTGCGCCGCCAGGCTGCTGCGCCGGGGACTGCAGTGCGATCGCTGCCGCACCGGCCGCCAGCAACAAGACGGTGCCGATCCCGAAACGGTTCGCAAGTGTGTGACGCATCGAGTCCTTTCGTGGAGCGCTCTCAGCGCTCTATCGAGCTTCGGCCTTCGACTCCGCCGCCGAAACCTTCTCCCACTGCCGCGTGCGCGCCGATTTGAGCACGGCGTCCGTCACGCAATCCGTGGCGAGCCCGTCGCGGAACGTCGGCGGGGCGCTGTGACCTTCGGCGGCCGCCGTCAGGAAATCCGCGCACTGGTGGATGAACGTGTGCTCGTAGCCGATCTGCAGTCCCGGGACCCACCAGTGCTTCATATAGGGTTGATCGCCGTCCGTGACGTGGACGCTGCGCCAGCCCCGGACGCGTCCCTCATCGCGATGATCGAAGTACTGAATGCGATGGAGATCGTGCAGGTCCCAGAAGGCGGACGCGTGCTCGCCGTTGATTTCGAGCGTGTAGAGCGCCTTGTGCCCACGGGCATAGCGCGTCGCCTCAAACGTAGCGAGCGAGCCGTTCTCGAACCGGCACAGGAACGCGCTCGCATCGTCTATCCCGACCGGCTGGACGTTGCCGGTGATGTTGTGTTTGCGTTCCTTGATGAACGTTTCGGTCATCGCCGTGACCTCGGCAATCGGTCCGTTCAGCCAGAGCGCGGTGTCGATGTTGTGCGCGAGCAGGTCGCCGGTCACGCCGCTGCCGGCGACGTCGACATCGAGCCGCCACAGGCCCTCGCCGCCCTGCGGAAGGTCCTTCGAGATCGTCCAGTCCTGCAGAAACTTCGTCCGGTAATGGAAGATGCGCCCGAACTTGCCCTCGTCGAGGAGCTGCTTCAGCATCACGACAGCTGGCACCCGCCGGTAGTTGTACCAGACAGCGTTGGGCACACCGGCTGATTCGACGGCCGCCACCATCTCCTGCGCTTCCTTCGCATTTCTGCCCAGCGGCTTCTCGCACCTCACGATCTTCCCAGCGCGCGCCGCGGCAATCGCGATTTCGCGGTGGGTATCGATCGGGCTCGCGATGTCAACGAGATCGATGTCCTTGCGTCCGACGAGCGTTCGCCAATCCGTCTCGTACGATTCGTACCCCCAGTTCGCCGCGAAGGCCTTCACGCGATCCTCGTTGCGTGCGGCGACAGCCTTGAGCACGGGTTTGTAGGGGAGATCGAAGAAGCGCGGCGCCTGCAGGAACGCATTCGAGTGAGTGCGGCCCATGAAGCCGTAACCGATCAGCCCGACATTCAGGGTTTTCATCAGTCAGCTCTCAGCTATGAGCTCATGACCAACCATGCGCATCACGCACCGATTTCATGACGGCGAGGACGTCGTTCCATGTCTTCTGCTGCGTCATGACGGCGTTCGGGAACATGCAGCCGTCCCAGCAGATGTGCTCGAACCGGCGCGTCACCTCGCCGCCTTCATCGCGCAGCCAGAACCCTGCATGGCGGACGATATCCAGCTTGCCGTTCGGATCGAAGGGGAGACAATGACGTCCGGTTTTGTCATGGGACCCCGATCCCTTCACGGTGGCGTCGTTCTGCGCGACGTGGAAGTCGATCGTCCACGGTCGCAACGCGTTCGTCATCTTCCGCAACCCTTCGTCGAGCGCTGACTGGTCCTTCCAATCGAATCCTTCGGGCAGAATGCGGTCGTCCGGCGCGTTGTAGCCCATCGTGAACAGCAGCGTGTGCGCCATGTCCGCCTGGAAGCCGACCGTCTTCGGCCGGTTCACCATCTCGAGCAGCTCGACGTTGCGCCGCACGCTGTGCATGCCTCCCCAGCAGATCTCTCCCTCGGCGGCGAGACGCTCGCCGTGGCTCTCCGCGATGTCGGCGGCCTTTCGGAACGTGTCCGCGATCTTCTTGGTGTTGCCGGCCGGATCCTTCGCCCATTCACCAGGACTCGCCGCGGAATCGATCCGGACGATGCCGTACTTCCGGATCCCGATGTCGCGCAGCTTGCGGGCAATCGTGCAGGCCTTGCGCACCTGTGTGAGGAACGCGCTGCGCTCCTCCTCCGAGCCCATCGCCGACCCGCCGCCCGTCGGCGGCCACACGGGTGCCACGAGCGACCCGACGACGAGATCTTTGGAGCGGATCTTGTCCGCCAGCCGCTTCAGGTCATCGTCAGTCGAATCGATGCTGACGTGCGGATCGAATAGGAAGAGATCGACGCCGTCGAACTTCGTGCCGTTCACGCGCGCGGCAGCGGTGAGGTTCAGCATCGTATCGAGATCGATGGGCGGCTCAGCGCCAGGTCCTCCTTTGCCGACCAGGCCGGGCCACATCGCGTTGTGCAGTGCGGGCTTACTGTGGGTCGATGTCATATGGAGTCTCCACGAGGAGATCGGTAGTCGGTAGTCGGTAGTCGGTAGTCGGTTGTTGGTAGTCGGTTGTTGGTAGTCGGTTGTTGGTAGTCGGTAGTTGGTAGTCGGTAGTCGGTTGTCAGAGGTTGGATCTTCAAATCACCGGCCCTCCAGCTAACTACCAAACATCAATCAACCAATCACCAATCGACCAATCACCGACAACCGACAACCGACAACCGACTACCGACAACCTCACGCTTTCACCGACGGTGCATCCGCGTTCCCCGGCCCGAAGTGCTTCAGTATCACCAGCGGATCCGACTCGCTGCGGTTCTCGATGCGGACGCCCGCGCGGGCGGCGTCGAACGAGACGAACAGCTCGTCCTCCGTCATCTGTCCGAAGCGAATCATCGACGGCGTCGAGACCTGCAGGCCGCCGAACGTGCCGTGCCCCTGTGTCAGGATGATTCCGTATGCGGCGCTGTCGGTGATCGTGACGGTGCGCTTGGGCAGAACCGTCAGCTCCTTCGCCGAATACCACTCCGTCCCATAGGTCACCCAGACTTCGCGATAGCCCTCGGACTCCGTTTGGACGAATGGCTTGACGGGCGCGGGAACGCGGCGATTCGTTTCTGCGAATCGCGGGTTGACGTTCGCGTCCCAATCGAGCATCCCGATGATGTAGTCGAGATCGCGATTGAGTTCGGGGGGCACGTCCTTCGTCAGGAGGCTCCAGTCGATGATCCGGCCCTCGACCTCGGACTGGAACATCGCGAACACGTCACTGTTCACCTGCGGCTCGTACGTCAGGAGCGATCCCGGCGCGTGCAGGATGCCGGCATCGATCTGCCAACCGGTTCCGCGCTCGAGCCGAAACGCACGCGAGAGATACGTGATCCCGTTGTCCCCCTTGTTCCAGTTCTCGAGGCAGCGGCGAACGTCCTCTTTCGTCGTGCCCGGCTCGAGTCCCATGAACGTGTACGGGTAGTTGTTGTCGGTCGGGTTGTACTGCGGAGGGAAGTAATACGCTTCCGGCTTCCCGCGCCGGCCGACCCGCTTCGCATGCTCCTCCTTCTGGTGCATGTGATGCGGAATCGGTCCCATGTTGTCGAAGAACTTGCAGAGAAGGTTCCAGCCCTTCTCGCGGCTCATCACGGCTTTGCCGAGCAGGAAATCGCCCGCCGTATCGACGGCGTCCTTCAGCAGAAAGCGTGTGCCGTCCTGCAGCCGCACATAGCTCAGCCCCTCGTCCGGCGGCGTACCGGGCCCATTGTCGGCGTTCGTCGTCGACGAGAACCACCGTTCGTTGATCCCGCCGCGATGAGCGCCGTACGCGTAGAGGTCGTCGGGATGCAGGCGGAGGCGTCTCCCCGGGTGCATGAACGATCGCGGCACCCAGCACGGCTCGAGCCTGAGAAGTCCCTGTTGCTGTTCGAGTGCTTGTCTGATCGCAGTCGTATTCATGTGTTCGCGCAAATACCAAGGCTCACGACGATACATCCTCACGACGAACAGGAGCAATGCCCCGACCGCCCCCGGCGCTGTTTTGTACTGTGAAACAGGAGAGCGGCAATCTCCCGCCTGATCGTCCGAACTCCTGTTCTTTCCGCCTCGTCTCTCGTTCCATATCGCAAAACACCCGCGCCGCGCCAGAACGCCGTTGGCCGGCACCCTCTCCCGGCATATGCTCTCCCCTGGGTCATGCGAACCCGGTTTCTGGCATTCGATCTCGGAGCGGAGAGCGGCCGGGCGATGCTTGGTACGCTGCGGTCCGGCATCCTCGATCTCCGTGAGGTGGATCGATTTGCCAACGAGCCAGTGCGCGAGGGCGCCTCGCTGCACTGGGATCTCCTCCGTCTCTGGCTGCATATGCAGCGCGCGCTGGACGTGGTCGTCTCGGAAGGCACTTCGCTCGACAGCATCGGCGTGGATACGTGGGGCTGTGACTACGGCCTGCTCGACGAGCGCGGCGAGCTGCTCGGCAATCCGTTTCATTACCGCGATCCGCGGACCGACGGCGTGATGCAGGCGGTGTTCGCGCGTGTGTCGCGCGCGCGCATCTATGACATCACCGGGATCCAGTTCCTGTCGATCAACACGCTCTATCAGCTCTACGCGGCGTGCCAGGCGACGCCGCGTGTCATCGCGGCGGCCGCGGGGTTCGGCACGATCGCCGATATCCTGAACTATTGGCTCACCGGCGCGCTGCGCGCCGAGTTCACCAATGCGACGACGACGCAGATGATCGATGCGAGGACGAGGGGCTGGGCGCGCGATCTGCTCGCGGAGCTGGGGATTCCCACGCGGTTTCTGCCGCCGCTCACCGAGCCCGGCACCATCCTCGGTCCGCTCGTGCCGACGGCGTCCCGCGGGCTCGCGGGCACGCTGGTCGTGGCTCCAGCCTGTCACGACACGGGATCCGCAGTCGCCTCTGTACCTGCAGCGGGCCAGCGCGCGTTCCTCAGTTCCGGTACGTGGTCGCTGCTTGGCACCGAGGTGTCGCACCCGATCATCTCGTCGGCGGCGCACGCGGGCAATTTCACGAACGAAGGCGGGGTCGGCGGCACGACGAGGCTGCTGAAGAACATCGGCGGACTCTGGATCCTGCAGGCGTGCCGGCAGGCGTGGGCGCGCAATGGCGAGCGCTACGAGTACGCCGAGTTGATTGATGCGGCCTCGGATGATCGGCTCGCCTTCTCGGCGCTCTTCGATCCCGATGATCCGGGCTTCCTGCACCCCGACGACATGCTGGGAGCGATTGCGGCCTACTGCACGCGAACGGGCCAGCCCACGCCGGCGACGCCCGCGGCGTACACGCGTGCGATCCTCGAGAGCCTCGCGTTCAAGTACCGGATTGTGGTCGAGGCGCTGCAGGCGCTGACCGGCATCGAGATCGCGGAGATTCAGATCGTGGGCGGCGGATCGCGGAACCGGCTGCTGAACCAGTTCACCGCCGACGCCACGCGTCGCCGGGTGCTTGCGGGACCCATGGAGGCGACCGCGCTCGGCAACATCGCGATGCAGATGCTCGCGACTGGCGCCGTCAGCTCGGTGGCGGAGGCGCGGCACATCATCGAGCGGTCCTTCCCGGTCGAGCGCTTCGAGCCGACGAACGCGGATCGGTGGGACGCGCACTACCCGCGCTTTCAGGAATCCGCCGCCGCCCGCGCGTAATGGAGTTGACCTGTGTCTGAGAAAACGGCCGTAGAAACACGGTTCCTCAAGGACGTCTGGGACGATCGCACCGCACAATCGCTTGCGGGCTCGCCGCTCGAGCTGCTGCGGTATCGCTCGAACCTGCTCGGCGAGGACTTGCGCATCACCAACTTCGGCGGCGGCAACACGAGCTCGAAGTTCGAGCTGCCCGATCCGCTGACGGGCGAGCCGCATCGTGTCATGGCGGTGAAGGGCAGCGGCGGCGATCTCCGATCGATCACCGCGTCAGGATTTGCCGTCCTGTACCTCGACAAGCTCGACGCGCTCATCCGTCGCTATCGCGGCGAAGCGTACGAGGACGAGATGGTTGCGTTCTATCCGCTCTGCGCCTTTGGCGAGAATCGCGTGGCCGCGTCGATCGACACGCCGCTGCATGCGTTCCTGCCCGCGCCGCACGTCGATCATCTGCATCCCGACTGGGCGATCGCGCTCGCGGCGAGCGCGAACGGGCGCCGCAAGCTCGACGAGTTCAACCGCACGTACGGCCGCCACATCGTCTGGGTCCCGTGGCAGCGGCCGGGATTCGAGCTGGCGCTGATGCTGCGGCGTGCCGTGGAGGAAAACGCCGGCTGCGACGGCATCATCCTCGGCGGCCACGGCCTGTTCACGTGGGGCGCCACGCAACACGAGTGCTATCTGAACAGCATCAAGACGATCGACCAGATGGGGGAGTTCATCGAGCAGCACGAGAAGCGCTCGGCCCGTCCGCGGTTCGGCGGCCCTGCAGTGACGGGCGTGGCTGCCGATCGTGAATCGGCGATCGCCGAGATCCTGCCGTACGTCCGCGGCGCCGTGTCTTCGAACCGGCGCACGATCGCGCATGTGGATTCGTCTCCGGATGCGCTGGCCTTCGCGAATGCGCAGTGGGCGGAGGATCTGTGCGGCATGGGGACGAGCTGCCCGGATCACTTTCTCCGCACGCGCATCTCTCCGATGTTCATCCCGTGGGATCCCGAGCGCGAGCCGGCGACGGCGATTCGCGATCGCCTTCGCGAGCGCATCGAGAGGTACCGCGCGGATTACGCGGAGTACTACAAATCGTTCGCCGACGCGTCCTCCCCGAAGCTGCGGGACAGCAACCCCTCAGTCGTCGTGATTCCCGGGCTTGGGCTCCTCGGCTTCGGCAAGGACAAACGCGAGGCGCGCATCACGACCGAGTTCTTCATCAACGCGATCCATGTCATGGCGGGCGCGAATGCGCTCGAAGACGATCGCGAGCTTGACGCGCAGGTGCCGCAGGTTCGGCGTCCGGAACAGGCGCGCGAGTTCAGGACGTACCACAACTACGTGGCGCTGCCGCGCCTGGAGGCGTTCCGCATCGAGTACTGGGCGCTCGAAGAGGCGAAGCTCCAGCGGATGCCGCCCGAGAAGGAGTTCAGCCGGAAGATCGTGATGGTCGTGGGCGGCGGCAGCGGCATCGGGCGCGAGGTCGCCGTGCAGCTCGCCCGCCGCGGCGCGCACGTCATCGTCGCCGACCAGAACGCCGCAAGCGCGGCGGAGACCGCGAAACAGGCGGCTGCGTTCGGCTCGCCCGAGTTCGTGTTGTGGACCGAGCTCGATCTGACCGCGAAGGAGACAATGACGAAGGCCGTGCGGGAGGCGGTCCTTCGCTTCGGCGGCCTCGACGTCATCGTCAACACGGCGGCCATCTTTCCGACACCCGATGCCTCGGCCCCCGCTGATCCGATCTGGAGCCGGACGCTCCAGATCAACGTCACGTCCAACTACCTGCTCGCGCAGGAAGCGGCGCGGGTGCTGAAGGCCCAGAACCTGTCGGGATCGATCGTCCTCACCAGCTCCGCCAATGCCGTCGTACCCAAGGCGGGGAGCGAGGCGTACGACGTCAGCAAGGCCGCGATCAATCACCTCATTCGCGAGCTCGCACTCGGCCTGGGACCGCTCGTCCGCGTCAATGGCATCGCACCGGCGACCGTGATCGCCGGCTCGGCGATGTTTCCGCGGGATCGCGTCATCGTCTCGCTCGAGAAGTACAGGATTGCCTATTCGGACACGGAGTCGACGGAGGATCTACGGACGAAGCTCGCGAACTTCTACGCGCAGCGGACGATCACGCGGCAGCCGATTCTGCCGATCGACAACGCGAACGCGATCTGCTGGCTGGCGGGGGATCAAAGTGCGAAGACGACAGGACACGTGATCCCCGTGGACGGAGGATTGCCGGAAGCGTTCCTGCGCTGAATGCTGCCGCCGCCCTGCACTGCGGCGCATCCCGCATCTAAAGATGCGCCCTGCATCAGCGTGATTTCAGCGCATCAGCACGAGGCGATCTGCATCAACGTGTCGTTCGGATAGATGTGATCGACGTTCTCCGGCGTCACCAGCTGGTGTTTGACGAACACGGCCGGCGGGATGGGCCGCTTGTGCAGGATGTCGAGCGCGACCGCGATCACGTCGGCGCCGTACTTCTCGGGAAAATACGCCACTGATCCAATCAACCGCGTGCCCGGCTGCCGAAGCTCCGCGCGGCCTTCCGGCGCAGCGTTCTGCCCCATGATGGCGCAGCTCTCCTGACGCCCGGCCTCCTGCATCGCGCGCAGCGCGCCGAGCGCGCTCGGATCGTTGATCGCGCCAATGAGATACCGGCGCGATCGGCTGACGCGGAGATGCCGGCGCATCACCTCGAAGCTCTCGCCAAGCTTGCCATCGCCATCGAGATACGTGACGCGACAGTGCTCGAGCGGCGGATGGATTTCCCTCATCCCGACCAGCATGCCGGTCAACCGCATCTTCGGCAGGCTGCCGGCGCGATCCAGCGCGATCAGCACGATTTCGTCGGCATCCGTGTAGCGCTGCTGCTTCGCCCATCGCCCGAGATGGCGCCCGCCGATCAGGCCCGCTTCGTAGTTGTTCGCGCCAAAGTACGTGGCGCCCGGATGCGGGACTTCCAGTGCGATGAGCGGAATGCCCGCTTCGCGGTACTTCGCCGCCACGATCGGCGCCACGTGATCGTCGGTCTGGAACTCGATCACGAGATCCACCTTCTCGCGGACGAGGACGTCGGCGTTGCGCTGCGCGATCTTCGGGTTGTAGCGGTTGTCGACGGAAATCAGCTCGATGCCTTGCGCCGCCGCGGCGCGCTGCAGCCCCGCCGAGACCTCTTTCGAAAACTGATAGTCAGTGCCCTGCGCCGCGTAGCCGATGCGGTAGGGGCGCTGCTTGAACGGACGCAGGTGCGAGCGATAGAGATTCTCGCTCACCTTCTCGATCATCCCGCAGCGCTCGAGCGTGTAGAGCAGCCGGAACGCCATGCTCTTGGGCAGCCCGCTGCGCGCGGAGATTTCACGCAGCGGCAGCGCCTCGCCCGACGAGCGGAACGCTGTCAGCAGCTGCGACGAGTGCACGATGGACTTCACGAGATACGGATCGCGGGCGGCGGTCTTTGCGGGCTTGTTCATGAGGATTACCTCGTTCTCGTCCGGTGGCTTCGCCCAGCGGGACTCCCCAGCGCCGTCGCTTGCGGGACCCTCGCTCCGCGCCGCTCCGGCGGGCGCGCCTGCGGCGCGCCGATTGGGGGGGCGATTATCGCGCACCGTTTTGCATAGCGCAATGGTGTCGTCAATCGGCGAAGCGTTACGATCGGCGGAGTTCGATCACACGCTGTCGATCCAACATTTCGAACGTAATTCAATCGTCTGAATTCGACGGCTGCGTTCAGCGCCTTTTTTAAGGACCGACAAACGATGGCAACCGGCGGAACATAACGCGTTTTGTGCTGTGAAATGCGTGCAAGCCTCCCCGCGGCCGCATCTGTGGCAGAATCTCGCCGCCGTGCTCCTTCGCGCTACCGCCATTCGCAAGTCGTACGCCGGGGTCCGCGCGCTCGACGAGGTCTCGTTCGACCTCCGGCCGGGCGAGGTGCACGCGATCGTCGGCGAGAACGGCGCCGGCAAGTCGACGCTGATCAAGGTCTTCACCGGGGCCGTGTCGCCAGACGCCGGGACGATGGAGGTGGCGGGACGGCTCGTGGGCCGGCTCGACCCGCATGCGGCCCACGCGCTCGGCATCGCGGCGATTTATCAGCAGCCGGCGCTCTTTCCCACGCTGACAGTGGCCGAGAACATCGCGCTCGCGCTCGAGCGCGGGAGCGTCTGGTGCCGCGTCGACTGGACCGCGCGATCCCGCCGCGCACGCGAGCTGCTCGAGATGGCCGGCGCATCGATCGATCCGCGCCGGCTCGTCGAGACGCTGAGCATGCCGGAACAGCAGATGGTGGAGATTGCGAAGGCGATTGGCGCGGACGCGCGGGTCGTCATCATGGATGAGCCGACGGCGTCGCTGACGGATCGCGAAGTCGACGCGCTGCTCGCCGTCGTCAGGCGGCTGCGCGATCGCGGCGTCGGCATCATCTATATCTCCCACCGGCTCGACGAAGTTTTTTCGATCGCCGATCGCATCACCGTGCTTCGCGACGGGCGTACCGTTGGCACCCTCGAGGCGAACGGGATCGATCGCGCGCAGGTTGTGAGGATGATGGTCGGGCGCGAGCTGTCGGCGGTGTTTCCGAAGCGCGAGGTCGCGATCGGCGGGCCGGCGCTGGAACTTCGCGCCGTCGCCCATCGCGCCAGCGGCATTCGCGACGTGTCCTTCACCGTGCACTCGGGCGAGATTTTCGGGATTGCAGGCCTGGTCGGATCGGGCCGCACGGAGCTGGCCGAGGTGCTGTTCGGGCTCCGGCCGGCCGATGGTGGTGAGATTCTCCTCCGCGGCGCGGCGGTATCGATCTCATCGCCGGAAGACGCGATTGCGAAGGGGATCGGCTACGTGCCGGAGGATCGGCGCCATCACGGCGTCATCCTCGAGCTGTCGGTCGCAACGAATGTGAGCCTGGCGGATCTCGATCGCGTCTCGCGCGCCGGATTGATCGACGGCGATCGGGAGCGCGCGGCTGCGGTCCGCCTGGCCGAGTCCCTGCGAATCAAGGCGCCGTCCGTTGAGGCGCAGGTCCAGGCCTTGTCCGGCGGCAATCAGCAGAAGGTGGCGCTCGCGCGCTGGCTCGCGATCGAGCCCGCGGTGCTGATCCTCGACGAACCGACGCAGGGCGTGGACGTCGGATCGAAGGCCGAGATCCACGCGCTGATGACGGAGCTGGCCGGACGCGGGCTCGCGATCGTGATGATCTCGTCGGAGCTGCCGGAGATCCTCGGGATGAGCGATCGCATTGCCGTGATGAGGGGCGGGCGCGTGCGCGGCATACTTTCGAGGCAACAGGCCACGCAGGCGAGCATTCTGGAGCTGGCGCTCGGCGGCGATGGTTCATCCGCGCACGTGCACTGATGGACAGACGCCGTGAAGCATCCGTCGGGCTCGCGATCGCCGCGCTCGCGGTCCTCCTCGCCGTCGTCGCGTCAGGATTCTTCGTTCGCGCGAACCTGATCGACATCTTCCTCGGCAACCTGCCGGTGCTCGTTGCGGCGCTCGGGACGCTGCTCATCATTCTGACGGGTGAGATCGACATCTCGATCGGTTCGGTCTTCGCGGTCTGTGGTGTTGCCGCGGGACTCTGCGCCGACGCCGGGCTGCCGATGCCGCTGAGCGCCGCGGCGGCACTTCTGTGTGGCCTCGTCGCGGGCTCACTGAACGGCGCCTTCGTCGCGTATCTCGAGCTGCCCTCGATCGTGGTGACGCTCGCGTCCATGGTGGCGGTACGCGATGCGCTGCGCTGGATGACGCAGGGAGCATGGGTGCAGAACCTGCCGACGACGTTTCAGTGGTTCGGACTGCGGCAGGAGCAGTTCCCGATCGTGGCGTTTGCGATCGCGGCCGCGCTCGCGGTGACGCTCTCGTGGGGCTTGCGACACGTGGGCGCCGGCCGCGCGATCTACGCGACGGGATCGGATCTCGATGCGGCGCGCCTCGCGGGCCTCGACCCGCGCCTCGTGAAGTTCACGGTGTTTGCGGCAGGAGGCGCGCTGACGGGACTGGCCGCGCTCCTCAACGCCGTGCGCTTCAACCAGATCCCAAGCAACGCGGGCCTCGGACTCGAGCTGAAAGTGATCGCAGCGGTTGTCGTGGGCGGCGCAGCGATCCGCGGAGGGCGAGGCAGCGTAGCGGGCACGGTGCTCGGGGTGGTCCTGCTCGCGCTGGTGGGCCCGGCGCTCGTCTTTCTCGGCATCAACGCGTACTGGGAGCGCGCGATTCAAGGTCTCATCATCCTCGCGGCCGTGATGGCGGATGCGATTCCGCGGCCGCGCGCGGCGGCTGTGGAGCCCGCGATGGAGCGGTGCGGGGCGCAGGGGCGCCCGCAAGCGACTGAACCGGGGTCCGGGGCGAAGCCCCGGTCCAATAAAGCCCACGTCTGACATGCGACGGGGATTATCGGGTCAGGAATGGATTCTGGTTGCCGCACTCGCGGCGGAGATCGCGATCTTCGGCGCGATCGCTGAGAACTTCCTCACGATCGGGAACTTCTTCGAGGTCATGCGCCTCAGCATCGAGCTCGGCCTGCTCGCGATTGCCTTGACGGCCGTGATCGTCACCGGCGGCATCGACCTCTCGGTGGGCGCAATGCTTGGGCTCGCGGCGGTTGTGTTCGGCGCGGCCTCGCGCGAGTGGCACTGGCCGATTATGGCGGCTGCGGCGCTGGCGCTCGCGGTCGGCGCCGGCGGAGGCGCGCTGAATGCGGTGGCGATCTCGGTATTGAACGTGCCGCCGCTGATCGTGACGCTCGGGTCGCTCTCGCTCTTCCGCGGCATGGCAGAAGGCTTCACGCATGCCGCCGTCAATTACACGAACTTCCCGCCTGCGTTTCTTGCGCTTGGTCAGGGCTATTTGGGCGGCGTCATCCCCGCGCAGTTTCCGATCTTCCTGATCGTGCTCGCGGCGTACATCGTGATGCTGCATCGATCCGTGCTCGGGCGCGCGCTCTACGCGATCGGGTTGAACAGCGCCGGCGCGAGGTACGCCGGCATTCCGGTGCGCCGTCGCGTCGGGATGGTCTACATCCTCTCCGGGCTGATGTCGAGCGTAGCGGCCATCATTTACGTGGCGCACCTCGGCCAGGCGCGCTCCGATGCGGGGAACGGCTACGAGCTCGACGCCATCACGGCCGTCGTCCTCGGCGGGACATCCGTGTTTGGCGGACGCGGGACGTTGTGGGGTACGGTGTTGGGCCTGTTCGCGCTCACGATCCTGCGTAACGGCCTGCAGCTCGCGGCGCTGCCGTCCGAGCTCGCGGGCGTGATGACGGGTGTGCTGCTGTTGGCGACGATAACCGTCGATCGGCTGAGAACGCGCACGACATCGTGGCTTCCACCGAGCACCACCTTGGAGGATGCGGACGTGAGGAACAGCCAGGTTGCCATCTTGTGCGCGACCATCATCGCGGGCGCGCTGATCGTTGCGGGCACGAACGTGTGGCTTGTGCGATCGATCCGCACGGTCATGAGCGCTGCGGCGTCCGCGGTTCCAGCCGGCCCACCGGCGCACCGCTACGTCGTCGCGATGATGCCGAAGGCGAAGGGCGATCCGTATTTCATCAGTTGCCGCGCCGGCGCCGAAGAAGCGGCGCGCGAGCTTGGCGTCGAGCTGCTCTGGGACGGGCCGACGAGCCTCGACGCAGCGCGGCAGAACGAGCTCGTCGAGAACTGGATCACGCGCAAGGTTGACGCGATCGCGGTGGCGGTGGAGAACCGCGGCGGGATCTCGAGCGTGTTGCGCAAGGCGCGCGAGCGCGGGATCAGGGTGCTCACGTGGGATGCGGATGCCGAGCCCGACGCGCGCGACTTCTTCGTGAATCAGGCGACGCCCGAAGGCATCGCCACCACGCTGACCGACGAAGCGGCGCGGTTGCTCGGCGGCAAAGGCGACTTCGCGATCATCACGGGCGCGCTGAGCGCCGCGAACCAGAACGAGTGGATTGCGAACATCAGAAAGCGTCTGAAGGAGAAGTATCCAAACCTGACGCTCGCGACGATCCGTCCGAGCGACGACGATCGGGACAAGGCGTTCGCCGAGACGCAGACGATCCTGCGGGCGTATCCGGCCGTGAAGCTCGTGATGGCCATCTCCGCGCCCGCGGTGCCCGGCGCCGCAGAAGCCGTGCGTCAGGCGGCCCGTTCGGACGTCAGCGTCATCGGCCTCTCGCTGCCGAACATCAACAAGCCGTACGTCCACGAGGGAGTCGTGCAGGCGGTGATTCTCTGGAACACGCGCGATCTCGGCTATCTGACGGTGCTCGCGGCGACGAAGCTCCTGCAGCACACGCTCACGCCGGCTTCCACATCGCTCGACGCCGGGCGGCTCGGGCAGGTGGAGGTGCGCGGCTCGGAGATCATCCTCGGCGCGCCGCTGCTGATGAACAAGGGAAACATCGACAAGTACGACTTCTAGTCTCAAACGAGGGCCACGCCCCTCCGATACGACAATGAGCATCGTGATAAAACGTCGACTCGTCTGCCTGCTGTTAGTGCTCGCCGCGGTAAGGCTGGCCGTGGCCCAGACCGCGCAAGCTCCAATTTACGTCGCGCTATGGTTCGACACGGAGGACTACATCCTGCCGGAAGACGATGACGCGGCGAAGCGACTGGCGGAGCTGCTGACGGGCCTCGGCGTGCGCGCGACGTTCAAGGTGGTCGGTGAGAAGGCGCGCGTGCTCGAACAGCGCGGCCGCGGTGACGTAATCGCGGCGCTGAAGAAGCATGACATCGGGTATCACTCCAACACGCACAGCCAGCAGCCGACCGTTGCCGTATACCTGCAGAACACGGGATGGGACGATGGGCAGGCGGAGTTCTTCCGGCGAGAGGAGCAGGGCGTCACGGACGTGCAGCGGATTTTTGGTGTGCGGCCGAGCGCGTACGGTCAGCCGGGCAGCGCGTGGGCACCGCAGACGTATCCGGCGCTGCGCAAGCTCGGCATTTCCGTGTATCTCGACGAAGCCGATCACGTCGGTCTCGACGATCAGCCGTTCTATTACGGCGGCATGCTCAACGTGTTCAGGATGCGCTCGAATCTCGTGCGCATGGGGCTCAGCGGCGGGAACGCGCTCGAGGAAGGCGAGGCGGCATTCCGCAAGGTGTACGACAGACTGCGCGCACGCCGCGGCGGGACGATCAGCATCTACTATCACCCCAACGAATGGGTCCAGACGGAGTTCTGGGACGCCGTGAACTTCCGACACGGAGCAAACCCGCCCCGCTCCGAATGGAAGCGGCCGGGCGTACGCCCGCGTCAGGAGACCGAACGCGCGTTCGCGGACTTCGAGCAGTTCGTTCGATTCATGAAGGCGCAGGACGGCGTGCGCTTCGTGACCGCGACGGATCTGACGAAGGTGTATGCCGATGGTGCGATGACGCGAACCTTCGGCCGCGACGAACTCCTCCAGCTCGCGCGCGCCGTGCGCGATGAGATTACGTTCCGAACGTTCGGCGAGTATGCGCTGTCACCGGCGGATGCGTTCGCGCTCTTGACGGACGCGGGCGCGGCGCTCGGCCGCGGCGAGCAGCTGCCGTCGGCGTCCAAAGTGTTCGCGCTCGACGGCCCCGCGCGCCCGTTTGTGCCTTCGACGGGCTCAGGCGGCCCTGAAATGACCACCTCACAATCGTTCACGTGGTCCGCGTTCGCGGCGGCCGTGCGCGAGACTGACGCGTACTGTCATCGGTTCGGCCGGATCCCCAGCGAGGTCTGGATTGGGGCCGAGAGCCTCTCGCCAGCGGACTACCTCGCCACGCTGGCTGGAGCGACCGAGCAGACCATTGCCGCGGGCAAGCCGCCCGCCAGTGTCCAGCGCCTGAGCGGCCGCTTCACCGCCGAGCGATACGTCGCGCAGGATTCGCCCGCGCTGTGGGACTGGATCATCTTCCCCGAAGGCTTTCACGCGCCGCACCTGATGGAGCTGGCAAAGCTTCAGGCGTGGACGCTGAAGCCTGCGCTCTTCAAGGAATAGACTCTCGGCTTACAGGAGGTACACCATGCCTCACTCGATGCTTTGTACGTCGGCCCTCGTCGCCAGCGCTCTCGCGATTGGCGCATCCGGCGCGTCCGAACGGCCGCAATCCGCGGCCGTGCAGCAGATCGATCTCGCGAACCTGTTGGCGTCCGGCAAGCTCCGCGCGGTCAATCGTACCGTCGCGCCGCTTCAGGGCGACCGCCGGGGGATCCACGTCGACGCGAAAGAAGGACCGGGCGTGGTGTGGATAGAAGGAAGCGACGTCGGCGAGGGGACCATCGACGCCGAGATTCGCGGCAAGGACGTGCAGCAACAGAGCTTCGTCGGGATTGCGTTTCACCGCAAGGACGACAAGACGTACGAGGCCGTCTACCTCCGTCCGTTCAACTTCCGCGCGACGGAGCCCGATCGGCATCAGCACGCGGTGCAGTACATCTCGGTGCCCGAGTACGACTGGCCCCGGCTGCGGAAGGAATTTCCAGAGGAGTTCGAAAATCCGGTGGATGCGTCGCTGGTGCCCACGGACTGGGTGCACCTCAGGATTGTCGTGAGCGGCAAGACGGTTCACGTGTACGCGGGAAAGGTGCAATCGCCGACGCTGGAAGTGCGAAAGCTCGGGACGCTCGATCGGGGCGCCGTCGGACTGTGGGTCGGCAACAACAGCGACGGCGACTTCGCGGACGTCCGGATCACGCCCGTCAAGTGATTCACGCGGGCTGAAGAGGCCCGCGTCACGGTCGTAGGGCGGCCCTTTCCAGCCCGCCCGCGCCCTCCATCACAACCCGATGAACGAGAGCGCGCGCGCCAGCGAGGGGATCGTCCACGCCAGCAGAAGCCCGGCCGCCACGAGCCCCGCAGCGATCTGGAACGGCTCGATCACGTCGAGCGGCGCCTGGGCTCTGCGCTCGCTGTTCCACCGGCGCACGAGCTGTGCCTTCCACCAGAGGACGGCCGGATCGGCACGCTGCACGCGATCGGCTTGGGGTACGGCTGCGACGCGGCGCATGAATGCGGCGACCGCTTCCTCCTCGTCGGCTGTGAGATCCCGGTTGAAGAGATCGACCATCATGCCCTCGCGATGATTCGCGCGGACGTCAGGAGACTGCGGAGCCTGCTGCGGGCCCGCGAGAGCAGCACCTTCACGCTGCCGCGCGAGACCCCGAGCGATTCGGCAATCTGCTGATGATCCTGCTGTTCGACGTACGCGAGCCACAGGAGCGCGCGCTCGCGCGGTTTCAGTTCCGCAAACATCCTTGTTACCTCGTCGTCGTGCTCGACGGCCGGCTCCTCGACCGGCGTTTTCAAGCGCGCGAGCCAGGACAGCTCACGCGTCGAGCGCCGCCACCGGTCCACGATCAGGTTGCCGGCAATGCGAAAGGCGTACTTCCGGCGGTCCTCTTCGCTGAGCTCCGACACTTCCGCCGAGAGCATCCGGCAGAACGCCTCCTGGACGATATCGTCGGCGTCGGCGGCGTTCCCGCTGACGCGATAGACATACGCCCAGAGCGCGCGGGCATGGCGCCGGTAGAACTCGCCGAACGCATGCTCCGACAGCTCCGGCATGTCAGGCCGTGGTGGTCACGCTGCGTTGTGGCTGCTCGTCGATGAGGCCCAACTTTCTCGACAGACGGTAAGACACGAAGGACGAGATGAGCAAGCCGGCGCCGATCGCCGTCGTCACCGTCGCAAGAAACCGCAGGTTCTCAGGAACCGGATAGGGAAGCGAGATAGTCGCGACGAACGCGAACAGCGCGCCGCCGAGCACAGTGAGGACGATGCCGGTCTGGACGGCGCGCAGGATGCGCGTGTGCGCACCGCCGCCTTTCTCCGTCGAGATGACGTCGAGGAACCTGCCGCCCCCTTCCGTATTGAGGAATTCGCCGAACTCCCGCGCGGAGCCTATCCGATCCAGGAGCTTTGCCTGGAACTCGGTCGACACTCGCAACCGGCGCCAGCGGATGAACCCGTCGACAATCGTGAAAATGACGTAGCCCGTCAACAGGAATGCCGCCGGGGCAATGATGATTTCTGAACCCATCTGAGCTTCTCCTCGCGTGAATCGACCGTTGCCGATACAACGTCCGGCTCCCGTCCGGGGTTAACATGCGATCCCAGGAGACGCTAAACCCTCATGACAAAGTCAGATGCGGGCGTGAACCTGTGGGACTCGGCCGCGCATGCGCTGGAGTATCTCGCGCGTGCGGACTCCATTCCTCATCGAACCGAGGGGGAAGCGGAACTGCTCGAGTGGCTGCCGCTGGGACTGCTGCACGTCCTGGACCTGGGCAGCGGTGACGGACGACTGCTGGGGCTTGTGAAGCTCGCCCGCCGGGATGCCACCGCAGTGGCGCTGGACTTCTCCGACACGATGCTCGAGCGGCTGAGAGACCGGTTCGGACGGGATCCAACGGTCCGCGTCTTAAGGCACGACCTCACGCAGCCGCTGCCCGATTCGCTCGGCAGCTTCGACGCGGTCGTCTCGAGCTTCGCGATTCACCACCTGGCGCATCCGCGCAAGCGGGCGTTATACGCGGAAGTGTTCCGCCTGCTTCGTCCCGGCGGCGCATTCTGCAATCTCGAACACGTGGCCTCGCCGACGGCCGCCCTCCACGAACAGTTCCTGGCGCGGCTAGGTGTCGCGGTGGAGGAGGAGGATCCTTCCAACAAGCTGCTCGACGTTGCCACGCAGCTCGGGTGGCTGCGCGAGATCGGCTTCAGCGACGTGGACTGCCACTGGAAATGGCGGGAGCTGGCGTTGCTCGCGGGTATCAGGCGCGCCGATTGAGCACGCCGGAGGCGGCCCTCTGACCGCGCCTTTGTTGCAACGCGATCTGTTGCGCAACAGATTGTGTTGCGCTATGCTGTTGGCATGCCGCTTGGAACCGTCCGGAAGGTTGAGGCACTCCGGCACGATTTCCGCTCCGCCGCGCAGCTCGCCGACATGCTCGGCGTCAGCCGCTCGCAGGTCACGCGCTGGCTCCGCGGCGCCGGCATCGACCCCTTGAACGCCGAGAAGGTCGATCTGCTCGAGCTGGTCTGGTCGAACCTGCTCCGCGTGTACGAACGCGAGGCCGCGCTCTCGTGGCTCTTCGGCATCAATCCGCATCTCGGCGATCGTCGGCCCATCGATCTGGTGCGCGGCGGCCGTACCGAGGAACTGATGCGGGCGATCCGCGCGGAGCGCTCCGACTCGTTCGCGTGATCCTGTACCGCGCGTTCGCGTGGAACCGCACCGCCGGCAGCGACCGCGCGGACGCGCCGCTCTGGTTTCCGCGTCCATTCCAGGGCGAAGGGCGTCACGACAACCCTGACATCTACGGTTGCGTCTACCTGTCCGATCGGCCGCTCTCCTGTGTCGTCGAGCAGTTTGCCCCGTTCCGCGGCCAGCGCCTCACCGCCGCGCTGCTGCGGCGCCGCGGCCTGCCGCTGGCGCTCGCGACACTGCACCTGGATGATGACGCGATCGTCGTCGATCTCGACGATCCGGTCGTGCTGCGCCGCGAACGGCTTCGACCGTCGCTCGTGGCGACGCGCGAGCGCGAGGTGACGCAGCCGCAGGCGCTCGGCCTCTTTCGCCGTCACTCGCGCGCGGCGGGGCTGCGCTGGTGGTCGACCTGGGAAGCGCGCTGGGCCAACGTCACGCTGTTCGATCGCGCCGCGCCGCTCCTGCGCGTCGACGAAGTGCACGAGCTGACGCTCGACGACCAGGCGGTCGTCGAAGCGGCTGACTGGTTTGGCTTACGCGTCGCGTAGGGCCGCGGACGACGCAGAAAACGCGGAAAGCTGCTCCGAGGCACTCGCGTTGACGAACCCTTTTGTGGCGAGTGGCGCCGGGAGGGGCCGGTGACAGGACCTGGACGGCGTCACCGCAAAAGCCTTCTGGTGTATGGAACCGTGACGTCAGGCGCCTGCGGCCCTGCGATTCCATCGTCGCGCTCGACACCGCGGCAGCCAGCGAACAGGATCGCGAGCGGACGGCGCATCGGTCGACGCTCCTTTCAGCAGCGGACGATATCCCCAAAAGGAACGGCAGATCGATGATTCGGGTGTGTGCGCGAGCGGGGAGCCGCTCATGTGCAACCGAGTGTATCGGGTCAGGACGCTCGGCTACTCGGATCGTAGCGCGATGGCCGGATCCACGCGCGCCGCGCGGCGCGCCGGAACGTATCCGGCGAGCAGTGCAGCGGCCGCGAGCGTGCCCAACGCGAGCGACGCGGCAGCGGGATCGTTCGGCGATATTTCGTACAACTGACTTGCGACAAGGCGACTCGCCGGGATGGCGGCAACCGCTCCGATTGCGACGCCCGCCGTGACGAGCCTCAGGGTGTCGCCGAGCACGAGCGATCGCACGTCATGGCGAGTGGCACCGAGCGCCATGCGGATGCCAATCTCACCCCTGCGCTGGGCGGTGAGGTAGGCCACGATGCCGTATAGCCCGATCGCCGCGAGCGCCAGGGCGAGAAGCCCGAAGGCGGCGGACAGAGTGGCCGTGAGATGCTCGGGCAGCATCGACGCGTCGACCCGATCCTGCAGCGTGCTCATGGATACGATCGCGAGCCGGGGGTCACCCGACGAGAGCGCCCGATACAGAGCCGGCGCCACGGCCGCCGGCACTCCAGCGGTGCGCA
>JBKPQB010000041.1:0-15130 GCA_046733875.1 Acidobacteriota bacterium
GGTTAAGTGTGGTGCGGCCGATCGTCGCAGCTTGTAGTCGCTCGCCTGTTTGCAACCGCGATCAATCGACCGGTCGTTGCACATTCGTTGCACAAACGAAAGGGCCGGCGTTTCCGCCGACCCTCTAACCGATTGACAGCATTGGTCGGGATGACTGGATTCGAACCAGCGACCCCCTGACCCCCAGTCAGGTGCGCTACCAGGCTGCGCTACATCCCGAATATCACCGCGAGCGGCGAGCAGGTCTCGAAGGCTGCTGCTTCGACTTCGATTGACGCGGCGCGGGCGCCGCCAGATGGAAATCCCCCTGAACGCCGGGCTTCTGCGCGAGCATCGCCGCCAGCTCCCGCAGTGACTGGCGAACCTGACCGATGCGCTCGCGCGCGTCGCGCGTCAGCAGTGCGTCGAGCGCGCTCGCGTCGGCATCGGCCGTCCCCTGCTCTTCCTGCATCCGCCGCCGCGCGCCGGCGAGCGTCAGGCCCTCGACAAACAGCAGGTGCTTGATGCGGAGCACCCGCTCGACGTCGTTGCGGCGGTAGACGCGGGGCCCGCCCTGGGTCTTCGCGACGCCCAGATCGGGAAACTCCGCTTCCCACGACCGCAACACGTACGACTGAAGCTGCGCGATCTCGCAAACCTCAGGCTGGCGGAACAGCGAGCGGTTGGGAATCTGGGCCGTGTCCACTGAGCGGTGCAGGGTAACTGCGCAAGTATATCAAAGAGTGAGACTAATGCACCGCCCTGGCCGCTATAATCCGGCGGGTGCCGCGCTGTCCCTCCTGTGGATCGCACGTCGACGAGGCGTTCGACACCTGTCCATCGTGCCATGCCGCGGTCCCCTGGCACGCCGGCTCGACGCGGCTCGCCGACTCGGAGGTCACGCGCCTCGCGGGCGCAGCCGCCACGGTGAGCGCCAATAACGCGTCGTCCCAGGCCCGCCCGTCTGGTCCTCTGAGTCCCGGGCCAAAGCCGCTCAGCTCGAGCAGCGGCTGGGTCACGAGCAGCGACGCGATCGACCACGGCCGCTTCGCGCCGGGCGTGGTCCTCGACGGGCGCTACCGGATCATCGAACGCGCGGGCCGGGGCGGGATGGGCGAGGTCTATCGCGCGGACGATCTGCGGCTCGCGCAGCCGGTCGCACTCAAGTTCCTGCCCGAAGCCGTCGACCGTGATGCGGTGCGGCTCTCGCAACTGCACGCCGAAGTACGGATGGCGCGGCAAGTGTCGCACCCCAACGTCTGCCGCGTGTACGACGTCGAGGGCTTCGAGGGGCACACGTTCCTCGCGATGGAGTACGTGGACGGCGAGGATCTCGCGTCGCTCCTCCGCCGCATCGGCCGCTTCCCGCAGGACCGCGCGATCGAGCTGGCGCGCCAGATCTGCGCGGGTCTCGCCGCCGCGCACGACCGCGGGGTCGTCCACCGCGATCTGAAGCCGGCGAACATCATGCTCGACGACAGCGGCCGGATCCGAATCACGGACTTCGGTCTTGCCGGCGTGACGGGTGAGACGCTTCGGGCCGGAACGCCCGCGTACATGGCGCCGGAGCAGCTCGCGGGCAAGGAGGTGACGCCGCGCAGCGACATCTACGCGCTCGGCCTCGTCCTGTACGAGCTGTTCACGGGCAAGCGCGCCGTCGACGCCTCGAACCTCGCGGATCTGCTCGCCAGACGCGAACAGGCCATCACGCCGCCGACCGCGATTGTTCGCGAGCTCGATCCCGGTATCGAGCGCGTGATTCTGCGCTGCCTGGAGGAGCTTCCGTCACGACGTCCCGCGTCGGCACTCGCCGTCGCTGCCGCGCTGCCGGGCGGCGATCCGCTGGCTGCCGCGCTTGCGGCCGGTGAAACACCATCCCCCGAAATGGTCGCGGCGGCGGGACGCACCGAAGGCGTGCCGCGCGCGGTCGTGGCTGCGCACGCGGCGTGGGTTGCGATCGCGGTAATCGCGTTCATGGTGTTGTATCAGCACGTCGGGATGATCAATCGCGTGAGCATGCCGAAGCCGCCAGCCGCGCTCCAGGACCGCGTCGAGGACATCGTCTCGCGCCTCGGCTATCGGGACGGGATTGCGTCGACTGCCGCGGGCATCGGGCTCGATCTCGACTGGGCGCGTTACATCCAGGCCACACACACGGCGCGGGGCCGGTGGTCGCTGCTGTCGGGAACACGCCCGCTGACGACGATCTTCTGGTATCGCACGAGTCCGCGCGTCCTGGCGCCGGTCGGCGCGGAGAACAACATCACCGCGCTGAATCCACCGCTCACCGTCAGCGGGATGACGCTCGCGATCGTCGACGCTGCCGGGCATCTCAACGAATTCCACGCGGTGCCCGAGCCGACACAGACGGAGCACGCGCCAGGACCGACCCGGTGGAGCGATCTCTTCGACGCGGCAGGCCTCTCGATGAGCGCCTTCTCCGAAACGTCGCCGCACTGGATCCCACTCGTCTATGCAAACGAACGCAAAGCGTGGGAGGGGCACCTTCCGGAGCGTCCGGAGGAGAACGTGCGTGTCGAAGCCGCGGCGTACGCCGGACGGCCGGTGTTCTTCAGCGTTACCGGCCAGTGGGATCACTCGTCGCGCGGACCGCAGGCCGCGCTGTCGCGCTTCGACGCGCTGATCGGATCCATCGCCAATCTCGTCACGCCGGGGCTGATGCTCCTCGGCGCAGTGCTCGCGCGCAAGCACCTGCGGTCGGGGCGCGGCGACCGTCGCGGTGCCTTCCGGGCGGCCACACTGATCTTTCTGATTTCGCTCGGCGGGTGGGCGCTCAACGCGAGCTATATTGCATCTATCGGCCCCGAGCTGACACGCGTGTTCTCCGCGATCGGCCGCGCCCTGTTCGACGCCGCGCTGTTGTGGCTCACCTATCTGGGGCTCGAGCCATACGTGCGGCGCTCGTCGCCCGACAGCCTCATCGGATGGACGCGCATTATCGGCGGACAGTGGCGCGATCCGCACGTGGGCCGCGACGTTCTGGTGGGCTTGTCCGCCGGCGCGGGCATGACGCTGCTCGTCGCATTGCACAACGTGCTGCCGCCGTTGGCCGGGCTGGCGGAACCCATGCCGATCGTGATCAGCCCCGATTCGCTGATCGCGTTGCGGCACGGCATTGCCATCATCATGCGCGAGATAAACGACGCGCTCCTCTTCGCGATGCTCGGGACAGTCGGCATCGTCGCATTCCGGATGGTGCTACGGCGCACGTGGGCGGCCATTCTCGCGGGAATCATCGTCTATACGCCTGTCGCGGTGAACGGCACGTTCATGCCGGGCACGCCGCTGCTCGATCTGATGATAGGTGTTCTCATCGTCGCCACTTTCGTGTTCGTCATCGTGCGGTTTGGACTGCTCGCGGCAGCAGCGGCCCTTGCCACGCATTTCGTGCTGATCGCCCCAATCACGACGAGATGGGACGCCTGGTGGGCAGCGCAGGGGATGGTCGTCCTGTTCGTCGTCGCGGCGGCGACCTTCGTGGCAGCATCACTCGCATCCGGCCGCGGATCAGCGAAAGCACGGGCGGTAGTCGAAGCGTGATCGAACTACTTCTGCCGCTTTCGGACGTGCAGCCGGACCGGCGTCCCCAGCAGGCCGAACGATTCGCGCAGCCGGTTGATGAGAAAGCGCTCGTAGGAGAAGTGAAATGACGTCGCGACGTTCGTGAAGAACACGAACGTCGGCGGGGCAACACCTGTTTGCGCCGCGTACAGGATCCGGACCTCGCGGCGGCCAGGGCTGGCAGGCGGATGCACGGCGGTGACGGCCTGGACGAAACGGTTCAGCTCCGCTGTTGGAATGCGCCGAAGCCGCGCCTCGCCGACATGGTCAATCGTCTCGAGCAGCTTCGCCGTGCGCTCTCCTGTGAGCGCGGACAGGTGCAGTACCGGCGCATAGTCGAGGAACTTCAACTGGCGGTGCAGGTTCTCGTCGAACTCCTTCACGTACTCCGGGCCGCGTCCCTTCATCAAGTCCCACTTGTTCGCCGCGACGATGACGCCGCAGCCGGCCTCGTCGGCTTCCCCTGCAATCGCGGCATCCTGATCGGTGGCTCCCTCGCTGGCATCCACGACGAGCACGGCCACGTCTGCTTTCTCGATTGCGCGCCGGGCGACGATAACGCTGACCGCTTCAACCTGTCCCGATCGGGCGACCCGGCCCGGGCGTCGAATCCCCGCGGTGTCGAGAATGCGGAACGTCCGCTTGTGCCAGCGCAGGACGGCGTCTACGGCATCGCGCGTGGTGCCCGGGACGGCGCTGACGATCGAGCGCTCTTCACGCAGCAGCCGATTGAGCAACGAGGACTTGCCGACGTTCGGGCGCCCCACGATCGCGACCGCGATCGCGGGCTCGCTCGCTGGTGCTCGCCCATCGCGGCGCCCCGCGGGCAGCCGTCGAATCACCTCGTCGAGCAGATCGCCCACCCCGTCGCCATGTTCGGCGGCCATTTCGATAACAGGATCGAAGCCCAGACGATAGAACTCGAGCGCGCGCCCTTTGGCGCGGCGATCGTCCGTCTTGTTCACCGCGAGAACCACCGGCGCGCGGACGCTTCGCAGCGCCGCGGCGATCTCCTCGTCGGCGGGAACCAGCCCTTCGCGACCGTCCACGACAAACACGATGACATCAGCCGCCGAAACCGCCTTCCGGCCGTGCTCGACGACGAGTTCGTGCAGCGGATCGCTGCTGGCGCCGAACATGCCCCCGGTGTCGACCAGCGAGAAGGCAATGCCCTGCCATTCAGCGGGCTGAGCAATCGTGTCCCGTGTCGTTCCGGCAATGGGAGTGACGATCGCGCGCCGCGACCCGGTAATCCGATTGAAGAGCGTCGACTTTCCTACGTTCGGGCGGCCGACGAGCACGACGGCAGGGCCGGCTTCGGGTCGTTTCAGGGGCATGTCAGAAAGTCAGTTAGCACCGGTATTGACAGCGTAAGTGTTAGAAGATATGCTAGTTACACTTCCCGAGGAGCGGCTAAGCATGATCAAAGTCGACATCGTGAACGAAGTGTCGCGCATTGCCGACATCACCAAGGTCAAAGCCGAGGTGGCCGTCGATGCCGTATTCGAGGCGATGCGGCTCTCCATGCAGCGAGGGGAACGTATTGAACTGCGCGGATTCGGCGTGTTCCAGGTGAAGCCCCGCAAGCGCGGGATTGGCCGCAACCCCCGGACCGGCAAGGAGGTGCGCATTCCTCCGGGTCGCACGATCCGCTTCAAGCCCGGGAAGGACCTTCAGAACATCGGCGGATAATCGCTCCGCTGCCAGAACGTCCGCTTGTCCGATACGCCCGTTCCCGCCCCGCTGCTCGACGAACAGGAGTACTCCGCGCCCATCGCGGAGCCGTACGAACCGCCGTACTTGCCTCCGGTGCGCCGCCGCCGCTTCGAGGGGCGTCTCTGGGTTCACATCGCCCTGTTTCTCGTCACGCTCGCAACGACGACGGTGGTCGGCGCGTTTCATTATTATTCGTTTGCCGCGGATTTCGATCGCGCGGCCGTTGATCTGACGCGTGGGGCGCTGCTCGTGCGCGGCTTCTGGTACAGCGGCACGCTCCTGGCGATTCTCGGCGCGCACGAGATGGGCCACTACCTGTTCTGCCGCAGGTACAGCGTCGATGCCTCGCTGCCGTATTTCATCCCGGCGCCGATTCCGTTGACGGGGACGCTCGGCGCAGTCATCCGCATCCGCGAAGCGTTTCCGACCCGCACCGTCCTGTTCGACATTGGCGTGGCCGGTCCGATCGCGGGGTTCATCGTGCTGCTGCCCGCGCTGTTCGTCGGGCTGCACATGTCCACCATTGTGCCGAATCCGACGGAAGGCTTTGGCCTGACGCTCGGCGAACCGCTGCTCTTCCAGTGGGCGGAGCGGCTCATGTTCGGCGCGATCCCAGAGGGGTATACGGTGAACATTCACCCGATGGTGTTCGCGGCGTGGTTCGGGATGCTCGCGACGGCGCTCAACCTTCTCCCGTTCGGTCAGCTCGATGGGGGGCACGTCACGTACGCCACGCTCGGCCGCCTCTCGACGCCCATTTCCATCGCCACGGTGTCAGGCGCGATCGTGATGACGTTCGTCTCGCGCAGCTGGCTGTTCATGACCGCGATGATGGTGGCAATGCTCCTCTTCCTCGGCCCGCGCCATCCTCGCGTGCTCTTCGAATACGAGCCGCTCGGTCCCGGGCGCCGTGCGCTCGCCTGCTTCGCGCTGCTGATGCTGGTGCTCTGCTTCACCCCGGTGCCAATCGAGCCGCTCGAGCTCCTAAAGCACTGACATCGGGTCGACGTCGACGATCGTTCGCCGCTTCAATTCAGGTCTGCTCTCGAGCACGGTCATGAGCGCGGTCCGCATCGCGTTGCGGTGCGTGCCCTTGATGAACAGTTGCCCCCGATGCTCCCCTTTGAGCCGCCCGAGCGGCGCAGGCGCTGGTCCCAGCACGCGATAGGTGTCTGCCCCAGGCAGGCGCATCGCTCCCGCAATCTCCCCCGCATCGTCCATCGCCTGTTGACGGCTCTTTGCCTTGACAACGACGTTGATGAGCGCGACGGACGGGGGATATCGCATCGCGCGCCGATACGCGAGCTCGTCGCGATAGAACGCCTCGTAGTCCTGACGGCAAGCGTGCTGGATGCTGTAGTGCCCCGGATACAGCGTCTGGACGACGGCTTCCCCCGCGAGGTGCCCGCGGCCTGCGCGGCCCGCCACCTGTGTGAGGAGCTGGAACGTCCGCTCGGCGGCGCGGAAATCGGCGAGCCCGAGCCCGACATCCGCGCTGATGACGCCTACGAGGGTCACCTGGGGGAAATCGTGTCCTTTCGCAATCATCTGCGTGCCGACGAGAACGTCGAGCTCGCCTGAGGAGAAGCGCGCGAGCATCGCGTCGATGGCGCCGCGGCGGCGGATCGTGTCGCGATCGACACGTCCGATGCGCGCTTGCGGGAACTGCGCGGCGATATCCGCTTCGACACGCTCGGTCCCGAAGCCAAGCTGCTCGAGATATGGCGCAGCGCACTTCGCGCAGACGCGCGGAACCCCGATCGAGTAATTGCAGTAGTGGCAGCGCGCACGTCCAGCCGCTTTGTGGACGGTCAGCGACACGCTGCAGTTGGGGCACTCGAGTGTTGCGGCGCATTGGCGACAGAAAACAGACGTCGCGAAGCCCCGCCGGTTCAGCAGGACGATCGACTGCTCGCGGCGTTCGAGGCGCGCGGCGAGCGCCTCACGCAACGGCGCGCTCAAGACAAGGTCCGGCCCTTCGGCAGCGTACTCCGCACGCATGTCCACGATCCGCACGCTCGCAAGCGGCCGATCCATGACGCGTCGTTCCAGTGTGACGAGCGTGTATCGGCCGGATTCGGCGTTGTGGTACGACTCGAGCGACGGCGTCGCCGAGCCGAGCACGACCAGCGCGCCCGCCTTCCTCGCGCGCACGACGGCGACGTCGCGCCCGTGGTATCGCGGGCTCTCCTCCTGCTTGTAGGAGCCATCGTGCTCCTCGTCCACGACGATGAGGCCGAGGTTCGCAAGCGGCGCGAAAACCGCGCTTCGCGTCCCGACGACGACGTCGACGTCGCCGCGGCGGATGCGCCACCACTGGTCGTACCGCTCGCCGTCCGAGAGGCCACTGTGCTGGATCGCCACACGCGACCCGAACGCGCCGCGGAAGATGGCCGCCGCCGCAGGCGTCAACGCGATCTCAGGCACCATCAGCAGGACGCCGCGTCCTGAGTTGCGCACGTCGCGCGCGAGACGCAGGTAGATCTCCGTCTTGCCGCTGCCGGTGACGCCGTGCAACAGAGCCGCCTGATAGATCCGCGTAGCCGCAAGCTGCCGCAGGCTGTCGAGTGCCGCAGTCTGCTCCGCGGTCAGCGTCAGATCAGCGCGAGCGCGTTGCTCTTCACGGGCAGTGAGGGGATCGCGTTCGACCTTCCGTCGCTCGATCGCGACGAGCCCTAGACGCACGAGCCCTGAGATCGACCCCGACGCGATGCCTCTGGCGGCAAGGTCGGCGCTCGCGATTCCGTCAGGAGCGCCGCGCAGCAGCGCAAGCGCCTCGATCTGGCGGGTGCCCAGACGTGGGCCGGCGTCGGCGGCGATGTCCTCCATGCCGGCCGTCGTCAGGCGCGCGACGCGAATCGTGCGCGACGCGTCCGGGGTGCCCAGCAGCGGCTGTGTCAGTCTCACCAGCCCGTCCTGCTCGAGTGCCGCGAGGGACGCGAGTGTCCCCGTCGATCGCTTCACCAGCGTGGATACCGCCGTGACCCGGCCCCCGCTGAGCGCTTCGAGGAGGGCCCGGCGCGTGCCGCGCTCGAGGAGGAGGCGCGCTTCGCCCGCCTCTGTGATGCTCGCTCGTCGCTCACTCTCCACCCACGCTCGGGGCGGCATCGCGGTCGCGACCGCCTCGCCAATCCCGCACGCGTAATACGTCGCAACCCAGGCCGCGAGATCCACGACGTCGGGTGGCAGAAATGGCGTCTGATCCAGGACGTCGACGACGTCCTTTGCAGAAACTGCTTCCTCTGGCACGGGAATCGCGCGATCGGGGTCAGAGCTCGCGGGGTCAGAGCTCCCCGTGGGGTCAGAGCCCCCCGTGGGGTCAGAGCCCCGCGGCGTCTTTGCATGGTCGACAACGATGCCGGTGATGACGCGCGAGCCGAGAGGGACGAGCACGCGGGCGCCGATGGGGGCGGCCGGAGTACCGTCAGGAAGGTTGTACGTGAGCGGACCCAGACCCGGAACGGGGACCGCGACGTCGAGCAGCGGCAAGGGATTACCCGGCGTCGCCGGCGAGCAGGGTGCGGACCTTCTTCATGTCGTCCCACACGTCGCGCTTGCGATCGGGGCTGCGCAGGAGAAACGCCGGATGGAAGGTCGGAATGAGCTTCGCGCCGCGGAAGTCGTACACACGTCCGCGCAGACGTGAGATCGGATCCTGCGTGCGGAGGAGCGCCCGAGTAGCAAAGGTCCCCAGCGCGACGATGACCTTGGGTTTGATCACATCGATCTGCCGGAACAGGAACGGCTCGCAGGTCTCTACTTCGTCCGGCTCGGGATTGCGGTTTTCCGGCGGACGGCACTTGATGACATTCGCGATGTAGACGTCCTCGCGGCGCAGGTTGATCGCTTCGATGATCTTCGTCAGCAACTGGCCCGCCCGGCCAACGAACGGGATCCCCTGAATGTCTTCGTCCGCTCCCGGTGCTTCCCCGACGAACATCAAGTCGGCATTCGGGTTGCCAACGCCGAATACGATCTGTCGTCGTCCCAACCCGTGCAGTTTGCACCGGCTGCAGTCTGCGCCGATGTCGGCCCGAATCGCGGCAAGCGCCTCGTCCGAGGACCGCGCGATCTGCACGAGCGGCTCGGAGAAGGAGTCCGGCTGCGTCGCGCCGGCCGAGGGCTCCTGGCTCTGACCCCGCGTCCGCCACCTGCGGTCGCGGCTCACGCCCGCGACGCCCAGGTCGGCGTAGAACTGGAGATGCTCCGCCAGCTGACGCGAGAGATCGGTCACGTGCGGGCTGGCGCGCGCTGGACCAGCAGCGCCTCGATGCGGTTGACGATGGTGGATGCCAGCTCCGTCTTCAACTGCACCGGCGTCTCCACCTCATCGTCTGCCGAGATTAAGATGGCCGCGTTCGTGTCGACGTCAAACCCGGCATCCGGACGCGACACGTCGTTGGCCACGATGAGGTCCGCCTGCTTCGAATGGAGCTTCTGTCGCGCGCGCGGACGCGGATCGCCCGTCTCCGCGGCGAAGCCGACGAGAACCGGCAGCGCCGCCGCGCCGCGCGTACGGCCAAGCTCGGCGAGGATATCCGGAGTTCGTACGAGCCGCAGCATGAGCGGTTGGTCGCCCTTCTCGATCTTCGCCGTCGTCGCACCGGTTTCGGGCGTGTAGTCGGCCACCGCCGCCGCCATGATCACGGCGTCGGCGCCGGCGAGCGCGTGCGCACGCACCGCGCGAAACATCTCCGCCGCGCTCCGCACCCGCTCCACTCGCACGCCTGCTGGCGCGTCCAGACGGCTCGGGCCCGTGACCAGGATCACCGCCCCCCCACGCCGCGCGGCTTCGGCAGCGATCGCGTACCCCATACGCCCGCTGGATCGATTGCCGATAAAGCGGACGGGATCGATGTCTTCGTAGGTTGGTCCGGCGGAGACGACGAACGTCTTGCCGAGCAGCGATCCCGACGGACGAAGCCGCCGCTCCGCCGCTTCGACGATGGCATCCGGCTCGGCCAGCCTGCCCTTGCCGATCCAGCCGCACGCGAGAAACCCTTCACCGGGATCGACGAATGCGACCCCGCGGCTCGCGAGCGTCTGCATGTTTTTCTGGACGGCCGGATGGTCCAGCATGTTCGTATTCATCGCGGGCGCCATCAGGACGGGCGCGCGTGTGGCAAGATACAGCGATGTCAGGAAGTCGTCAGCGATTCCGTTCGCGAACTTGCCGATGATGTTGGCGGTTGCCGGGGCAACCAGCAGGAGGCCGATGTCCGTGGCGAGCGCGATGTGCTCGATGTTGGCGTTCGAGCCGCGCGCGAACTGATCGGTGATGACCGGACGCCGCGTGATCGCCTCGAAGGTGACGTTGCCGACGAAGCGGCGGGCCGATCGCGTCATGATCGCCACGACGTCGTGCCCGCGCTTCTGCAGGCCGCGTGCGACCTCGACGGATTTGTAGGCCCCGATTCCGCCGGTGACGCCGAGGGCGATCAGCATGACGGCGGACCAGTCTCATCCGAGGGGCTTTCATCCTCGGACTCCCCTAAACGCGCGCCCCCGCGCCGCTTCGCCGACGCGCTCCGTTCGCGTGCCTCGCGTTGCCCTGCTTGCTCGCTGGCACACGGTTCATGAGCCACGTTCGTCCCTACAGCTGGCCCGTCTCCGACTTGCGAATCGGCTCGACCTTTTCTTCCTTCACTTCCTTCATTGCGAGCCGCGCGGGCTTCTCCGCCCCCGTCGTTCTCGGCGTGCAGCCGTGAAGAAGCTGTTTGGCACGGGCGCCGGAGACCACAACGAACTCGAACTTGTTCACACTGATTCCTTTCGGCCAAATGAACTCACGATGTGCGAGACGACGGCACCCATGGCGCGGAGCCTGGCTCGTTCCGCGAGCACGATCGCGCGCAGCCGATCGACGCAGCCGTCCAGCTCGTCGTTGACGACAACGTAGTCGTATTCCGCGACGGCATCCACCTCGGCGCGCGCGGTCAGCAGCCGGCGCCGGATCGCCTCTTCGGAATCCTTGCTGCGGCCCCGGAGACGCCGCTCCAGGATTTCGAACGAGGGTGGCAGCACGAAGATGCCAATCGTGTCGCGTCTGCGCTGCCGGACCTGACGTGCGCCCTGGACATCGATCACGAGTACGAGATCGCGCCCGCTCGCCAGCTCACGCTCAGAATCCTCGGCACCTGTGCCGTACAGGTTCCCGAAGACGTCCGCCCACTCCAGGAAGGCGGACTGCCGGACCATCTCCTCGAACCGTGCGCGTGTAATGAAATTATAGTCCACCCCGTCGCATTCCCCCACGCGAAACGGCCGCGACGTGTAGGAACGGGACAGGCTGAGGTCGGGAACGACGTGGACCAGGCGTTCGACAATCGTTGTCTTGCCGGTCCCGGACGGGGCGGACACTACAAAAAGCAGTCCGCGGCGGCCGTCACTCGACATTCTGCACCTGCTCGCGCAGTTTCTCGAGCTCGGCTTTGAGCGCGACGATCAGCTCCGGGACGCCCGCTCCTTCCGCCTTCGAGCCGAGCGTGTTGACCTCGCGGTTCATCTCCTGCAGCAGGAAATCCAGCTTGCGTCCGCACGGCTCCGGGCCGTCGGACAGGGCCTGCCAGTGCTCCAGGTGCGCGCGGAAGCGCACGGTCTCCTCGGTGATGTCCGATCGATTGGTGAACCGGACGATTTCCTGCGCAATCGCTGCGTCCTCGACGCCCGCGTCCAGCCGCATTTCGCGGATGCGCTCGATGAGGCGCTCGCGAAGCGCCTCGGCGCCGGCTCCCGCCGCAACGGCCGCGCGCTCGAACAGCTCACCCGCATGCGTTCTGCGCGCGTCCAGCTCGGTTCGGAGCTGCTTCCCTTCCATCATTCGCATCCCGTCGAGCTCTTCGAGTGCGGCAGCGACCGCTGCTTCGATCGCGGGACCGAACGCCGCATCCGTGCCGTTGTCCCTCTGACGCTCCCGCACCGCGATCGCCTGCGGGAAGCGCAGCACGTCGGCGGGCGTGAGCGCCCCTGCGACGAGGCCGCGCGCGCGCGCGCGATCCATCGCGGCGGCGACCGCCTCGATCAGCGGCTCGTTGACGTCCACGTCGACGCCCTGCTCGATTCGCGACTGCACCGAGATGGATAGCTCGATGCGGCCTCGCGCGATGCGCTGCTGCACGAGTGCACGGAGCCTGGACTCCATGGCCGGCAGCGCGGGAGCGGTTCTGAGCTGCAGGTCCAGGAAGCGGTGGTTCACCGCACGGACGGAGACGCTCACGCTCGCAGCCTCGTTCTGGCGTGTGAGCGAGGCGAAGCCCGTCATCGACTTAATCATCGTTCACGTCGGCGCACGTCTAGAGACGTGCCCTGCACCTCGCGCAACTACACTTGCGCGCTACGAGCTCACGCCTTTCCAGCGTCCACCGCCTCGCGGCGCTGGTCGAACAACTGCAGCGCGTATAGCTTCGCATACACGCCCGCGGGGCGCGCCAGCAGCTCGTCGTGCGCGCCGATCTCCGCCACCCGTCCGCGCTCGATCGCGACGATCCGGTCGGCACGGCGCACCGTGGACAATCGATGCGCGATCACGAAGGCGGTGCGGTCGCGCATCAGGTTGGCGAGCGCATCCTGCACGAGCAGCTCGGATTCCGCGTCGAGCGACGACGTCGCCTCGTCGAGGATCAGAATCGGCGAGTTCTTCAGCAGCGCGCGCGCGATGGCGAGCCGCTGGCGCTGGCCCCCCGAGAGCCGCTGGCCCCGCTCGCCTATCCGCGTGTCGTAGCCTCGCGGGAGCATCCGGATGAACTCGTCCGCATGCGCGGCGTGCGCAGCGGCTTCGATGGCGGCAGGGGTGGCGCCGCTCGCGCCGTACGCGATGTTGCTCGCAATCGTGTCGTCGAAGAGCACGGTCTCCTGCGTGACGATGCCGATGTGCTCGCGGAGCGATTTGAGGGTCAGGTCGCGGACGTCCACGCCGTCGATGAGAATGGCGCCGGCCGTCACGTCGTAGAACCGCGGCAGCAGGTTGACGAGCGTCGTCTTGCCCGCGCCGCTCAGACCCACGAGCGCGATCACCTGGCCTGCATCGGCGCTGAACGACACGTCGCGCAGGATTGGCTTCGACGGCAGATCGCCGTACGCGAAGCCGACGTGACGGAACTCGATCCCGCGCGTAATCCCCTGGAGGAGCCGCGCTCCCGCGCGCTCGCGCACCTCGGAGTGCGTGTCGAGAATCTCGAAAATCCGGTATGCCGCCGCCGTTGCCTGCTGCAGGTTGGCGTTCACGCGGCTCAGACGCTTGATTGGCGTGTAGAGCATGAAGGCCGCGAAGATGAACCCGAGAAAGTCCCCCGGTGTCATCGCCGTCTGTGCGATCTGGTGACGTCCATACCAGAGCAGGCCGATGATGGCGAGGCCGCCCAGGAACTCCATCATGGGCGGCAGAACCGAAAGCGTGCTGATCACCTTGAGGTTCGTGCGATACAGGCGGTCCGACGCGCCGGCAAATCGCTCGGCCTCGCGCGCCTCCGCCGCAAAGGCTTTCACGATGCGATGTCCCGTGAAGGCTTCGGCGGTGAGATGCGACAGGTGCTCCAGCTGTTCCTGGCTGCGGCGCGTCGATCGCCGTACGCGCTGGCCCAGTCTCACGAGCGGATAGACAACGAGCGGCGCGCTCGTGACGGATACGAGCGCGAGCCGCCAGTCGAAATAGAACATCATTGCCGCGTAGCCGATGACCGACAGCCCTTCGCGCAGGAGATCGCCCATCGTCTCCGAGACGGCTTGCTGCACCTGCGTGACGTCGTTCGTAATGCGCGACATCAGCTGACCGGTCGAGCGTCGGCTGAAGAAGGCGGCGGACTGGTTCAGGATGTGTCGGAAGAGCTGATCCCTGATGTCGCGGACGACCCGCTGGCCGATGTCCGTCATCAGATAGGTCGAGAAATACGAGCCCAGACCCTTCGTCAGATACGCAACGAGGATGAAGCCCGCCCAGAACCGGAACGAGAGACCGGTGTCGCCCGGCAGAACTTTGTTGATGATCGGCTTGATCAGGTACGCAACGGCGGCCGAAGCGCCCGCGTACACGAGCATGGCGAGCAGCGCCGCGGCAAACCGTCCTCGATACGGGCGGGAGTATCGAAAGAGCCGCGGGAGCGCGCTATCGCTCATCGACTCCCGTTGTGCACACCGCTGCAGGCGGCATGGAGCGGCGGCATCAGTGTGCCGCGTCCTTGTGGTAGCCCGAGGGATGGGCCGCGCGCCAGCGCCATGCCGTGTCGACGATGACGTCGATGTCTTCGAAGCCGGGCTTCCAGCCGAGCGTACGCTTGATCTTGTCGCTCGACGCGAAGAGCACGCCTGGATCGCCCGGACGCCGCCCGGTAGTGCCCACGGGGACGGGCTTGCCGGTGACCCGCTCGACGGCGCTGACCACCTCGCGGACGGACGTTGGACGCCCGTTTCCGAGATTGTAGGCCGTTGATTCCGCACCGTTGCGAAGCGCTTCGAGCGCGAGCACGTGCGCGGACGCCAGGTCCGTCACGTGGATGAAGTCGCGCAGGCAGGTGCCGTCGGGAGTGGCGTAGTCGGTCCCGTAGATCGCGAACGAATCGCGGCCGAGGGCAGCATCGATCGCGCGGGGAATGACGTGAATCTCGGGCGCGTGATCCTCCCCCAGAAGGCCGTCCGGATCCGCGCCGGCCGCGTTGAAGTACCGCAGCGCCGTCCAGCGGATGTCGTACGCCCCCTGATAGTGCGGCAGCGCGCGCTCGATCGCGAGCTTCGTCTCGCCGTAGGCGTTGATGGGCCGCTGAGGGTGATCTTCCGTGATTGGCGTCTCGACGGGGTTGCCGAACGTCGCCGCCGTGGACGAGAAGATGAAGTAGCGCGCGCCGCTGGCGACCATCGACTG
>JBKPQB010000042.1:0-22203 GCA_046733875.1 Acidobacteriota bacterium
ACCGACTCCGGTCGATCGCAGATGTCTGCGCGGAGCGGCGCAGCTCGCGGATGATGCGGGCGCGCATCTCCGACGCTGCCTTGCGCGTAAACGTAATCGCCAGGATGTTCGCCGGATCGACGCCCTTCGCGAGCAGGTTCACGTAGCGCGCAACGAGCACGGATGTCTTCCCCGTGCCCGCAGAGGCTTCGAGAACGACGTTCTGGTCGGGCGACTGGGCGAACGCTCGTGCGTCCGCGTCCTCGTCGAGGAGAGCCGCGTCTGGGGAAGGCGCCGCGTGCGATCCGAACAACGAGAGTTGGTCACTCATCGCCCACGTAGTCCTTTCGGCAGACCGCGGGGTATGGACACCAGTTGCACAGGAACAGCTCCGCGGGCTGAACGGGAAACGCACCGCGCTCGATGCCCTGAACCGCGGCGACGAACCGCGACTGCCCCTCCACGAGCGCCGCCTCGAGATCCTGCGGCGTGCGTCCGAGCGGCACGAACGCCTGCTTTTCGCGGAACGCGACGTAGCCCGCGCGCCCGATGATCCAGTGTCGTCGGTGCCGTCCTTCCAGCGCCTGCACCGCGCCAATACCGTAGATGGGAAGCTGGAGCGCGCGATCGCGGGCCGGCGCGCGCCCAAGCTTGTAGTCGATGATCCGGAGCGTGCCGTCTTCGAGAAGGTCGATGCGATCCGCTTTGGCCTTGATGGAAATCGGCACGGCCGCGCCGTCGGGTCCGCTGAACACGAAGGGCTGCTCCAGCGCGTGCTCGAGGAGACGCTCGAGCACCGGGACGCCGTGCTCGACTTCGAACGCGAAGGCCCGCTCCGCGAGGCCGCTGCTCACGGCAGAACCCAGCAGCAGCGTGCGTTCGACGGCACGATCTCCTTCCGGAAGCGAGGCGAGGTGACGCTCCGCAATTTCCGCAAAGGACTCGATCGCAGCGGCCACGTTCTCCTGCGTAATCGCGCCATGCCCGCTCGCCTGCCACTGTTCGAAGAACTCACAGAAGACGGCATGAACGAACTGGCCGCGCTCCTGGGGCGTCATCCACCCCTGCTCGTCGCGTTCTTCCGGCAGTTTCAGTACGTGTCCCGCAAAATAGCGGAACGGACATTGGACGTACTGTTCCACGTAGCTGACGGCGTATGCCGCCGGTGGACGCGGATCGGTGTACCCCTGAAAGCGTCCTTCGGCGAGCGACCGCGCCGTCCGGACAGCCAGCCAGCGGGTTGCTGTCTCTGACAGAACGGATACGTCCACAGGCTCGGCGGCGAGCGCCTCATGGACGAACACGCGCGAGGCCGTGGATGCGACGCGCCGTTCGATCGGGAGACCCGCCGCGTCCACGTCGTCGATCAGCGGCGATGGCGACACGAGCGTGTCGTCTTCGAGGGTGAACGTGGAAAGCGACACGCGCCGGCGCGGGAGCATCAGGAGGTCGTGAAACTGCGCGCGCGCGGCCGCGAGGCGCTCCTGTTCAGAGGGCCAGCCGAGCTGCGACAGCAGCGACGTCGGGTAAAAGATGCTGCCGTGGCTCCGCTCGGGCCAGTCCCCCTCCACCAGACCAACGATGCGGATTTCGTCGACGTCGGCGAAGGGAGCGGCGACGGCGTCCATGAGGAGAAGCCCTCGATCGCCGAGCCGAGGCGAAAACGTCTGCCCTTCAATCCACCGCCGGACCATGCCCGAGAGCTGCCCGATGGAAAGCGGCTCGCGATCGTGCGCGGCGTGCGCGCCCTGCAGCGCGTCGAGCGCGCCGAGCACCGCGGCACGCGCGCGCATGTGACGCCCGTACCAGTCGTCCTCCGGGGCGGGAAGCCGTTCGTGCGCCGACACGAATGCCAGCAGCCCGCGAATCTGATCGACGGCGCTTCCTGAGGCCATCGCGGCCCGGAGTTCGCGCGTGGCCTCAACCGCAATCCCCAGCGCGCGGGCCGCCCGGCGCGGCGTCTTCGATCGCGTGGAGGCGGACGCCGCGTCTCGCACGAGCGTCTCCAGCCGCTCGACGCCGCCGAGGAATTTCTGATCGACCAGAAATCGATCGAGCGCCGCTATTTCGGACCGATCCACCGGAGCGTCAGCGGGGCCGAAGGAGAAATGCGGAGAGCGCAGGAGCTCCATCAGCGCACTTCGTGTGAAGTCGGCAGCGATCGTTGCGAAAATCAGGTCGATGGCCGCGGCGAACGGCTCGGCGGCGAGCGGCAGATTCTCCGCCGCCTGATACGGAACCCGTGCATCGGCAAACACCTGGCGCGCGAGATAGAGGTACGGGAGCGGACGCTGGTACACGACGGCGAAGCGCTCGGGGGTCGCGGGCTGCGGCGCGTCAGTGATCCACCGTACGACGCCCGCAAGCTCCTCCTCGCGATCGCGACAGACGAAGGCACGCGGCGGCTCCGCCGCATGCGCATCCGGCACGATCAGAATGGGCGGAGCGCCGGCTGCCTCGACGCGAACCTCGTCGAGCCCCGGGAGCAGATCGTGCAGACGCTGGTGCAGGCCAGCCGCGAGGCACGCCTCCGTGGCAATGACGTCGATTCGTTCCAGGCCGGGGGTTCGCGCGAGCAGATCGAAGTCGGCCGGCCACAATCCATGCCGATCGGATGCCTGGTCACCGGTCGTGACAATCACGGTCTGATACAGCACCGCCGGAGCGTAGAGCGCGAGCGCCCGAATGCCGTGCTCGTCGACGCGGCCAGTGGCTCCGACACGCCGCTCGAAGCTGGTAAACGCGGCGGTGAGGAACGCCGTCTGCTGCAGCAGCCGCGCAGCGCCGCGATCGTGACCGGCCTCGTGCTCCAGCGACCCGGTGAGCAGCCGATCGAAGTCTGCCACGCTCCGCCCACGGCGCCGCAAATCGTCGTACAGCGACAGCATTTCGACGATGAGCCCGGCGCGCAGGCGGAACGGCGGCTCGGCGCCGGACACACTTGCATCGACCGCGGCGCGCCGCAGGATCACCTCGCGCTCGAGCGTCGTGAGGGCGACGATGGACAGGCGCCGCGCGAGATCGGCGTAGAACTCATCGCGAGTAAGGATGGGGATTTCGCTCGCTGCCCTGCGCCGGAGCTCCTCCGAGCTCGTTCGTGAAGGGACGATCACCGCACACGAACGTGCGTCCGCGGCTTCGATCGCCATCCGATCGACGATGGCGTGCTGGAAGGTTCGGAGATCCGGGACGCGGATCAGCCGCGTCGTGCGAGGGGTAATCACTTAAGCTCGGGGGACTTCTTCAAGCGCTGAAGCTCCTCGAATGCGCGATCCAGCAGCATCAACGCGCCGGCCGCCGCCGATGCCGCTTCCCAGGCGGGCTGCATGTCGCCGGTGCTGACGGCCAGTTGCCGCGAGCTGACGGCGCGCGAGGCGAGCCGGACCGCGCTCGTCAACAGGTTGTGCGCTTTCTCCCCGCCGGCCGGCGGCTTGATGTCGCCCAGCAACCGCGACGCGTTCGCCGTCTGCCCCTCCAGCCACACGAGCATCCGCCGCGGCGTGCTCTCGAGCTGACGAATCGCTTCGAGGCGGCTTCGGCTGTCGCGCAGCATCGCGGCCGGTTCGGCCATCGCGTGCTCGTATTCCTGCAGCACTTCGAGCCGGGCGGCCCACTGATCGCGAGCGAGCTGGAGGCGCCGCGCGGCATCGAGGCGCGCGTCGAGCGATGCCAGGATTGACGCCAGTTCGCGCGGCCTCGCGGCCCCGAGCCGGCGATCCACGACGAGCGCCCTCTCCTGCAGTGCCTGCAGCGCACGCACGTTTGCGGTGCGCGCGTAGCGATCGGCCGCATCGATGAAGCCGCGCGTGAATTCACCGTAGTTCTTGTCGATCCGCTCCTCGATGGCCAGTGCGGATGCCACACGTGCGCGCAGCGGCGCCACCCACTCCGCGTCGTCGCGCCCGGCGAGGCTCTGCGCAATCGATCGCAGCAGCGTCGAGCGTTCAGCCGGATCCTCCGTCAATTGCGCGGCGTGAAACGCCCCTTCCGTGGTTTCCTTGAAGTCAGGAGCATTCATCAGCGGGACTGAAGGGGGCGCCGCCATGTTCGCGATCAGCGCCAGGTCGAAGTGTCGCCCGCCGGATGTCTTTCGGACGTCCGCAATCACTTCGTCGAACATGCCGGCCAGCTTTGCGACGTCCGCTGCGCGGTAGGCGTAGTGCTCGGCGGCCCAGCGCGTGACGTTCTGCCGCGCCTCCACAGCCATGGCCAGCTTGCGATCGGAATCGCTGGTAACCGCAATGTCGCTCAACGCGCGCGACACCGCGTCATTGAGCAGCGCGTAATCGTTCGGTCCGCTCGTCTCCGCGTATCTCGCCGCGCGTGCGGCCTCGGCATACGCGTCCGTCTGCTCCCAGTTGACGGTTGATGCGGGGATGCTGAGAAGCTGCAGTCTCGGCGCATCCGGGGAGCCGCCAAGCGGCATCGAGAGGACGACCTGGTCGGCCACGCGCGCGTACTCGCCGTAGCTCACGAGCGTGGAGCCGTCGTTGAGAAAGACCCGAAAGAGCGTGGCGCGCGCGGGCGCGGACTGAGCGCTCGCCAGCGCCGCGAACGATAGCAGGCATGCCGCGGCGGCTGCGCGAAGCGTCGCTGTGGAAAACATGTGGATGGAGCGTGGAAACCCTGTGGACATTCTGACACGACCAGAATTTTTTTTCGCGGTCTGCTCCGGATCGAGCGGCGCTGCTGCATGTTGATGCGCCTTCGATCGTCCTTTCGCTTGCGCGCGCCGCTCCGCGCGCTAGAATGCTCCCCGACTCCCCTGGAAACGCCGTCGCACAAGCCGTGACCGTCCATCATTTCGCTCACACCATCAACGGCCGCGAGTACCGCATCGAGGTCTCAGCGGTTGCCCTTGACAAATGGCGGGCCCAGATTGCGCGCGTCCCCGGAGGGTCGCGCGCCTTGATGCCCTTCTATGGGCGTACGCCCGACGAAGCCGCCTCGGAGCTCAGGAGGTGGCTGAACCTGGCCCATGGACGCCCGCTTGGCCAGGCCTAGGGCAACCTCTATTTACGTATAGCGGCACCGCGTGACAGGGCAGGTCCGCCTTCGTGGAGCTTTTGCTTGACGGGGACCTGCCGGTCGACATAATCGAGCCGCATGCGGGTCGTCATCATCGGGAGCGGCATCTGCGGGCTTGGCGCCGCGCTCCTCCTTGCGCGCGACGGCCACGACGTTACCGTTCTGGAACGCGATGCCGCCGCACTGCCCGATTCGGCCCAGGAGACATGGGACGAGTGGGACCGCAAGGGTGTTGCGCCGTTCCGCCAGCCGCACAACCTCATGCCCGGCCTTCGCGTGCTGCTCGAGCGGGAACTGCCCGACGTTCAAGAGGCGCTGGCGCGGGCGGGCGCCGCGCGGTACGACCTGCTCCACCCGCTGCCGCGGTCGCTCGCCGATCAGTCGCCGCGCGCGATTGACGATCAGCTCTGGACGCTCACGGCGCGGCGCCCCATCCTCGAGTGGGTCTTCGCGAATCGGGCGCTCGCCGAACCGCGCGTGACGATTCGCCGCGGCATTCGCGTCGCGGGATTGCTGCACCGCGCCGGCCCAGCGTCCATTCCGCATGTGACCGGCATTGCAACCGCGGCCGGCGACCAGATCACTGCGGATCTCGTTGCCGACGCGTCAGGACGTCAGTCGCGGGCGGGCGAGTGGCTTCGCGCGATTGGCGCGCGGGCGCCGTACGAGGAGCAGGCCGACTGCGGCTTCAGCTATTACACGCGCTACTTCCGCGGACAGCAGCCCGAGCGGAAGGCTCCGACGCTGACGCCGCTCGGCACCATTTCCCTGCTCACGCTGCCCGGCGACAACGGGACGTGGTCCGTAACGATCTTTACCGCGTCCAACGACCAGCCGCTCAAGACGCTCCGGCACGAGCAGCAATGGACGAACACCGTGCGCGCCCATCCGGTTCACGCGCACTGGTTGGATGGCGAGCCGCTCACGGGGGTGCTGCCCATGAGCGGCGTCGTCGATCGGTACCGGCGATTTGTTGTCGACGGCGCCCCCGTCGCGACCGGGTTTGCCGCTGTCGCGGACGCATGGGGGTGCACGAACCCCTCCGCGGGACGCGGCCTGAGCGTCGGTTTCAAGCACGCGCTCTGCTTGCGTGACGTCTTGCGTGACGGCGCCGACGCTCCGCGAACGCTCACGGAGGAGTTCCACGCGCGAACCGAAGCGGAGATTGCTCCGTGGTACCACGCGCAACTCGGCGTCGATCGCGCGCGGTTCGCCGACATGGAAGCGCTTCGGAATGGAGAGCCTCTCCGACCGCCCACGACGGATCTCGCGGCCCGGATTCGATTGCTGCTTGGCGCGATGGGAACCGACCCGGACCTGTTTCGCGCGGCGCTCGAGTACATCGGGACGATCACGCCCGTCCAGGAGATTCTGAGTCGCCCTGACGTGCAGGAGCGGCTGGTCGCTGCGGCCGAGCGGCTGCGTCAGAATCGGCCGATGCCCTTCCCCGGACCAACGCGCGCGCAGCTCCTCGATCTCGTCCGGTAATATTTCTCGTCGCATGGCATTTCCCATAGCCCCGCCGATCGAGCCGATGCTCGCCAGGGTCGCCGAAGAACTGCCCCGCGACGAAGGCCTCCTGTACGAACCGAAATGGGACGGCTTTCGTGCGATCGTGTTTCGCGGCGGCGCCGAGGTGTTCATTCAGAGCCGCGATCTGCGGCCGCTCGATCGCTACTTCCCAGAGCTCCACGACGCGTTGTTGGCCCGCTTGCCGGACGGGTGCGTGCTCGACGGCGAGATCGTGATCGCGACGAGCCGCGGACTCGATTTCGACGCGCTGCAGCTTCGGCTGCACCCGGCGGCGTCGCGCGCGGCGAAGCTCGCACGCGAGACGCCGGCCGGATTCGTCGCCTTCGATGCGCTCGCGGTAGACAACGAGGATCTCCGGAACGCGCCGCAGCAGGAACGCCGGAGGCGCCTCGAGCGATTGCTGCACCGTGCGGCGCCGCCGATCTATCTCACGCCGATGACGCGCGACGCGGACGTCGCGGCCGAGTGGCTCGACCGCTTCGAGGGCGCGGGCCTCGACGGGGTCGTCGCCAAATCCGCGGCCGGTACGTATCAGCCCGGCAAGCGGGCGATGATCAAGATCAAGCACGCGCGGACCGCCGACTGTGTCGTCGCCGGGTTCCGCTGGTACAAGGATCACAAGAACGACCTCGTGGGCTCGCTGCTCCTTGGCTTGTACGACAAGAACGATCATCTGCACCACGTCGGCGTGACGTCGTCGTTCACGCTCGCGAAGCGCAAGCAGCTCGCGGCGGAGCTCGCACCGTTGCGGGACCGAGCGCTGGAGAAGCATCCGTGGCGCGAGTGGGCTGCGGCGGACGGCGCCGGCATGACGCGCATGCCAGGCGGCCAGAGCCGCTGGAGCGCCGGCAAGGATCTCTCGTGGGAGCCGCTGCGAATCGAGCGCGTGTGCGAGGTCAAGTACGACCACATGCAGGGACCGCGGTTCCGGCACGCCGCTATCTTCCTCCGCTGGCGTCCTGACAAGCAGCCGAAGGACTGCCGCTACGACCAGCTCGAGGTCACCGTCCCGTACGAGCTTTCGAAGGTCTTCGGCGCGGCGGGCCCGGCGCGCTAGCGTCACGTCGCGCGGGCCTTTCAGGCCCACGACTCCAGTCGTCGATGTCGTCGTTCGGATCGAGCGGTTCCTGCGCCGGACGCAGCGGCTCCGGGACGTGCTGCAGGTTCAGGCGAATCCGCGTCCACGTCCTGAAGCGGCCGCGCATGGCGTCGACCAGCACGTCCGCGGGCTCGAGGTGCGCGCTTACCTGCGGATGCCGCGCCTTCCACCGCTCGAGGCCGGCAAGCGCATCGGCTTTCTCGCGCGCGCGCGCGATCTCGATCAACGGATGCGCGGGCGTGCGACGGCGCGACGGCGCCACGCGGGGCGCTTCATCGGGCTGCTTGCGGTAGTGCGGCGGCCACGGCGCATCGCCGAGTCCTTCTGCAGCGTGACGCGCTGACAGCTCCAGCAGCTTCTCCAGCGAGCCGGCGTGCTCGTCCATGGCCGCGTGCCGGTCGCCCACCGCGGCCACGCGCGCGGGCATCGTCGCGAGCGTGAAGTCGCCCGGCTCACACGCGTCGATCTCGTCCCATGCGAGCGGCGCCGAGACGCGCGCGTCGGGACGGGGCCGCACGGAATAGGCGGCCGCGATCGTGCGGTCCTTCGCGTTCTGGTTGTAATCGAGGAAGACACCGCGCCGCTCTTCCTTCCACCACTTGCTTGTCGCCAGGCCTGGGGCGCGCCGTTCGACCTCGCGCGCCAGCGCGAGCGCGGCGCGGCGGACGTCATCGAATCGCCACTGGCGCACGATCCGGACATAGATGTGCAGGCCGCGCGACCCGGACGTCTTCGGCCATCCGGTGAGCCCCACCTCATCGAGCGCTGCGCGCACAAGATGTGCGACCTGGCGGATCTGCGGCCATTCGACGCCAGGGACCGGATCGAGATCGACGCGCAGCTCGTCGGGATGATCGAGGTCGTCCGCTCGGACCGGATGCGGATGCAATTCCAGGCACCCGAGGTTCGCCATCCAGACGAGCGCTGCCGCGTCGCGCGGCACGACTTCTTCCGCCGTGCGCCCGGATGGAAACTGCAGCTCCACGACGTCGATCCAGGACGGCCGCGAGTGCGGCGCGCGCTTCTGGAAGAAGAACTCGCCGCCGATCCCGTTCGGATACCGCACCAGCACATTCGGCCGGCTGCCGGCGGCCCGGAGTGCACCGTCACCGACGGCGACGTAGTACCGCGCGACGTCGAGCTTGGTGTAGCCCGCCTGTGGAAACAGGATTTTTCCGGGATTCGATACGGCGACTTCTCGCCCCGCGACGGTGAGTACCTCGCGATCCGCGCGCATATCCGAATCATACGGTCAGTTCGCGGCCGGAATCTCACGCAGCGCGCGCAGAGAGCGGCGAACGATCACGTAGCTGGCACGCCGGAGATCCGGCGAGCGAGCTCGCCTTCCTGAGCTGCTCGGTGGCGTTCGCCGCCGCGCGCAGCGCGGCTCAGAGAGCGGGCGAGCTCCGCGTGAGATCGTGCCCGCGGCTATTCCTGCCTGAGCGCCACGATTGGATCCACGCCCGCCGCACGCCGGGCCGGCAGATAGCACGCGACGAGCGCCGCCAGCGCAAGAACGAGGACGACCGCCGCATAGGAGACGGGATCCGCGGGCTGCACGCCAAACAACTGACTTCGCAGCAGACGCGTCGCCCCGAGGCTTGCGACCGCGCCAATGGCGAGGCCCACCAGCGCAAGGCGTCCGCCCATGCCCAGCACGAGGCCGAGCACGTGGCGGCGCGGCGCGCCAAGCGCCATGCGCACGCCGAGCTCGTGAGTGCGCCGCGCAACGTGGAAGGACAGCAGGCTGTAGATGCCCGCCGCGGCAAGCACGAGGCCGAGCACCGCGAACGCACTGAAGAGCGCCATCGTGAAGCGCGGCTGTACCACTTCCTGGCCGAGGATCTCGCTCAGCGTGATGGGGCGCCCAAGCGGCTGCTCGGCGTCCATCGCCCGCACCTGCGCGCGCACAGGGTTGAGCACGAGATTGGGATCGCCGGCCGTGCGCACCGCGAGCATGCGCTGGAGCGGCGCGACGATCGTGTACGGCAGCGCGATGACAGGCGCGGGCTCCTCGCGCAGGCCGGCGTTCTTCGTGTTCGCGATGACGCCGACGATCGTCATCTCCGGCCGCCGGCTCGCGTCGAGCAGCGCTCGCGCGGGCGGATGTTCCAGAATCCCGAGCCGCACGATCGTCCCGACTGGATTCTGGCTCGCAGGCCACAGCTTGACGGCAGCCTCATTGATCACCGCGACGCGGTCGCCGCGGCGGACCTCGGAGGCGTCGAACATCCGTCCGGCACGCAGGGCGATTCCGTACGTCCGCAGGTGGTCGGCGCCGGCGAACGTGACGCCGATCCGCTTGGTCTCATCGCTGCTCTGCCCCGCGATCGTGTAGGTGCTCTGCGGCGCGCCGAACGGATGGCCGAACGTAGCCGCCTCGACGCCAGGCAGGACGCCAACACGGTCGAGCAGCTCCTGCGCGAAGTTGTTGCGCTGTTCGAGGGTGGTGTATTTCGTGGGCGTCAGCGGGACGCCGACGAACAGCACGCGCTCCGCACGGATTCCCGGATCCACGTTCTGGAGCGCGAAGAACGTACGGATCGTGAGGCCCGCGCTCGCGAGCAGCATGACCGACAACGCGACCTCGGCCACGACCAGGACGCTGCGCGTGCGGCTGCCGTGCACGCCCGCCCCGGTGCTCCGTCCAGCCTTCAACGCATCCGCGACATCGGCCCTCGATGTCTGCATCGCCGGGACCAGCCCAAAGACGATGCCGGTCAGGAGCGACACGGCGAGCGCAAAGAGCAGCACCGGGATGTTGATCGCCACGCGGGACTCGTTCGGCACGTAGAACTCGGGCATGAGTCCAACGATCAGGCGGATCGCCCCGAACGCGAAGAGCACGCCCAGCACGCCTCCCGCGATCGACAGCAGGACGCTTTCGGTCAGGAGCTGCCGTAGCAGCCGCGAGCGCCCCGCCCCGATTGATATGCGGACGGCCATCTCGCGCGCCCGCGCCGTACCGCGCGCGAGCTGCAGGTTCGCGACGTTCGCACACGCAATCACGAGCAGGAAAACGACGGCGCCCAGCAGGAGCTGCAGGCTGGTCCGCATCTCGCCGCTCGCCACCGTGACGTCGAGATAATTGCGCAGCCTCGTCGTGAAGCCGCGCGCGGGAAACGCCGCAGGATTCTGCTGCGCCAGGCGCGTGTTCAACGCGTGAAGCTGCTCTTCAGCCACCCGCTGCGTCACGCCCGGCGCCAGCCGCACGATTGGATTGATCCACGGCAGGTCCGTGCGCGTCGGCGAAAGGGGAAGCCAGAAGCCATCGTTGCCGTACCATCCGAATCGCGGCGGCATGACGCCGATGATCGTGTGAGGGCGGCCGTTCAGGCGCAGCTGGCGGCCGATCGCCGATGGATTGCCCTCGAAGAGTCGAAGCCACAGCCGATGGCTCAGGACGACGACGGGCTCGGCGTCGCCGTTCGGCCTGATATCGGTGGGTTGAATTGCCCGGCCAAGCAGCGGCGGAACACCCAGAAAGTTGAACGCGTTGCCGGTCATCAGCACGCCCCCGAAGCTCTCGGGAGCGAATTCGCCCGTCATGAGCACCGTCTCGAATGACGTGCCCATCACGTCGGCGAACGCTGGCACGGCGCGAAGCGCGCGAAACTCCTCAAGCGAATACGCGTGCCCGCCGCGGCCGTCCACCGCGCGCACCTCGGGCGCCCAGATCTGTCCAGGATTTGCGTACGGATACGGGGCGATCAAGACCCCGTAGATGACGCTGAAGATCGCCGTCGTCGCGCCGATTCCCAGCATCAGCGACAGCAGCGCAACCGCCACGAATGCAGGACTGCGCCGGAACGAACGGACGCCGTACGCGAGATCCTGACCCAGCCTTTCCAGCCAGCGCGGCATGAGAATCTCCGGTGATAGCGCAGCCCTCGTAGCGCGGGCCTTTCAGGCGCCCGCTGTGAGGCTCGGCCAGTATCTCACCCCGGCAGGCCCCGGCCGTGCTATCACTGAAGGGAGCCGCCTTGCCTGCGTTTGACGGAGTTCCACATGAAACGGTTTCTCGGGTATGGAGTACTGGCCGCGTGTGTCCTCGGCGCGATCGGCGCGGCCGGTCAGCAGCCCCCGGTCTTTCGCGGCAAGAGCGAAGCGGTCCGCGTGTTCGTGACGGTGACGGATCGCGACGGCAAGCTCGTCACGAACTTGACGCAGGATCTATTCGAGGTGCGCGACGAGGGCAAGCCTCAGCCGATCACGCAGTTCGACAACAAGCCCCAGCCGATCCGGCTGATCGTGATGCTGGACGTGTCCGGCAGCATGGAGGGCAATCTGCCGCTGCTGCGGACGGCAGGAGCGCAGCTCTTTTCGCGGCTGCTGGCGAACGACGGCGCGCGCGTCGGCACGTTCGGCAACGACATCACCATCAGTTCGTCGTTCACTCGTGACGCGGGTGAGCTCGAGGCGGCGCTGCCGACCGTCATCGCGCCCGATGCCCCGACGCCGCTCTGGCGTGCGCTCGACCAGGCGCTCGAGGCGTTCGGCGACGAGGACGATCGGCGCAAGGTGATCCTCGTCCTCAGCGACGGCAAGGACACGGGCATGATGAATCTTCGTCAGCGGCCATCGAGCCAGGCCGATGTCATCGATCATGCGCGCCGCGAAGACGCGATGATCTATGCCGTCGGGATGCGCAGCCGCAGCCGGCAGTCGATGCCGCCCGGGATGGGACGCGGCGGGCTCGAGGCGATGATGCTCGCGGACATGCCCGATCCTGGCCTCGCGCGCGTGGCCGAGGAAACGGGCGGCGGCTACACGGAAATCCGCTTCGGAGAGGATCTGGGCGCAGCGTTCGCGGCGGTTGCCGACGAGCTCCACACGCAGTATCTCCTCGCCTTCGAACCGCCAAAGCGCGACGGCAAGGTGCACGGCATCGGCGTTCGCGTTCAGAAGGGCGGCCTGAAGGCCCGCGCGCGCAAAAGCTACGTCGCGCCGAAGGCTTGACCCGCATCGCGCAGATCGAGAATCATCGCCCCATGCCTGACAAAACCGAAAGCGTCGTCGACGTCGATGCGGCCGCGGGAAAACTGCCCGACGGCGTGATCGATCTGAACGCGCTCACGGCGGACGTCCAGAACGGCTGCCGCGTGTTCGTCCACTACAACGGCCCGACCGACCAGCTCACGGGCATGTGTACGGGCATGGCCGTCCTCGATCCGGGCGCCAGTCCTCACGCGCCGCACCAGCATCCCGAAGAGGAATTCATGATCGTCGCCGAGGGCACCGGGGAAATCGTGTGCGGCGGCACGACGACCCAGGTCGGACCGGGATCGATCATGTATTGCGCCGGCAACGTCCTCCACGGCATCGTCAACACCGGGAAGGTGCCGATGACGTTCTACTGGTCCAAGTGGCTGGCGAAAGGGGTCTAGGGATCAGGCCGAGCGTCGATCAGCATCGATGACCTCGAACACATAGCCGTTGATCGGCTCGCGAAAAAAGAAGCGCTCGAAGGGCGTCTGGCGCAGCGGTGCGATGAGCTCGGCCCCTTCATCGATCAGCCGCTGCTCGAGGCGCGGGAAATCGGATCCCGGATGGAAGACGGCGATGTGCCGTCCAAACTCTCCTTCGAACGGCGACACGGCAAACCCGTCGACATGGAACACGTGGAGCTCCTGCCCGCCCCCGATATCGAGCCAGAGTGCCTCCACCGGCGAGTTCCTCGGCACCGGATTCCGCGTGTACCCGAGCGTCCGCTCGAGGAACGCGACGGTTCGCTCGACGTCGCGCGTAGGCAGCGTCAGGTGTGCCAGCGTCATCGCGGCAACCGGGCGTACTCCTCGACGAGCGCGAGATAGGCCCGATCCCGCACACGGCCGGAGGCGCCGATGCTGACCGCGCGCAGCACGCGGCGCGCCTCTCCGCGCTCGCTGGAATCGTCCTGTGATGCCGCCTTGCGCGCGAGCTTCGACAAACGATCGCGAAGCGACCTGAGCGAGACGTCATGCCGGGTCTCGTCTCTCAGGTTCGCTTCGAGACCGTAGATCTCGTCCAGGGCGCGCCATTCTTCATCGACTGCGCGGCGATCTTGCGAGAGCGCCCTCTTCACATCCCGCTGTCTGGACAGATCGCGTGCGCGGGTCTCCTCCGCGGACACGTCGCGCAGGTTTTTGAAGTCCGAGACGAGCACGTTGAGCAAGTACACGGTCTTGACAGGATCGACTGATGTGGCGAGTTGCTGCCGGCGATCGTCGAGTAGGCGCTCGATCAGCTCATCGTCACTGGGGCGCCGCCCTGACTTGATGGCCTGCAGCTCCATCCATTCGATCGCCTCCTGCGCCACACCATCCGGGGGAAGCGCGTGGCCGCCGTCGAAGATGGCGAGGAAGTGCGGCGACGTGAGCTTTCGATCGAGGCGCCGCATCTCGACGTAGTTGAAATCCTCCGTGCCGGTGGTCGCGAAGAGCGGAAAGCCGACGCTCGCGCGCGGCTCACTGTCGGGATACCCCGCGCTGGAGGCGATGACGCCGGCGACGTTGTTCCCCGCAAGCGCCACCTGCAGCACGACACGGGCGCCGCCGGAAAGCCCTGTGAGATAGACGCGCTGCGGATCGATCGAAAAGCGGCGGCCAAGATCGGCCAACATGGCCTGCAGCGCACCCAGCGACACCGACCACGGACCGTTCCGCGAAACATTCGAGCCTGCAACGATGTACCCGTATCGCTCAGCCGCGGCAGCATACGTGTCGACGATCTGACGCCCGCGCGCCGCGGGATGGAGCCCGATCAGCAGGTTCCAGTGTCGTTCGGCGGAATACGCCGACGGCAGATAGAGCGCGTAGGTCTGCGCGGGATCTGCGGCGCACTTCACCTCGTCGACGATCCGGCCGCGAGGGACGTCCTGCGCGTTCACGCGGGAGAGGATGCAGGCGAGAAGCAGGATGGCGATGACGAGAACGCGCGGTGCACGACGCACCCTGAGATCATAGCGTTTGCACGGACAATCGGCCGATCCTCGTGGCGCCGCCTTTCAGGCGCAAACTCCTGCCAGGTACGCGTCCACGTGACGCGCGAGGCGGCGAGACGCACGATTTGCTTCGAACAAGTGGCCGCGCAGCGTATGCACGAATCCGATGAAGTAAAGACCAGGCACGGCCGACGGTTCGCCGGACGCGCTGCGTGGTTCACGGGAGGCGTCGAGCACATCCGGCACGTCGACCAGCGACTCGAGACCCGTGCTGAATCCCGTAGCCGACACGATCGCGTCGAACGCCTCAGTCGTGCCGTCCGCGAACACGACGCCGGTGGCCGTCAGCCGCTCGACAGCCGGCCGTACGCTCACTCGCCCCTGCTTGAGGGCATCGACGAATCCGACATCGATGAGCGGAACACGCCTCGTGGTGTAGGGGGCGAACTCGCCCTTCGGCATCCCGTAGCGCGTCAGATCGCCGAGCACGAGCCGCGCCGTCGTTCTGGCGATGCGATTGGCAATCGCGGGCCGCAGCATGCTCAGCACGATGCTCGTGCGCTGAACGGGCATGCCGAAGGGATCTCGCGGAACGATTGGCGGCCGCGTCCTTACGCTGACGGCAACGAATGCCGCGCCGTTCTCGCTCAAGTCGGTCGCGATTTCCGCGCCGCTGTTCCCAGCGCCGACGACCAGCACGCGCTGCCCGGCGTAAGGCGCCGCGTTCGAGTACCCGATCGAATGTGAGAGGCGGCCTGCGTACAGCTCGCGTCCGGGCCACGGCGGCACGACGGCCTGGCGATACTGTCCGGTCGCGATCACGGCAACGGGCGCGCACCATGCGCCCCCGGCGGCTGCCTGAACAACCCACTCGCCTTCGCCACGGCGCACGGCCTTCACGGCAACGCCGGTCAGCACCTGCAAGCGGAAGTGACGTGCGTACTCGTTCAGGTACGCGACGAAGTCGTCGCGCGCCAGATACGTGGGATACCGTTGCGGAATCGGAAAGTGCGCCAGCCCGGAAAAGCGGCGGATCGTGTGCAGCCGCAGACGATCGTAGCGCCGTGCCCACGTTCCCCCGAGTTCCCGGTCCTGCTCGAGGACCAGCGCGCCGATGCCCCGCCGCGCCAGCGCTGCCGCGGCGGACAGGCCTGACGCGCCGCCGCCAATGATGATGACCGGGGAGTCCGGCACGTCCCTAGATCTGAATCTTCGAGAACGCGCGCGCCCCGATCATCATGAACACGCACGCGATGATCGTCATGACGCCGATATCGGTTGCGATTCCGAAGTGCGCGGCCTGCACGAGCGCGCCGCGGAGGCCGTCGATCCCGTACGTCAGGGGGTCGATCCGCGTCGCAATCGCGAGCCCGGTCGGCAGGCCCGTGAGAGGAAACAGCGCGCCGGAGAGAAAGAAGATCGGCATCACGAGAAAGTTCATGATCAGCTGGAAGCCCTGCATGTTCTGGAGCTGCGAGCCGATGGCGGTACCGAGCGCGGCGAAGACGATGCTGATGAGCGCCATGAACAGCAGGGCCAGCGGCAGCGTCGCCGCGGTCGCGGGGCGAAAGCCCGCGATCAGGCAGACGATGATGACCAGCAGTCCCTGGATGAGCGCGACGGTCGCTCCGCCCAACGTCTTGCCGATCATGATCTGCAGGCGCGGCACCGGCGCAACGAGCGTCTCCTTGAGGAACCCGAACTGCCGGTCCCAGAGCAGGCCGATCCCCGAGAACACGGACGTGAACAGGACCGACATTCCAATGACGCCGGGTGCCACGAACTGCAGATAACTGCCCTGCCCCGCCTTCTGAAACACGGGGCCGAGCCCGAACCCGAGCGCCACCAGGTACAGGATCGGCGAGCCGAGCGAGGCCACAATCTGCGCGCGCGAGCGCACGTAGCGCTTCAGCTCCCGCAGCCACAGGATGTAAATCGCGCTCACGTCATCGCCTCCACATCTTGACGACCTGGCGCATCTGATCCGCCGCATCCGCGCGCTCGTCGCGGATCGTCGTGCCTGTCAGTGACAGGAATGCTTCCTCGAGCGATGACGTCCCGGTCTGCGCCTTCAGCTCCTGCGAGGATCCCTGCGCGACGATGCGGCCGTGATCGATGATGGCGATGCGATGCGCCACGCGATCCGCTTCATCCATGTAGTGGGTCGTCAGGAACACAGTCACGCCTTCGGTGGCATTCAGGTGCTTCACGTGCGTCCACAACTGGTTGCGGCTCTGGGGATCGAGGCCCAGCGTCGGCTCGTCGAGGAAGAGGATCTTCGGCGTGTGCAGGAACCCGCGCGCGATTTCGAGGCGACGCTTCATCCCGCCCGAGAACTGCTTGACGAGCGTGTCGCGGCGATCCCACAGCTCGAACAGTGTGAGGAGCTGCTGGATCCGCTCGACGCGCGTGCGGCGCGGCATGTGATAGAGCACGCCGTGGAGCTCCATGTTCTCGTATGCGGTGAGCTCCGAATCGAGGCTGGGATCCTGGAACACGATCCCGAACCGCCGCCGGACGTCGTGCGGCCGCTTCGCCGGATCGAGCTCGTCCAGGCGGATCGTGCCGCTCGTCGGGCGCAGCAGCGTCGTCAGCATTTGGATCGTCGTCGTCTTGCCGGCGCCGTTCGGGCCGAGAAAGGCGAAGATTTCGCCGCCGGCGACGTCGAACGAGATGTCGTCGACGGCCTTCAGCTGGCCGAAGGTCTTGACCAGATGTTCCACGCGGATCATGGACACGGTGTCGCCTCTGCTGTTATGGGGGAAGGGTAATGCTACACCGGTTCCACGCCGGCCGGACAGGTCGCCGCCTCAGCGTTGGGTTCTCGACCGCTCTAAAAAGCGCACGATGTTCGTCTGGTAACACCAAGGGACTTGAGCTACGATTGCCACTCTTCGGCACGCTCGCGCGGCCTTTTCTTTCCACGGCCGGGTAGTGAAGAGGTGCCCACCATGTCTGCGACTGTGCGCGATATGCTGCGCGGCAAGACCGACGTTTACTCCGTCGGGCCGCGCGAGACGGTTTACGACACTCTCCGTCTGATGGCCGACAGGAACATCGGCGCGGTGCTCGTCCGGTCGGATGAGAAGATCGACGGCATCTTCTCTGAGAGGGACTACGCGCGGAAGGTGATCCTGCTCGGCAAATCGTCCAAGGAGACGCTCGTCAGCGAGATCATGACGACTCGGGTTGTCTCGGTGGGGCCGGATTGGACAGCGGAGCAGTGCATGGCCTTGATGACCGAGAAACGCATCCGGCATCTGCCTGTGATGGAAGAGGGCCGGCTGATTGGAGTCATCTCGATCGGCGATGTCGTTCGTGCGGTCGTCGATGAGCAGCAGTTCACTATCGAGTCGCTGCGACGTTACATCACATCGTGACAGGCCCCCTGTCGCGCCCACGCGCCCGCCGGAGCAAGAAACAGCGTGGCCGCAACGAATGCGCGTGCGTCAGCTCGGTTGAGTGATGCCCAGCCGCGCGTTGCGGCTCGCGCGCTCGCCGACCGGACGCGCACGGTTGATGCTGCCAAGCGGCTTGCAATCCGCCGCAGAGTTGCTGGTGACGTCGATCCACATCGCGGCGCACGCCTCGGGCGGAAGGATCGACCTCGGAAGCAGCGTCAGACGTCCAACCGTATGAAACGGCGCCTGAGACTCCTTCCACTCAACGCTTGCGTTCTCGATCCAGAAGCCCGCCGGCCGCCGGCGTCCCCAGTACGTCATCCGTCGCGTGTCGAGCAGCTGTATTGCGAAATCGAAGCAGCTCATTTGCAGATCGTCGTTGACGTGGCGCATGAGCTCTTCCTGGAGGCAGTTGATGCCCTCGCCAAGCGGCGCGGCGTAATTCCCGTCACACGCGAACGCGGCATACTTGGCGACGTCTGCCGGCCCGTGATGGTACGGCACCGTGCTCCAGTACGACATCTGCTGGAACGCGACCGACGCCGGCCGCTCCTGCCGCGCGCCGAGGACGGCGGTTCGCAGAAACCCCATCTTGTCCTTGAACGGCAGCGCGCGGAACCCCTTGGCCATCGTCGGCGCGGTGACCACGCGCGTCGTCACCGCGAAGGCGTGCGCATCATTGATCGGGAACGTCCGTGCGTTGTTCATCGAGAAATCCTGCCGGCAGGCCGATGGGCCAATCACGCCCGGCGGAAGCTCGATCGCCACCGAGCAGGCGCGCACGTCCTTCCTGGGATCGGGAAAGATGTGGGAATCGGCGTTCGCAAAGCGAACGATCGCCGGATATACGCCAGGCTTCGCGAAGATCCCGTGCGCGAGGCGCGTCGCCAGCGCGCGGTCCGGAACGGCCTGGACGATGTCGAATACCTCGAACTCGCCTCGGAGGCAGATGCCCTTTGCGTGGGTGCCGCGCGCCAGCGGCCGATTCTGCTGGGCCGCGTACCGCTGCTGAATCCTGAGGATGCCCTCCGTCAGCGCGGTGATGTCCTCCGCCTCTGTCGCGCGCGCCGCTTCACCACGGGGAAGAACGTAACGGCCGGCGTTGTACGCGACGAAGCCAAGCAGGAGCGCCACCGCCGCGATGGCCAACGTGCCGTTCAGTCGCGACGGCGAGGTCGCCATACCAACGGGTAACCGGGGCGCGGCTGCATCGTCCACGATCGCCGCGGGTCGCGCGGGATAGTTGGTCGCCGCAGCCGCCGTTGGCGCGAGGACCGACTCCGACGTGAACGTCTTCAGGAATTCAATGATCGCGTAGCGCTTCTCGTCTGTCAGGTCGGGATAGAACTTCCACTCGTGTCCCGTATTCCAGTTGCCAGGCAAACGCGTATCGAAGGTGAAGGGCACTTGCGCGGGTGCAAGGCTGTACTTTGCTGGATCGATCTGGATTCCAAGGTTGATCGGATCGTATTCGCGCGTCCCCGTCGGGAAGGTGACCGGCCGCGATGCCGCCGGTGACAGCAAGTCGTAAATCGTCGGCACCGAACCGTTGTGAAGGAACGGACCGGTCGCCCAGATGCCGACGAGCGTTTTCGCGCGGTACACCTTTCGACCGGCCGTGTCGGCGAACCGCGCGCCGTCGAGGAGTGGAGCCCGGAACATGGGATCCCACTGGGGACCCTTTCGCACCCGCCGGTTCTCGAGCGCATCAATCTGGCTCGCGTCATAACCGGCGTCCTGATACGCCTTCAGTTTGATCTTCTTGATCAAGTCCGCGGCAGCGGAAGGAAACGGGCGGACGCTCCCGTCCGCGAGCGCAACAGGCAGCTCGAAATTGATTGCGGCCAGCGGATCGGTACCTGTTTGGGCGAACGAGAACAGCTGATACGTTCGCATCAGGCCGTCGGTCTTGTACGTCTCGTGGCACGGGGCGCAGTGCTCGACGAACAGTGCCTTCCCTGCTTCGGCCCTGGCGGCGTCGATCGGCGGAAACGCGGTGGGCCACGCGGGCGGCGTGAGCTTGTAGGCCAGTTGCTCGAGCCGGTGCAGGTTGTCGATCCGGACCGTGCTTGCAAACGTCCGTCGATCGACGAGCGCTCCGACGCCGAGCGCCTGTCCGATGTTGCGCTCCATGACGGAATCGGTGTTCGCGCCCCACTGCAACCAGCCGGTGTACTCCAGGCCCCAGATATGCGGAAAACTGACCGGGGCATTGGCGGGCATCGCGTTGCCCGGGTTGCTGCCAAACAATTCGTCACGGCCGATGCCGAACGCATCGAGCCGGCCGTACCCTTCCTGGGTGCTGATACGCAAGGAGTGGTTCAGCGCGGCCACACTCCTGAGGGCGGCAACCCTCGCCTCGAGCAATCCGCGGTTGGTTGTGAGCAAACCCCATATGCGACCGGCCGTGGTCTCGTCTTCGGCCGTGGCCTCGGAGCGCCCGTCTCGAGCGCGACGAGCCGCACGGACGGCGCGGACGCGCTTCCAGAAGCGAACAAGGCGGCGAGGAGACGTGAGCGTCTTCTGCGTTTCCGCCGCCAGGTCGACGAGGAATGCGTTGATCCGCGCCATGTTGCCGAGACCGTCGACACGCATGGCGCGCCCCTGATATTGCACCTGGCCGACATGGCACGCGCTGCAGTTCAGGCCGATCATCTCGATGTTCGACGCCTTCGAACGCCCGAGCGATACCCCGACTGGAAGACCATCCGGATTGCCGGCGCTCGTGGGATCGGATAGCAGACCGTAGCGTTCGATGTTGTCGAGGAACGGCCGCACCTGCAGCGTTCCGTCACTGCCGGTGCTTTCCACTTCGAGTGCGAGAAGCCAGTCCACCGGAAACAGCTCTCCGCCTTCGGACAGGTGATAAAGGGACGAGCGGTCGCTTTCGCCCAATCCGTTCTGCCCTTCAGGCGTAGGCGGCGGGGGCAGCGCCGGAGCCGCCACCGGGGCGGGTTGGCCGATTCCGGCGCGATCGAGCAGCCACCCTCCAACGAGCCCTGCCGCAAACACGCCGACGAGAACGATCCCTGTTCGTGCCTTCACACGTATGCCGATCCCTCGCGAACCGCGAGACATAAATCCTTGACGCTTGTAAACCGCTGATTCGCGCAGAGCGACGCAACGGTGTGGAGCCCGAGCCTCCGGTAACTCTCGAACTGCGGCGTGTCGAACCACTGATTGGCGGTGGACTCCTGCGGGAACGCCGGATGCGTCCGCGCGTAGTTGGCCACGTCCACCGGCTCGTCACCGGCGAGCGTCGGCTTCAGATAGATGAGCACCCCGTCTTCCGCGAGCGGATCGACGGCCGAGTAGCCAATCGTACCGACCGCCCAGCGTGCGACACCAGTCGCGGGTGGGCCGATGTGGACCCCGGACAAAAACTCGATCGGCACGCCGAAGTCGATCCGCGCCAGCCTGACGGCATTCGCGAGATCGTCGAAGCAATATCGCTCATCGCAGCCCGCATCGACGACCATGACGTACCGGCACCGGCGCGCGATCACTTCGTAGAGTCCGAGATTCTCGAAGTGCCCGCCGTCCGACAAGTAGACGTACGGATTCTTCTCGGTTGTGCGGCCGAGCAGTTCGCTGATGAGCGTCGTCACGCCGAATCCCGGTGCGGCTCGCATCCACGTGGCATCGCCACGCCTGCCGGGATTGCCCAGCCATATCCCGAGGCGTGCGTTGAGCACGGCGAGCAGGAACGTTCGCGCGGCTGAAGATGCGGCACCCATGTTGGGGCTCACGGCGGCTCCCGACGTCGTGAGCGCCTGCCCGAGCGAGAGACCGCCCGCGTAGGATCGCGCTGGCCGGTAGCCGAGATGCCGCGAGCCGGCGTGCAGCGCCGTCATCGTGAACGCTGCGGCTTTGGTCTGCGCGATTGCCAGACGCCGGTCGCCAACGAGATCGAGCGTAGCGTTCACGATGTGGAGAGGCCGCTCGTTGGCCGCGAGTTGCGCGATCGGAAGATCGTCGGCGGCATCGAATCCTGTGAAGAGACTCGGCCGCCGTTCGCCTCGCGCCCGTGACACACCGAGAAAGGTCCGCACGAGACGGGCACGATACATGTCGTGCAGCGAGAACTGGTTCACGGATACCACCCGACCGAGGCCAAGGCCGAGGAGCAGCAGTCCGCCCAGCGCGAGAAGATCCTCGGGCAACGACGCGCCGACCGGATGCGGCAGTTCGTGAAAGAGGTCCATGCGATGGATGGACTCGAGCAGGAAGCTATTGCCGTC
>JBKPQB010000043.1:0-47678 GCA_046733875.1 Acidobacteriota bacterium
TCGATCCCACGAGTGAAGGGGGGGATAAAGCGCAATGGCGAAAAAGACTGCCAAGGGCGGGAAGAAGAAGGGCGGCAAGAAGCGGTAAGCTGCCGCGCCCGCCAAAAACGGGGGCGACGATCGCCCCCGTTTTTGCTGTACACGGACCAACGCGGGCCACGGACCACGCGGACTCGCCGAGCACCCGCCTTCGCGGCTTTGCCTGCTACGGCGGGCAAACCAACCACCAACAACCAACAACCGACAACCGACAACCGATTACCGATTACCGACTACCGACTACCAACTACCAACTACCAACTACCAACTAACGACTACCGTCAGCGCTATTCCATCGTCTTCCCGTCCCAGATCGTGACCCGCTGAATCGTATCGAGCTGCTGCAGGCGATCCACGACGTCCATCCCGTTCACGACGCGCCCGAACACCGTGTACTTCGCGTCGAGGTGCGGCTGCGGAGAGTGCGTGATGAAGAACTGACTGCCCCCGGTGTCGCGCCAGTCGAGCGCCATGCCAACCGTGCCGCGGAGGTACGGACGATCGTTCAGCTCATCGCGGATCGTGTACCCCGGTCCGCCCGACCCGTCGCCGCGCGGATCGCCGTCCTGGACGACGAAGTTCGGAACGACGCGGTGAATCTGCAGGCCATTGAAGAACCCCTTGCGCGCGAGCGCCATGAAGTTCTGGGACGTCTGGGGCGCATCCAGCACCGTCAGCTCGATCTCGATCGTGCCCTTCGCCGTCTCGATGAACGCGTGCGGCGAGTACGGCGGCCCGATCAGATTCTGAGAGGTATAGGGCATCACCGGATCGCCGGGCACCGGCCGGATCGCGTGGGCGGTCTCGACGCTGGGATCGAGCTTCTTCAGCAGATCGGCCGCGTGGACGCGCACAGCCCAGTCCTTATCGGCAAGTGCGCCCTTCAGCGTCTCGACGGCTTCGCCGGCCCCGAACGCGACGAGCGCGTCGAGCGCCTCCGTTCGCGGCGTGTACGTCCCGTCCGCCGTGCCCGCTCGATACGCGTCCCGCAGCGCTGCCGCTCCGCCGGCGAGCTTCACTTCGCCGATCGCATGCGCGGCCGCAGCTCTGACCCCCGTGTCCGAGCTCTTGAGCTGCTCGAGCAGCAGTGCATCGAGTCCCGGCGCGTGCAGCTTCGTCAGCGACTCGATGACGGCAGGCACGACACGCCTGTCCTGATCGGCAAGCATCGGGCGCAGACGCTCGATCGCTGCAGGGCCGGACAGCGTCCCGAGCACTTCCGCGAGCGTCGAGCGCACGATCCAGTGCGGATCCGGTTCCATCCCGGACAGCGTCAGCAGTAGTGCGTCCGGATCGATGGCTGCCGCCGCTCGCAGGGCGGCGGCGCGCATGGTCGGCCAGTCGTCCGCGATCAGATCCTGGACGACGGGCAGCGCAGCCCTGGCGTGCCAGGCGCCGAGCGTCGTGACGGCCTCGAGCTTGACGTTTGGCGGCGTCGCATCGTTGTTCAGCAGATCGACTACGGGAGCGACCGCGTCGGCACCCTGGATCTGTCCGAGTGCGCGCACGATCGAGGCGCTGACCAGCTCGTCCCCCTTGGCGCGCTGAAGCGCGGCGACGAGCACGGGTACCGACGATGCGTCCTTCAGGACGCCGAGGCCTCGCGCCGCGAACCCGCGCGTGTAGCGGCCCTCACCCTGAATGAGGCGCTGAAGGGCCCCGGACGCCCGCGGCTCCTCAATGCGCTGCAGCGCATACGCCACGGGCCACCAGGCGCTCACGGGTTGACCCGACCCGTCGAGCACCGCGCCCGCGAGCGGTTCCCACACCTTCAGGCGGACGAGCGCATACAACGCCAGCCGGACAGCCTCAATCTCCGGTGCCTTCGGCCACTGCTCATCGTCAGCCGCGATCGACGCGAGCACACCCTGCTTGATGTAGGCCGCTGCCATGGATCCGATAGCGGGGGCCGCAGCCGCATCGCCGATCAACCCGAGCGCCTCCGCGGCGCGGCCGCGAACGCGCGGATCCGCATCGCCAAGCGCGGTGGTGAGCACGGACACCGCGCTTCGATCGCCGAGCAGCCCAAGGCCGAACGCGGCCATCTGCCGGACGTCCGGATCGGCGTCGGTCAGCGCCGGCGTGAGCGCCGCGATCCCGTCCGCCAGTCCCGCTCGGCCGATCGCCAACGCCGCGCGACGCCGGATGCGGGGGTCGGCGTCGGCAATCAGGTGCGTGAGGTCGGGAGCGGGAGGGGCTGGCGGAGCGGGAGCCGCGCGCTTTCGGCCTGGCGCGGGCTGCGCGGGCGGCAGGACCGCGGGCTCAACGCGGAGCACCCGTCGATCCTCGAGCTGAAGAATCCACCCCATCTTCTGCTCGAAACTGACCGTCGGAGCCGGAGGACGTGGGGGCGCACTCGCGCAAGCGCTCGCGCACACGCACGCGAAGCAGAGAAGCAACAGGATCGCACTCGTCAGTCGATTCATAGGCGATTCACAGTCTCACGTCGCAGGCCTCGAGGGTCGCGCGCTGCACGCGCTCCGCGACGACAGTCACGCCAGTGCCAGCTCCGGCGGGCACGGCAATCGTGCCATCGGAGCTCACCTCGATTGGCGGCTCGATGAGATCGGGCGCAAAATAGCGGCGGCTCGCGGCGATATCGCCGGGCAGCCGGAAATTCGGCAGCGTCGACAAGTGAATATTGTGCGCGCGGCCGACGCCGCTCTCGAGCATGCCGCCGTGCCACACCGGGATGCCGCGCGCGGCGGCCGCATCGTGGAGCCGGATCGATTCCGCGTGCCCGCCGACGCGCCCTGGTTTGATATTGATGATGCGGCACGCGCCCATCGCAATCGCATCTTCCGCCGCCCTGACCGACGTGATGGACTCGTCGAGACAAATCGGCGTCGCGATCTGCTGCTGGAGCGCCGCGTGGTCGCGCAGATCATCGTAGTCGAGCGGCTGCTCAATCATCATCAGGTTGAACCGATCCAGCGATGCCAGATGCGCCGCATCGGCAAGGGTATACGCAGCATTCGCGTCCACCATCAACGGAATCCCGTCGAATCGGCTTCGGACCATGTCGACGACGTGCGCGTCCCATCCGGGCTTGATTTTGATTTTTATCCGCCGATAGCCGGCCGAACGCTCTTCGGCAATCCTGTCGGCCAACTCGTCGAGCGTGTCCTGGATCCCGATCGACACCCCTGATTCAATCCGATCCCGCGTGCCGCCGAACATCGAGCTGAGCGACATTCGCTCCTGACGCCCGTACAGATCCCACGCTGCCATCTCAACTGCGGCTTTGGCCATCTGATGCCCGCGGACGCGGCGCATTCCCGGATACAGCTCGCGTGGATGATCGAAGTTGCTGCCGAGCACGAGCGGGGCCAGAAAGTCGCGGATGATGTGCCACGCGGTGGCGGTCGTCTCCGAGCTGTAGAACGGGTTCGCATCGGCAACGCACTCCCCCATTCCCGTTTCCCCGTCGCCCCACAGCGTGACCAGCACGAACGTGCGATCGGTGCTTCGCCCGAAGCTGGTCTCGAAGAATCGTACGAGCGGCAGCCGCAGCAGGCGCAGCTCGATACGCTCAATCCTCAGTCTGCGGGGCACGCGACACAGAAAAACACAGGTTGGACAGGAAATGCCAGCGGACCGTGCACGTTATACTGAGGCGACTTTGCACGCCAGCACTCGACACGTGTCGCACGAACACGGTCAGGCGCGCCACAGGCGCGTTGGGGCGGCCGGGCGGGGCGAAGCCCCCCCGATCTAGATGGACTTTAGGCACATCGCGATCGAGGGGCCACCGGCTGCGGGTAAGTCCGCTCTGGCCGAACGCCTGGGCACCCGCCTCGACACCGCCGTCGTCCTCGACGAGGCGGACAATCCGTTTCTGACGGACTTCTACGACGGCCGCCCGGGGGCGGCGTTCCAGGCGCAGCTCTTCTTCACGCTGTCGCGCCATCGCCAGCAGGCGTCCCTCCGCCAGAGCGATCTCTTCAGCCAGGCCACGGTCTGCGATTACGTGTTCGATCGGGACAAGATCTACGCGTACTTGAACCTGGACGACAACGAGCTGTTCATTTACCAGCGTCTGTACGAGCTGCTGGCGCAGGACGTCCCAACGCCGGATCTCGTCATCTATCTTCAGACCCCGACCGACGTGATTCGGCGGCGGCTCCGCGAGCGCGCGCGGGAACAACCCGACGTCGCCGCTCTCGGCGACACGTACATTCGCGAGCTGAGCGAGGCGTACAATCACTTTTTCTTTCACTACACGGCCACCCCGCTCCTCGTCGTCGAGACATCGCAGATCGATGCGCGGTGGGAGGACGAGGCACTCGACGAGCTCGTGAAGCAGATTCGAAGCCTGACCGGCGGAACGAGATACTACGTGCCGAGAACATGAGCGCGTGGGCCTGACCACCTCCGCCCACGCTGTGAGGCGCCGCATCTGTACGGGGTCCGAGGGACGGTAGCCCTCCGGCAGAATCTGTTAAGCTCAACACAATGGCCTGGTTCAAGAAGCCGCGTAAGCCCATTGAGCCCCCCGCCGACAAACCAAGCCGAGTTCCCGAAGGCCTTTGGGTCAAGTGCCCATCCTGCAGCGAGATTCTGTACAACAAGGACCTCGCCGCCAGCCTGAGTGTCTGTCCCAAGTGCGCGCATCACTTCCGGGTGGGCGCCGCGGACCGGCTGCGCATGCTGTTCGATGGGCCGTGGAAGGAATTCGACGCCGCGCTGGTCACCACCGACCCCCTCAAGTTCACGGACACGAAACCCTACAGCGCTCGGCTGGACTCGAGCATCAGGGCGACGGGATTGAAGGATGCCGTCATCTGCGCGGTGGGCACGATCGGCGGTATCGAGACCTCGGTGGCTGCGATGGAGTACGGGTTCATCGGCGGCAGCATGGGCGTTGTCGTCGGCGAGAAGATCACGCGCGCCATCGAGCGCGCGATCGATCAGCGGCTGCCGGTCGTCATCGTGTCGTGCTCGGGCGGCGCCCGCATGATGGAAGGGGCGCTCTCGCTGATGCAGATGGCGAAGATCAGCGCCGCGCTCGCGCGGCTGGATCGCGCCCGTCTGCCGTACATCTCCATCCTGACGGACCCGACGACCGGTGGCGTGACGGCCAGCTTCGCCATGCTCGGCGACGTAAACATCGCGGAGCCGAAAGCGCTCATCGGATTTGCCGGCCCGCGCGTCATCGAACAGACGATCCGGCAGAAGCTGCCGGAGGGCTTTCAACGCAGCGAGTTCCTGCTCGAGCACGGCATGCTCGACATGATCGTCGACCGCCGCGAGATGAAGGACGCCGTGGCCCGTCTGCTCCGCTTCGGCCGTCCGTCGCCAGCCCGCGTGCCGGCGGGTGCGGTCGAGCGCGAGATTGTCGAGGAAGCCGTTCCGCGCCAGTCGTGAGCGCATCGCGCGAATTCCTCTTCAGCCTCGAACGCTTCGGTATGAAATTCGGCCTCGCCAACATGGCGACGCTGTGCGAGGCTCTGGACCACCCCGAACGCCGCTTCCATTCCCTGCTCGTCGCCGGCACGAACGGTAAAGGATCTGTCACGGCGATGGTCGAGACGATGCTTCGCGAGGCGGGGCATCGGACCGCGCGCTACACGTCCCCGCATCTCGTTCGCCTCGAGGAACGGTTCGTCATCGACGGCCGCGAGGTCGAATCCGACACGCTCGACGCGTCGATAGGACGGCTGCAGACGACGATCGAAGCGTTGGTGCGGGACGGCACGCTCGACGCACCGCCGACGTTCTTCGAGTGCGCGACCGCTGTCGCGTTCGATCTGTTCCGCGAGGCCGGGGTCGAGATTGCGGTTCTGGAGGTCGGGTTGGGAGGGCGCCTCGACGCCACGAACATCGTCACACCGACTGCCGCCGCGATCGTCTCGATCGATTTCGATCACCAGGCGCAGCTTGGATCAACCCTCGCGTCGATCGCCGCCGAAAAGGCCGGGATCGTCAAGCGCGGCGTGCCGCTCGTGTGCGGTCCAGTACCCGGCGAAGCACTGCAGGTCATCGAGCGCGTCTGTACCGAGCAGCGCGCACCGCTCCTGCGCGCCGATGTCGACGTCCGCGTGTTCGCTGGCGGCGGCGACACGACCGATTTCGCGAGCGGGCGTATCACGTTGCGCGGGATCCGTCTCGCGCTGCGCGGAGCGCATCAAATCGACAATGCGCGCGTGGCGATTGAAACGGTCGATGTGCTCGATGACCGCGGCATTCGAGTCGGCGCGGACGCGGTTCGCGCCGGCCTGGCAAACGTCGCCTGGCCGGGACGCCTCGAAGAGCTGCAGTGCCAAGGCTGCCACATATTGCTCGATGCGGCCCACAATCCCGCGGGGGCGCGCGCGCTTGCGGCCTATTTGCGGGGGACCGCGCGAACGGGCGTGACGCTCGTGTTCGGCGCCATGCAGGACAAGTCGGTGGCGGAGATGCTGAGCGCCCTCGCGCCTGTTGCACGCGAGATCATCTGTACGACTGCGCCCTCCTCACGCGCGATGTCCGCCTCTGTGATCGCCGACATGGCGCGACCGCTGCACCGCTCGGTCATCGTGCAACCCGATCCCATCGAGGCCGTTCGCGCTGCGTGCCGCAGCGCCGCCGCGGTCGTGGTTGCCGGATCGATTTTTTTGATCGGGCCGCTCCGTGACTGGCTGGTCAACAGGGCATGAGGGCGTGTTATTCTGCCGTGACCCGCGCCTGAAGAAATCGTCGAGCCTGATGTTACGTACTTGTGTTCTTGTCCTGCTGATCCTCGCGGCCGCCAACGTTGCGAGCGCCCAGCAGGCTCCAGGCGGCTGCAAGATCTGGCAGACGACGAGCCAGCGATCGATCACCGTCACCAGCACGCGGCATTACCGGCTGCTGGAGAACGTCGAGATCGACTGCAACGACATGCAGTTTTTCGCCGACGAGGTCGAGGTCTTCAGCGACGCCGATCGCATGCGCGCGTCGGGCCACGTCGTGTTCGTGTCGGCGGACAACCGCATTTCAGCCGATCGGATGGACTTCAACACCAAGACGCGCACCGGCACGTTCTACATCGCGTCGGGCATCGCGAACATGCAGAGTCGCGGCATCGATCGAAGCCTGTTCGGCGCACAGGAGCCGGACGCGTACTTCTGGGGAGAGACGATCGAGAAGCTCGCGCCCAAGACGTACCGGATCACACACGGGGGCTTCACGACGTGCGTGCAGCCGACGCCGCGCTGGGAACTGGTCTCCGATTCGGCGACCGTGACGCTCGAGGAGCACGCGATCCTCAAGAACACCGTCCTGAAGGTGAAGGGCGTTCCACTCTTCTACCTGCCGATGATGTACTACCCGATCAACAAGGAGGACCGGGCGACCGGGTTCCTGATTCCCACGTACGGTGCCTCCACGGTCCGCGGCCAGACGCTCAGCAACGCCTTCTTCTGGGCCATCAACCGGAGCCAGGACGCGACGCTGTACCACGACTGGTACTCGAAGACCGGCCAGGGATTCGGCGGCGAGTATCGCTACGTGACGGGACCCGGATCGCAGGGAAACGCCCGCGTGCTCGTCATCAACGAGCACGATGCAACGTATGATCTCGCGGACGGCACCGAGGCTGTCCACCCGGCGGCCTCGAGCTACTTCATCAGCGGCACCATGGCGCAGCGGCTGACGCAGACGATGAGGGTGGCCGGGAACGCTGATTACTTTTCGAGCACCCAGTCGCAGCAGCTCTATCAGCAGAACCCCTACAACGCTACGAACGTGACGCGCCGGTTCAACATCAATCTCACCGACAGCATCGGTCGCATCGGCCTCAGCACGACGGTCGACCGCAACGAGACGTTCACGAACGACACGACATCGTACGTGTACGGCTCGCAGCCGCGCGTCCTCATCAGCCGTGCCGAAGCGCCGATCGGCCACCTGCCGCTCTACTTCGGCACCAACGGGGAGTACGTCACGCTGGTGCGCACCGACAAGTCCGGCGACCAGGTGGTCGACCGTGGCTTGACGCGGTTCGACGTGTATCCGACGCTGCGCTTCCCGTTCACGCGGTGGCCCTACCTGACCTTCAACTCCACCCTCCTCTGGAGGGGCACGTTCTGGACGGAAAGCCTCGATCCGGTCACTCATACGACGCAGACCAACGAGAGCATCGGTCGCAGTTTCGTCGACATGTCGACGCGGATCACCGGCCCGGTGTTGACGCGCATCTGGAACACGCCGGGGCTTGGCTTCGCGCAGAAGTTCAAGCACGTGTTCGAGCCGATCGTGACGATCCAGCACACGACGGCGATCGACAACTTCGACCGGATCGTGAAGATCGACGGCACCGACTGGATTCCGGGCAACGTCACCCGGGTGATCTACGGGCTGAACAACCGTCTGTACGCGAAGAAGGACCACGCACGGGAGATCGTGACGGTGTCGCTGGCGCAGACGTACTACACGGACGCGAACGCGGCGAAGACGGACGCCTTCTATCAGTCGGGGTTCAACTCCGGGCTGCCGCCCTCGCATCTGTCCCCGATCGCGTTCCTGGCGCACGTGGCCCCGACCGAGCACATCGACACGACGTTCCGGACGGAGTACGACACGCAGGTGCACGCGCTGCGCACGCTCGCGTTCAATGGGACCTGGACGTCGCGCTGGTTCCAGACAACCGGGGGCTGGAGCCAGCGCCGCTACATTCCCGAGCTGCCGCAGTTCAACAATCCGGCCGGCGCCGACAATTACATGAACGCGACGACGACGGTGAAATCACCGTCGAACGTGTTCGGCGGGATATACGCGTTCAACTACGACCTGCTCCATGACAAATTTCTGCAGCAGCGAATCGTGACGTACTACAACTCGCAGTGCTGCGGCGTGGCCGTCGAATACCAGAACTTCAACTACGGCACGACGTTCCAGAGCATCGGCGTGACGCAGGACCGCCGCTTCAACATCTCCTTCACGCTCGCCGGCATCGGCACGTTCTCGAACCTGCTCGGGGCGTTCGGAGGCCAGCAGGCCCGATGAAGGGACTCATTCTGAGCGGCGGCCGCGGCACGCGCCTGCGCCCGCTCACGTACACGAGCGCCAAACAGCTCGTTCCGGTCGCGAACAAGCCGGTCCTGTTCTACGCGCTCGAGTCGCTCGCCGCCGCCGGCATTCGCGACATCGGCATCGTCGTCGGCGACACGCACGCGGAGATTCGGGCGGCGGTTGGCGACGGGTCGGCATGGGGCGCTCGGGTCACCTACATCGAGCAGGACGCGCCGCGCGGGCTCGCGCATGCCGTCCTGATCAGCGAGCGGTTCATCGGGGAGGAACCGTTCGTGATGTATCTGGGGGACAACCTGCTGAACAAGGGCATCACGCGGTTCGTCGACGAGTTCACGGCGCAGCGACCGGCGGCGCAGATCCTGCTGGCGCGTGTGCCGGATCCTCAGATGTTCGGCGTCGCGGAGCTCGCCAACGGCAGGGTCGTCAGGCTCGTCGAAAAGCCGCTGCAGCCCCGGAGCGATCTGGCGCTCGTCGGTGTGTACATGTTCTCGCCCGCCGTGTTCGAATCGGTGAAGCGGATCAAGCCGAGCTTCCGCAACGAGCTGGAGATCACCGACGCGATCCAGGATCTGATCGATCGCGACCTCGAGGTCCGGCCGCACATCGTCGACGGCTGGTGGAAGGACACGGGCAAGCTGGAGGACATGCTGGAGGCGAACCGGCTGATTCTCGACACGATCGAACGGCGCATCGAGGGCTCCGTCGACGCCGAGTCGCGCGTCGAAGGAAAGGTCGTGATCGAGCCCGGGGCGATCGTCGAGCGATCGGTGATTCGCGGCCCGGTGATCATCGGGGCGGATGCGAAGATCGTGCACGCGTACGTCGGGCCGTTCACGTCGATCATGCGCAGCGCCGAGATTCGCGAATCGGAGATCGAGCACAGCATCGTCCTCGAGGGCAGCGTCATCAGCGATCTGGCCAACCGCGTCGAAGACAGTCTGATCGGCAAGAACGTGCGCATCTATCGCGCCCCGGTGAAGCCGTCCGCGTATCGCTTCATGCTGGGGGACAACTCGGAGGTAGGCATCCGGTGGTAAACGATCTCGTTGCTCAGGCGCCCGTCGCCGCGAAAACGCGCATCCACGACGTCCGCGTGAAGCCGCTCCGCCTCATTCCGGACGAGCGCGGGTGGCTGCTCGAGATTCTGCGTGCCGACGATCCGCAGATGTTCGAGCGGTTCGGGCAGGTGTACGCGTCCGCCACCTACCCGGGTGTGGTCAAGGCGTGGCACTACCACAAGCGTCAGGTCGACTACTTTGCGTGCGTGGCCGGGATGGTGAAGCTCGTCCTCGTCGACACGCGCGAGGATTCACCGACGAAGGGGGCCATCGATCAGTTCTTCGTCGGCGTGCAGAACCCGGTGCTCGTCCGCGTGCCAAACCTCGTGTACCACGGCTGGAAGTGCATCAGCCTGGAGCCGTCGCTCGTGATCAACGTCCCTACGGAAACCTACAAGTACGACGATCCTGACGAGTACCGCCTCGAGCCGCACGGAACCCTTCCCTACGACTGGACGCGCAAGGATGGTTAACGTCCTCGTCACCGGCGGCGCCGGATTCATCGGGTCCAACTTCGTCCGCTACGCGATTGCGGCGCACTCCGACTGGCACATCACCACGCTGGACAAGCTGACGTACGCGGGACGTCTCGAGAACCTCGACGGGTTGCTCGATCATCCGCGCCACGAGCTGGTCAAAGGGGACATCGCGGACCCATCGGTCGCCTCGGCGCTGGTGCAGCAGTCGGACCTGGTGGTCCATTTCGCGGCCGAGACACACGTCGACCGATCGATTGCGAACGCGGGTGAGTTCATCACGACGGACGTGTACGGGACATTCGTTCTGCTCGAAGCGGCGCGCCAGAACTCAGGGCTGCGGCGCTTCGTGCAGATCTCGACCGACGAGGTGTATGGCAGCGTGCCGGAGGGGTCGAGCCGCGAGACCGACGAACTGCGGCCGCGTAATCCGTATTCGGCGAGCAAGGCCGGCGCGGACCGGCTCGCCTACAGCTACTGGGCGACGTATCAAGTGCCCGTCATCATCACGCGCGCCTCGAACAATTACGGACCGCACCAGTTTCCCGAGAAGATCATTCCGCTCTTCATCACGAATGCCCTCGACGAGCGGCCGCTGCCGCTGTACGGCGACGGGCTGAACGAGCGCGATTGGCTGTACGTGCGGGACCATTGCCGGGCCATCGATCTCCTGATCGAACGCGGAACGCCAGGCGAGGTCTACAACATCGGCGGCGGCAATCACGTCAGGAACCTGGATCTCACCCGCCGGATTCTTGAACTGCTGGGCCGCCCGGAGTCGCTCATCAAGCCGGTTGCCGATCGTCCGGGCCACGATCGCCGCTACTCGCTCGACTGCTCGAAGCTGCTGGCGCTCGGATGGCAGCCGCAGACCGCGTTCGATCAGGGACTCGCCGACACCGTCGCGTGGTACCGGCAACACGAGGGCTGGTGGCGACCGATCAAGGATCAGGACGCGGAGTTCCGCCGCTACTATCAGGGTCAGTACGGCACCGCGGGCTGACGCGGCTGTGACTCGCATCCCGCTGATCACAGGGGCGACGGGCTTTGCCGGCGGGCACCTGCTCCGCTCATTGGTCGACGAGCGCCTGCGCGTGCACGCCTGGGCGAATCCGTCCGGACGTCCGCCGCGCGAGCAGCCGGGCGTCGCGTGGCGGCCAGTCGATCTGCTGAACCGCGCCGCAGTGCGCGACGCGCTGCGGGACACAGCACCGTCCGCCATCTACCATTGCGCGGGCATCGCGGACGTTCACGGCTCGTGGGGCGCGCGCGCGCGTGCGCTTCAGATCAACGCAATCGGCACCCATCATCTGCTCGATGCCGCACGCGAGGCAGGTCTCGAGTGCCGCGTGCTCGTCACCGGGTCGGCACTCGTGTACCGATCCTCGGTCGAGCCCTTGACGGAAGCCTCGCCGATCGGGCCATCCACGCCGTACGGCGTCAGCAAGCTCGCGCAGGAGATGGTCGCGCGCGCGTCCCCGCTACCGGTCCTCATCACACGATCCTTCAACCATGCCGGGCCGGGGCAGGACGCGTCGTTCGTGACGTCTGCGTTTGCACGCCAACTGGCGGACATCGAAGCGGGCCGCGCGGATCCCGTGCTGCGCGTCGGCAATCTCGACTCGATTCGCGACATCACGGACGTGCGCGATGTCGTCCGCGCCTATCGGCTGCTGATGGATCGCGGCGTGCCTCACGAGCCCTACAACGTCTGCAGCGGGCGCGGGTACCGCGTCGGCGATTTGCTCGACAAGCTGCTCTCGCTCGCACGCGCCGCGATTCGCATCGATCGGGATCCCGACCGGCTGCGTCCGAGCGATACGCCCGTCGTGGTGGGCAGCCACGATCGCCTCACGCGAGACACCGGATGGCGGCCCGAGATTCCCATCGAGCGGACGCTCGCGGATCTGCTGGAGTACTGGCGTCACGCCGCGGCTCAGGCGGACCCGCGACCGGCATGAGCCGCGGACATACGCCAACAACGCGGAACAGGACCGGTTTCGACGCAACGGCCGGCCGCCATTCGGAAACGGCGCGGCAGGTCGTGCACATGTCGATGGCGGCGTTCGCGCTGCTGCTGCGATGGATCCCGTGGTGGGGCGCGGTCGTTCTTGCCGTGACGGCGGTGCTGTTCAACCTCTTCGTCCTTCCGACCGCGGCACCGGCGCTCTTTCGCGCGGGCGACCACCGGCGAACCCTGCACGGCATCGTTTTCTATCCGCTCGCCGTGCTCGCGCTGCTGCTGTGCTTTCCCCGGCGACTGGACATCGCCGCGTCCTCCTGGGGCATCCTGGCGTTCGGGGACGGTGCGGCCACGCTTGTCGGACGCGCGCTCGACGGCCCGCGGTGGCCCTGGAATCGCGAGAAGACACGGGCAGGAACGGCCGCGTTCGTCGCCGCCGGCAGTGCAGCGGCGGTGTTCCTCGCGTGGTGGTGCAGCCCCTCCGCGATCGATCAACCGCCGTGGCTGCGCCTGATCGTGCTGCCGATCGCGGCATGCGTCGCGGCGTCGCTCGTCGAAACGCTGCCGATTCGGCTCGACGACAACCTCTCTGTTGCATTTGCCGCGGGCGCGGGGCTCTGGCTTGGGTCGCTCATCGATGCCGCCGCTATCGCGCCCGCGCTGGATACGGTCCTGCATTCCATCCTGATCGCGGTTGCCGTGAACGCGCTCGTTGCGGCCACGGGCTATCGCGCGCGCACGGTGTCGCGCTCCGGCGCGATCGTGGGCGCCATCATCGGGACCGGGATCTTCGCCGCGCGGGGCTGGCAAGGGTGGCTGTTGCTCCTGCTGACGTTCGCGGCTGCGTCGATCTCGTCGCGGATTGGTCTTCGTCAGAAGACGCTGCTCGGCATCGCGGAGGCGCGCGGCGGCCGCCGCGGCGCGGGCAACGCGATCGCGAACACCGGTGTGGCGCTCGTCAGCGCGTGTCTGATCGTGCTGAGCGCCCACCCGGCGGCCGGCAGCCTGGCATTTGCCGCGGCGCTCGCCGCCGGCGGCAGCGATACCATCGCAAGCGAAGTCGGCAAGGCGTGGGGCCGCCGCACGTGGTCGATTACCTCGCTCGCGCGCGTGCCGGCGGGCACCTCCGGCGCCATGTCGCTCGAGGGGACCGCAGCGGGCCTGCTGGGCGCGCTCGCGCTGGGGGCCACGGCCGCCGCCCTAGGCCTGGTGCCATCCACTGCCATCGGTCCGATCGTGATTGGCGCGACCGCCGGCGCGCTGCTGGAGAGCTATCTCGGCGCCACGCTCGAAGCGCCGGGCATCCTGAACAACGACGTACTGAATTTCATCAACACGGCGGCCGCGGCTGCGATCGCCGTGCTGATTCACAAAGCATGACGCGCGCGCGAGTCCTGCTCGAATTCAGCCGTCCCTTCACGCTCGTCGCACCTGCGCTCGGGTTCGCGTCGGGTGCAGCCACGGCAATCGGCGCCGCACCGAGAGAAGCGTGGAGCAGCGATCTCATCCTTTATCCTCTCATCGGCCTGACCATGGCGGCGGTGCTGAACGCGGCGTCCAACGCGCTGAATCAGATTTACGACCTGGACATCGATCGCGTGAACAAACCGAAGCGGCCGCTGCCCTCCGGACGCCTGTCGCTGCGCGATGCCTGGATGTTCACGTTCATCACGTACGTCATCGCCATCGCGCTCGCGTGGTTCGTCCAGCCGGGAGGACGGCACGAATGCTTCTGGATCGTGCTCGTGGCGACCGCGATCACGATTCTCTATTCGGTGCCGCCGTTCAGGACGAAACGTCTCGGGATCTGGGCGAACGTCACGATCGCGATCCCGCGCGGCGTGCTGCTCAAGGTTGCCGGATGGTCGGCCGTAAAGACGGTATTCGGCCTCGAGCCATGGTACATCGGCGCAATCTTCGGGCTGTTTCTGCTCGGCGCCTCCACGACGAAGGACTTTGCCGACATGGAAGGCGACGCGCGCGGCGGCTGCCGCACACTGCCGATCATCTACGGGGTCCGCCGGGCCGCGTGGATGATTTCACCCTCATTCGTGGTCCCGTTCCTGATGATCTCAGCGGGCGCGTGGACGGGCGTGCTGACCGGCAACGTCATCCTGCTGCAACTGCTGGCGCTGGTGATGACCGCCTATGGCTTGTACGTCTGTTACCTGATGCTGCGGCGTCCAGAGGACCTTGCGGTCGAAGAGAACCACGTCTCATGGGCCCACATGTACCGGATGATGTTCGTCGCGCAGGTCGGGTTCGCGCTGGCCTATCTCGCGAATCCATAACCCCGAATCCCCGATTCCCAGTTCCCGGCGCCCTCCGGCGCCGTCCCGGGTCCCGCGTCCGGGCCGCGATTTTCTGCTAGCATTGGCGAAGGAATGGCGAAGCGCAGCGATGGATGCCCTGTTCGATCTCGGCCGTAAACCGCCCACTACCAGGGTTATAGCGCTGCAGGTGCGCGCGCATGGACCTGCGTCGCTCGATCAGGCGCAGCTTCGCGCCGATGCCGCCCGGTATCAGGAAGTCACTTGCCGCTCGGCCCTCAACCGCGTCGAGGGCATGTTCTTCAAATGGACGCTGAACCCGTATCGCGGGTGCACGCACGGGTGCCACTACTGCTTCGCGCGCCGCTACCAGACGCAGTTCGAGCTGGGACCCGACGACGAATTCTCGTCGCTGATTTTCGTGAAGATCAACTTCGCCGACGTGCTGCGCCGCGAGCTGGACAAGCCGTCCTGGACGCGCGATCTCGTCGCGCTCGGAACCGCAACGGATCCCTATCAGCCGATCGAAGGCCAGTACAAGCTGACCCGCCGTTCCATCGAAGCGCTCATTGCCGCACGCACCCCGGTGGGCATCGTCACGAAGGGACCGATGGTAGTTCGCGATCGCGACCTGCTTGCGGAGCTGTCGCGCGTGTCCGAGTGCACCGTTTGTGTGAGCGTCCCCACCGTAGATGAAGATGCTTGGCGCACGCTGGAGCCCGGCACGGCGCACCCGCTGCAGCGGCTCAGGGCGGTGCGGACGCTGCGCGACGCGGGCGTCAATGCCGGCGTCCTGATGGCGCCCGTCGTCCCCGGCTTTACGACGCAGACGTCGCGGCTGGAAGCGACGATCAAAGCCGCCGCGGATCATGGCGCCGCGTTCTGCGGCGCGAACGTGATGTACCTGAAAGGAGGAACGAAGGATCACTTCATGGGGTTCCTCGCGCGCGAGTATCCCCACATGGTGGCGTCGTACGAGCGCCTGTATGCCGGCGCGTACGCATCGGCCGACTACGTCCGCACCGTGCGCGGCCTCATAGAGATGCTGCAGGAGCGATATGGCCTCCGCGCCCGCACCCGCACACCCACACGCAACGAATCGGAGGAGGCGCAAGAAACGCCGCCGGAACCGCAGGCGGCGTTCGAGTGGTAGCCGAGAGGAGCTCTACGCCGTTGCCGCCAGCGCGGCGAGGCCGTTGCCGGAGGGGACGACCTCGATCACGACTTGATCGTCCTTGACGTCCGCAATGAACGCCTGCCCTTCGGCCCACCGCTGGCTGATCGGCAGCTTGATACGGTCCTCGATCACGCGCTTCAGGAACCGCGCGCCGTAGGCAAGGCTGTAGCCGTCCGTCACGAGCTGCTCGGTGGCCGCAGGCGTCACGTGGAGCGAGCGCCCGCTGCGCGCGAGCGTCCGCTCGACCTTTTCGATCTGCTGCAGCGCAATCTCGCGGACCTCGTCGTGCGAGAGCGGCGAGAAGATGACGACCTCGTCGATCCGGTTCCGGAACTCCGGCGAGAACCGCCGTTCGAGCTCGCGCGCAATCTCTCCCTGCACCTGCTCGACGCCCACCTGCTTCGAGTAGAACCCGAGCGGGCTCGTCAGCTTCCGGAAGTGCTCCGACCCGATGTTCGACGTCATGATGACGATCGAATCGCTCAGATACACGCGCTTGCCACGACCGTCTGTGATCCAGCCCTCGTCGAAGGCCTGCAGGAACAGGTTCAGCATCCCGGGGCTCGCCTTCTCGACTTCATCGAGCAGGACGACGGAGTACGGGTTGTCCTTCAACTGATTCGTCAGAACGCCGCCGCGCTCCGACCCGACGATGCCTCTGGGCATCCCGATCAATTTGTCTACGGCGACCGCGCCGTCCTGATACTCCGACATGTCGACGCGGATCATCTTCTTCTCGTCGCCGAACAGGAATTCCGCGACCGACTTCGCCAGCTCCGTCTTGCCGACGCCGGTCGGGCCGAGGAACAGCAGCACTCCATCCGGGCGATCGAAGCCGTCCTTCAACGGCCCCTTGTTCAGCACGAGGCGGCGCGCAACGGCGTTGATCGCACGGTGCTGGCCGACGACGCGCGAGCTGAGGCGCTGTTCGACATCGGCAAAGCGATCCGTGACGTCGCGGAAGACCATGTCCTCGGGAATGCGCGCGACCTGCGAGATCACATGCACCACGTCCTGGGCGTCCACCTCCCAGCGTCGATCGATCTCGGCACGGACGGCAGCGGTATCGAGCCAGCCGATCACCTTGTCGGGAAGCTGCAGGTGGCGCATGTAGCGCGGCGACATCTCGAGAGCCGTCTCGATCGCCTCGTCCTTGATGCGGACGGAGTAGTTACGCTCGAGGCGCGGACGCAGGTTGTAGAGAATCGTGCGCGTCTGGTCGATCGTCGGCTCTGCGACCTGGACGGTGCGGAAGCGGCGGGCGAGCGCTTCGTCTTCCTGGATGAACTCTTTGTACTCGCTGAGCGTGGTCGCGCCGACGATTCGGACCTCGCCTCGTGCGAGGACGGATTTGAAGACGTTCGCCGCATCGGACGGCGCGCCAAGTGCGGAGCCCGCGCCGATCATCGTGTGCACTTCGTCGATGAACAGGATCAGGTTCGGCCGCTCCTTGATTTCGCGGATCACGTTCTGAATCCGGTCCTCGAACATCCCGCGCAGCATCGTCCCCGCCACCATCGTGTTCATCTGCAGGTTCACGATCTGGCAATCGCGGAGACGCACCGGCACCTTGTCGGGCTCGAACTCGATCCGGCGAGCGATGCCTTCCGCGATTGCGGTCTTTCCCACTCCGGGCTCGCCGAGGAGCAGGACGGAGTTGGCGCGCTCGCGGTGGCAAAGAATCTCGAGCACGCGATCCATTTCGGCGTCGCGACCGAACACCGGCGGAATCCGGTCCTGCCGCGCGAGCTGGTTCAGGTTCGTCGCGAAGTGCTTCAGGAACGGCGGCAGCTCGAAGCGCTTCTTCAGACGCTCCTCGCGAAGCTCATGGTCGCGCATCCGCGTGGCCAGCCGCGAGACGAGCGCCTCGGGCTCGATGCCGTGGCGCCGGATGATCGAGACCGGGATGCCCTGGGTTTCCTCGAAAATCGCGGAGAACAGATCCGTGGCCTCCACCGTGTGCCGGCCGGACCGGCTGGCGTGCAGCAGCGCAAGCTTGAAAAGGAGCTTCGTCGATGGCGCGACGCGGATTTCACGGCCGGGAACGCTGGGCAGCAGCCTCAGGTGATCCTCGAGCGCCTGCAGGATCTCGTGAGGGTTCAGTTCCAGGTCCCGCATCACCTGCCCGAACATGTCCCATTCGACCTGCGCAAAGGCAAGGCAGACGTGCTCGTTGGTCAGCAGCGCGTGCTCGCGCCGCCGGGCCTCCTCGAGCGCGCGATCCACGACGCGCTCGGCTGTTTCAGCCAGTTTGTTCTGCGGGATGTCGAAGTCTTCCACGAGCGCCTCCCAGCGTGCTACCGGGAGAGCAGCAAGATACGCGCCTACAACGGAACTCGCGCCTGCGGCGCGTTTAACTGCTTGATGTCCAAAGAGAAGGACGAGATACCTGGCCGCAGCTGGATCTCGCGACCCATCGGGGAGCCGGACGCGTCCGCCTCCCGCTCACCCACAGTGGACGGCGATTTCCTATCGGACGGTGCCGAGCAGCGCGCGGATGCGCGCCTCAGTCGGCGGATGGCTGCTGAAGAGCGACATCAGACCCGCGCCAGAGAAGGGCTTGATGATGAACATATGGGCGGTTGCGGGGTTGGCGTCCATCGGCACCCGCTTCGAGACGGCGTCGATCTTCTTGAGCGCCTCGACGAGCCCGTATGGGTTGCCCGCGATCTGGGCGCCCCCGGCGTCGGCGGCGAACTCCCGCGTTCGCGAGATCCACATCTGGATCAGCATTGCCGCGAGCGGCGCCAGGACGATCATCGCGAGCAGCGCGATCGGGTTGTTGCCCCGGTCGCGATCGCCGTCGCGGCCGCCGTACCCGCCGAACATCCCGGCATACATGGCCATCCGGCCGACCATCATGATCGCCGCCGCGATCGTGGCGGCAACCGAGCTGATCAGGATGTCGCGGTGCTTCACATGCGACAGTTCGTGGCCGATGACGCCTTCGAGCTCCGCGTCGCTCAGCACCTGGAGGATGCCCTCGGTCGCGGCAACGGCCGCATGTTCCGGATTGCGCCCGGTTGCAAACGCGTTGGGCGACGGATCCGGAATTACGTAGACCTTCGGCATGGGGAGCATCGCCTGGCGCGTCAACCGCTCGACGATGCCGTACAGCCGGTGCCCCGGACCCACCTCCTGCGCGCGATACATGCGCAGGACGATCTTGTCCGAGAACCAGTACGAACCGAGGTTCATGATCGCGGCGAAGACGAACGCCACGACGAGGCCGTTGGTCCCGCCAAGTACCTGCCCGAGCGCGAGCAGGACGCCGCTCAGCAGCCCGAGGAGGAGCGCCGTTTTCACACCGTTACCCATAGGTTGATTTTACCTCATGCGCGGAGGCCCATTCGTAGCGCGCTACAGGCGCGCGATCAGACCCGCGGCGAGCGCGGCGCGCCAGGGCAGCGGGTCGATGTCGATGTGCTCGTGCGCCGCGTGCGCCCCGTCGCCAATGGCGCCCAGCCCGTCGAGCGTCGGAATCCCGATCGCGGCGGTGAAATTGCCATCGGAACCGCCGCCCGAGTGGCCCTCGCCGAGATCGCGACCGAGCGATGCCGCAACCTCCCGCGCCATCGAGAAGAGCGTGACGACCGCCGCCGATCGTTCGAGCGGAGGCCGCGAGAAACCACCCCTGACCGTAAGACGCGTGCCGGGGCGGCCGGGTTTCAGACTCCGAAACGCGAGGTCGAGGCGCTCCGCGGCCGCCGTGGTGGGCGCGCGCACGTCCACGATCGCCCGCGCTTCCGCCGCGACGACGTTCGCCCGCGTGCCTCCGGAGATCACCCCGGCATTGACGCTGACGCCATGTTCGAGATCCTGAAGCCGTTCGATCGCAGCAATCCGATCGGCCAGCTCGTGGATCGCGCTTGCGCCCTTCTCGGGGTCGAGACCGGCGTGCGCAGCTCTCCCTTGGACGAAGAGCTCGAACTCTCCACATCCCTTGCGCGCGGTCTTCAGCGCGCCTCCGGGAAGCGCAGGCTCCAGGACGAGCACCGCAGACGAACTGCGCGCCGTCGTCTCGATCAGATCACGCGACGTCGTGCTGCCGATCTCCTCGTCGCTCGTCCACAGCATCGTCACAGGCCGGTGTGGCGTCGCGGTGTTCTTCAGTGCGTCGACTGCGAGCATCGCAATCGCGATCCCCGCCTTCATGTCGAATACACCAGGACCGAACAGCTTCGGGCCTTCCCGGCGCAGAGGCATCGTCATGAGCGTGCCGACGGGCCATACCGTGTCGAAGTGACCGAGCAGGAGCACGGGTTGCCCACCCGCCCCGCCGAAGCTGGCGCGCACATGCCGTCGATCCCCGCGCTCGAGGAGCTCCACGTTTGCGTCGAGCGCGCGCAGCCGCGAGGCCAGCTCACGTGCGAATCGATCGAGGACGTCCGTGTCGGTGCTCGGCGATTCGAGTTGCACGAGCGCTTCGATCAGCGCGATCGTGTCGTCCAGATGTGATTCGCAGAAGGAGAGGACAGATTGCGCCACTGGCTTCGACTCCTGCTGCATAATAGCGGCATGAGCAGCGTTTCGCGGGGAGTCGTAGTCGCCTTCGCAGCGTGCCTGATTTCCGCGGTGGCACGCGCGCAGACGCCCCAGCCGTTCCCGCGGCCCGGTAACCCGAAACCCCTAATGCCTGCGCCGAGCGTGACCGAACCACAGGCGCCGACCACACCGCCGCCTGCTCCGGCGGCTCCGCAGACGTCGATGCCAGCGTCCGATGTGCCGAATGAGACGACGCTCGGCGTGCAGATCTACCCGAGCGCCGAGTTCATCGCGTCGTACGACGCCGGCCGCGGCCAGCGCTACTACCTGTTTGGCACGACGGCGTCCTTCGCCGACATCGTCAACTACTACAAGACGATGCTGAAGCAGAAGGGGGAGCTGGTGTACGAGGAGCCCCCGATTCACGAGTTCGACATCGGCCGCTTCCGCGAGGAGTCGATGGCGTTTCCGCCCAGCGTGACGGTAAAGGATTTTTCGTGGGGAGGATCGGCGGGGTATCTGAATCCGAAGCGCGGCGCGAAACCGGAGCGCTTTCGGACGATCATCCAGATCGTCCCGGCGCCGCCCGGCGAACCCAGGTAATCAGCTTCCAACCCCCAACTCGCGACAACCTCAGCGATCGCCCCGCAGCGCGTCCAGCTTCCGCTTCACGGTGCCCGCCTGATCCGATGGCGGCACTCCGGCCGTAATCGACTCTTCCCACGATCCGTACATCGGGTTCGGCAGCATGATCCATTTCGTTGCCCAGCGATCGTCGTACTTGTGCGCGAGCGCCTCCCGCGCCTCGATCGATCTCGCGTCCGCGGGAACACTGACGAAGTCCTCGAGGTTGTCGCCGATCAGGACGAGAACGCGGTAACGGCCCGCGGCGGCCAGCCGCCGGGGGCCTTTGTCGGACGACTCCCAGCCGTTCTCGTGGCGCGTCAGAACGGTGTCCGCTGTGGTGTCGATCGGCGCACCGAGCCGCGCCAGCACGTCGCGCGTCGCCTCTTCGACGGCATGATCGCGGTTGGTGATGTAGACGGGCGTGATGCCGCGGCTGCGTGCGTGGACGAGGAACTCGATCGCGCCGGGTACCGCTTGCGCCTTCCGCTCCTCACACCAGCGCTTCCAGCCTTCCTCCGAGTACGTCCGTCCCTCGCGCACGAGCCGCGCCTCGTACGCGGAGTTGTCGAGGACGGTCTCATCGAGATCGACGACGACCGCCGGCGGCAGCGTAGACGCGTCGCCGGGCTGCTCCAGTTCGGCCGTCCACGCGGAATCGCGCAGCGCGGCATCGAGCTGCCTCGCCGCGAGGCGATACGCCTGCCGCGCAGACGCGCGATATTCGGCGGAGGTCTGTATCCACAGGACGGCATTCAGGTTTTCATGCGTCCGGTGCTCGGGCGCCCGTGGGGCCGCCGCGGGAGCCGGCGTCGAGCTGCTGCGGCATGCCGTCGCGAACATCAGCGCTGACGCGAGCAGGATCGATACACGGCTGTTCATCTCTCGCCTCCCCGAGCAGCTTTTCGACGATGACGACATCGCGCCACCGGCCATCGAGCTGCGCATGACGCTCATAGATGCCGACTTCGCGGAATCCCGTCTTCTTCATCAGCGCGCGGCTGGCAGTGTTCTCGACCAGCACGCGCGAGACGAGCTTCCAGAAGCCCGCTCGCTCCGAGGCGTCGAAGAGCGCTTCGAGGGCCGCGCGCCCGTGCCCGCGGCCTCGCATGTCGCGCGCGACGTAGATAGAGAACTCCGCAATCCCGCTGTAACACTCGCGAGGCCGATAGGCGCTCGTCGACGCGAACGCGGCGATGCGATCATCCGCTTCGACGACGAGGACGGGATAGCGAGCCCCCAACCAGGACAGTACCTCGTCGGGCGTTCTCAGGCGGGTCTCGAACGTCGCGATGCGCTCCTCGATCCCTTCGTTGTAGATAGCGGTGATGGCGGCCGCGTCCTCCGGCGCCGCCGGTCGTACACGGATTCGTGGGGCCATGATCGGCGGACCATTCTAGTCTTCTCCGAGGGGCTTCGCCCCGCGGAGCGCCCTGCACGCTATGCTTGTTCACGTGCACCAGCTCACGCCAGATGCGATGCTGCGGCTGATCCTGACGAGCCGCGTGTATGACGTGGCGCAAGAGACGCCACTCGAACCGGCCGCGCGGCTCTCGCGGCGGCTCTCCAACACCGTCCTCTTCAAGCGCGAGGATCTGCAGCCGATTTTCAGCTTCAAGCTGCGGGGCGCCTATAACAAGGTGGCGCACCTGACGGACGAGGAGCGCAGCCGCGGCGTGATCGCCGCCAGCGCGGGCAATCACGGGCAAGGTGTTGCGTACGCCGCCCGGCATCTCGGTCTGCGCGCGATCATCGTCATGCCGCAGACGACCCCCGAGATCAAGGTGAGCGCGGTGAGGGATCTCGGCGCGGACGTGGTGCTGTTCGGGGACAGCTACGCGGACGCGCAGGCCCATTGCGATGAGCTGGTGCGCACGACCGGCTGCACGTTCGTGCACCCGTTCGACGATCCGCTCGTCATTGCCGGTCAAGGGACGATTGCGGACGAGATTCTCCGGCATCCTCTCGGGGCGGTGTCCGCGATCTTCGTGCCGGTCGGCGGCGGCGGCTTGATCAGCGGGATCGCGAGCTACGTCAAGGCTGTCCGGCCGGAAGTCCGTGTCGTCGGCGTAGAGCCGTTCGAATCGGACGCGATGTATCAGTCGCTCGCGGCAGACCGCGCGATTGAGCTGGACCGGGTAGGGATTTTTGCGGACGGCGTCGCGGTGCGCCAGGTCGGGCGGTTGACGTTTCGCATCGTGCGCGCCACCGTCGACGAGATCGTCCGCGTCTCGAACGATGAGATGTGCGCGGCGATCAAGGACATCTTCGACGATACCCGCACGATCATGGAGCCCGCGGGTGCGCTGGCGGTCGCCGGGCTTCGCCAGTGGGTTGAACGTACGGGGAGGACGGGACAGACGATCGCGGCCGTCCTCAGCGGCGCCAACATGAATTTCGACCGCTTGCGGTTCGTTGCCGAACGCGCCGAGCTGGGCGAAGCGCGCGAAGCAATCTTCGGAGTGACGATTCCCGAGCGCCCCGGCGCGTTTCGTCAGTTCTGTCAGACGATCGGCCGCCGCGTGGTGACGGAGTTCAACTACCGGCTCAGCGGACGCGACGAAGCGCACATCTTCGTCGGGATCGCGACGGTGTCGCGGGACGATGCGGCGACGCTTGCGGCGACGCTCGAGAATGCCGGCTACCGGACGGTCGATCTAACCGACAACGAAGTCGCGAAGCTTCACGTGCGGCACATGGTGGGTGGACGCAGCGCCCACGTGGAACACGAGTATCTGTGCCGCTTCGAGTTTCCCGAGCGTCCCGGTGCGTTGATGCAGTTCCTGGACACGCTGGGCGGACGGTGGAACATCAGCCTGTTCCACTACCGCAATCACGGGTCGGACTTCGGCCGCGTGCTGGCGGGCTTTGAAGTACACCCTGAAGACGTTCCGCGCTTCGAGCAGTTTCTAGGCGAACTGGGATATCCGTATCAGCGCGAGGACGGCAATCTCGCGTACGAGCTGTTCCTGGGTTAGCGACCCGTTCGCCAGAATCGCTAGGGTGTGTTCTCGCGCACGTACAGCGACGAGCCGCCGCGGCGGAACTCCGCGGACTTCTCCTCCATCCCCTTCTCCGCTTCCGCGCGAAGCTGTTGCGTCAGCTCCATGCTGCAGAACTTCGGGCCGCACATCGAGCAGAAGTGCGCGACCTTGGCACCTTCGGTCGGAAGGGTCTCATCGTGATATGCGCGCGCGGTGACCGGATCGAGCGACAGGTTGAACTGATCTTCCCACCGGAACTCGAACCGCGCTTTCGAGAGCGCATCGTCCCACGCCTGCGCGCGCGGATGGCCCTTCGCGACGTCCGCAGCGTGCGCCGCGATCTTGTACGCGATGACGCCAGCCTTCACGTCGTTGCGATCGGGGAGCCCGAGGTGCTCCTTCGGCGTCACGTAACAGAGCATCGCGGTACCGTACCAGCCGATCATCGCCGCCCCAATGGCGGACGTGATGTGGTCGTAACCAGGGGCGATATCGGTCGTGAGCGGCCCGAGCGTGTAGAACGGCGCCTCGCTGCACCACTCGAGCTGCTTCTCCATGTTCTCGCGAATGAGGTGCATCGGGACATGACCCGGTCCCTCGTTCATCACCTGCACGTCGTACTCCCACGCAATCCGCGTCAGCTCCCCCTGCGCCTTCAGCTCGGCAAACTGCGCCTCGTCGTTCGCATCCGCAATCGAACCCGGCCGCAGGCCGTCGCCCAGCGAGAACGAGACGTCGTACGCCTGCATGATTTCGCAAATCTCACGGAAGCGCGTATAGAGAAAGCTCTCCTGGTGATGCGCGAGACACCATTTTGCGATGATCGACCCCCCTCGCGAGACGATCCCCGTCACGCGGCGGGCGGTCATGGGGATGTAACGCAGCAGCACGCCTGCGTGCACGGTGAAATAATCGACGCCCTGCTCCGCCTGCTCGATGAGCGTGTCGCGATAGATCTCCCACGTCAGCTCCTCGGGACGGCCGCCAGCCTTCTCGAGCGCCTGATAGATCGGCACCGTGCCGATCGGGACGGCGGAGTTCCTGATGATCCACTCGCGCGTTTCGTGAATGTCGCGGCCGGTGGACAGATCCATCACCGTGTCCGCGCCCCACAGCGTCGCCCACCGCAGCTTCTCGACCTCTTCCTCAATCGATGAGGTGACGACCGAATTGCCGATGTTCGCGTTGATCTTCACGGCGAAGTGGCGGCCGATGATCATCGGCTCCAGCTCGGGGTGATTGATGTTCGCCGGAATGATCGCGCGGCCGCGAGCGACTTCCGACCGGACGAACTCGGGGTCGAGGCCCTCGCGAACCGCGATGAACTCCATCTCGGGCGTGACGATCCCTTTGCGCGCGTAGTGGAGTTGCGTGACGGCTCCGGTGCCGCGAAGCCGCGTTCCCATGCGAGCGGCGAGCACCGGCGGCATCGGACGCGCGGATACGGTCGAGGCCGACGGCGCGCGCGGCTCTTCGATAATCCCGCCGCGGTCGCGAATCCAGGTGCGCCGCAGTTGCGGGAGCCCTTCCACAACGTCATGCCCCTGCGGACCGCTGCTGTCGTAGACAAGAAGCGGCGGCTCACCGCCGCTCAGCGTGATCTCACGCATGGGCACGTGTGTGCCGTGCGGCCCGTCGATGTATACCTTGCGGGAATTCGGAAACGCGGTTGAAAAATCCGCGGCCGTGAGCGGCGCCAGCGGCTGTCGAGCACCCATAATCGTCGAGTGTACTACGACGGGAATTGCCGCTGGTCCGCGGTTTTCGAAGGTCTCCATAGTCCGGCATGTACGTGCGCAGGCCGTGCTGTGGGGTGTTCTTGGAATATCCGGCGACGAGCTGGCTGTCGTACTTCGCCGAGTAAAAGTCGAACGCGTCCTTTGGATCTATGTCGATCAGCTGCAGGTCGGCGTCGGTCATGGTGAGCTTGCCGAACCGGATGGTGCCGGTGCGGAAGGAGACGTAGTTCCCGCGAGCGGCGCGGGGGCGCGATGCGAGGCCTCGGCCGAACACCTGGACCAGGCGATCGCCGCGGACGGACGCGGACGTCAGGCGCCCGGCGATCGCGGGCGGCGGTAGCATTCTCGTCGCGTCCACGATCATGTCGTTGTCGCGCAACGATACGCCGCGGTCGGGACGCCCCTTGATGATGTCGCCGAGCTCGACGCCAAAGAGCGCCAGCATCTTCGTCGAGGGGACGCCCGCTGCTTTGACCTTCTCCGGATGAATCTTCATCATGCCGTCCGGCGTGACGCTCACCGACGCACGCACCGTAAACGGCACGCTGAGTCCCTTGTGCAGCGTGCCGCGCTGAACCAGCTGGTTCTGCTCGAAGCTCACGCGGAGATTGGACAGCGACGAGCCCTTGTAGTCGAACGCGCGGTTCACGAGCGCGGTCAGGCTCGCCGCGTCGATCGCGATCTCCGCATCCTCGATGTCGATCCGGTACGATTGCTGATCGTCGAACACGATGGGCTGCCCGGGATGCGTGGTTCGGAGACGGCCGTGCAGCCAGGGAATGTCGAGCGCCGCGGTATCGGACACTCGCAGGTGCACGTTGTGCATATCGAACTCCACCGGGAGATTGGCTGTGTCATCTCCTCTCGGCCCCTTGGGTTCGTCCGGCTGTTTGCTGGACGGTTTCGCGCTCCCTTGGGTCACGCGCTCCGGTCGATCCCAGGTATCGAATACGAAGGCAGGCAGCGCAAGCGCGACGATCATTGCCGTAAGGCGCATACCGTTGCTCCCGCAACCTGGATGCCACGCTCACCTGCGCTGTTCTCTCACGATTGCCACGGATGACGTTACGCGCGTCGAAAGCAGTTACGCGCCCGGAAACTTCCATCAGGCAAGCTTTCGCAGGATCAGGCACTTCAGATAATAGGTCTCGGGCACGTTCATCAGGATTGGATGATCGCGTCCCTGCGCGCGCTTCTCGACGAGCGCCACTTCCGCGCGCGCATCCATTGCGGCGTTGGACACGACATCCAGAAACGCCGCCTCGCCGACGTTGTACGAGCAACTGCAGGTAATCAGAAATCCACCGGGTTCCAGAAGCTTCAGCGCGCGGAGGTTGATCTCTTTGTAGCCGGCGAGCGCCTTCCGGACGGCGGACTTGTTTTTCGCGAACGCGGGTGGATCCAACACGATGGTGTCGAAACGCTCCGCCCTGCGTTCCAGCTCGCGCAGCTCGTCGAACACGTTCATCGCGCGGGCTTCCACGTTCGCAAGGCCGTTCCGTACGGCGTTGGCCTGGATGCGGGCAACCGCGTCTTCCGAGATGTCGACAGCCAGCACGCGCTCGCAGCGCGGCGCGACCGCGAGCGCGAATCCGCCGTTGTAGCTGAACGCGTCGAGCACCCGTCCGCGCGCGTACCGCTGCGCGGCCTCACGGTTCTCACGCTGATCGAGAAAGAGTCCCGTCTTCTGCCCGTGCCATGGATCGACGGCGTACCCGACGGCACCTTCGCGCACGTCAATCGTCTCGGGCACGCTTCGGTGCAGCACCTCGACGCGCTGATCGAGCCCCTCGAGCAGCCGCACGCGCGGATCGTTTCTGGCCAGGATGCCGGCTGGATCAACGAGCTCGACGAGCGCCTGCGTGATCGCCGCCATATGCCGGTCGATCCCCTGCGAAAGCGCCTGCACGACCAGGTAGTCGGCGTAGCGATCGACGATGAGCGAGGGCAGCCGATCCGCTTCGGCGTGCACGAGCCGGAACGCCGTCGCGTCGATCCGCAGCGACTCGCGGTACCTGATTGCGCCGGAGAGGCGCTGCTTCCATAGCGCGTCTCCCGGACGCTCCGCGTCACGCGTGAGGATCCGCACGGCGATTTCGGAGCGATCGCTGTACAGCGCGAACCCGAGGGTGCGTCCGCGCGATTCGACGCGAACGATCTCGCCGCCTTCCGCATCCGCCCCAGTTACGTCGCTGCGGTAAATCCAGGGATGTCCCGCCCGGACTCGGGCTTCTCCCCTGGCGCTGATGGTGACGGTGGGCACGGGCGCTATCGATTGCCGACTGCCGATTGCAGACTGCCGATTGAATTGGCAATTGGCAATTCGCGATTGCGGAGGGGATTGCCGATTGCCGATTTGATTGTCGAATGGGGATTGCGGATTGATTGTCGAATGGCGAGAGCAATCCGCAATTTAATCCTGAATCGCCAATCCTCAATCCAATCGGCAGTCCGCAATCCAATCCTCACTAGTCAATCGCCAATTGCCAATTCAATCGGCAGTCTGCAATCGGCAGTCGGCAGTCGACCACGCTATAATTTACAACCATGCGGATCGCGATCGGCGCGGACCATGCCGGGTTCGCGCTGAAGCAACACCTGGTCGTCGTGCTGACGCGCCTGGGCCACCAGGTGGACGATCGCGGCACCCACAGCGACGCGCCGACAGACTATCCGCCGATCTGCGCCGACGTCGCGCGCCAGGTCGCCGCGGGTCACGCAGATCGCGGGATCGTGATCGGCGGGAGCGGCCAGGGCGAGCAGATGGCGGCCAACAAGGTGGCGGGCATCCGCGCGGCGCTCTGCAACGATCTCTATACCGCCCGGATGTCTCGCGAACACAACGACGCCAACGTCCTCGCGCTCGGTGGGCGGATCGTCGCCTTCGCCTTCGCGGATGAAATCGTCGCGCTGTGGCTGCGGACGGGGTTCGAAGGCGGCCGTCATCAGCGGCGCATCGATCAGATCTCGGCTCTGGAGCATCATCCACAGGAACGCATATGACCACCACCACCGACGTCCCCTCGCGCTGGCGCTCGCTCGCCGCGACGGATCCTGAGCTCGATGCCGCGATTCGGAACGAGATCCACCGGCAGAACAGCGGGCTCGAGCTGATTGCGTCCGAGAACTTCGTCAGCCAGGCCGTCCTGCAAGCCACGGGCTCCGTCCTCACGAACAAGTATGCGGAGGGGTATCCGGGAAAGCGCTACTACGGCGGGTGCGAGTTCGTCGACGTGGCGGAATCGCTCGCGATCGAACGCGCCAAGGCGCTCTTCGGGGCCGATCACGCCAACGTGCAGCCGCATTCGGGCGCGCAGGCCAACATGGCCGTATACTTCACGCTGCTGCAGCCGGGCGACACGGTGCTCGGGATGAACCTCGCGCACGGCGGACATCTCACGCACGGACATCCGCTGAATTTCTCCGGAAAGCTTTACAAGATCGTTCCCTACGGCGTGCGCAAAGACGACGAGCGGATCGACTACGACGAGCTCGAGCGCCTCGCGAACGAGCACAAGCCGAAAATGATCATGGTGGGCGCGAGCGCCTATCCGCGTGTCATCGACTTCGAGCGGATCGCTGCGATCGGCACTTCCTCGGGCGCTGCGATCGTCACCGATATGGCGCATATCGCGGGGCTCGTCGCCGCCAAGCTGCATCCCAGCCCCATCCCGCATTCTGCCTTCGTGACGACGACCACGCACAAGACACTCAGGGGACCGAGAGGGGGGATGGTCCTGTGCCGCGCCGCCCATGCGAAGGATCTCGATCGCACGGTGTTTCCGGGAATTCAGGGCGGCCCGTTGATGCACGTGATCGCCGCGAAGGCGGTCTGTTTTAAGGAAGCCATGGAGCCGAGCTTCGTGGATTATCAGAAACAGATCGTCGCGAACGCGAAGCGGCTCGCGAGCGCCCTCGGGGCAGCCAGCTTCCGCCTCGTCAGCGGCGGCACCGACAACCACCTGATCCTCGTCGACGTGTTCTCGCGCGGCATCACCGGCAAGGCAGCGGAAGCGGCGCTCGGCAAAGCGGGGATCACGGTCAACAAGAACGCGATTCCATTCGATCAAAACCCGCCCATGACCGCGAGCGGGATCCGGATCGGAACGCCAGCGGTCACGAGCCGCGGCATGCGCGAACCCGAGATGGACCGCATCGCGGAGTTCATCACGCGCGTGCTGTCGTCGCTCGAGGACGATGGCGTCATCACCCGGGTGCGCAGCGAAGTCGAGGCGTTGTGCCGGAAGTTCCCGCTGTACCCGGAAGCGCAGAACTGACCGCGGCGGTCGAAGCGACCTTCGCGCCGGACGGCGCGCTCGCGTGCGCGCTCGACGGGTTCGAAGCGCGGCGCGCGCAGCTCGAGATGGCCTCTGCGGTCGCCGCCGTCCTGGCGGATGGCGGCGTCCTGCTCGCCGAAGCCGGCACGGGAACCGGCAAGACGCTCGCGTACCTCGTCCCCGCAATCCTCAGCCGCCAGCGCGTGCTCGTCTCCACCGGCACCAAGAACCTCCAGGAACAGATCTTCTACAAGGACGTGCCGGTCCTCCGCCGGACGCTCGGCCTCCCGTTCACCGCGACGTACATGAAAGGACGCGGGAACTATCTGTGTCTGCATCGATTCGATGCGATCCGCGACAGCGTCGCCCTGCGATCCCGCGAGGAGTCGCACGCAATCGAGGCGATCGACGAATGGTCGCGAACGACCGAGACCGGCGATCGCGCCGAGATTGAGGATCTTCCGGAAGATCTGCCGCTCTGGCCGGAGATTTCCGCCAGCGCCGAGAACTGCCTCGGCAGCGACTGCCCTCGCTACGACGCCTGCTTCGTCACCCGCATGCGGCAGCGCGCCGCCGAATCCGATCTCGTCATCGTCAACCACCACCTCCTCTGCGCGGACGCGGCGGTGCGCAAGAGCGCGTTCGGGGAAGTGATTCCTGCGTGCCGCTACGCGATCGTCGATGAAGCGCACCAGCTTGAAGACGTCGCCACGCAGTACTTCGGGATTGCCGTCAGCAACTATCGGTTCGACGACTTTGCCCGCGATGCGGAGAAGGCGATCGACGCGGGGCTCATCCCCGATCCGGAGCGCGCCGACGACCTGCGGATGGACATCAGCCGCATTCGCGACGACGCGCGGATCTTTTTTACTGCGCTGCAGATGCTGCGCTTCGAAAGCGGCGGCGCGAACGCGGAGCGGCTGCGCGTGACCGCGTCCACGCTGGGATCGACGGCCGATGCCGCCGCGGCGCTGGTCCGCGCGCTGGAGGCGGCCGAAGCGACGATCGCGCTTACGAAGGACGTCAACGAGGACGTGCTCGCGCTGGCGCGCCGTGCCGCGGAGCTGCGGATGGACGTCGGCTTTCTCACGCGCGCCGACGACGAAGGGTTCGTGTATTACCTCGAGGTGCGCGGCCGCGGCGTGTTCGTCCGCGCGTCGCCCATCGATGTCTCAGACATCGTCCGCGAGCTGCTCTTCGATCGGATGGACACGACGGTGCTGACGTCCGCAACGCTCGCGGTGGACGGGTCCTTCGATTACATCCGCGGCCGTTTGGGGATCCGCCGCGCTGCGGAGTGCCGGCTGCCGTCGGAGTTCGACTATGGACGTCAGGCGATTCTGTACCTGCCGCGGCGTATGCCAGACCCGCGATCGCCGCAGTTCGGCACGGCCGCAGCGCGGGAAGTAATCGAGATTCTGAAGCGCACGCGCGGCCGCGCCTTCGTGCTGTTCACCAGCTACGCGAATCTGCGGTACGTGCACCAGATGGCCGCGTCAGCGCTCGAGTATCCCATCCTGGTGCAGGGCACCGCCCCGCGTTCGGCGCTGCTGCGGGAGTTCAAGGCGACACCGCACGCGGTGCTGCTGGCGACCTCGAGCTTCTGGCAAGGCGTCGACGTCGTTGGAGAGGCGCTGAGCTGCGTGATCATCGACAAGCTGCCGTTCGCGTCGCCCGGCGACCCTATCACGGCCGCGCGCATCGAGGCGCTCAATGCGCGGGGCGGCTCCGCGTTCGCCGAGTACCAGATCCCGCTCGCGATCCTCGCGCTGCAGCAGGGGCTCGGCCGTCTGATTCGCCACCGACAGGATCGCGGCGTGCTGGCGATTCTCGATCCGCGCCTGCGGACTATGGGCTATGGGCGGCGGTTCCTTGCGTCACTTCCCGCCGCGCCCGTGACGCACGATCTCGACGCGATCGATCGCTTCTTCGCTTTTTGATCGTGTTATCATCGACTACCGGCCATGCATACAGCCCTTGATTCAGCGGCATTGGAATTTCGACCCAAACCCCTTCTCAAATGGGCTGGTGGAAAAAGGCAACTCCTGCCGCAGATAAGGCGCTTCTATCCGACTCATTTCGGCAAGTACTTTGAACCGTTCGCCGGCAGCGCAGCGGTCTTTTTCGACATGGTGAACAGCGGACGGCTCACACATCGAACCGCCACGTTGATCGATACGAATTGCGATCTGATCGGCTGTTATCTGATGGTACGTGATCGAACCGACGAAGTGATCGATGCGTTACGGGCGTTCGAGAACGAGTATCGGGGAGCCCGGGAACATCACTTCTATCAAGTGCGTGATGGTGAATTCAACCGCGTTCGCCACGAATGGCTTTCTGAGCGACGCGGGCCGCTGCCACAAACGTATACGCCTCGTTTGGCCGCGATGTTGATCTACCTGAATCGTACTGGCTTCAACGGGCTCTTCAGGCTCAACTCAAAGGGCCTCTTCAACGTTCCGCATGGACGCTATGCGAACCCGCTCATCTGTGATGAACGGAATCTGCGAGCTGTCGCCGCAGCACTGAGACAGCAGGACGTGAGAATTCTCAATGCCTCGTTCGACACCGTACTGGCGGACGCAGCGGAGGGCGATTTCATCTACTTTGATCCTCCCTACGCTCCTGTGAGTGCAACCTCAGTGTTCACTTCTTACACGGCGGAAGGATTCGACACGAACGATCAGCGACGGTTGCGTGATGTTGTCGTGGAACTGGTCTCGAAGCGTTGCTACGTTCTTCTCAGTAATTCGACTGCTGAGGAAATCACTGATCTTTACGACAACGCTGGCATGCGAAGGCTGCAAATCCGCGCGCACAAGGTTGCAGCAAAGCGCGCGATCAATTCTGATCCACGTGCTCGCGGGAACGTGTTCGAATATCTCGTCACCAACATACATCCGTCGAACTGATGGCGGGCGGCGCTTCCGCGGTTCGCAACGGCCACGAATTGAGAGACGCCGTCGTCGGCATAGGCGAACGACTTGCCCTCTTGGCACGGACCGAGGTTCGCGTGGGCAGGCGGTTGTGGGGAGCGCAACGGTGCATCGACGTGGTGTTGACCCGTGTCGAGACCGGCAATGCGCTCGGAATTGAGTGCAAGTTTCAAGGTGTTACTGGAACCGCCGAGGAGAAGCTCCCAGCGACGATCCAGGACATCGCGGCTTGGCCAATCCCCGGTCTCGTCGTTTTCGCTGGCGACGGATTCTCTACCAACATGCGCTCGTACCTGTACTCGACGGGAAAAGCGGTCGATCTCGATGATCTTGAAAACTGGCTTAAGCTCTTCTTTGGGATCCCGGAACGATAAGTGGCCGATCCTGTCGTTGTAAACTACGGCGCGAGCACATATTCACATGGAGGCGTTATGACGGGCGTCAGCATCCGCCGCACCCTTGCCATTTGCACCGTGGCCTTTGGCCTCCTGTGCATTGCGGTGCCGGCGTCGGCTCAGAGCGGACAGGTCAAGGGCAAGGTCGTGGACGCGAAAGGTCAGCCCGTCGAAGGGGCCGTGATCACGATTGCGAATACCGAAATGAGCGGTCGGAAGCTCACGACCAAGACCAACAAGAAGGGCGAGTACATCCAGATCGGCCTGCAGCCTGGCAAGTACGTCATCACGGCCGAGAAGGACGCGCTCAAGGACGAGAAGACGATCGACATTCACCTCGATATGGCCGAGCTGGACTTCACGCTCGCCCCAGGACAGGGTGGGGGTGGTGGCGGCGGCGGCGCGCCCATGTCGAAGGAGGAAGCCGCCAAGCAGCAGGCGAAGGTCGCCGAGATCCGCAAGGCATTCGACGATGCGGTTGCGCTGAGCAACGAGAACAAGAACGAAGAAGCCATTGCGAAGTTCAACGAGGTGGCCGCCAGCGTTCCGAAATGCGCGGAGTGCTACGCGAACATCGGGACGGTTTACTCGCGCATGAAGCAGTGGGACAAGGCGGAGGCGGCGTTCCGTCAGGCAATTGAAGCGAAGCCTGACTGGGGCGAGGCATACAGCGGCCTCGCCAACGTCCTGAACGCCGAAAAGAAGTTCGACGAGGCGTCGCAGGCGAGCGCCCAGGCGTCCAAGCTGATGGGCAGCGCAGGGACGGCGGCCGGGGGCGGCAGCGCGTCCGCCGTGTTCAACCAGGGCGTGATCCTGTGGAACTCGGGCAAGATCCCCGAGGCGAAGACGCAGTTCGAGCAGGCCGTCAAGATGGATCCCAACCTCGCGGACGCGCACTACTGGCTCGGAATGGCCTACGTCAACGAAGGCAAGCTGCCCGACGCCGCGCCGCACTTCGAGGAGTACCTGAAGCTCGCGCCGACGGGACAGTACGCCGAGCAGGCAAAGGGAATCCTGTCGCAGATTAAGAAATAGTCGGAATGTAAAGGAAGGCGGCTGCGCCGCGAAGCCGGGCGGTCCCGTTCGCGGCCACCCGCGTGAGCACTTTGCATTTCGGGTTATCGCCTTCGGGACGGCTAGCCGGAACTCGCGCGTGAATCTGAACGAGACCGTCGAGCACAATCTGACGAGAGTGCGCGAGCGAGTCGCGGCAGCAGCTCGGGCGGCGGGGCGGAACGCCGAGGAGGTCCGGCTGCTGGCCGTCTCGAAGACGTTCGGCCCCGAGCACGTCCGGGCCGCGTATGCCGCCGGGCAGCGCGAGTTCGGCGAGAACAAGGTGCAGGAAGCGCTGCAGAAGATCGCGGATACGGCCGATATCCCGATCAGGTGGCATCTCATCGGCCACCTGCAGTCGAACAAGGCGCGGAAGGCGGCCGGGGCGTTCGCGGCGATTCAGTCGATCGATTCGATCGAGCTGCTGCGGCGCATCGACGCCGGCGCAGCCGAAACCGGCGCGGCCCCGCGCGTGTTGATCCAGGTGGATCTCGCCGGGGAGGCGACGAAGTTCGGGGCGCCCGAAGGGGAGGTGCCCGCGATCGTGGACGCCGCCGTGCAGTGCCGGGCGGCGCGGCTCGGGGGCCTCATGCTGCTCCCGCCCTGGTTCGACGATCCCGAGCAGGCGCGCCCGTACTTCCGCCGCCTGCGCGCGCTGCGCGATCGCCTCGTTGCCGGGGGGATCGAGCCGGCGCTGCTCGGGGAGCTGTCGATGGGGATGAGCCATGATTTCGAGGTGGCGATCCAGGAAGGGGCGACGCTCGTGCGGATCGGCACCGCGATCTTCGGCAAACGAACAGTGAGGACCTGATGTTCGATCGGACCGCCCAGAACCGCCCTGCTACAGACGATCCCGTCGCGCCGCAGCCGCCCGAGCGCGTGATGCGCATCAGCCCGCTCGACATGCGCCAGCAGCGCTTTCGCACCGCATTGCGCGGCTACGATCGAACGGAGGTCGTCGCCTTCCTGACGGAGGCGGCCGACGACTACGAGCACGCGCTCAGGGAGATCGATCGCATGCGCAGCGATCTGGCACGCATGGAAGCTCTGCTCGGCGAGCACCGCGAGCGCGAGGCAAATCTCCGCAACACGATGCTCACGGCACAGCGCCTCGCCGACGAGATCAAGGAAGCCGCGCAGAACGAAGGCAAGCTGATCGTCCGAGAGGCGCAGGGGCGGGCGGACCTCCTGATTCAGAAGGCGCAGGTGCGCCTCGACGAGATCGACCGCGACATCAACGAGCTGCGGCTCCGCCGGCGGGACGTCGAGGGCTCGCTCGAGGCCTCGATTCAGTCGCTCTACCGCGCGCTCGAATTCATCCGCGATCAGGATCAGAACCGCCCCGAGGAGAAGGTGCTGCTGCACCGGCCGCGCGTGTCGGACCCGGCCACAGCGCGTGGGTCCGACGTCTTCGAAGATGAACGAAAAGCGGGCAACTGACCCGCTCCCCGTTTCACTCGACGCGCGCGGGGCCGTGTCGATTCTCGTGCGCGTCATTCCCCGCGCTCCCCGCACGGAACTCTCCGGCGTCCGCAATGGCGCCCTGCTCGTCCGGCTCGCCGCTCCTCCAGTTGACGACGCAGCAAACGAGGCGCTGCTCGACCTATTCGCCGGCATCCTGAAGTGTCCGCGGGCTGCTGTGCAGCTCGCCTCCGGCGCGCGGTCGCGCCACAAGCGCGTGCGCGTCCGGGGTGCGGCCCTGGCGGATGTCGAAGCGGCGATCCGGCCTCTGTTGTAGTCGATTTCGTGTGGGCTTCAGGTGGAAGCCACATAAAATCAGCCTGCATGCTGGTCCTGCGGCACATCCGTCAGCTCCTGACGTGCGCGGGCGCCGCGCCGCGGCGCGGGCGAGAGCAGGCGGACATGACGATCGTCGCCGATGGCGCGATCGCCGCCGACGGCGAGCGGATCGTGTTCGCTGGCCTCGATCGCGATCTTCCCCGTCATGTCCTCACCCACGCTGACGCGCAGATCGTCGATGCCTGCGCGTACGCCCTCGTCCCTGGCTTCGTGGACGCGCATACCCACGCGGTGTTCGCGGGCGATCGCCGCGACGAACTGCGTCAGCGTCTCGCGGGCGCCACGTACGCGGAGATTGCCGCTGCGGGCGGAGGCATCCTCTCGACCGTCCGCGCGACGAGGGCCGCGTCGGAAGAGGATCTCGTCGCGGCCACGCTGCCGCGTCTTCGCGAGATGCTCGCGTGCGGCACGACGACGGCGGAGGTCAAGAGCGGGTACGGCCTCGATGCCGAATCCGAGCTGAAGATGCTGCGCGCCGTGCGCCGGCTGGATGCAGCGCAGCCGATCGATCTCGTCCCGACGTTTCTCGGCGCGCACGAGATTCCTGCCGAGTATCGCGGACGCCGTGACGCGTATGTCGATGTCGTCGTGAACGAGATGATTCCCGCGATTGGCCGTGAGGGCCTCGCGGAGTGGTGCGACGTGTTCTGCGAGACGGGCGTGTTCACGCCCGAGGAGTCCACGCGCATTCTCACGGCCGGCACCGCGCACGGCCTCACGCCGCGCATTCACGCGGACGAGCTCGGGCCGAGCGGAGGATCGCTGGTTGCAGCGAAGCTGGGCGCGCGGTCCGCGGACCATTTGATCTTTGCCCCGGACGAGGGGATCCGCGCGATGGCCGACGCGGGGGTCGTCGCCACGCTGCTTCCCTGCGCAGCGTTCTATCTGAAGCTCGGACGCTTTGCACCCGCGCGCGCGTTCATCGACGCGGGCGTCCCCGTGGCGCTGGCCACGGACGTGAATCCTGGCGGTGGCTTCTCTCCGTCGATGCCGTTCGCAATGACGCTCGCGTGCTTCGCCATGAACATGACAATCGAGGAGGCGATCGCCGCCGCCACGATCAACGCGGCCTACTCGCTCGATCGATCGCGTGACGTGGGCAGCCTCGAGCCAGGCAAGCTGATGGACGCTGTCGCCGTCGCCGGCGACGCGATCGATCTGATTCGCGTCGGCGCACCATCCGTTGCGGCCGTCATCAAGCGCGGACGGATCGTCAGCGGCGCCTTGAACGGCGCAGTACGCACGGCCACGCTGGCTGCCCCTCGACAATGAAGCTCACCGACCGCACCGTTCGGGGACTGATTGACGCCTTCGCCTCGCCCGCCCCGACGCCCGGTGGCGGTTCTGCCGCGGCGCTGGCGGGTGCCGTCGGCGCGTCTCTGCTCGCGATGGTCGCGGCGCTCCCGAAATCGCGCGCCGCATCGGACGGCGATCGCGCGCGCCTCACCGACGCTGGCACTCGATGTGCCGCGCTGAAGGACGCACTTACCACATTCGTGGACGGCGACAGCGAGGCGTACGACCTCGTTTCGGCGGCATATCGGCAGCCGAAGACGTCCGACGAGGAAAAGAGCATGCGAATGGCTGCGATTCAGTCAGCGCTACGGCAGGCGACCGCCGTCCCGCTGGACGTCATGCGGGCGTGCGCGGAGGCGATCGGTCACGCCGCGATCGTCGCGGAGTTCGGAAACGCATCTGCCCGGAGCGACGTGGAGGTCGGCCTCGAGTTGCTCCTCGCGGGCCTGCGTGGCGCACGGCTGAACGTCGCGGTCAATCTCGAAAACGTGAAGGACGCCGCGTATGTGGAGCGGGTTCGCCAGGAGGCGGATCGGTTCGAGCACGCGGCCGAGCGGGATGCCGCACGGTTTCGTAGCGCGCGCTCGTAGCGCGACGCATCAGCGGCCGCGGCGCTGCGGATCGAGGCGCGTTCGCGCAACTGAAGTCGCGCGCAACGAATCACCTGCCGACGATGTCGAACTGCCAGCGGCGGGGATATCCGGGCACCACCGGCACCATCTCCACGTAGGAGGCGCTGATCGTCACGGCGCCGCCGGCTCGATCGACCGTCACGTAATCCCGATCGATCGGGATGCTGTTCTGCTCGGCCAGCTCCATCACCCGATCCTTCAGCGCATCGTCGGTCTTGGTGCCGGCGAAGAGCGCCGTCTCGCGGACGCCGTCCTTGAAGCTCTGATAGTGGACCCATACGAGGCCAACGTGGTAGGCCGCATTGGCCAGGAGCGCGAGCAACGCAATGCCGATGAGACGGCGGATCACGTCACCGGATCTGATGAAAGAGACGTTCCCAGCGGGTCTTCGTGAAGAAATGAATCACGACGGAGCCGAGGCGCTTGAGGCTCGCCCCGAGGCCGTCATCAATGTAATCCTCTCGCCCGGATTCATACGACCAGTAAATCAGCAGCGCTTTCCCCTTGACGTAGTCCCGCGGGAGGAAGCCCCAGTAGCGGCTGTCCTGCGAGTTGTCGCGGTTGTCCCCCATGACGAAATAGTGGTCCGCGGGGATCGTCCGCGGGGCGTAGTTCTCGCGGACGTCCAGCGATGTCACCTCCTGGTACTCGCTCGACGGCGGCGTCAGGAAGTGAACGTACGGCTCGTCCAGCGGCTGGCCGTTGATGTAGACCTTCTTGTTCCGCAGCTCCACGGTTTCGCCCGGCAGGCCGATCACGCGCTTGATGAAATCCCGGTCAGGCTCGTCGGGATACTTGAAGACGACGATGTCGCCGCGGTGGAGATTGCGCACCGGAAGAACCGCGCGCCCGATCGCGAGCGGTGTCGGTCCGAAGATGAACTTGTTGACGAGCAGGTGGTCGCCGATCAGCAGGTTGTTCTCCATCGACCCGGTCGGGATCTTGAACGCCTGCACGACCCAGGTGCGCACGAACAGCGCGAGGATCACCGCGATGACGATCGATTCGAAGTACTCGCGGAGGACGGATTTCTTGAAGGGCTGGGTCATTCCTGCCCCACTTTCAGCACCGCGAGAAATGCCTCCTGCGGGATCTCGACGCGGCCGACGCGCTTCATGCGCTTCTTGCCTTCCTTCTGCTTCTCGAGCAGCTTGCGCTTCCGCGTGATGTCGCCGCCGTAGCACTTCGCGAGCACGTTCTTCCGGAGCGCCTTGACGGACTCGCGTGCGATGATCCGGCTGCCGACGGCGGCCTGGATTGCCACCTCGAACATCTGCCGCGGAATCAGCTCCCGCATCTTCGCCGCGAGCGCGCGCCCGCGCGCGTAGGCCGTGTCGCGATGGACGATGATCGACAGCGCGTCCACGGGCTCGCCGTTCACCAGGATATCGAGCTTGACGAGCGGCGACTCCCAGTAGCCGGTGACATGATAATCGAGCGAGGCGTAGCCGCGCGAGAGCGTCTTCAGACGGTCGTAGAAGTCGAGCACGACCTCGTTGAACGGCAGCTCGTAGGTGATCAGCACCCTGTCCGAGGAGAGATACTCGAGCCCCTTCTGGATCCCGCGCTTCTCCTGACATAACTCGAGGATCCCGCCGACGTGCACCGACGGCGTCAGGATCATCGCCGTGATCACCGGCTCCTCGATCTTCTCGATTCGGCCTGCTTCCGGCAGCTTTGCCGGGCTGTCGATCTCGTGGATCTCGCCATCCGTCGTCGTCACGCGGTAGAGAACGCCGGGCGCCGTCGTGACGAGATCCATGTCGAACTCGCGTTCGAGCCGTTCCTGGACGATCTCCATGTGCAGCAGGCCGAGGAACCCGCAGCGGAATCCAAACCCCAGCGCCGCCGACGTTTCGGGCTCGAAGAAGAAGGACGCGTCATTCAGGCGCAGCTTCTCCAGCGCGTCGCGCAGCTCGGGGTACTCGCTGCCTTCCACCGGATACAGGCCAGCGAACACCATCGGCTTCATTTCCTTGAAGCCCGGGAACGGCTCCGACGTCGGCTGCGCGGCATCGGTGATCGTGTCGCCGATCTGCGCGTCGCTGACCGTCTTGATGCCGGCAAAGATGAACCCAACTTCACCCACGCCCAGCGCATCGACTGCCTGCGGCTTCGGCGAAAACGTCCCGACCTGCTCGACCAGGTACTCCTGCCCCTTCGCCATGAAACGGATCTTCTGACCGGGCTGGATGACCCCGTCGATCACGCGCGTCAGGATGATGACGCCGCGGTAGGCGTCGTACCACGAATCGAAGATCAGGGCCTTGAGCGGCGCGTCGGGATCCCCTTTCGGCGACGGGAGCCGATGGACGATCGCCTCGAGGATCTCCTTGACGCCGGTCCCCTCTTTCGCGCTCGCGAGAATCGCGCCGCTGGCATCGAGCCCGACGATGTCCTCGATCTGGCGCTTGGCTTCATCGGGCTGCGCGCCCGGCAGATCGATCTTGTTGATGACCGGGATGATCTCGAGGTTGTTGTCGACCGCGAGATAGGCGTTCGCGAGCGTCTGCGCCTCGACGCCTTGCGAGGCATCGACGAGCAGCAGCGCCCCTTCACAGGCGGCCAGCGAACGCGTGACCTCGTATGAGAAATCGACGTGGCCTGGCGTGTCGATCAAGTTCAGCACATAGGTCTCGCCATCGTCTGCCTTGTAGGTGAGGCGGACGGCGTGGGCTTTGATCGTGATGCCGCGCTCGCGCTCGAGATCCATCGTATCGAGCACCTGAGCTTCCATCTCCCGCGGCTGGAGCGCACCGGTCAACTCGAGGAAACGATCCGCGAGCGTGCTCTTGCCATGGTCGATGTGCGCGATGACCGCAAAATTCCGGATGAAACGCTGATCCATGCGAGGTGTAACTGCAAATTATAGCATTCGCAGGGGTTGTTCCCACAGCCGCACGCGCGATCTATTCGGAAGGCCCCTCCATCACGTACACTGAAGGGATGTCCACCGTGTCCGCGAGCGAGCCGCTCGACCATCTCGGCGACTTCACGACGACGACCCGCGTCTTGCCCATCTCGGCGCTCGCGCTCGTGATCGGCGTATTTGCTGCGTTCGTCGCCGCCGGCCTGCTGAAGCTCATCGGTTTCTTCACCAATCTCTTTTTCTTTCAGCGTTTCGCCACGAACCTCGTTTCACCCGAGGGTCATCATCTCGGGCCATTCGTGATCGTCGTCCCCATCGTCGGCGCGCTCATCATCGGCTTCATGGCGCGCTACGGATCGGAACGCATCCGGGGCCACGGCATTCCCGAGGCGATCGAGGCCATCCTGATCAACGGGAGCCGCGTCGATCCGAAGGTCGCGATTCTGAAGCCGCTTTCGTCCGCGATCTCGATTGGATCGGGCGGACCGTTCGGCGCCGAAGGTCCGATCATCATGACGGGAGGCGCATTCGGCTCTCTCATCGCGCAGTTCTTTCATCTGACGAGCGCCGAGCGGAAGACGCTGCTGGTCGCCGGCGCGGCCGCGGGGATGTCGGCGACGTTCGCCGCGCCCGTCGCGTCCGTCATGCTCGCGGTGGAGCTGCTGCTCTTCGAATGGAAGCCGCGCAGCGTGATCCCCGTCGCGCTTGCCAGCGTCGTCGCGGCGGTGCTGCGGCGGCAGCTTCTCGGCATGGGACCGATTTTTCCGGTGCCTCCGCACCCCGCGTACATCGGCAGCGAAGGCCTGCTCGGATGCGTGATCGTCGGGCTGCTGGCGGGCGGGATGTCGGCGCTGCTCACCGCCGCCGTATACGCATCCGAGGATGCATTTCAGCACCTGCCGATTCACTGGATGTGGTGGCCCGCGATTGGCGGCCTCGGGATTGGCATTGGCGGCTATTTCTTTCCGCAGGCGCTCGGCGTCGGGTACGACGTCATCGCCGGGCTGGTGCAGGGGGATGTGCCGCTGCACATCATCGCCGGCGTATTGATCGTCAAGTCCGCGATCTGGGCGTTCTCGCTTGGATCCGGGACCTCAGGCGGCGTGCTGGCGCCGCTGCTGATGATCGGCGGTGCGCTGGGCGGCATCGAAGCGCGTTTTCTTCCATTCGAGGGCGTAGGCTTCTGGCCGCTCATCAGCATGGGCGCCATCCTCGGCGGGACGATGCGGTCGCCGCTGACGGGAGTGATCTTCGCGCTCGAGTTGACGCATGACATCAACGTCCTGCTGCCGCTGCTGCTCGCCGTCATCATCGCGCACGGCTTCACGGTCCTGACCCTGCGCCGGTCGATCCTGACGGAGAAAGTCAGCCGCCGCGGATTCCATCTGAGCCGCGAGTACTCGATCGATCCGCTCGAGATCGTCTTCGCGCGAGAAGTCGCGCGCCGCAGCGTGGTCGCGCTGTCGGCCGACACGAATCCCGAGGAGGTTGCAGCCGTCCTCGCGAAGCCGCGCTCCTCATCGGAGCTGTCCGCGCGAACGGCTACAGCCCACGAGCAGCGGTTGTTCCCGATCATCGACGAGGACAGACACCTGATTGGCGTGCTCACGCGGGGCACGCTGCGCGAGTGGCTGAACACCGCGCGCGTGGGCCCGCATCGTACGCTCGCTGATATCGCGCACCGTGACCCCGTCGTGGCCTACACGGACGAGCCGCTGCGGGAGCTGGCGTTCCGGATGGCCGAAACGGGCGTCACGCGGCTGCCGGTGGTCACGCGACGCGACCGGATACTGGTCGGGATGATCGCGCTGACGGATCTGCTGACCGCACGATCGCGGCTGCTCGAAGCGGAGCATCGTCGCGAACGCGTGCTGGGCACGCGACTGAGGCTCGCAGTGTTCGGACGGCCGAAGTCCGTCGCGTGAAGACGGGGGCGGGATCCGGGGTCCGGGGCAGACTTTCGTAGCGCGCAACTTCAGTTGCGCGTTCAGCTGCGCGCCGGGCCACCACCCCCCGATCCCGATTCCCGGACACCCTTCTCGTGATCGAGCAGCCACTGCTTGCGCCAGCGGCCGCCGCCGTAGCCGCACAGCGATCCATCAGAGCGAATGACGCGATGGCAGGGCACGACGATCGCAATACGGTTCTGTCCATTGACGCGGCCGATCGCGCGTACCGCGTTGGGTGAGCCGACGATGCGCGCCATGTCCGAATAGCTGCGCGTCTCGCCGAACGGGATGTCGCAGAGCGCGCGCCACGCCGCCACCTGAAAATCCGACCCGCGCAGGTTCAGCGGGATCTCGAACCGCTGACGCCGCCCTTCGAAGTACTCGCGCAGCTCGGATTGCGTCTGCGCGAGGACCGGATGTTCGCCGGGCAGGACCGCCGCGTTCAACGAGCGCCGAATCTCCTTCAGCTCCGCCTCGAGCGCGCGTCGATCGACGAACTCGAGGAGCTCCAGTCCGCGATCCCCCGCAATCGCCAGCATAGGGCCGAGCGGCGTCTCGAGCCACGCTGCCATGAGCACGGGGGTATTCCGCGCATGGGCCGGCGTATCGCCGAAGACACGCGCGAACGCGTCGCGGAAGCCGCTGTCGGATTCAAATCCTGCATCGAGCGCCGCGTCCAGCGTCCGTGCACCGTCGTGCAGCGCCTTCATCGCCGTTCCCAGCCGGCAGGCGCGCTGGTATGCCTGAAAGGTCATCCCGAATTTGCGATTGAACGCGCGCCTCACCTGCACGGGATCGAGGCCCCGCTCGCGCAGATCCTCGTCGCGCAGGCGGCTGTCCGCATGAGCCCGAATGTCCTGCAGGAGCGGCGCGAGCCAGTTTGGATCGGAGACGCTCGCCCCCATGGGATCGCAGAGCTGGCACGGGCGGTAACCCCGGTGCAGCGCTTCCTGGATGGTCGCAGCGAACTCCACGTTCTCCGGACGCGGCTTCCGAGCGTGGCAGGTGGGCCGGCAGAAGATGCCTGTCGTTCTCACGCAGGCGAAGAACAGGCCTTCGAAGGTTGCGTCGCGCTCGACCAGCGCGCGATACATCTCGTCGGTGGGAGGAAGAAGCATCATCTGAAGAGAATACGGCCGCGAGCACTTCCCGCGCTACCGCGAATTGGACAGGAAATTCCAGTCATACCGCCGCCGGAATCCTTGTGACAAATCGGAACGCGACTTCCGCCTGAAGGCGGAAGCTACGGATGCGGTCCACGCGACTTCCGCCTAAAGCGGAACCCACGGATGCGGTCAGCCACGGATGCAGTCAGCCACGGATGCAGTCAGCCACGGACGCCGTCAGCGCTGATCCAGCGGGACGAATGTTTGCGGGTACTCAGGCCCGATGTAGTCCGTCCGCGGACGAATCAGACGGTTGTTCGCGTACTGCTCGAGGCAGTGTGCCGTCCACCCCGAAATGCGGCTGACGGCGAAGATCGGGGTGAACAGATCGATGGGGATTCCGAGCGTGTAATACGTCGACGCCGAATAGAAGTCGACGTTCGGGTAGAGCTTCTTCTCGCTCGTGACGAGCCGCTCGATCCGCTGGGACATCTCGAACCAGCGGGTGTTCCCGGCGCGCTCGCCGAGCTCCTTCGACATGCGGCGCAGGTGCGTCGCACGCGGATCCTCGGTCCGGTAGACGCGGTGGCCGAAGCCTGGAATCTTCACCTTTCGTGCGAGCCGTCCACGAATCGCGTCGTCGATCCGCTCAGGCGATGCGTCCTGACCGATGTCGATCAGCAGCCGCATGACGTCGGCGTTCGCGCCGCCATGGAGCGGCCCCTTCAGCGTGCCGATCGCGGCGACGATCGCCGAGTAGATGTCCGTCAGCGTCGCAGCCGCGACGCGCGCGGCAAAGGTCGACGCGTTCAGCTCATGATCCGCGTGCAGTACGAGCGCCACATCGAATGCGCGCGCTGCGAGAGAGCTCGGACGCTGCCCGGTGAGCATGTACAAAAAATTCGCGGCGTGGCCGAGCGCAGGATCCGGGTGGATAGGCCCGCCGCCTGCCTGCAAGCGTCCGTAGGTCGCGACGATGCTGCTGATCTGCGCGGTGAGCCGGACGGCCTTGCGAAAGTTTGCCTGCGAAGAATTGTCGCCAGCCTCCGGATCGTACTGCCCCAGCGCAGACGTCAGCGTGCGCAGCATGTCCATCCCATCAGAGGCGGGAAGCTGCCGCATCAGACGGATGATCGGCTCGGAAACAGGCCGGGCGGCGGCGAGCTGCGATTGCAGGTCGCCAAGCTCCGCGCGGTTCGGAAGGCGTCCGTGCCAAAGCAGGTAGCAGACCTCCTCGAACGACGCACCGCGCGCCAGATCATGAATGTCGTGGCCGTAGTAGGCAAGTACGCCGCGCTGCCCGTCCAGATAACAGATGGACGACGAAGCGGCGACGACGTCTTCAAGACCTGCTTTGGAGGACTTGGCTTCGACCGGCATGCCTTGATGATATCAAGCCGGCTACTTGGCGATCTCCGGAGCCATCTCCCCTTCTCCCGTGAACTGCTGAAAGATGGACAGGAGACCCGTATAGAGGAAGCCGACCTGAAAGAGCATCAGGAACGGCACCGTGCCGTAGATCTGGTTCATGAGCGCGTAGAACACGGTGCCGGTGAAATAGAGACCGAGCGCCAGCTCGATGATCGGCTGGACCCCCACGGACTGGTGGTACTTCTTGCCGACCCATTCATCGCTGTCCCGCTCGATGCCGTACTTCGGCGTGCGCGCGAACTCGCTCTGCTTGCCGAAGATGGCTTCGAGCACGGCGCGCGTGTTGTTGACGCAGAGGCCGATACCGATGGACATGAGGAACGGCAGGTACTTCAGACGCGAGCGCCAGTCGCTGTACAGCTCCCGCTGCGACACGATGTAGAAATTGCAGACGGACAGCGTCGCGGCAGCGAACAGCGGAATATCGATTAGCAGCATCTCCGTCCAGCCCATGTTGTAGCGGACGTACATCGCCGGGAACATGAGCACCGACAGCAGCGACATGAGCAGGTAATTGAAGTTCGACGAGAGGTGAAAGAACGCCTCTGCCTTGACGCTGAGCGGCTGGTTCGAGTGCAGAATCGTGGGCAGCAGCTTGAGACATGTCTGGATCGATCCCTTTGCCCAGCGGTGCTGCTGCGACTTGAACGAGTTCATCTCGACCGGAACCTCGGCCGGAGACACGAGATCCGGCAGGAAGATGAATTTCCAACCGAGCAGCTGCGCGCGATAGCTGAGGTCGAGATCCTCCGTCAACGTGTCGTGCTGCCATCCGCCCGCCGTATCAATCGCGGACCGCCGCCACACGCCCGCCGTTCCGTTGAAATTGAAGAAGCACCCCGCGCGATTGCGGCCGCCGTGCTCGAGCACGAAGTGCGCGTCGAGCAGGATCGACTGGATCTTCGTCAACAGCGAGTAATCGTGATTGATGTGCCCCCAGCGGGCCTGCACCATGCCGATGCGATCGTCGGTCGCGAAGTACGGGAGCGTCCGGAGCAGGAAATCGCTGGACGGGATGAAGTCGGCGTCGAAGATCGCGACGAACTCGCCGCTGGCGCACTTCAGCCCCGCCTCGAGGGCGCCCGCCTTGTAGCCGCGACGGTCGACACGGTGGAGGTAAGAGATGTTGAACCCGCGCGCTGCGTGCCGGCGTACCGCCAGTTCGGCAATCTCCGTCGTCTCGTCCGTGGAGTCGTCGAGCACCTGGATTTCGAGCAGCTCGCGGGGATAGGTCATCTCACAGACCGCATCGATGAGGCGGTCCGCGACGTACATCTCGTTGTAGATGGGAAGCTGAATCGTGACGGGAGGAAACTGGCTCAGTGGCGGAGCCGGGGCTGGCACCTTGTCCCGGTGTTTCATGTAAAGATACACGAGGTAATACCGGTGCCACCCGTAGATCGCCAGAATACTCAGAACGAAGAAGTACAGGACGAGAATGAATGTCTCAGGCAGCGTCATAAAGAGATGAAAGCGTCACTCGGCACAAACGCTCATATTACGGTCCAGCTCGGACCCAAGTCAACGCCCCCCAAACACTTGGCGTGATGGACCGTCAGCAGTTGCACGCGCTCCTCGATAGCGTGCGGACGGGCAACCTTACACCTGAGGCTGCTCAGGACCGGCTCCTTCAATATCTACGCCAGGCCCCCTACGAAGATCTCGGGTTCGCGCGCGTCGATCACCATCGAGCGATCCGTCAGGGTTTTCCGGAAGTGGTGTTCGGACAGGGCAAAACTCCCGACCAGATTGCCGCCGTCGCCGAGCGTCTGGTGAGCGCCGGCCAGAGCCTGCTCGTGACACGGACCGGCCAGGAAGCGTACGAAGCCGTCTTGAAAGTCGTCCCGGGTGCCCGGTTTCACGAGACCGCGCGCTGCATCACCCTCGACAGCGGGACCACTCCGCGCGGTACCGGCACGATCCTGATGGCCGCCGCAGGGACTGCGGATCTGCCGGTCGCCGAAGAGGCTGCCGTCACGGCCGAGTTGATGGGCAACTGCGTCGATCGCCTCTATGACGTGGGCGTCGCGGGCCTGCACCGGCTGCTCAGCCAGCATTCGCGCCTCACCAACGCCCGCGTCATCATCGTCGCGGCCGGCATGGAAGGCGCGCTCCCGAGCGT
>JBKPQB010000044.1:0-7445 GCA_046733875.1 Acidobacteriota bacterium
GTACTTGATGACCTCGTAGAAGTCCTGCGGGTGCAGGATCTTCTCGTCGAGCGGCGTGTTCACCTTCAGCTTCGTGTTCAGCTTCAGGCGGCCGACGCGCGAGAAGTCGTACTTCTGCGGGTTGAAGAACATGTTCTCGAATAGCGACCGAGAGCTGTCGAGCGTGGGCGGATCGCCAGGGCGCAGGCGGCGGTAGATTTCGATGAGCGCCTCTTCGTGCGTGTGGATCGGATCCTTCTTCAGCGTCGCGGAGAGGACGTTGCCGACCTCGTCCTTCTCGGGGAAGAAGATCTCGATCTTCTCGACGTTCTTCTCCTGCGCCATCGAGATGACGCGTGGCTCCAGCGGCTCGTTCGCCTCGAGGATCACCTCGCCCGTGGACGGATCGACGACGTCCCCGGCAGCGAAGGCGCCTTCGAGCTCGGCGTCTGCGATCTCGACGTACTCGACGGCCGCCTTCTTCAGCGCGGCGATCGCGCTCGCGTTGATCTTCTTGCCCGCGGCCGTGACCGTGTCGCCGCCAGCCTTCAGCTCCTTCGCGGCGCGCAGCCCGAGCAGGCTGTCGCCGACGGCCCAGGCGATCGAGCCATTCTTCAGCTGCAGCCGGTCGACAGTGTAGAACGAGCGAATAATCTCGTCAGCCCCGCGCAGGCCGAGCGCGCGGAGGAAGACCGTCGCCAGGAACTTCCGCTTGCGATCGATGCGGACGTAGAGCAAATTCTTCGAGTCATACTCGAACTCGACCCACGATCCGCGGTACGGAATGATCTGCGCGATGAAGAGCGTCTTGTCTTCCGAGTGGAAGAACGCGCCCGGCGATCGGTGCAGCTGCGAGACGATGACCCGCTCGGTGCCGTTGATGATGAACGTGCCGTTGTCCGTCATCAGCGGGATGTCGCCGTAATAGACCTCCTGCTCCTTGATGTCGCGGATGGTCTTCACGCCCGTTTCCGGGTCCTTGTTCCAGACGACGAGACGGATCGTGACCTTGAGCGGCACGGCGTAGGTCATGCCGCGCTCCTGGCACTCGTCGACGTCATACTTCAGCTTGAGGCCGACGGTGTTGCCGCAGATGTCGCAGATGTCGCCGCGCGCTTCGTTCGGCTTGCCGCAGCGGGGACAGAGCACCTCGTGCTCGCCGTAGGGATCGGCCACGAGTGTGTGGCCGCAGTTGACGCAGGGCTTCCGCAGGTGGTGGAGGCCCGAGAGCCGTCCGCACTTGCACTCCCAGTTGCCGATCGAGTACTCGATGAACTCGAGCGACGAGTTCTCGCGGAAGTCGCTGATCGGGAAGACGGACTTGAACACGGACTGCAGGCCGGCGTCCTCGCGCTCCGAGGGCAGGCGGTTCATCTGCAGGAAGCGCTCGTACGATTTCTTCTGTATCTCGATCAGGTTCGGGATCGGAACCGTCGTCCTGATTTTCGAAAAGTCGATGCGTTCGCGGTAGACGTTCTTGGGAAGGCTGTACATGCTCTAAAAACCCTCGGGTTGCGGGGTCAGGACACGATCGGACGAAGAATGGGGCCGCGCCACCGTTCGGCGCGGCATTTCTCAACGCGCGTGGGGCCCCACCCCCACGCGCTGCGGCTCGACGCTGCGCTCGCTCGCCGCGGCCGCAGGCGCTACTTGACCTCGACCTTCGCGCCGACTTCTTCGAACTTCTTCTTGATGTTCGCGGCCTCGTCCTTCGGGATGCCTTCCTTGATCGGCTTCGGCGCACCCTCGACGAGGTCCTTCGCTTCCTTGAGGCCGAGGCTGGTGACCTCGCGGACAACTTTGATCACGTTGATCTTGTTGCTGCCCACTTCGGTCAGCGTCACGGTGAACTCGGTCTTCTCTTCCGCCGGTGCCGCTGCGCCGGCCGCCGTGCCGCCGCCCGCCGGCATCGCCATCGGCATCGCCGCTGCCGCCGAGACACCCAGTTCCTGCTCGAGCGCCTTGACGAGCTGGGACAGCTCGAGCACCGAAATCCCCTTGATGTAATCGACAACCTGCTGCTGATTCAGTTCGGCCACTTGTCGTTCTCCTCTATTACCGATCGATGATTCCGGCGATTCCGTCTGCATCTGTCAATGCGCGGGGGGGCCGACCACCCCCAGGCGCTTCACGCGCGCTGCGCGCGCGGGCGCCCTTCGGGCCCGGCACCCCAACCCCTTAAGCAGGTGCCTCGCCGCGCTTCTTCTCTACCTGCACGAGCACGCTCATCAGATCCCGTGGCGCGGCGTTCAGGACGCTCACCAGCTGAATCATCGGTGCCTGCAGCACGAAGAGAAGCTTCGCGTACAGCTCCGGCTTGCCAGGCAGCGCTGCGAGATCAGTCACTTCCGTCGGCTTGATCGCGCGCCCCTGGACGACGGCCGCCTTGATCTGCAGCGCGGGCGCCGTCTTCGCAAACGTCGTCAGCACCTTTGCCAGCGCGACGGGATCCTCGCCCGCGTACGCGACCGCGGTGGTCCCGACGAAGTGATCGGTGAGCGGCTCGAACGCCGTGCCCTTGAGCGCGCGCTTCGCGAGCGTGTTCTTGACGACCTTGTACTGCGCCTTCGCGCCGCGCACCTGACGGCGCAGTTCCGTCACTTCAGGAACCTTCAGTCCCTTGAAATCAACGATAACGGCGCTCTCGGTCCCCTTGAACGCGCGTTCGAGGTCCTCCAGCTCTTCAACTTTCGTTGCGCGTGTAACAGCCATGACCTAGTGCTTCGCCCCCGCTTCCTGGACCGTCGTGTCGATCGTGATGCCCGGGCCCATCGTGGACGACAGCGTCACGCTCTTCAGGTACTTGCCCTTCGCCGCAGAAGGCTTCGCTTTCACGACGCTGTCAATCAGCGCGTGCGCGTTCTCGACGAGGTTGTTCGCCGGAAATGATGCCTTGCCGACCGGTGCGTGGACGATGCCCGTCTTGTCGACGCGGAATTCAACCTTGCCCGCCTTGATCTCGCGCACGGCCCGGCCGATGTCCATCGTGACGGTGCCGGTCTTCGGGTTCGGCATCAGGCCGCGCGGACCGAGCACTTTGCCGAGCTTTCCCACCGCCCGCATCATGTCCGGCGTGGCGACGACGGCATCGAAGTCCATCCACCCGCCCTGGATCTTTTCAACCAGCTCTTCGCCGCCGACGTGATCGGCGCCGGCGTCCGCCGCTTCACGCTGCTTGTCGCCCCCGGCGATGGCCAGCACCTTCTTGCTCTTGCCGAGGCCGTGCGGGAGCACGACGGTGCCGCGCACCATCTGGTCCGCATGCTTCGGATCGACGCCAAGCCGCATCGCCAGCTCGACGGTCTCGTCGAACTTCGCGAACTTCACCTTCTGCAGCAGGGGAACGGCTTCTTCGATCGTGTGCGGGCGGTCGGGTACCGCCGCCCTTGCCGCTGAGAATTTTTTCCCGGACTTTGGCATGTACTCCCTCTTGTGGTTCAAGCGGTCGGCATTGCCGACCTCCCACCTTCATAAAACCGCCTGTCACTCCCGATTTCCAATTCCCAAGCCCTAAAAACGTCCAATTGGGACTTGTAGAGTCGGGAGTTGTCACCCGATCACGTCTATTCCCATCGACCGCGCCGTGCCGGCGACGGACTTGACAGCTGCCTCGATCGAATCGCAGTTCAGGTCGGGCAGCTTGGTGCGCGCGATGTCCTCGACCTGCTTCTTCGTGACGGTTCCGACCTTGTTCTTGTTCGGTTCGGCGGACCCCTTCGCGAGGTTGGCCGCGCGCTTGAGCAGGATCGATGCGGGCGGCGTCTTCGTGATGAAGGAATACGACCGGTCGGAGTAGACCGTGACGACGACCGGGATGATCAGCCCTTCGTCCCTGGCGGTCCGCGCGTTGAAGTTCTTGCAGAAGTCCATGATATTGACGCCGTGCGGACCGAGCGCGGTTCCCACGGGCGGCGCCGGGGTGGCTTTCCCCGCCGCGATCTGGAGCTTCACCATCGCCTGTATTTTTTTCGCCACTTACAGCTTCTCCACCTGCAAGAAATCCAGCTCGACCGGCGTCGCGCGGCCGAAGATCGTGACCATGACCTTCAGCGTGTTCCGCTCGTTGTTCACCTCGTCGACGGTCCCGTTGAAGCTGGTGAACGGCCCTTCGTTGATGCGGACCTGATCGCCCTTCTCGAACGAGTACTTCGGCTTCGGCTTCTCGGCCGCCTCTGTGACCTGATTGAGGATCTGATCGACCTCCTCGCGCGTGAGCGGCGTCGGCTTCGCGCCGGCGCCGACGAACCCGGTCACCTTCGGCGTGTTCTTCACCACGTGCCACGCGTGGTCGGACATGTGCATCTCGACCAGGATGTAGCCGGGGAAGAAGCGCTTGGAGCTGACAACCTTCTTGCCGCCACGCATCTCGGCCACCTGCTCGGTCGGAATCAAGATCTCGCCGATTTCGTCCTGCAGCCCGTACGCGTTGACGCGCTGCTCGAGCGACTCCTTCACCTTGTTCTCGAAGCCGGAGTACGTGTGGACGATGTACCACTGCTTCGTGCGGTCGTCGGTCATGGTGCTCTCAGCGGACTGTGCGCCCGTGCCGCGTTCCGGCGCCTCCCCGCTCATGCGCCCCCGAACAGGCGATAGACCCAGCGGATCGCGCGATCCAGGCCCAGGTCGACCAACCACAGATACAAGCCGAAGAACACGGAGGTGAGGATCACGACGAAGGTCGTCGCGTACACTTCCTTGCGGTTCGGCCACGTGACGCGGCCCATTTCGTTGCGGACTTCCGAAAGGAAGCGGCGCGACCGCGCCCACCATCCCGTGACGCTCTCACGCGCCCGTCCGCCGAATGAGTCCTCGTGTTCGGCAACGACTGTCTTCATAAAAACCCTGTCGGGACTCGGGGTTCGGGATCCGGGATTCGAACCTCGGACCCCGCCCCCCGGGTCCCGAATCCCGGCGCCCTTAACTGGCAGGACAGGAGGGAATCGAACCCCCAACCCCCGGTTTTGGAGACCGGTGCTCTGCCAATTGAGCTACTGTCCTTCATCAACCGAGGGGCTTCGCCCCTCCGACCCTATGCCGTCCATCAACCGAGAAGCTTCGACACTCAAATCGCCAATCGGCAATCCCATCGTCAATCCGCAATCCGCAATCGCCAATTCAATCGGCAATCTGCAATCGGCAATCGGCAATCGATCACTTGGTTTCCCGATGCGGCGTGTGTTTGCGGCAGAACCGGCAATACTTCGAAAACTCGAGCCGCTCGCTCGTCTTCTTCTTGTTCTTGGTCGTGCTGTAGTTACGACGCTTGCACTCGTTGCACGCCAGGGAAATGATGTCGCGCATTGCTGATCCTCGTCGGGATCCGGGGACCGGAATGCGGTACCCGCATCCCGGCGCCGGCTATTCGATGATCTCGGTGATCGTCCCCGCGCCGACGGTCCGGCCCCCCTCGCGGATAGCGAAGCGCGCGCCCTTCTCGAGCGCCACCGGGACGTGCAGTTCGGCGCTGATTGACGTGTTGTCGCCCGGCATCACCATCTCGACGCCCTCGGGCAACTTCAGCGAACCGGTCACGTCGGTCGTCCGGATGTAGAACTGCGGACGATAGCCGTTGAAGAACGGCGTATGACGGCCGCCCTCTTCCTTCGAGAGGATGTAGACCTCGCCCTTGAACTTCGTGTGCGGCGTAATCGAGCCTGGCTTCGCGAGCACCTGACCGCGCTCGACGTCCGTCTTTTCCACGCCGCGGAGCAGCACGCCGATGTTGTCGCCCGCGACCCCTTCGTCGAGCAGCTTGCGGAACATCTCGACGCCGGTCACGACTTTCTTCTCCGTCGGCTTGAACCCGACAATCTCGATCTCCTCGCCCACCTTCACCTTGCCGCGCTCGACGCGGCCGGTCACGACGGTGCCGCGGCCGGAGATCGAGAACACGTCTTCAATCGGCATCAGGAACGGCTTGTCCACCTCGCGCTGCGGGAGCGGGATGTAGTTGTCGAGCGCCTCCATCAGCTTCAGGACCGAGTCGACTCCTTCCTGATCGCCGTTGAGCGCCTTCAGCGCCGACACGCGCACGACCGGGACATCGTCGCCCGGGAACTGATACGTCTTGAGGAGCTCGCGAATCTCGAGCTCGACGAGATCGACCAGCTCCTGGTCGTCGACCGCATCGACTTTGTTGAGCGCGACGACGAGGTACGGGACGTTGACTTGACGGGCGAGCAGCACGTGCTCACGCGTCTGCGGCATCGGTCCGTCCACCGCCGAGACGACCAAGATGCCGCCGTCCATCTGGGCCGCGCCGGTGATCATGTTCTTGATGTAATCGGCATGGCCCGGGCAGTCGACGTGCGCATAGTGGCGATTGGGCGTCGAGTACTCGACGTGGCTCGTCGCGATGGTCAGGATCTTCGTGGCATCGCGGCGCCCCTGCGACTCCGACGCTTTCGCGACCTCGTCGTACGGGACGAACTTCGCCCAGCCCTTGTCCGCGGCCACCTTCGTCAGCGCGGCGGTGAGGGTCGTCTTGCCGTGGTCGATGTGCCCGATGGTGCCCACGTTGACGTGCGGTTTGGAGCGATCGAATTTCTCTTTTGCCATGTCGTTTGTACCGTCCTATTTGCGTCTTAACGTCGTGCCCGTTATCGAAAATCGCCGCCGTCCACCTTCGCACTTCCGCTGGCGTACCGAGCGAAGGCTGGAGCCGATGACCAGGATTGAACTGGTGACCTCGTCCTTACCAAGGACGCGCTCTGCCAACTGAGCTACATCGGCCTAGGCTTCCTTAGTCGAGGGGCTTCGCCCGTCGGGCTCCCCTTCGCAGCTCTCTCGTTTCGCTCGTTCGCGATCCTGCTCGATCACACAGCGCATCAGCTACAACCCGTCGCTGCCTTGGTGAGGCGCGACCAGAGCGCCCCGCCGAGCGGCGGCGTGCGGGAGTCGGAGCGGCGCTAGCCCCTCGGAAAATTTGGAGCGGGAGACGGGGATCGAACCCGCGACCAACAGCTTGGAAGGCTGTGACTCTACCACTGAGTTACTCCCGCCTACGCGCCCGTTCGCCCATGGCTACCGCGGGCAAGTCGCGCTGTATCCCTCATGAACAGTCCGCCTTCGCAGCTAGGGCGCCATAACCTTCGGAGATCGCTGGCTTGCCCGAGCCGAAGCTGGGCGCGCCAGCGCCGAGCGAAGGCTGGTGGCGAGGGAAGGACTCGAACCTTCGAAGGCGCAAGGCCGACAGATTTACAGTCTGCTGCGTTTGACCGCTTCGCTACCTCGCCGATACCCGTATCGTCACGTGCACGGGGGCTGGACGGCGCTGGCTCCGGCCGTACGTCCCGCTGACGTTTCCCCGTTCCCGATGGCATGTGTGAGGATTGCGCCTCGCCGGCCCCGCTGTGCGCCGCAGCTTCCGTAGAAGCTGATGGAGCTGGCGAAGGGATTTGAACCCCCGACCGGCTGATTACAAATCAGCTGCTCTACCGGACTGAGCTACGCCAGCCCAGACAAAA
>JBKPQB010000045.1:0-86475 GCA_046733875.1 Acidobacteriota bacterium
GGCGAAGGATAGGGAAGTGGTCGCAGCAGGACGCCATGGACGACGGTGAAGATCGCCGAGTTGGCCCCGACCCCGAGTGCGAGCGTGAGCACTGCGGCGATCGTGAAGAGCGGCTTCTTGCAAAAGCCGCGGACCGCGTAAATGAGGTCGTTTTTCATCCCGGACTCTCGACTCCAGCTGGTCCCCGCCATACCGAGTACGGAGGATCAATCTTGCTGCTTCAACAACCACAACTCAACATTGGCCAGCCTGCTGCCCGCGTATCGCGCGTGCCGTTTCGAGTCCGTGAAGGGGCTCCGCGCGGAGTAGTGCCGCGAACGGCAACATCCGATACGTTGCTCGGATGAACGTCGCCGTGCAGATGGAGTTCAAAACGGATCGCAAGGAGGCCGTCGGCGAGCTCATTCGGCGTGTGGCTGCGCTGTTCGATCGGAACGGCCTGCAGCCGGACGTCGTCGCCACGTTCAGCGATGGTCCGGCCGGCATCCGGAACACGTCGGCAGTCGAACGCGCGCTGAAAAAGCATCCGCACCTTGCCCGTTTGGAGCGCCGCGATGCGCCGTTGCAGGGTCCCAACAGTCCCACGATTCGTCGCCTGACCAACGGCGACGCGTCCACTGCCTTTCCGATGACCGATATCCTTGCGCTGGCTGACGGCGTTCCGCGATCGCTGCCGTTTCATGCAGTGAGCGTGCACTTCGGCCACGCCGGTTTCGGCCGCGCCGTCTTTCCCATCGGTCTGACGCCGCCAACGGGCATTACGGTCAGCGACGGATGGTGGGTCAACGGACGCATTCGCGGTCTGACCGCATTCTACGCGGTCGACGGGGATGCGGCGTCGAAGAAGCTGGCGGATCCGCCGGCTGCGATCGGCGCCATCTTCGCGGGTCTCGGCAAGCCGAAGCGCAAGGCGCAATTCATCGCGCCGGCGGCGCCGGTCACCGCGTCCGCCGCTCCGGACCTCGCGCGCGTCCTGGCAATCGTCGCGAAATACCGAAGCGGCATGAAGGCGCTCATCGAACGCATCCGCCTGCCGCACGATCTGCCGCCGGCAAAGGATGTGCTCCGGGCGAGTTTCGGCGCACGCGGTCCGTTGAAGCCGACGCTCGTCGATGTGTTCAAGCCGCGAGGCTACGACTGCCGCGGCGATAGCGGCACCTTTTTGCTTCGCCGCCGCACCGCCGCCAACCATGTTGTGGACATCGAGCTCGACGTCGGCACCTGGAGCCGGTCGTTGACGTTCATGTTCCATGTGTACGGACCCGGATTCACCGCGACGCTGATGCCGCCAGTGACCATGCGCGGCGATGCGGGGCAGTATCCGATTGGCGACACCGCGAGCTGGGAGCGGATTGTCGCGAACATGGCCGCGATCGTCGACGAGCTCGATCGAACGTTCGTCGTGGAGATCGATGACGCGGCGGGCCCGGCCCCCGAATGGTTTGATCCCGGCAGGTAATCGCACTCGCGTGCGTCTCCAGGCCATCTTGGGTGTACGAATGACCGCGGCGAGGATTCCGGCGCTCGTGCTTGCGGGCGCAAGCCTATCGGCAGTCGCGGCGCTCGCGGCGAACGACTACGACGCGCAGCGATCGGCTGCCGTTCGCACGTGCACGGCGATCGATCCGGACGAGTATCAATCAGGGCTGCTGTTCAATCCTGACGGCTACAGGTCCTACTACGTCCGTTCCCAGTGCTTTCAAACAGCGGCGCTGCAGTTTCGCGACGAGTCGCTCTGCACGGAAGTGCGCGAACGGCCTTCGATCTTCATGTCGAGCTGGGGATATTCGCCGGCGCACTGTCGCAGGTTGGTGGCCGAAGGCCTCGCGGCGGATCGAGCTGAACTCGAGGCGGTGAAACAGCGGTACGCCAAGGGCGGCATGCGGCTGCGATCGTTTCGAATCGAGCGCAACGGCAACGGGCGCGACTTCGACATCATCCCTGAATTCTCCGGCAGTTACGGGCACGCATACTCGCTCGCGTTCGAAATCGTCGATTCGAACGCATCGGTCGCGTTGCACCGATCGGGGTACTTCGTCGATCCATCATCGCCGCTCCGCATCTTCGTGCGGCAGTCAGATATCCGGCAAACCTTCCCAACTTTCACACTCGGCCGGCCCTACCGCGTCCGCGCGACCTCCGTGCTGGACGTTGGTAATGGCGGATTGAGCAGCCACTGGAGCGATGCGTTCATCGATCGCGTGTTCCCGATACGCGAACGCTCGCAGTCGATCACACTCGAGACAATCTTTTAGCGTGGAGGCGGGAGCGCTCAGCTCCAATCGCTCACGCATCAGCCACGCCGCGCGGGACCTCGTCACCTGAAGTGCTCAATCTCTTTCTCTTTCTACGACAAAGGGTAAGCTCGCGTCGATTTCACTCCGGCAGGCACGCAAGTGCTGCCACGCCTTCCGTCAGGCCGGGTTCCGGCCAGGTGATGTCCAGGGTCTTCCAGTTGCGTCCTGCATCTTCCGATCGGAAGAGTCCGCGATTGTTGGCAGCATAGATGACGTGTGGTTCGCTCGAATGACTGGCGAAGCGGCTCACCGTCGTGCCGCGCGCCTCCGGCAGTCCGCTCATCGCCAACTCCCATGCCTTCAGCCCGGCTCTCCGATATACGAACCCCTCCGCCGACTTCGGCCGATACGCGACGGCGGGGCCACTCGCGGCGGACACGACAATCGTCTGCGGATCGGCCGGATCCATGGCCAGACCGACAAGGTACCGATGTTTCAATCCGTCCTGGGGTGACGTCCATGTATCCCCGGCATCGGCGCTCTCGAAGTACCCGTCGCCGGCGGCGGAGCAGATCCGGCCGGGTGCAAGCGGATGCGTTGCCGCCGTATGGGTGTCGTACGGACCTCCGCGAACGCGGTCCTCCCAGGACCGGCCGCCGTCAGACGTGCGAACGAGGGCGCCAGCCTCTATCGCGACGAATACGCGGCCGGCGGTGGTGACATCAGCTTCGATCCACCGGACATGGTGTGTATCCGGCCTTGGAGGAAAACTCCAGGTGACCGCCGAGGGCAGCGCACGGAGACCGGCGAGATCCACCCAGCTGTCCCCTCCGGTCTCGGAGCGAAACACGGCACTTGGTTCGGTGCCGGCGTAGACGATGCCCAATGCGTCAGGCTTCTGCGCACGGGCCACGGCGACCGCAGAGATGGTAGCGTGATCGATGCCTGCTCCGACTCGTTCCCAGTTCCGGCCGCTGTCGCGGCTCCGGAAGAGGCCGGCACCCGCAGTCCCGCAGTACACGCGAGCCGCGTCGTGCGGGTCGATCGCTACACAGTCGGGCGATCGTCCGCGCAGGTGTTCCTCGACGCGCCAGGTCGATCCGTGTCGCGCGATGAGCAGCGCTCCACGCGTCACAACCACGATGTTGAGCATGCTCGATTATCGATCCGCCGCCGCGCCGTCATTCAAACCAGCTGCAGATCTTCGACGAGAGCTCAGCCGCGCAGATGCGCCTTCAGGAAACGCCCGGTATGCGACGCCTTGCACGCGACAATCGCTTCGGGGGTACCCGTCGCGACGACTTCCCCTCCGGCGTGCCCCCCTTCGGGCCCGAGATCGATCACGTGGTCCGCGGTCTTGATGACATCGAGGTGATGCTCGATCAAGAGGACCGTATGTCCCGCGTCGACGAGCCGGTTCAGCGAGTCGAGCAGGTGCTGCACGTCGGCCAGGTGCAGTCCGGTTGTCGGCTCGTCCAGAATGTAGACCGTGTGCTTCGACCGTTGGAGCGTGCTCAGTTCCGTGGCGATCTTGACGCGCTGCGCCTCTCCTCCCGACAGCGTCGTCGACGACTGCCCTAGCGTGAGATAGCCGAGGCCGAGATCGGCGAGCACCTGGATCTTTCGCGATACCGACGGCTCCCTGGCGAAGAATGCCACGCCCTCTTCGACGGACATGTTCAGCACGTCGGCGATCGTCTTGCCGTGCAGCGTGACCTCCAGCGTCTCGCTGTTGAACCGCGCCCCTTTGCACGCGCCGCACGTGACTTCGACGTCGGGCATGAAATACATCTGCGTCGTGATCGCTCCTTCACCCTGGCACTCTTCGCAGCGTCCGCCCTTGACGTTGAAGCTGAATCGTCCGGGCTTGTAGTCACGTTCGACGGAGAGCGGCGCCTGGGCGAACAGATCGCGGATGGTGTCGTAGAAGCCAATGTAGGTCGCAGGGTTCGAGCGGCTGTTGCGCCCGATTGGCGACTGATCGATGTTCACGACCTTGTGCACGTGCTCGAGGCCGTCGATGCGGTCGTGCGCGCCTGGAAGCGTTCGCGTATCGACGAGTGTTTTCCAGAGCACCTTGTAAAGGATCTCGTTGACGAGCGTACTCTTGCCCGATCCAGAGGCGCCGGTGATCGCGATCAGCATGCCGAGCGGGAACGCCACGTCGATCGACTTCAGGTTATTCTCGCGCGCGCCGCGCACAATGAGTGCCTTCCCGTTGCCGCGCCTCCGCTTTTTCGGCGTGGCAATCGTCCGCCTGCCCGACAGGAACTGGCCCGTGGGCGACGCCTTGCACGCCAGCACCTGGTCGAAAGTCCCCTTGACGACGACCTCGCCGCCGTGGACGCCGGGGCCGGGCCCCATCTCGACGATGTGGTCGGCGGCGCGGATGGTGTCCTCGTCGTGCTCGACAACGAGCACGGTGTTGCCGATGTCGCGCAGGCTCTCGAGCGTCGCGATCATCTTCACGTTGTCCTTGGGATGCAGGCCGATGCTTGGCTCGTCGAGGACGTAGAGCATCCCCATCAGGCCGGAGCCGATCTGCGTCGATAGCCTGATCCGCTGCGACTCGCCGCCCGACAGCGTCCCCGAACGGCGGTTGAAGTTCAGGTAGTCGAGCCCGATGCCGAGCAGCAGCTCGAGCCGTCCGCGAATCTCCTTCAGGATCTGCCGGCCGGCGTCCGCGCCCCGGCCCGATGGCTTGATCGTGCCGAGGAACTCGTACAGCTCGTCGAAATGGAGCTGCCCCATGTCGTAGAGCGTCCTGCCGGCGATCTCGAACGTCAGACGGGTGGCGCGCAGGCGCGCGCCGTTGCAGTCGGGGCACGTGCGCTCGACCATCACCTTGTCGAGCCACTCCTCCATGCGCGAGTTCGCTTCGCCACGCTGCCGATAGCGGCGGTAGTGCCGCTCGATCCGCGGCGCCAGCCCGCCGAAGCCTACCTCGCGTCCCTCGTGCTCCTCGCGCCGCATCTTCGCGTCCGGTGGCGTGACGATCGGAATCTTCTTCTCGACGCCGTAAAGGATTGCGTCGCGGACGGGCTGCGGGAGATCGCGCCACGGGCAGTCGAGCGGAAAGCCGATCGCCTGCGACAGGCTGTACATCATGCGCCCATCCCACGTGTCCGGGTTGTACTTGAACGCCTCACGGACGAAGCACCCGCCGAGGATGCTGCGCTGCGGGTCGGGAACGAGCAGCTCGGGATGCGTCAGCTTGTCGACGCCGAGGCCGCCGCACGTGCGGCAGGCGCTCTCCGGGTTGTTGAAGACGAAATACTCGGGCGCGATTTCGCCGTACACGAAGTGATGCGTCTTGCTGCAGAGCGCCTCGTAGAAGCGGTGCTGCGCCGCGCGGGTCGCCCCTTTGACGATGTGCGCCTGGAGCAGCCCGTCGCCCACCAGCAGCGTCGCGGCCACACCCGCTTTGATCGCCTTTTCGTGCTTCCGGCTGACCACGAAGCGATCGACGACGGCATCCATGTCGTGCACGGATTCTTCGTCGATCGTGACTTCGGCCGAGAGATCGATCGGCCGGCCGTCGACAATGAGGCGACGGCATCCCTTCTTGCGGACGTCGGTGAAGACGAACTCGAGATCCTCGCCGTAGACCTTGAACACGGGCGCGCGCAGCTCGATCTCGGTCCCTTCGGGCAGCGAAAGGATGGCCTCGACGATCTGGCTCGCGGTGCGCGTCGGTGTCGGCTCGCCCGTTCGCGGACAGTGCCCACGTCCAATGGTCGCGTACAGCAGATTCAGGTAGCTCGCGATATCCGTCATTGTCCCGACGGTGGAGCGCGGGTTGCTGATCAGCGTCTTCTGCTCGATCGAGATGACTGGCGAGAGGCCGTAGACGAAATCGACGTCCGGCTTGGCGACCTGCGCGACGAACCGCTTCGCGTAGCTGGAGAGCGACTCCATGTAACGGCGCTGCCCCTCGGCGTAGATCGTGTCGAACGCCAGGCTGGATTTTCCGGATCCCGAGAGCCCCGTGATCACGACGAGGCTGTCGCGCGGGATCTCGAGCGAGATGTTCTTCAGGTTGTGGACGCGCGCGCCCTGGACGCCGACTGTCGTGCGCGCCGTGACGGCGCGGCCTCCTCGCCTAGAAGGCATCTCTCTCGTCGGCAAGGTAGAAGGCGAGCTCCTGCACCTGCACGTGGCTCTTCTTCGTGAGGTGCACCGGCGTGGAGACCTTGCCGATCATGCCGCGGTCGGCCAGGTATTCACACGCGGCAATCACACACGGGACGTCGAGATTGCGCGCGAAGTGTGTCTCGATGTCCGTGGCAGAGCGCGCCTCGCCGGCGTCGCGCAGGTACTCGACGACGGGCGCAAAGAGCGACGCTTCGCGATCTGCAATGTAGCGATCGATCGCCTCCAGGGCGTCCTGCACCGCCTTGCGCGTCTTCTTCGTATTCAACAGATCGGCGTAGATCACCTTGAAGAAATCGGGATTGAGCGCCAGTGCCTGCAGGATTACCTCGCGATCGGCGAGCAGCTGCCGGCCGATGACCTCGATGCGCGCGAGCGGCGTCGCGGCATAGAGAATCCAGAGCGCCGTGTAGTCGAGGTCGCCACGGGTCACGAACCATTTGTGCGCCTTGTCGATTGACGGCAGTGCACTCGTCGCGGCCCGCAGCAGTTGCACTTCCGTATCGCGCGCCCCGATCGACGAGAGGGTGGCGCACAGATCCGCGATCGTGGGGTCGTGCGTGTAGAGCAGCCGTCCCTTCGTAAGCAGGGAATGGACGAACGAGTTGCGGATCGAGCCTTCGATCGTTCGGCGAAACTCGGTGCGTGAGAGCAGATTGGCGTGAACGTTGACGCCGTCGGCGTAGAGTGCCAGGCTGCCGCTCTGCACCTTGCGGTCGTCAATCGTCACCAGCACGAGGTCGATGTCGGATCGCTCCCAGACGGTGTCGTGCGACAGGCTGCCGCAAAGGATCGCGGCGAGGATGGAGCGGTCCTCTTTGATGTTCACGACGAGAGCGTCGAGCGCGGCCGTGTATCTCTGCTGGACAGATTGCGTGGTCACGAGGGTCTCGGGACGGGCGCCCGAGAGTCTACTCGAATCGGGAACCTGCGGCTAAACTGGCCGCGGCGGCCACATCAAATGTTTCAAGGCAGGCGCGAGCGTCCTCGAGACAGCAGCCGCGAGTAGACGAACGCGTTCACCGCAAGGGCGATGCTGCCTAACACGAGCTGCGTGCCATGGGTCAAGCGTGCGGGGTACAGCACGGGGATCACGTATTGTTCGATGAAGTCGCCCTGATAAGATGCGATGCCGGCGCGTTCGCGCAGGGCGTTCTCGAGCGGTGTCAGTGGGCAAATCCACCCGGCAAACTCGACAGCCATCCCCCACGCCGCCGACGGAACGTGCAGCCACGCGATGCGCGGCCACCGGAGGACGAGCAATCCCCCGAGCACGACGAACAGCACAAATGCAAAATGGATGACGACAGTCGTGTCGGCCAGCAGACGAAACAGCCTAGCCAACACGACCGCCCGGCAATGGACAGGAAGCCATTGACGTAGCAGCATAGCCGCGTTGCGATATCAATGTTGTTGGTCAGGCGCCATCCTTTCGGGCCCGGGTTCCGTCAAATACGCAAATGACTGGTCTCTTCAACGATTTCAAGTACGCATTTCGGGTCCTGCTGAAAGCGCCGGGGTTTGCAGCGGCGGCCGTGGTCGTGCTGGCTCTCGGGATCGGTGCCAATACGGCGATCTTCGGCATCGTCAACGGCGTATTGCTGCGACCGCTACCTTACGCGGAGCCGGATCAGCTCGTCCAGTTGTGGCACACGCCGCCGCAGAAGCAGTTTCCTGGCGTTCCGCGCTTTGCCTTGTCCGCGGCGAACTACCTCGATTGGGAACAGCAGAACACGGTGTTCTCATCCTCGGCGGTCTATCGGTTCCGGCCGTTTCGTCTGACCGACAGCGGTGAACCGCGCATCGTCGAGGCCGCGGCCGTGGAGCCGACCTTCTTTTCCGTGCTCCGCGTCTCGCCGTTGATGGGACGCGCTATCGGTCGCGGTGACGACGCCTCCGAGCGCGAGCACATCGTGGTCCTGTCATACAAGCTCTGGACGACTCAATTCGGGAGCGACCCGCAGATCGTAGGGCGCACGATCCATCTCGACGGCGATGCGTACACCGTCGTCGGGATCATGCCTCGAACATTCGATAAGCCTGGCTACGCGCTGCTGTGGACGCCGCTTGCCTGGACCCCGCAGGAAAAGGCGGTTCGCGGCGAGCACAGCATGTCGGCGATCGCTCGGCTCAAGCCGGGCGTCAGCGTCCGCCAGGCGCAGGCCCAGCTCGATTCGATCGCGGCGCGCATTGCGGAACAATATCCGGCGGACGCGGCCGGGTGGGGTGCGCTGGTCGTACCGCTTCGCGAAGAAACGGTCGGCGAGGTCCGGAAGCCACTCCTGATGCTGCTCGGCGCCGTTGCGTTCGTGCTGTTGATTGCGTGCGCGAACGTCGCGAACCTGATGCTGGCCCGAACGATTGACAGGCGGAAGGAGCTCGCGATTCGGACGGCCTTCGGAGCAAAGCGTTCGCGCATCATCCGGCAGGTGCTCGTGGAAGGCGTGCTGGTGTCCGCCGTGGGCGGTGCGCTCGGGCTCTTCGTCGCACAATTCGGTACGGCCCTCGTCGTGAAGTTCTTCGGCTCGAGCCTGCCGCGCGCGGACGAGATCAGGCTGGATGCGACGGTGCTGGCGTTCACGTTCATCGTCGCGGTGCTCACGGGCACGATCGCGGGCACCGTGCCCGCATGGCGCATGTCGAAATCGGATCCGAACGAGGCGTTGAAGCAGGGATTCGGGCGCCTCGATGCCCCGTCGGGGGGAAAGCGCACCAGGACGGCCCTGGTCGTCGCGGAAGTGGCGCTCTCACTCGTCCTTCTCGTCGGTGCTGGTCTCATGATCCGCACGCTCTGGAACCTGCGCAGCGTCAGCCCGGGATTCCAACCGGACCACGTGCTCACGATGCGCATCGGCGTGGCGTCGAACGACTTCAAGAACGAGTCCGAGGAGATTCAGTTCTACGACGACGTCCTTCGCCGCGTGCGCGCCCTTCCTGGCGTGCAGTACGCGGGGGTGACCGACGATCTGCCGCTGCAGGGAGGCTCGATGCAGCCCGTGGCGGTGGAAGGACACGAAGCGGTCGAAATGGCGCACCAGCCGGAGGTGTCGGTACGGGTGCTGTCACCCCAGTTCTTCCGCGCGATGGGCATTCCGATCGTTCGCGGACGCGACTTCAGCGAAGCGGACGTCGCGACCTCGCAGCCTGTCGTTCTCGTCAGCGAATCGATGGCGAGGCAGTTCTGGCCGAACCAGGACCCGATCGGCAAGCACGTCACGCTGACGTTTTTTCCGAAGGAGCGCCGGGAGGTGATCGGCGTCGTCGGGGACGTGAAAGACCGCGGTCTCGACAACCCCGATCCAGTGTCCACGCTCTACTGGCCGCTCGCTCAGTTCTACACCCCGCCGTCGTTCGGGAAGTTCAGAGCGATCCCGCTCGCCCTCGCCGTGAGGACAGCCACGGATCCGCAAAGCATCCAGACCGCCGTGCGCAGCGCGATCCATGAAATCTCCCCCGGCACTCCGCTGATCGAGGTGCAGACGATGGACGCGATCGTCGACGAGTCGTTGTCGTCGCAGCGATTCAACATGTTGCTGCTCGCCGTATTCGCGGGTCTCGCGCTCCTGCTTGCAGGCGTAGGCCTCTACAGCGTGCTTGCGTACGCCACGCGGCAGCGTGTAAAGGAGATCGGAATCCGGATGGCGCTCGGCGCCGATCGGTCGGACGTCCTGCGAATGGTTTTGATCGAAGGTCTGCGTCCGACGCTGCTCGGCGTCGTGATCGGGGGCGCCGCGGCGGTTTCGCTCAGCCGCGTCCTCGGGGCTTTGATCTTCGGGGTGAAAGCGACGGATGTGCCGACCTACGCCGCCGTGGCCCTGCTCCTCACGGCAATCGGCATGCTGGCGAGCATTATTCCGGCGTATCGTGCGACGCGCGTGGATCCGATTACAACCTTGCGGGACGAATAGGGCCGCAGACTACCGGGAGCGGTTCGTCCTAACCGCAGACACGCCGACGACGTGGAACCGGTCGTTGCAAGCCCGCGGACTAGGCGGACGACACGGAGCTCAGGCAACGGATCAGGCGACGAGCGGATGCGGTTGGCTCATCCCACGCCGCAGGGCCACTATCGCCGGAATCGTTGATGCTACGCCGGCGGCGACCAGCGCCAGGCCTGTAGCGCGGCGACGATCCTCCGGAATCCGCGATGCGAGCAACAGTCCGATGCCGACACCCAGGATCGCTCGCGTCGCCACGACAAATCCGAACGTCGGCAGTTTCAAGCTGAGGGTCTTCATTGCGTTAGTGCTCCTTTCTGTGACTCGGTTGCAAAGGTGGATCCGGTGCCGACTCGAGTCACTGGCCCTGAGCAATATGCGGCAATCTCGATGCGGCCTTTGCTGGCGCCCGCAGGCTCACGCGGCCGTACCGCCATGCGAACACGGGGAGGCCAGCCAGCAGAATCATGTACGGCATGATCGGGCAGACGAACCGATATTGCACGTTGATCAGGCTGTGAAACGCGACGAAGTACGCGATGTGCGCGAGCAGGAGAAAGTAAACCGGCTCGCGCGATCGAAGCACGTAGAACAGGCCGCCGAGCGCGAACAGATAGAGGAGGAAGTTCTCGACCGCGTAGAGCCCACGACCGGAATTCTCGTTGTACCAGATCCACACGGTGCGCATCGCCGAGAGCTTCAGGTACCTCAGCGGATACTGACGGATGATGCGTGTCCCCTCGGCTTTGAGCAGCGCATCGAGCTCGGCTTCATTGAACGACTCGAGGGGCCGGCCGGTCGCAGCCGTCAATCGTCTGATTCTTCGCTCCATCTCCGGGTGCGAATAGCCCGTGTGATACTTGCCTTCCGCGATCATCGCGTTGTGACGGTACAGGTTGAATCCGCCTAGCGTGCTGGTCGCGACAGGCGTCCCGAACGCGCGATAGTTGCGGACGACCCACGGCACCTGCACGGCCGCAAAGGCGATCGCGAACGCGACGCTCATTGCGAGTCCGCGGCCCCTCAGTCGGTACAGGATCCATCCGATCGACACCACCGGTAACAAAAGCACGGTCGGCCGTGAGAGGGTTGCCAGGCCGAGCATTGCGCCGGCCGCCAGCGCGATCGCAGGCCCCGGACGGTCCGTCGCGCGGATCAGCAGCACCACGTAGACGGCCAGGCACGCGGCGAACAGCGGCTCCGAGGCCATCGAATACGTCGTCATTACGAACATCTCGGAGAGATAGAACGCGAACGCGACGCCGGTCCAGAGCGCGAGCCATTCACGACCCGACGCTCGCGCCGCCGCCCAGTACGCGCACAGCCCGACGACGCCTGAAAGGCACCACGTGAACAGCAGCAGCGGATAGTACGTATGGGATCCGAAAATCAGCACTGCACCTGCGAACACCACGATCGGAAAGGGGCTTCTTGCAGCGGTCGGGATCAGATGGCCCACCGAGTAGTAGGTCAGCAGATCCTTGCTGACGAAGCCCTCGCCGTGGGCAACGTATCGAGCGATGCTGAGGAAACCGTTCCGCTGAATGAGCTGCGGATCCCAATCGGCCGAGTAGTGGCTCGCCATCACCATGAAGTAGACGATTCGGACCGCGACGATCAGTCCGAACAGCCACGCCATGCGACGCAGACGCGCTCGTCCCGTCAGCGGCGGGTCCGGCGGCAGCGCGCCGGCGTCGACGTCCTTCAACACCGGGGCTGTTCCTTTCCCCACGTGTAGAGTTGTGTGATCGCGTAGTTCCAGACCGCCCCCACGGCAATGCCCGCGAGCGCGGCGACCAGCCATTGCGTGTGCGATTTGAACAGGAACGATGCGATGCCAACGTTCGCCACCGCGCCAAGCCCGCATGCCAGCATGAACGAGAGCAGACCGGTGAGCCAGCGAGCGCCGCGCAGGCGTCGATCGCGATAGGTCAGCAGGTTGTTCGACCAGAAGTTGAACACCATGGCGACGACGGTCGCAATCGCCTGCGATCTCGTAAAACCAAGCTGAGAGAAGCGAAGCGCGCTGAGCGTCGCCAGATGGACGAGCACTCCGGCGCCGCCGACGAGCGTGAATGCGAGGAAGCGGACGGGAACGTACCTGCCGATCGTCTTCTCGGCAAGGAGCATCCCGAAGTCCCACATGACGAGGCTGTCGAGTTTGCTCTCGCCGTGCAGCCGCTCCCTGAAAGTATAGGGAACTTCAGCAATCTGCAGGACGCCGGGCGAGGAGGCGACGATGTCGAGCAGGATCTTGAAGCCGGTTCCCGACAGGCCCCGCACGCAGCGATCGAGCGCCTCCGCTCTGATCATGAAGAACCCGCTCATGGGGTCGCTGATGTGCTGCCGGCAGACCATCCGGCTGAGCCGCGTCGCAACGCGGCTCATGAGCGCGCGTGTCTTGTCCCAGTTGCCGATCGCGCCGCCTTCGGTATACCGCGACGCGATGACCAGCTCCGCGCCCTCGGCTTCGAGTGCCGCGAGCATCGCCGGGATCTTGCTTTCGTCGTGCTGCAGATCCGCGTCCATGACCACGAGGACGGGCGCGGCCGCCGCCAGCATGCCTTCGATGCACGCCGACGAGAGCCCGCGCCGGCCGATTCGTCGAAGACAGCGTATCCGGCTGTCGCGCACGGCGATCGCCTTGACTTCCGCGCTCGTTCCATCCGGCGAATCATCGTCCACGAAGATGAGTTCCCACGAGATGCCGCGGAGTGCGCGCTCGATACGAACGACCAGCTCCGTTACGTTCAGGCGCTCGTTGAACGTGGGCACCACGATCGAGACTTCCAGCGGCGCGGCGGGCGCCCGCTCGACGCGATTGACCGGTGCCGGCCATATCTCGGCCCTCGGCACCGTCGCCGCTCCTGTGCTGGCGGCGCGGGCCACCGTGCGGGTTCGTGTCCTTACGTCTGTTGACATCCCTCGCTCCATCTGGTCATTCCACCTTCGCCTCCGCCCGCGCCATTACCGTCAGCTGATTCGTAATTTCGTCGAACGCGAACGGCTGCAGGTCCGATATCTGTCGCCACGTGCGATCCGGCAGGAGCGGCATCCCCGCATCGAAGTACTCGTTGAACACCACGCGGAACGAGTTCACTGGCGAGATCGTCGGGTAGAGCACGTGCGTGTCCACGCCCGGGAGGTAGTACGCGTTGAGAATTCCTGTTTTTTCGAGGAGCTGCGTCTGCGTGGCCGTCCGCCAGTCGAACTCTTCGCGCCCGGTGCCGGGCGGGTACGGTCCTTCATCGCCCTGCACGATGATGACGGGCGGCGACGGAGACTTTTGCAGGATTGTTTCGACGATCCGCTCGATCATCGCGTTCGCCGCGAGCACCTGGTTGGTGTAGTTCTCGGCGTACGAGCGTTTGCGTTCCTGCGCTTTGGTCACGTAGGTTCCATCGCGGTAGAACACGTACGGAGGATGCGGGACGAGCGCGTGCAGGAACACGAACTTCGGACCAGCCGTGGGCACGAGCTCGATTACGTCGTCAATCTCGTGACGGATCCGCTGCCAGTTCTGCAGCCGGTCGTCGAGCCACGGGCCGAACACGTGCTGCACCGGGGCGAACGCCTGCGAATCGAAGAGCCGCAGGACGGCGCGGGGCACGGTCGTGTAGTAATTCACATTGCGCGTGGCCTGCGGATTGTCGCGGGTCGGGTAGTACCAGGATCCCAGGTGGATGTAGCTGTAGCCCTGCGCGCGGAGGAACGCACCGACGCGGTGATGGAACAACTTCTGATACACGGGCGTCCAGTCCGTCGACCGCTCGCGCCCGCGCAAAACATCATCCAGGTAGGCGGCGTTGAGCGACGAGGCGAGCGAGAGGACCGTTTTCATGTAGTTCGAACGGCTCCCGCGCGAAACATAGAAGCCCTTTCTCGCGAGGTACTCCTCGATATGCTTTCCGGCACCATACGCCGCAGTAGTCTCGGCGTTGCCGTAGCGATCGAAGATCAAGTAATAAATGTCCGGTTTCGACTTCACCGTGCCTGCGGTGATGGGTTGGGCCGCCGCGCGGGCTTCGGCCGCCCGGGGCGCCGAGATCGCGAGCGTGACGATCGGGGGCAGCACCGCGCCCACGGCAACCCAGTTGGCGAGTCCCGTCGCCGCATTCAACGGCGCACGGCGGCGATACAGCCAGACGCAGAACACCAGCACTGCGCCGTAGGTCAGCGGCAGCACGAATTCCTGTCCCCTGAGGAACTCGCCGACGCTGCCGTCGTCCGCCTGGACCCACCACAGGAGCAGCAAGGTCGAGACGGCGAGCGCGGCCTTGCGCACGTCGCGGTACACTGCCGCGCCGATCAACATCAGGACTGCGCTGGCGATGAGCACGACGACAACCGAGTCGATCAACTCGTGCCCGGATCGCTGTCCGGGATTCGCAGCAAACATCGACAGCACCGGCAGGATGGCAACCAGCAGCGGATGAAAGGCAAACCGCGTCATGATTCCCGCCTTCTCATCAGGTACACGGTTCGTTCCGCGTCTCTCACCGGGTATGTCTCTTCGATCGTGAACCAGGTATCGAACGCGGCCTCGAAGTCCTCACGCGTGTACTCGCTGAAGATGTCGACGCGCGTGGCGAGCATGCGCTGCAGCTGCGAGTCCGACTTCGGCACGAACTCGATGACGAGCGCGCGCGCGATCCGGCTGAAGAATTCGGCTATGCGCGGGAGCGGAAGGTTGTGCGCGATGGCGAGGTGGTGCACGAGCGCGAGCGCGAGGACCAGGTCTGCCGGCCCGCGATCCGCGAACGATTCACGTTCCTCGTGCGCCCAGCCTGCCCGCGAGCTCGGGTTCGTCAGATCGAGCAGGAGGGGCAGCAAGTGCTGTTCGCGTCGCGCGACCACCTGCTGGTAGTTCTTGTCGACGGCGACGGGATCCACGTCGAAAGCAACCGTGGGAATGCCGCGGTCGCTCCCGAGCCGGCTGAACGTGCCGTCGTTGGCGCCGAGATCCCAGATGTTCCTGGGCGCTACCCGATCGATTGCCGCGCTGACGATTTGTCGCTTGTGGGCGAAGGCGGCGTCCGTGTAGTTCGTCGCTTCGTAGTAGTTGCCCCAGGTCGTCTTCGGGGCACGCCACGTCAGACCGCGGACGGTCCGTTCGAGACTGTCAAGAATTCCCGCCGCCCCGGTTGCTGTCATCGCGGGCCTGCGTCGCGTCTTTGGCAGCGCCGTACCGGCCACCCGCCGTTCCGCGACCGCCTGCAGATGGACGTGCATCAGGAGCCCGGGCCGCAGCCGTGTGCGCTGGGGCAGCAGGCGACTCGCGAGGTCGAGGGGGATGCCGTCCAGGTGCGCGCGCAGCAACTGGAGCAACCGCACATCGACCGAGCTCATCAACGCGAGCGGCGCCACGAAGAATTGGCAGAACTGACGGTATGCCACCCACGGCTGTCCTGGCGTCAGACGCTCGAACGAGAGCGTGTCGATCCAGACGGGACGCCCTCCCTCGAACGCGACGTTGTAGGCGGTGGCGTCCTTCAGCGACATGCCGCGCTCGACCGCGGAGCGCTGCAGCCGGAGGGTCAGGAGCGCGGCGTCTTTGAGCTGGCTGAAGCTCCATTCGTACGGATAGGAGATGAACCCGACGCGGGTTGGCCGAAGCACGGCCGACGCCCCGCCGTCCGGGGACATCGACGCGCCAACTTCCTCATGAGGAACGAGATCTCCTGACTTGACCAGGTGGTCGTACAGGCCGGACGTCATCAGAGCGTCGTAGTCCGCCCGGCCGACGGGGTTGACCTGCCGATAGAGGACACCGTCGAGCGCGAAAACGAAGCCGGCTGGATCCCGGAATGACGCCTGATGAGGTCGAGGCGCCGCGACCTGCCTAGGGACGGCGAGCGGCATCACGAGAAACCAACGACCTGACCGTCGTCACGAGCCGTTGCAAGTACGTCCGGAGAAGGAACAGGACACCGAGGGCTGCGCCGGCGATCATCTGGAAGACGTAGCTGGCGGTGCCGGGATCGATATACGCCTCAGCCGGCCGTTCGCTGATTACCAACAGAAGAAGAACGATGCCCAATAGCGGTAGAGTCGCGGCCTTGGTCATGGCTGAAGACACCTCCCGTGCGTACGCACCACCGCCTGAGCAACTCACATGCCCAAAGCGGGGTAATATCGCGCCTCGCGTGACACTCTCGATCTCGGAGGCTCACATATGACAGCGATTGTTCGACGGCGGCGCGTCCTCGCGGCCCTGGGTGCCGCGCTGGCCGCGTCTGGGCTCCATGCCGCCACCGATCCCAAAGTCACGTTCAGCGACACACGTTTGAAGAACGGACTGCGCGTCATCGTGGCCGAGGACCACACGGCGCCGGTGTTTTCCATCGCCGTCAACTACGACGTCGGATCGCGCAATGAGCGCAAGGGCCGCACCGGGTTCGCGCATCTCTTCGAGCACATGATGTTCAAGGGCTCGCAGAACGTCGGCCCGGGCGAGCACTTCTGGCTCGTGTTCAACAACGGCGGGAACATGAACGGGACGACGAACAACGATCGGACGCTGTACTTCGAGACGCTGCCGGCGAATCAGCTCGATCTCGCGTTGTTTCTCGAAGCCGATCGGATGCGTGCGCTCGATATCACGAAGGACAATCTCGACAACCAGCGCAACGCGGTTCAGGAGGAACGGCGGCTCGGGATCGACAACCAGCCCTACGGACACACCTTCGAAGCGATCGACGAGCTCGCCTATGAGAACTTCGCGTACGAGCATTCGGTGATCGGCTCGATGGCGGACCTCAACGCGGCGTCGGTCGACGATGTCACGGCGTTCTTCAAGACGTACTACGCGCCCAACAACGCCGTCGTCGCGATCGTGGGGGACGTGAGCACGCCGCAGGTGATGAGCAAGATGCGGCAGCAGTTCGAGAGCATTCCCTCGCAGCCGGCGGCGCCCGCGGTCGACATGACGGAGCCGCCGCAGACAGCGGAACGGCGATTGACACTCGACGACGCGCTCGCGAGGCTCACGCGCGTCGATATCGTGTTCAAGGTGCCGCCGGTCAGAGATCCCGATTTCGATGCGATTCGGGTTGCGGCATCGATCCTGGGCTCTGGTCGCAGCTCTCGTCTGTACGAGACGCTCGTTCGTCAGAAGCAGATTGCGGTCCAGTCGAGCGCGTTCGTCGACGATCGGCGCGGTCCCGGGTTGTTCGCGGTGAACGCGCTCGTCGCGCCCGGAAAGAGCGCCGCAGACGTCGAGGCCGCGATCGACGAACAGATTGCAGCGCTCGGCGAGCGGAGCGCAGCTGACTGGGAGATGGACAAGGCGCGCAACGCGGAGCGGCGGGCGCTCGCCGGCCGCGTCCAGAGCTCCCTGCAGCGCGCGATTCTGCTCACCGAATACGCGCTCGCCCATGACGATCCCGGCCGGATCAACACGGAAGCGGCGCGGCTGGCTGCCGTGTCCGCCGCGGACGTGCAGCGGGTCGCGAAGAAGTACCTGACGCCGGCGAGCCGGAACGTCATCGTGACCAGTCCGAAAGCGGGCACCCCGCAGTCGAAGGGAGGTTTCTGATGCGCGCCATCGGTCGCCGGTTGATCACGTGCGCCATTCTCGCGGGAGCGATGGCCACCGGAACCTACGCGCAACAAGCGGCCCAGGCCCCCTCAACCAAGGGCATGGTCGTCAAGGGGAAAGCGCCGGTGAACCAGTCGGTCCTCGAGGTGAAGCTTCCCCGTCCGCAGGAAGCCGATCTGCCGAACGGCTTGCACCTGATTGTCCTCGAGGATCATCGCGCGCCGCTCGTGACGTTTCAGCTGCTCGTTCGCGGCGCGGGCGGCTACTACGATCCGGCTGATCTGCCAGGCGCTGCCAACTTCACGGCCGCGCTCATGCGGGAAGGCACGGCAACCCGAACGTCGCAGCAGCTTTCCGAACAGCTCGAGCGCATGGCGGCGACATTGACCGTCACCGCAGGCATGTCGTCGCCGGATGCAACGCTATCGGGCAGTTCCTTATCCGAGAATTTCGCGCAGCTCGTCGAGATTGCTGCGGACGTGCTGCTGCATCCCTCGTTCGCGGACGCAGAGCTCGCGATCTACAAGCAGCGGACGGGCGCTCAGCTCGTGCAGCAGCGGAGCAACCCCGGATTCCTTGCGGCGGAGCGCTTCGCGCAGGTGGTATACGGCTCTCATCCGGCGAGCCGCGTCGCGCCGTCACCAGATGCGCTTCAGGCGGTCAAGCGCGAACAACTGGCCGCGTTCCACGAGTCGCACTACGCCCCCGATTACGCGGCGCTCGCGGTCGCGGGGGATACGACGATGAAAGACGTGCAGGCGCTGGTGGACGCGCAGCTTGCCGACTGGAAGAAGGCCGGCGTTACTGAGCCGGCCGTTGCGGAGCCACCCGCGCTCGGGCCAGCCCGCGTGTATCTGGTCGGGCGCCCCAACTCCGTGCAGACGAATCTCGTCGTCGGCACGCAGGCGATCACCCGTACGAGCCCGGACTACGACGCGGTGCAGCTCATGAACAAGATCATCGGGGGCGGCCCGACCGGACGATTGTTCATGCACCTCCGCGAGGACAAGGGCTACACGTACGGCGCGTACAGCAATGCGTCGGCACTCAGGTATCGAGGCGACTGGCAGGCGTCAACGGAAGTGCGAACGGAGGTGACGGATCCGGCATTGCGCGACCTCCTCGCGGAGCTGTCGACCATGCGGGACGAGACGGTCCCCGAGAAGGATCTCCAGATCGCCCGCCGCGCGATGGTCGCGTCCTTCGCGCTGTCGCTTGAGTCCCCGCAGCAGATGCTGGGGTATTACACGACGCGCTGGCTCTACAGGCTCCCAGCGGATTACTGGGACAAGTACCCAGAGCGGGTCATGGCGGTGACCGCGGCACAGGTGCAGGAGGTGTCCAGGAAATATCTCGATCCGGCGCGCCTGCAGATCATCGCGGTAGGTGACGCGTCGAAGATTCAGACGGATCTCGCCAAGTACGGCGCGCTCGAGGTCTACGACGCCGAAGGCAAGCGGGTGAGCGGCGTCCAATGACGTGGACGAGGGCGGCCGGGTAAACCTCCGGCCGGTTTTTTCGTCAAACGTTCCGAGGTGTCGCAATGCATATCTCCGGTGCAGCCATTCTCGGGACCCTTATGATCGCGCTGGCGCTGCCGCCGGCTATTCAGTCGCAACGAACCGTGCACCTGGAAGGCGCCGACTGCTCGCGGTTGCACATGCAGTTCGGCGATCGGGAGGTTGCCACGGCCGAGCAGCGCGTGACGGTTCCCTTCAACGCGGGTGTTCTCGACGTCCAGCCAGAAACCAACGGCGGCGTCCGCATCCTGCGCGGCAGTGGACCGGATTATTCGATCACCGCCTGTGTCGCCGCTGGAGCGGACACGCTGGCCGAAGCGCAGCAGGTGGCGGACGCCGTCCGCGTGAGCGTTGCCGGGACTCGCGTGCGCGTCGAGAATCCCGCGCGCGCGCGGAACTGGACCGTGCAGCTCATGATCGAGGCGCCTGACGGAGCGCGCATCACGGCCGAGACCAGCAATGGACCGATTGGCGTCGACGGCGCGTCGGGGCAGTTCACCCTGCGCGCGTCGAACGGCCCGATAGGGCTCGAAGATGTGAACGGGAACGTGACCGCGCGTGCGGCGAACGGACCAATCAGCGTGGACGGCAGCCGCGGCAACTTCGACGTCGAGACGAGCAATGGTCCGATCTCGGTTACCCTGCAGGGCAGGCGGTGGGACGGGCGCCTGGAAGCGCGCGCCCAGAATGGTCCGCTGTCCGTCAGCGTTCCGGATCAGTACGAATCGGGCGTCGAGATCTCCTCGTCCGATCACTCACCCTGGAATTGCCGCGCGGCCGCGTGCCGTGCCGGTAATCGCGACTGGGACGACCGCTCACGCAGCCTTCGCATCGGCCCCGATCCCGTCGTCGTCAGAATCACGACGGTGAACGGACCGGTGACCGTCAACGAACGCTGAGACTCATTGATTGCGTCCCGCGGACGCTGATTCCATTACCATCAACGTATCGGATACGCTGGGGTTTTCGCCCGACGCGACCTGTTGCTTCCGTACTGAATGGAACTGGGTGAGCACGGCGTTCGCACGTGCCAGCCCCGCAATCCGTTCGACGAACGCGTTCAGCTTCAGCCCTGGTATCGCGAAGATCGCGACATCATCGCTGAGCACGTCGAGGTACGCACGGGCGCCGCAGCATCCCAGGCTGAGCGCTGCGTTTCCGAGGTTCGCAGCCTGGGGAATGACAGCGCAGGCGGGGCGGCCCAGCGCGGGCGTCGTTCCTCCGTCGATTTGTTGAGCCGCTTCGGTGACGATCAGCGCCTGGCTCGCCTGCACGAACAGCAGCACGACGTCGGGAGCCGTGGCGCATTCGGCGAGCGGACCGTACACGACGAACCGGGGACGGCGGTTCAAAACCGGAATCTGCGCGACATCTTCGTTCCGCACATAGGTGAGCTCGGCGAAGACTCCGAGCGCCTGCGCCAGATCCGCATCGTTCGCTGCCGTTCGCTCGAGGTTGTGCGTGTGAATACCGATCGCGCATGAATCGTGGTCGCGCGCCTCGGTCGCGAAGGTCCTCTGCATGGCCTCCTGCCAGAAGCGGCAGCCCGCCGGCGACGAGCCGGTCCATTTCGGGATGCCCGCCGCCACGTGATCGACCATGCTGACGCCGACGGGCGGCAGCGACAGGGTCAACGCTTGCGTGAGTGCATGGCTGATTTGGTTGAAGTCTGTCATTCCGACCATTGTATGTGTATGCGCGACGCGGCGCGTCGTCGCGTCTCCGCAGCGCCAATCACGGCTGATCGGAAGGCGTCGCTATTCCTGCCGCAGCGCGACGATTGGTTCGACAGCGGCGGCCCGACGCGCGGGCACGATCGATGCGATGAGTCCGACGGCCGCCACGAGCGACGCGGCCGCGCCATAGAACTTCCAGTCGTCCGCCGCCGCGCCGTACAGCAGATTCGATACCACGCGAGAGCCCGTCATCGCGAGCGCGATGCCGGCTGCGGCGCCCGCAAGCACGACGCTGACGCCTTCGCGGACGATCGATCCAACGAGCCGTCCCCGTGCGGCGCCCAGCGCGATCCTGATGCCGATCTCCTTCGTTCGCCGCGAGACGGCGAACGCGAGCGCGCCGTACAGACCGATCGCCGTCAGCAGCATCGCAAGCGCCGCCGCGTAGCCGATGAACACTGCGCCGACGCGAACCGGGCGCGTCAGGCCAGCCATCCGCACCGGCAGCGTGATCGTTTCGGCGATCGGGACATCGGGATCGATTCGGTGCACCTCACGTGTGAGCTCGGGGAGCACAGCCGCCGGATCGCCCGCCGTGCGCACCACGATCCTCGAGTCGATCTCGCCGGGATTCTGCCAGAACGGTGAATAGGCCCACAGCTCCGAGGGCTTGCTGCGGCTCGTGATCGACACGTCGGCAACGACACCCACGATGTGCCGGGGGATGTTGTCGATGACGATCGTCGAGCCGATCGCTCGATCATTGGGCCAGAGGCGCGCCGCCAGTGTCTGGCTCACGACGGCCACGGGAACCGACTGCGTGTTGTCGTGATCGTCGAACTCGCGGCCGAGAAGGATCGGAACTCGAAGAGTCGTGAAGTAGTCGGGGCCGACCTCGTTGTACTTGATCATCAGCTTCTCTGTAGGCGGCCATCCGGGAAGCCTCGCCTGTGCCGAACCGCCGCTCAGCACGGATCCGATCCCGACCATCGAAGCGGACTCGACGGACGGAACCGCACGCAACTGCTGAATCACCTGCCGCTGGAAGCGCTGCGCACGTTCTGGCGTGTATCTGATCAGGCGCGGCCGGACGCGCATCAGCGCCACGTGCGCCGTCTCGTAGTTGCGACCGTTGAGTACCACACGCGCGCTCGAGCCGAGAAGCGCGGCGGTGGCGACCATGGCAACCGCAACAGCGGCCTGCACGGCGAGCAACCAGCGGCCGCTCGACCAACGCCCGGACACCGTCCGCAGTGCAACGGGAAAAGCAGATGAACGTCGCGTCGCTCTGATGGCCGGCAAGACGCTGAAGAGCACTCCCGCGAGAGCCGCGGCAGACAACGTCGCGAGAAAGGTCGCCGGCGACTGGCTGAAGTCGTAATAGAGCGGATGCCCCTCGTCGTCCATCGAGAAGAACATCCACGACAGTGCCGCGACGAAAGCACGCGACAGCACGGCGCCACTCGCACCGCCGGCAAGCGCCAGCAGCAGCGATTCGGTTACAACCTGCCGGACGATGCGAAGCGGTCCGGCGCCAAGCGAGACGCGGATGGTGAATTCACTCTCGCGCGCGGCTGACTGCGCGCCCAGCAGACCGGCGAGATTCGCGCAGCACACGATGAGCAGCACGATCGCGACGGCGCCGAGCACGGCAACCAGGCGCGGCTCCTGATCGTCTTCCGACATTCCGCGGGGCCGGCGGACGGCAACGCCGCTGTTCTGGCCGACCGGCGCGTGCGTCCACGCGGCCGGCATGATGGCCGCGAACTCCGCTTGCGCGTCGGACACCGTGCGCCCGGGCGCCAGCCGCCCAATCATTCCGAGCGTCGTGCAATCGGCGGCAAGCGAATCGTTACACCACCGATATCCGACTCGCAGCATCATCGTCGGTATATAGAGCTCGACGGGCAGCGGTGTGAGAGCGATCGGGTGCCGTGGCGCGACGCCAATGACCGTGAACCCCACGCCGTTGATGGACACAACCGAGCCGATGGCGGTGGGCGCGGCGCCGAGCCAGGAGCGCCAGAAGTCATAGCCAACGACGACGACGCGATCGCGATCGGGGACGCGATCCTCGTCCGCGGAGAAGAAGCGGCCCAGAGAAGGCTGCATGCCGAGCAGCGCGAAGTAGTTCGCTGACACGACAGCGCCGTTCACTTCGCGGGCGGTGCCGTCCACGGCCGCAAAGAGCGGCGCAGTTGAATAGTGCGCCGCGAGCGCGCCGACGGTGGTCGTCCGATCGCGGAACGTGACGTAATCTGGATAGGACACTGCGCCGTCCGTGCGCGGGCCGCCGCGAGTCGCGCCGATCGAGACGAGATTGTCCGCGTCTGCGACGCGCAGGTAGCGCCAGACCAGCGTGTCTGCGAGGCTGGCGACGGTGGCAATGGCCGCCGTTGCGAGCGCGATCGTCACGATCGCGGTGAACGCAAACGCCGGCGTCCGCCGGATGGCTCGCAACCCGTACCGGATGTCGTGCAGCATCGTCTCCACGAACGCCACGCCCCGCGCGTCGCGGCACGCTTCCGTCACCTGCTCGACGCCGCCAAAGTCGAGCCGTGCCCGGCGCGCGGCGTCGGCGCGGCTCATGCCCGAGGCGACGTGCTTCTCGATCTCGCGTTCCAGATGAAAGCGCAGCTCGGCCGCGAGCTCTCGCTCGACGGTCCGATGCCGGACCAGCGCGCGAACGCGATAGAGGATGTCGCTGAACACGTGCGGTCTCTAGTTGTGGTCGAGGAGCAGATTGACGGCGGCAGTCAGCGCGCGCCATGCATCCGTGCGTTCGTCGAGTTGACGCCGGCCCTTGCCCGTCAGCTGGTAGTACTTGGCGCGCCGGTTGTTGTCCGACACATCCCAGTCCGCTTTGATCCAGCCGCGGCGTTCCAGGCGATGGAGCGCAGGGTAGAGCGATCCCTGGTTGATCGTGAGCGTGTTATTGGAGATCTGCTGAATCCGCTCGGAGATGGCCCACCCGTGCTGCCGCTCGAGTGCGATTGCCTTCAGAATCAGCAGGTCAAGCGTCCCCTGCGGAACATCCATGGCGTTCCCCTTCCGCTTCGACAAGAGTGTATTGCAGCTCGTGTCGAAGCGCAAGGGGAAACAGATAACTCGTGGTTCGGGGTTCGAGCTTCTGCACCTGCACCCGCACGCCCCACCCGCCACCCGCACTCCGCGCCCGGCGGCATTGCCGCTCGGCGCCAGATCACGTAACGTTAATCGATACCGATGTCTTCTGTGACGGAACTTGCCTCCCGCTACGAGCTCGTCCGCACGCTCGGCAGCGGCGGCATGGGCGTGGTCCACGAAGCGTTCGACCGCCATCTCGGGCGCCACGTCGCGATCAAGATGATTCGCAACGCCGCGGACGATCCGATCGCGCGCGAGCGCTTCCTGCGAGAAGCCCGGGCCGCCGCCGGGATCTCCCACCCCAACGTCTGCCTGTTGCACGAGGTGGGCGAACACGACGGCCAGCCGTTCCTCGTTATGGAACTGCTCGAGGGAGAGCCGCTGTCGGATCGGCTGATGCGAGGCCCATTCACATTGGGCTCAGCGCTGGAGACGATCCTGCCGGTGCTGGGCGCGCTGGGCGCGCTGCACGCGCGCGGACTCGTGCACCGCGATTTGAAGCCCTCGAACATCTTTCTGACGCCGCATGGCGTGAAGCTGCTGGACTTCGGCCTGGCGCGGGAAATCACCGCCGGCGGCGCGGAGTCGACGACGGCGACGGTGCTCACGATGCCCGGCACGCTCTCCGGGACGCCGCATTACATGGCACCCGAGCAGATCACCGGCGACGCGCTCGATGCGCGCACGGACATCTTCGCGCTGGGCATCGTGCTGTATGAGATCGTGACCGGCCGCAGGCCGTTCAGCGGCACGTCAACGCTCGAGGTGCTCAACTCGATTCTCACGCGCGAGCCGCCGCAGACGGGCCGCGCGGACCTGGCGACGCTGGAGCCGATTCTCCGCCGCGCGCTCCAGCGCTGGCCGCAGGATCGCTACGCATCAGCCGACGCAATGGCCGCCGACTTGCGGCCGCTCGTGCGCGCCGTCAACGCGGACGTCAGCGCCGAGATACCCGAGGCGCCCGCCGCGCGCGTGGTCGTCCTGCCGTTTCGCCTACTGAGAACCGATGAGGAGGTCGCGTTTCTCGAAGGGGCGTTGCCGGACGCCATCACGGCATCGCTCGCGACGATTCCGTCGCTCTCGGTGCGATCCAATGTTGCAGCGCTCAAGTTCGGCTCGGCCGTCGATCTCGCGCGCATCGCGACGGAGCTGGACGTCGACCACGTGATCACGGGCACGCTGCTCAGATCCGGTGATCAGATTCGAATCACGTCGCAGCTCATCGAGACGCCGGTCGGCCGTGTGCGCTGGTCCCAGACGATTCAGCGGCCGCTCGGCGATCTATTCGAGCTGCAGGACGCGATTACGAGGCAGATCGTGCAATCGCTGCCGCTGGAGGCGACGCCCGCGGGCCACGATGCGCGCGAGATTCCGGCCAACCCGCGCGCCTACGAGCTGTATCTGCGTGCAAACCAGCAGGCGGCGGGCAACGCGCAGTGGGTGTCCGCGCGGGAGCTGTACGAGGCGTGCGTCGCCGAAGATCCGCAGTTCGCGCCGGCGTGGGCACGCCTCGGCCGCGTACACCGCATCATTGGAAAGTACCTCGAACCCGACTACCGTCCGTCGTTCGAAAAGGCCGAAGCGGCGTTTCAGCGCGCGTTCGCGCTCAATCCCGATCTATCGCTCACGCATCATCTTTACGTATATCTCGAGGTCGAGACCGGCCGCGCGACCGGCGCGCTCACGCGCATCGTGAATCGCCTCCACCGAGAGCCGAATCAGGCGGAGCTCTACGCGGCGCTGTGCCAGGCTGCGCGGTACTGCGGTCTGCTCGACGCCTCCGTCGCTGCGCACGCGCGCGCGCGAACGCTGGATCCGCAGGTGCAGACGAGCGTCGCCAATACATATCTCGCGCTGCAGGACTATCCGCACATGGCCGAAGCGACCCGCGGCATCGCGTCCTCTCTCGAGGCGCTGGCGCTGTTCGAGCTGGGCGCCGCGCCCGAGGAGCTGCAAACGGCGCTCGATGCCGAATTCGGCGGGTTCCAGGAAGGTTCCTCGCCGGCGCTCTTCGGCCAGGCGCTCGCCTGCACGTTTGCCGGCGATCGTGAGGGTGTGCGGCGCGCCTGCGAGCGGCTGATGGCCTTCAGTAATCGATACCCCGATGGTGAAGCGATCTACACCGTCACGCGTCTGCTGGCAAAGGCGGGCTGCCGCGATCTCGCGCTGCACGGCTTCCGTGAAACGGTGGCGGCCGGCTTCTTCCCGAGCGCGTACTTCGAACGCGATCCCTGGATCGACCTGCTGCGCGACGATGACGGTTACCGCTCGGTGCTCGCGCATGCGCGTGAACGCTGGCTCGCGGCGGACGCCGCGTTCGAGGCCGCCGGCGGCTACCGGTTGCTCGGGATCAAGCCGCCCTCATCCAGCGGATCGTCCCGAAGACGCTGACGCCACCCTCCTCTGGAGATCGCCCGATGAAAGTCACGTTGCTTCACGAACACGGCGGCATGCGGACGTTTGCGCTCGTCCTCGCGACCGGCGATGAAGCCGCTTCGGCGCTCCAGACGCTTGCCTCCGAACAACGGCTGTCCGCAAGCCACTTTACGGGCATCGGCGCGCTGTCGCGAGCGGTCGTCGCGTACTTCGACTGGCCGTCCAGGAAGTACAAGCACATCCACATCGACGAACAGGTCGAGGTGCTCTCGCTCGCAGGCGACATCGCGCTCGACGGCGATCGCCCCAAGGTCCACGCCCACATCGTCGTTGGCAAGGCCGATGGCACGGCGCACGGTGGTCATATGATCGAAGGGCGTGTCCGCCCGACGCTAGAGCTCGTCGTGACGGAAGCACCCGCGCATCTACGGCGGCGGTTCGATCCCGAGTCTGGCCTGGCGCTAATCGATCCGGCGCTGACGTCCCGCTGAAGTCTTCCGCCTGAAGGCGGAAGCCACGAGGGCTGTGTACACCCGTTGTGCGAAATGAACGGCGTCCTACTTGCATTTCAGAACGGAAATGCTCGTGGATCAGTTCGCTGCCTATCTTGCCGACGCGTTGGGTTGTTCGCAGGTCATCTCAATCAGCTCGTCTGGTGGTGGGCATACGCACGTTGCGCGTGGGGAGAGCGCCGCGGCGCTCGAGCGGTCGATCCTCATCGGCAGATTCGAGCCGCGTTCGTTTACCGACGTTCTGCTGTCCGAAATACATCGTGCCCTCGAGCACGCGCCGGCCGGGCTGCTCCTCGTGCGTTCCGGCCCGCGCATCGCTTCGCCGCTCGAGCTGCAACGATTCCTTTCAGAACACCAGTTCGCCGTGCCGTTCACGGGATGGACGGACGATCAATTGCTCCTCGCCGTACTCCTGAACAACCGATCGCGGCGCCTCCGGCCGCAGCCCGCGGACTTCCGCGTCGTGGCATTCATGCCGACGTTCAACGAAGCCGACATCATCAGCCAGTCGCTTCGATACCTCATTGCACAAGGCATCGAAATCTACGTGCTGGACAACTGGTCGAATGATGGGACGGCCGAGCAGGTGGAGGGATTTCTCGGACACGGGGTGATTGGGCTCGAGCGGTTTCCCCAGAGCGGCCCTGTCGCGACCTACGAGTGGCGACGCATCCTGAGTCGACTCGAGGAGCTCGCCAGGACGATTCCCGCGGACTGGTTCATGCTGCATGATGCGGACGAGCGACGGTACGCACCGTGGACGGGCGTGAGCCTGAAGCGCGGTCTCTATCACGTGGACTGCTCCGGGTTCAATTGCGTCGACCACGTCGTCGTGCATCACTGGCCGACTCGCGCGCGGTTCGATCCATCGGCCAGCCTGGAGTCGCAGCTTAGGTTCTACACGTTCAGCGATCACCCGGGTCATTTCCATCAGCGGCGCGCGTGGAAGAACCCTCACCGCGACGTGTCGATTGCGCCCTCGGCGGGGCACGACGTCCGCTTTCCGGGGCGACTGGTGTACCCCTTCAAATTTCTTCTTCGTCACTATCCAATCCGCTCGCAGGAACATGGTGAAAGAAAAGTCTTCGCGGAGCGGATGGGGCGCTGGAATCCGGACGAACGCTCCCTCGGCTGGCATCGTCAATACGACGGGATGCCGCCGGGCACCTCGTTCCTGCGCGATCCAGCCACCGTGGAGAACGCAGCCGGCCGTGCGTTTGACGAGCAATATCTGATACAGCGGCTGTCCGGCATCGGCGTGTTCGGCGCGCCGCCCTCATGGGCGACCGGTCCGCGCGAGCGCTTCGACAGCGTGCCGGTGAGCTGAGCCCGCGCAATCCCGCTCCGAGCGAGCGGGCGGAACGCCGACGTACTTCGCGCGGGGACGAATCAGCTGATCGCTCGCGTACTGCTCGAGTGCATGTCCAATCCAGCCGACGCTGCGTCCGATTGCGAAAACGATCAGCGGCGATCCGGGAGGGAGACCCGCGACCCGCGCCACTGCCGCGAGCGCGAAATCCACGTTGGGGTGCTCGCCGGTCATGCCGGTCGCTATGGCTGCGACATCCTTCACGTACCGGTATTCCGCCGACCTCGCGTAACGCTCCTTCAGCATGTCGAGCAGCACGCGCGCGCGGGGATCCCCGTCGCGATAAAGCGGATGTCCGAAGCCATCGAGCCGCTCGCCCTGGCGGAGCCGCGCCTCGATAGCGCCGCGAACGGTATGCGCACGCCGCATCGACTCGAGCATGGCTTCCACACGGACGGAGGCGCCGCCGTGTCGCGGACCCTCCAGGGCCGCAAGGCCTGCGATGACGACGGCGTATGGATGAGAGCCGGCGGACGCGACGCAGCGAGCGGTGAACGACGAGACGTTCAACTCGTGATCCGCACATAGGACCAGCGCCGCGCGCACCAATTCCTCGCCGCGAGGTCCCGTGTTCCAGGCGCGCGAGAGCGCCGCGTGCACGTCCGCTCCGCCCGGATCTCTATTGATTGCTGCGCGCACGAGCAGCCGAACGATTCGCATGCCGATTGCCGCAAGGCTTGCCGGGCGGCGATCGAACGCCAGCGGATCGCGGGCGGCTGCCGCGGCCAGAATCGATTGGCTGCGCGCCACGAACGGCAGCCGAGAGGCCGCGACACCGATCCGCATGCCTGGCGGCCGTGCAGGCGGACGATCGATCGTGCCGGTCCAGATCAATGCGGCGACGTCTTCGAGCGATCGCGAGCGCGCCAGCATGCCTGCATCGAGGCCGCGATAGTAGAGGCGCCGGCCGTCCGTCAGCGTGATGGAGGACTCGAGGATCGGCAGCCCCCATTGCAGCGCGCGAGCCGCCGCCTTATCGGGCGCGCGCCGCTCTTCGGTGCGGCGGCGAAGGCGATCCAGATCGTCGCGCGAGTACATCCGCTCGCGCGTCGACGCGGGTGAAGGCTGCGAGCGCACGAACCGCCGGCTCACGTACGCGTACAACGTCGACCGGCTCACGCCGAGCAGCTGCGCCGCGTCGGCGGACGTCATCCAGGGGGCGCGCGTCTCAGGCACGAAAGCCATCCAATTGCATTGATCGATCAATCAACATTGACACGATCATACAGTGGCGCTACGGTGACGATATGGCGGCTGGCGGACTAGAAGGAGTTGTCGCAACCACCACGAGCCTGAGCCACGTGGACGGTGAACGCGGCGAGCTCGTGATCGCGGGCTTTCAGGTCGCCGAGCTCGCGGAGCACGCGACGTTCGAGGAAACGACCTGGCTGCTCTGGCACGGCGACCTGCCGACTGCCGCGCAGCTCGAGGCGTTTCGCCGCGCGCTCGCGTCAGCGCGTCAGCTGCCGGAGCCGACGGTGGTGCTCCTGCGCGAATGCGCCGGGAGCGGCGTGGACGCGATGGACGCGCTGCGAATGGCGACAGGGACGCTCTCGCTCGTGTCGGACGAGCCGGAGCAGATCGTCGCGCGCATTCCGACGATCGTTGCCGCGTATTGGCGCATGCGGCGTCGGAGCGAACCGATCCCGCCGCGCGGCGATCTCGATCATGCGGCGAACTTCCTGTACATGCTGAACGGGGAGCTTCCTGATCCGGAACGTGTCAGAGGGCTCGAGACCTATCTCAACACGGTGATCGATCACGGTCTCAATGCCTCGACCTTCACCGCACGCGTCATCACGTCAACCGGTTCCGACCTCGTGTCCGCGGTGACCGGTGCGCTCGGCGCGTTGAAGGGGCCGCTCCACGGCGGCGCGCCGGGGCCCGCGCTGGATATGGTCTTCGAGATTGGAGACGCGTCACGCGCGGAGGCCGTGCTGCGCGGAAAGATCGAGCACGGGGTCCGGCTGATGGGCTTCGGACATCGAGTGTACAAGGTTCGCGACCCACGCGCGGACGTGCTCGCGAGAGCCGCCGAACGGATGTTCACGCGCGCGGGCGACATGGCGCTCTACACCCTCGCGCGCGCAGTGGAGGCCGAGGCACTTCGGCTTCTCGAGATCCACAAGCCGGGGCGGCGGCTCCAGACGAACGTGGAGTTCTACACCGCGCTCCTGCTGCACGGCCTCGGGTTCGACGTCGAGCTGTTCACGCCGACGTTCGCGATCAGCCGCGCGAGCGGATGGATCGCGCACGCGCTGGAGCAGCGCCGCGGCAACCGCATCATTCGTCCCCAGTCGGAGTACTCGGGTCCGCGCAACAGGACGTGGACGCCCCTGAGCGAGCGCACGCAGCCGGCCGCCTGACGCGTTCCGGATTCAATGCCCTGCTGACGCCGGTTCCTGATATAGCCCGACGATGTTGCCGCCGGGATCGCGAAACCTCGCGGTGATCTCCGGAGCATCCGCCCCGATCGGCTGCACGATCGTGCCGCCATTGCGCTCCACGGCCTGGCACGCATCCGCGACACTGTCGACCATCACATAGAAGAGCAGGCCCGGCGTGTCCCACGCCTGACGCGCGAGCACGAATGCACCGCTGACCTCGCCGGTCGTATCGTCGAATGCGGTCGAGCCGTCGCCGCGGGTGCGGATCTTCCAGCCGAACACATTCGCATAGAAGGCTGCGGACTGGCGTACATCCCGCGCGGGCAACTCGATGTAGCAGATCTTTCCGTTCGCAATTGTCGGAGGCATTGGAATCCTCTGGCACGTCTGAAGACGTGCCCTACATCCTCAGAGCTGAATCACCAGCGGCGGGAAGCTGACGCGCGTAGAGAACCAGTTCCATTGCGCCCCGGCCGTCTGCTCGACATAGCCATAGATCACCTGTGACGCGGGAACGTTGTGAAAGACGAGCGACACGGAGACCTGACCGCTGAGAACGCGCGAGCCGGTCCCGGTCACGGAGCCCGATCCGGCGTAGCCGCTCAAGTTGAACGTCGACTGCCCGCTCACCTCCAGCGCGAAGGCCATGACGTATGTCGCTGCGCTCGTGATTCCGTAGGCTCCGGGCTGGAAGTGCATCTGAATGATCGGATTGCGCGAGGGGGTCGTCTGGCGATTGAAGCCCGCGTAAGGCGTTGCCGCGTCGACCTGAACGATCGTCGGCATGATGATCGTGAGGTTCGTCTCCCCGCTGCCGACCGTTTTCGTGCAGCTAAGCGTCTCGATCGGGTGGAACCATATGGCCGAGATGTCGAAGTTGCCGAACGGCTTGAATCTCTCCTTCCATTCCGCCGCCGAGATGTCCGGCTTGAACTTCGTGAGGTCCACCTTGCGCTTGTCGAACGGCGCGGGTTCGACCGGTTTGGGTTGTCGGGTGGAAGGTGCTTTGGCCATTCGGGGATTCTACATGGCACGAACGGCGATGCCGCGGAATATTCCAGCTACTTGCTGTCGTTGTTCCACTGAGCGTCGATGATCCGGGTGTAGCACGAAGGGCAGATGCCGTGGCTGAACTGGGTATTGGTGTGCTTCGAGATGTAGGCTTCGACGGACTGCCAGTAATTTTCGTCGTCTCGAATGCTCTTGCAGTACGAACAAATCGGAAGGAAGCCCTGCAGCGTCTTCACCTCGGCCAGCGCGGTCTGCAGCTGCTGCACGAGCGCCTCGCGCTCCTCTTCGGCGTGTTTCCGCTCGGTGATGTCTCGCGCGACCCCATAAATGACCTGCCGCGCCGGGTCCGGTGTCGCGTTCCACAGGAGCCAGCGGTACGAGCCATCACGACACATGTAACGGTTTTCGAACGACCGCGCCTGTCCGCCGCCACGCACGCCGTGATTCTGCAGCAGCGTGCGCTCGCGATCGTCCGGGTGGACGAACTCGATGAACCGCTTCGACATCAACTCATCGCGCGTGAAGCCGAGCGTCCGTTCCCACGCCGCGTTGAGCCGCCTGAAGTAGCCGCTGAAGTCGAGGCAGCAGAGCATGTCGATCGAGAGATCGAAGAGCCGGGTTTCGAGGTCGCGATCCGGCGACGCGGCCTCGCCGTTGCGGGCTGGGTCGTGGCTCGACATGGGCCGATCCCGGCCATTGTCTCACGGAGGCCGATGCGTGCCTCAGCCTCCGGTCACCCAGGCAATGAGGTCGTGAATCAGCCTCGCTACGAGCGCGATCGGTGCGCCGACGAGCAGAATCACGATGCCCCCGGCGGCGGCGAGCAGCGATCCCGCCACGAACGCGCGAATGGCGCGCAGCGGCCCCGTTCCATCCGGTGGCCGGCTGACAACGACGATATTCTGCGTGCCCTCACGCACGGGCGACCTCTTCAATGGCCGCATCGGGCCATGCGACCCACGGGGCGGCGTGCTGGCCCGCGCGTGCCGACAGGACGGGACACCGCGCTGCTTGTATGACCCGTCTCGTCGTGGACCCGAAGAGCATCCGATCCAGGGCGCCGCGTGTCTGCGCGCCCATCACGATCAGCTTCACGTCCTCGTCGTGCGCGATCTGCAGGATGGCGTCGGCAGGGTGCCCTTCGACGACGAGCACTTCGGGGTGGCAGCGGAAAACCGCATCTTCCGGCAGCCCGCGTCTGAGTCGCGCGGCGGCGCCCCTGCGCAGAGCCCCGCGGTCGATCGCGTCCTCGATCGTCGCCGGCATCGGCGGAACGCCGGTGTGGACGTGAGGCAGTTCGAGCGCGTGCAGGAGCAGCAGCCGCGCGTCCGCCTCCTGCGCCATGCCAATCGCGAGGTCCAGCGCGCGCCTGCACGAGGGCGAGAAATCGGACGCGCACAGGATGGGATCGAACGGCGCGGCGTCTGCCGAGGCCTGCGCACCAGGAGGAACGGTCATGACCGGGCACGGCGCCTCGCGAATGACGCGCTCCGCGACCGAGCCGAGGAGCACGCGCGAGAGTCCCGATCGTCCTTGCGTGCCCAACACGATCAAATCGGCCGCCTCGCGTTTCGCGTGCTCGACGATGGCGGGCGCGGGCTCGCCGGCCGTCACGTGGACGTCAACCGGACGCGGCGACGCGCCGGCGCGTTCCGCGAACGCGCGCAGCTCCTCCTCCGGCGTCGGGCTCACGTGCGACCGAAAGCGCATGTCGGCGCGCGCCGTCTGCAGCAGCCGATCCTCGACGTGCAGCACGCCGACGTCGGCGTCATGCCAACGCGCGATCGCCAGCGCCTGTCGGAGCGCCGTCAGCGACTGCTCGGAAAAATCAACGGGGCACAGAATCCGATGGATGGTCATCATGGCAATTTCCTTCACCGCAAGTCGTGTGGCGGGACGAGCATCACGGGGCAGCGCGCGTCCGCGGTAATACGCGACGCGAGCGGGCTGACCGTGCCGTCGTCCGCCTTCATGCCGAGGACGATGAGATCTGCCTGGAGCAGGCGTCCGTGCCGGACGATCTCGTCGGCGCCGATTGCGGATGGCCCATCACTCGCGCCTGTAGTATGCACACCGTCGCGCCTCGCAAGCGACGCGCCGTCAGAGTATGGCGCGTTTCGCACGAAAACGCCGTCAAAACCGCCGGCTCGCTTACGAAGTGAAAGCGGCGGTTTCAGCCTGAAACGCGGCGGTCTCAACGCGCCGGTCGAGCAGCCAGGCTGCGCGCTCGGCCGCGCGATCGATGGCCGCCTCCGGATGCCTGCCCCGGGCCTGAGTCTTGACGCGCCCCGCGGCACCGAGATCCAGGGACATCGCACAGACGAATCGCGGGTGTCCCGTCGCCTCGCGCCGGACGAGCACGTCGGCGCCCTGCACGCTCGCATGGTGCCGCGCGACGCTCGTGAACAGGCGGTACTCCACATAGGCGCGGAGAGGGTCGGTCACTGGGACGTGGGCGCCGGAGAGTGAGATGCGCATGACGTTCGCAGAGGCAAGTTCCGCGCCCGCTACGCCGTGAGATCGTACTCCTTCATCTTTCGCCAGAGCGTGACGGTGCTGATGTTGAGCGCTTCCGCGGCGCGCTTGCGGTTTCCCTTGTACCGCTCGAGCGCACGGCGGATCAACTCCCGCTCCTGCGATCGGAGATTCAGCGGATCGCCGCTCGGGCGCGTCTTCTTCCGCTCCGAGACCTCGGGCGGAAGATCCCGCACGGTGACGGTCGAGCCGTGCGCAAGGATGACGGCGCGCTCGATCGCGTGCTCGAGCTCACGCACGTTGCCGGGCCACTCGTAATTCACCAGGGCCGTCATCGCGTCGGCCGAGACGGTCTTCACGTCTTTCTTCAGGCGGTCGGCCGATCGCTGCACGAATTCGTGCACCAGCGGCGGAACGTCTTCCCGCCGATCGCGCAGCGGCGGCACGCTGATGATGAACGCCGCGAGCCGGAAATACAGGTCCTCGCGGAACGTCCCCTTTGCGACCGCGTCCTTGAGATCGCGATTCGTCGCGGCGACGACCCGCGCGTTCACCTTGATCGTGCGTTCCGCGCCGACGCGCCTGATCTCGCGCTCCTGGAGCGCGCGCAGCAGCTTGGCCTGGACGGTCGGCGCAACCTCACCGATCTCGTCGAGGAACAGCGTTCCGTTACCCGCGACCTCGAACAGCCCCGCCTTGTCGCGCGAGGCGCCCGTGAACGCGCCACGGACGTGGCCGAACAGCTCCGATTCGAGCAGCGTTTCCGTCAGCGCTGCGCAGTTCACCGAGACGAACGGCGCCGAGGCGCGCGGGCTCTGATCGTGAATCATCCGGACGATGAATTCCTTGCCGGTGCCGCTTTCGCCGTACACGAGGACGGTCGTGTCGATCGGCGCGACGCGTCCGGCGAGCTCCAGCACCTCCTGCATTGCCGGGCTGCGCGCGATGAAGCGGCGCGACGCGGTGTGACGGGCGATCCGCTCCCGAAGGACGTCGAGCTCGCGCTCGCGCTTCTCGAGCACGCGTTCGCGCCGCGCCAGTTCCTGCAGGCGCCGCTGCACCGCCGAGCGGAGCCGCTCCACTTCGCGCCCGAGGTCCTTGCTCTGGACGTCTCTGCGGATCCGCTCGATCTCATCGCCCCAGCTCGCCGCGTCCTTCCCGATCACGGTGCAGGCCTTTTTGCCCTGACCGAGGCACGACGCTTCCCGGAAATAGATCTCGCGTTCGAAGCACGCGCTCGCGTAGCCGCTGACGTAGCCGACGAGCGACCAGCACACAGGCTGTGCACTCGGGCCGTAGTGATGGACGTGCTGCTCCGCTTCGTACGAATCGTGCCACTGGGTCTCGGCCGCGAAGCGGCCGGTCCCGGGGTCGAAGTCCACCGACGTCAGATCCGCGCGCACGATACCTTCCAGCGTGTGCACGACCGCTCCCGTCCGCAGTCCGTCGACCGGATTCGACCAGGCCTTCCGATCGCGCAGGCTCACGGCGTCGTGATAACCATCCGCGTACCCGAAGCGCATGAGGAGCCGGCGAGCCGTGTCCAGGCCGAGCGTGTCGATCAGCTCCTTGCGCAGCAGCCCCATCGCGGCGGCGCTCAGAATCACGACGCGCTGCTCGTGCAGCCGGATGATGCCTTCGTCCGGCCGGAAGTCGAGCAGCTCGGCGAGCTGCAGGCGCGGCGGATCCATCGGTCCACGATATCCCGCGCCCTGCAGCCCGTTCAAACACGGATTAGACCCTGAGCCTCGCGGGAGCCGGGGCAGGCCGATCGAACGCCCGTGCTCCGTGGGTACGGAGGAACCCGAGTTCGTGCGCGCGATGGCCGAAGACGTCGAGCGCCTCGATCCACAACGCCTGCGCATCAACGTGCGGACAGTCGTTCTCGCAGAAGTCGCCGCGGGTGCCCCCCGCGCGGCGGTTGTGCAGGACCATGGCGTCGTGCCACACCGCAAGCCGTTGCGCGAGGTCCAGCGCTTCGAGCGTCCCGACCTCCGCGCCGAGGGATCTGTACAGGTTCATGGCGTTTCCCGTCGCAAGGTCGAGGCCGTCCCGGCGAGCGAAAATCACGCGCCTTTCAGTGCGAAAAACGGTCCGACACGTTTCACTTTTGAACCCCATTTCACTTTGAAGGGTCCGCATGGCTTCCGCCTCAAGGCGGAAGCTACGGGAGGCGGAAGCTACGGAAGGCGGAAGCTACGGAAGGCGGAAGCTACGGAAGGCGGAAGTCACGTCGGAGGACGGATCGATGTTTGCGAGAGATCCCGAGAAAAGGAGATAGTCGATGGATGTCTCAGTGAGAGGTCGTCACCTCGACGTGTCGGAGCCGCTCAAGGCGTACGCGGAGCGGCGCCTGCTGTTCTCGATTGGCGAGTTCGCCTCGCGCATCGGACCAATCGACGTGCGCGTCTCGGACGTCAACGGCCCGCGCGGCGGTGTCGACAAGGCCTGTGACATTGCCGTCGCGGTGCCGCCGTTGGGGCGCCTGGTCGCGCGCGCCGTCGACGCGGACGCGTATGCGGCCGTCGATCGCGCGGCGTCGCGCATCCGCTCGGTGCTGGTCCGGCGCATCCGGCACCGTGCCGAGCGGCGCCGTTCGGAACCGCCACCGGCGGCGTGAGAGTCCGAGGGCTTTGCCCCTTCGGCCCTCCGTTCTGAACGTTTCTAACGCTCTCCCGCCGGCAGCAGCAGATCTTCGAGGAAGAACGCCGACAGCTCCGCACGGCTGCGGAGCCCCGATTTGCGATAGACGCCACGCGGGCGGCCAGCTCGTCTATGTCCACAACGCCGGCTATGCGTACAGCTCGGGTGTCGAGGCCGCGCGCGCACCGTCGGCCGTCCCAGCCTGCCCCATCCGCGGATCGCGATCACGACGATAGATGACCATCGAACGGGCCGGACACGCCATGATAGTGACCGGCCCGCTATGTCCGCCCCTTATCAGCGATCCGTTCCGGACGTCGTCGGCGACCTTCACACCGACAGATCGCGAGGGCTCTCGGAGGCGGAAGCCCGCGCGAGGCTCGAGCGCTATGGTCCGAATCAACTGACGCCGGAGCGTCCGGTCCCCTCGTGGCGCAAGTTCCTGGCGCAGTTCCAGGACCTGCTGGTCATCCTTCTCTTGGTCGCGACGGCGATCTCGGCCGTCCTCTGGATGTACGAACGCGAGGCGGCGCTCCCGTACGAGGCCATCGCCATCAGCGCCGTCGTGCTCCTCAACGCGGTGCTCGGATTCATTCAGGAAGAGCGCGCCGAATCCGCCGTGGCGGCGCTGCGGCAGATGGCCGCGGCGCACGCGCACGTCATCCGCGATGGTGCCGCGTGCAGCATCCCGGCAGCGGAGGTCGTCCCGGGCGATCTGATCGCCGTCGAGGAAGGGGACACGATTCCGGCGGACGCGCGCGTCATCCAGTCGACGGCGCTGCAGACGGCCGAAGCCGCGCTCACCGGCGAGAGCGTTCCCGTCTCGAAGGACATCGACGCAATCACGGCCGAAGCCGGCCTCGGCGATCGCTCCAATATGATCTACAGCGGCACATCCGTCACGTACGGACGCGGACGCGCGATCGTTGTCGCAACGGGCATGCAGACGGAGATGGGCCGCATCGCCGGCATGCTGTCCCGCGTCCCGAGCGAGATCACGCCGCTTCAGAAGGAACTGGATCGCGTCGGCAGGCTGCTCGGCCTCGTCGTCATCATCATTGCCGTCGTGATGATCGCGACGATCGTGGTGGTCGAGCACGTTCGCGGTTTCTCCGCGTTCCTCGACGTCCTCATTCTCGGCGTGGCGCTCGCGGTAGCGGCGGTGCCCGAAGGGCTGCCCGCCGTCGTCACCGCCGTGTTGTCGCTCGGCGTCCAGCGGATGGCACGGAGGAACGCCATCGTCCGGCACCTCAGCGCCGTCGAGACGTTAGGGTCCGCTTCGGTCATCGCGTCGGACAAGACAGGCACGCTCACGAAGAACGAGATGACTGTGCGAGAAGTGGCGACCGCGAGTGGTCACGTGATCGTGAGCGGCACGGGCTATGCGCCCGCGGGCGACGTTCGATCGGATGCAGGCCCGGTAGCCGGCGATCTCCGCGTCGAACTGGAACGCGCTCTTGCGGTTGCCGATTGCGCGAACAACGCGTCCCTGCAGGAGCACGGCGGACGCTGGTCGGTGCAGGGCGATCCAACGGAGGGCGCGTTGATCGTGGCGGCGAGGAAAGCGGGGTTGCGCGGCGAACAGCTGGAGCGCCGGTTTGCGCGCGTCGGGGAGGTGCCGTTTTCATCCGAACGGAAGCTGATGAGCACCATCCACACCGACGCCGAAACCGAAGGGCGCATCCTCCTGTTCACGAAGGGTGCGCCCGACGTGCTCCTCGCACGATGCACGCACGAACTCGTCGGTTCAGAACCGCATCCGCTGTCGGACGAGCGCCGCCGGGCCATTCTCTCGATGAACGATACGCTCGCCGGCCGCGCGCTGCGCACGCTCGGTGTCGCATTTCGATCGTCGGCCGGCGGGACGCCGACCGCTGAGGACGTCGGCGAACACCTCGAGCGCGATCTCGTGTTCGCGGGCTTGATCGGAATGATCGATCCGCCGCGCGACGAAGCCAGAGCCGCGGTGCGCCGCGCCAAGGAGGCTGGGGTCCGGCCCGTGATGATCACAGGCGATCACCCCCGCACGGCCGCGGTGATTGCCCACGAGCTGGGACTGGTCGATCGCCCGCATGCCACGACCGGCGAGGAGCTGGAAGGCATGGCTGACGAGGCGCTCGAACGGCTGGCGCAGGACGTTTCGGTCTATGCACGCGTGAACCCGGAACACAAGTTGAGAATCGTCCGCGCGCTCCAGCATCACGGCGCCGTGGTCGCCATGACGGGGGACGGCGTCAACGATGCGCCGGCGCTGAAGATGGCGGATATCGGGGTCGCGATGGGGCTCGCCGGAACCGACGTCTCCAAGCAGGCCGCGGACATGGTGCTGGCCGACGACAACTTCGCCACGATCGTCGCCGCCATCGAAGAAGGGCGCGCGATCTTCTCGAACATCCGCAAGTTCCTCCGCTACCTTCTTTCGTCGAACATCGGCGAGGTGATGACGATGTTCTTCGGCGTGGTGTGTGCGAAGCGCATCGGACTCGAGCCCCAGGGCGAGGCCGTCGTGCTGCCGCTCGTCGCGACGCAGCTGCTCTGGATCAACCTCGTGACGGACGGTGCACCGGCGCTGGCATTGGGCGTCGATCCGGTGGCGCCGGGATTGATGCACCGGCCGCCGCGTCCGGTCACCGAACGCGTCGTGACCGCACGGATGTGGCGCGGCATCTTCTTCGTGGGCGCTATCATGGCGGTCGGAACGCTGTACGTCCTGGATGCGGCATTACCTGGCGGCATCGTCCCGGGCACGGGCAGCCTGCGTCACGCGCAGACGATGACCTTCACCACGCTGATGCTGTTTCAGTTGTTCAACGTCTTCAACGCGCGCTCGGAGGACGTGAGCGCGTTCCGCGGCCTGTTCACGAACGGCTGGCTGTGGGGCGCGGTCGGCGTCTCAATCGCGCTCCAGCTCTTCGTCGTGTACATGCCGGCGCTGCAGCGGGCGTTTTCGACGGAGCCGCTCACGGCACTCGACTGGCTGCAGTGTACGATGGTCGCGAGCGTCGTGTTGTGGGTGCGCGAAGTGCAGAAGCTGGTGCAGCGCGCGCTTCGGCGGTCTTCCGTTTGAAGGCGGAAACCACGGGACGTCATACCCCGCCGAACAGCGGCCCACACGCTTCAACGATCCGCTCGATGTGGCGATGATCGGTCCCGCAACATCCGCCCATCACGTTCAGGCGTATCAGGCATTTCGTCAGACGCGCGTAGTCGTCGGCGAGCTCGATCGGATCTCCGGCGTCCAGCTCCGGCGATTCGTTCAGCTCCGCGTGACTCTTGCGCGACGCGTTCGCGCGAATCGCGCGGATTCGCTCGACCCACGCACCCCCGGCGGCGAGGACGCGCTCGAAGTGGTTGGGATGCGCGCAGTTGATCGCGAAGTACGCTGAGTAGAAATCGGCTCGCGATGTCGGCATACGTTCGAAAGTACTTGCAAAGAGCCGCCTCACCCTCGGGCGTGCGCAGCAGCGTGAAGGCGGCGAAATCCGGGAGCTCCAGACCTTCGTTGAAGATCAATGTCGTTTCGATCCCGCCGTCGCTCAGGAAGAGCTTTCCTCCGAGCTGCGGGAGGTGGCTGCGATACTTGGTCATGCGGTCACTCTGAGCGATGTATTATTCCGGCTTTCCGGGACATCTCAGGGATGAAATTCGAGCGCCACCATTCGGCGTTGATCATCGCATCATTGATCACCGTCGCCTCGTTCGTCGGCGCGACCGTCTATACCCAGAATCGCCTCGCGCGGCTCGACGCGTTGTCGTCCTCGATCGAGACGAACGCGGTTCCGAGCACCGAGTACCTCTCGCGTGCTGCGGTGCGGCTCACGCGATTGAGTCAGTTGCTGGACGACGAGGGGACGGGAGGCCTGCGGCGATCGTCAGCCGAGACGGCCGGCCGCGAAATTCAGGCCGTCGATGCGGATGTCGCGGCCTACCTGCAGCTTGCCCCGCTCGCCGGTGAAAACGAATTCTGGACGGCCCTTCGGACCGACGTCTCCGCAGCGGTGCGACTCGTCCGCGAAGCCCTGGATCGGGAGGCGCGGGGCATCCGCTCAGCGGATCTCGCCAACGGCGGGCGTGTCGACGAAGCGCTCGACCGGGCTGTGTCGTCAGTGTTGGCGACGCTCAGCTTCGACATCCGCCAGTCGGAGCTGATGGCGCGCGACGTTCGAAACGTGCGCCTGACAACGCTGCGGATGATCGTCCTGCTCGACGGCATTTCAACAGCAATTGCCGTGCTCGCGGTCGTGGTCGCGTACCGAGCGTCGCGGCGGCACGATCAGCTGCTGAACGAGCACAACGCGCTGCTGAGCGCGCGCGTGACGGAGCTGGATCGCTTCGCCGGCCGCGTCGCGCACGACGTGCTGAGCCCTCTCGGCACGATCGGATCCGCGCTGGCCCTGCTCGGTCAGTCGTGCGACGAGCGCAGCCGCCCGTACATCGATCGAAGCGGCCGCGCGCTGCGCCGGGTACAGCAGCTCGTTCAGGCACTCCTGGCATTCGCGCGATCCGGCGCGCGGCCGGATCCCTCAGTCCGGTGCTCGCTCGACGCCGTGCTCCCGGCGATCGTCGCGGACTCGCTCGAGCCAGCCGAGAAAAACGGCATCGACGTGGACGTCGACACGAGCGGACCACTCGTCGTGCCGTGCAGTCTCGGGGTCGTCACCAGCATCGTTCAGAACCTGGTGCGGAACGCTGCGAAGTACATGGGCGAGCGCCCCACGAAACGGATCGCCGTCCGCGCACATCAGATCGGAGGCGTTGCCCGGCTCGAAGTGCAGGACACCGGTCCCGGCATTCCGGCCGCGGTGCAGGCAACGATCTTCGATCCATTCGTTCGCGGGTTGCACCATGACATCGATGGATCGGGGCTTGGGCTTGCAACCGTGAAGCGGCTCGTAGACGCCCATGGAGGTACGGCGGGGGTGCAGTCCAGCCCGGGCGCGGGCTCGCTCTTCTGGGTGGAGCTGCCGCTGGTTTCCTGAGTGAACGCGCGTCCTTCAATCAAGCGATCGGCGCCGGCGCTCCAGGAACCCACGCTCCGCGGCATTGGACGCGAGCGCGATCGCCGAGTCGTACGCGATCGCCGCCTCGCTCACGCGTCCGAGCCGGCGAAGGAGATCGGCGCGGATCGCATGGAACAGGTAATACGAATGCATGTCGAGGCCGTCGACGATCGTGAGCGCCGCATGCGGCCCAGCCACTTCGGCGACAGCGACCGCGCGGTTGAGCACGACGTGTGGCGCGGGTGCCATGGCCAGGAGCTGGTCGTACAGATGAAGGATCTGCGGCCAGTCGGTCGCATCCGCCGTCGCTGCATCGCTGTGCACGGCATTGATCGCGGCCTGAATCTGATACGGCCCGGGGCGGTTCAGATGGAGGCACCGCCGGACAATCCGCTGGCCCTCGCCGATGAGCGCACGCTTCCATAGCGAACGATCCTGATCGGCGAGCAGAACGAGATCTCCTTCACGCGTGACGCGCGCGGCGCGCCGCGAGTCCACCAGCAGCATCAAGGCGAGCAGGCCCATGACTTCGGGCTCGTCGGGCATCAGCTCTGCCAGCACGCGTCCGAGCCGGATAGCCTCCGCACAGAGGTCATCGCGGACGAGGCGATCGCCGGACATGGCCGTGTAGCCCTCGTTGAAGATCAAATAGACGACCGCGAGTACGGCGCCGAGGCGGGCTGGCAGTTCCTCGTTGCCCGGCACTCGATAGGGAATGCCCGCGTCGCGAATCTTTCCCTTTGCGCGAACGAGCCGCTGCGCCATCGTCGTTTCAGGCACGAGAAAGGCGCGCGCGATCTCCGCCGTCGTGAGACCTCCGAGAAGCCGAAGCGTCAACGCGACCTGCGCCGCCGGGGCAAGGGCCGGATGACAGCACGTGAAGATCAGCCGCAGGCGTTCGTCCTTCACCACGCTCTCCTCGTCCGGTTCGTCACGGGACTGCAGCCACGCTGCTTGCGCGTGGCGCTCATCGCGCGACGCCTCGCGACGGAGCCGATCGATTGCGCGGTGGCGTGCCGTCGTGATGATCCATCCGGCGGGGCTGGGCGGCTGACCCTTCGATGGCCACCGTTGGAGCGCGATCGCGAACGCGTCCTGGACCGCCTCCTCCGCTACATCGATGTCGCGGAAATAGCGGACCAGGACCGCCACCGCCCGCCCGTACTCTTCACGAAACACACGCTCGATCCCGGACCGCGTCTGCGCGGGCATGCGGGGCTCAGTGCTCGGTTTCATCACGGAGCGGGCGCACCTCGATCGGCAGCGTGGTGGCGCGCGCAAGCCGGCGTCCCCAATCGAGCGCTCCGTCCAGATCGGCGGCCCTCACGACGCAGAAGCCGCCGATGTGCTCCTTGCCCTCGACGAATGGACCATCGGTGGTGAGCACGTCGCCGTTCTTCACGCGCACAACGGTCGCGGTGCTCGTCGGATGCAGACCGCCGGCGAAGACCCACGCGCCCGCGGCCTTCATCTGCTGCCGTACGGCAGTCACCTCGCGCATGATCGGTTCGAGCACCTGCGGTGGCGGCGCATCGCCGTCGGGTTGATAGATGCTGAGCAGATATTGCTTCATGAGTTCTTCCTCTTCCTTTTGCGCGCTCGCCGGCGCCATGCCGGCGGCTCTCACCTTCTATACGAAGAGGATCGCGCCGGATCGACACTGGCGAGCTTCCCACGGAAGAGCTTTCCCCCCGCACCCGCACCCGCACCCGCACCCGCGGCCGCACCCGCACCCGCACACGCGGCCGCACGGTTGACACATTCCTGTATGGGAATATAATGCGTTAATGCCTCGCGCCGCGACCACCGCGGACATCTTCAACGCCATCGCCGAATCGCGCCGGCGCGACATCCTCGTCTTTCTGACGCCGCACGAGCGTCCGGTCACGGATATCGTCGACGCCCTGGGACTCGGTCAGCCATCCGTGTCCAAGCACCTGAAGGTCCTTCGCGAAGTGGGGCTCGTCGACGTGCGCCGCGAGGGGCGCCAGATGTTTTACCGCACGAACGCCGCCGCAATCCGGCCGCTGCACGAGTGGACGCAGAGGTTCGAACGGTTCTGGCGAAGCCAGTTGCTCCGCATCAAGCAAGAAGCAGAAGGAGGACAGTCATGAGCCTGACGGTTTCCACGCTGGAAGATCTCACGCTGAGCATTGCTCAGGAGATCGACGTGCGCGCGTCGATGGAGGCCACGTTCGAAGCGCTGTTGAACCAATTGGGCCCCGCCAATCAGACACCGGAAGGCCAGCCGCTGCCGCTCGTGATCGAGCCGGAGCCAGGCGGGCGGTGGTTCCGCGACCTCGGACAGAACAACGGGCATTTCTGGGGACACGTGCAGGCGATCAAGCGCCCCACGCTCCTGGAGATCACGGGGCCGCTGTTCCTGTCCGCGCCGGTCGTCTCAAACGTGCAGTACCGGCTGAAGGAGGTCGACGGCGGCACCGTCATCACATTCCGCCACTCCGCATTTGGCTTCCTGCCTGAGGACTATCGGACGGGCATGGACCGGGGATGGGCGTCGATTCTCGAGCGCGTGCGGACGCAGGCGGAATCGCGCCGCATCGCTCATTGAGGAGAGGAGCTCGAATCATGTCGATTATCGAAGGCTTGCTGCAGGAGCTCGATCAGGAGGCGCAGACGACGCGCCGAGTGCTCGAGCGCGTCCCGGGAGATCGTCTGGGCTGGAAACCGCATGAGAAGTCGATGTCGCTCGGCCAGCTCGCGCTCCACGTCGCGACGCTCCCCGGGGGTATCGCGGAGATGTCGCAGAGGTCCCCGTTCCCGATCCCGCAGTTCACGCAGCGGAGCGCCTCGAGCGCGGAGGAGCTCGTCCCCGCGCTCGAGCAAAGCGTGGCACGGGCGAAACAGATCCTTGGCGGAATGGATGCCGCATCGCTCTCGAACATCTGGCGCGTCGTTGACGGCGAGAGGGAAGTGCTGGCCCTTCCCGTCGGCGCCGTGCTGCGCTCGATCATGCTGAATCACTGGTATCACCATCGGGGGCAGCTCGCCGTGTACCTGCGGCAGCTCGAGGTGCCCGTGCCGTCGATTTACGGGCCGAGCGCCGACGAGAATCCGTTCGTCGCGCGAGCGACGGCGATGGCGTAAAGCGCCCAGTTTCTTTCAGACTTACCGGCTCGAAGCCTTGGCTTCGAGCCGCATCCATGGGTGGATGCAGCACTGGAACTTCAGCGTGCCCGCGTGGTCGATATCCTCACGATACGTGCCGCCGGGCGCGACGCGGTCGTCCGGCTCGAGCGCGGCACATTCAGGTGCTTCAACCGGCACGCCTGCGAGCTGGTTCAGACCCGGCAGAATCCCGCCGCCGAATTCGTGAACCTCCGTGAACGTGTGCACTTCACCGCCATTGTTCGTCGCCAGGAAGGTCTGGCCGACGCGGACGTTCGCGGTCGGCGGCGAGAAATGCCAGGCGCCGATCGAACCGTGCTTCGTGAGCTGCGAAATGAACAGGTCGAACGTCACGCCTCCCGAGCGCACGCAGGTGCCTGGCCCTGCTGCGGCATTGAACGTCTCCGGATCGCACGCGTCCTGCATGGTTACGCGCACATCCTGACGACCCTGGACCGACTGACTCGCGTCGGCTCCAGTCGAGAGCGCTGAGGGGCTGAGCGGCGCCTGTTCTGCCGGACTGTGTCCGCACGCGGCGGCCAAGGCGAGCGCCGCTCCAATGGCAACAACAACGGGCAGGCTGCGTAGCATCATCAATGCACCTCCTTGTGCGCGGCGCGGACTCGCAAACTGTCCGCCGTGCTCGACTACGTAGATCCGGCCATATTTCGTGGTTCTGGCGATTGGCCCAATTACGAGCGCCCGTTGGCGCTTTCGCACGCCGTAATGTGGGACGAGCGTCGTGAGTGCCGGCATTCAGCAGATGTCGAACTCGCGGGTGCTGGTTCGATAAGGAGATGAACCTCAAAGGAGCATCCAATGCGAGTGATTGTGCTGGTGAAGGCGAACAAGGAATCCGAAGCCGGACAGATGCCGAGCGAACAGATCCTGCGGGACATGGGCAAGTACAACGAGCAGCTCGTGAATGCCGGCGTGATGCAGGCCGGGGAAGGGCTGCACCCGACGTCAAAGGGCAAGCGCGTGCGCTTCTCGGGATCGCAGCGCACCGTCATCGACGGACCGTTCGCAGAGACGAAGGAGCTCGTCGCCGGCTTCTGGATCTGGAAGGTGAAGTCGATGGACGACGCGGTCGAGTGGCTGAAGAAGGCGCCGTTCGACGGCGGGACGGAAGTCGAGATCAGGCCGATCTTCGAGGCAGAGGATTTCGGAAAGGAACTGACGCCGGAGCTGCGGGCGCAGGAAGACCGGCTGCGCGCCAAGATCGAGCAGCAGCAGAGCTAGGATTGTCGACCCGCCGTCGCTAGGCGGCGGTTTCATTTATTCCAACCACGCGGCCGGCAGGCGCATAATGTGGGTAACGCCAAATCCGCTTCGACGAGAAGCGGTACGGGGGACCCACTTACGGGGCGAATCCATTGCGCCGTAGCCCGGTGAAAGCCGGGCTCGTAGCGCGCAACGTCAGTTGCGCGATTCAGGCGGATGGTAGAGGACTCCAACCTCGAGCCCGGCAGCTAACCCCGTCGGCGGTTGGAGGTTCTCGTGGCGGAAGAGTCCTTCGTCGGACAGGTCAAGCGCCTGATCGTCGGCGCCCCCATTCCCTCTCATCTCGCGCATCACGAACGCTTCTCACGGGTGACCGGACTTGCCGTCCTGTCTTCCGATGCGCTCTCCTCGGTGGCGTATGCCACCGAAGAGATTCTGCGGGTGCTCACGATCGGAGGCGTCGCGGCGCTCACGCTCGTGACGCCGATTGGCGCGCTCATCGCGACGATCTTCGCGATCGTCGTCTTCTCGTACCGGCAGACGATTCACGCGTACCCGAACGGCGGCGGCGCCTACATCGTCGCCAGGGAAAATCTCGGACGGCTGCCGGCGCTGATCGCAGCTTCATCGCTCCTGATTGATTACGTCCTCACGGTGTCGGTGAGCGTTGCCGCGGGCGTGGCAGCCATTACGTCCGCCTTTCCGCACCGCCATCTAGATCCAGTGGCGCTCTGCCTGTTGTTCGTGGCGATCCTGATGACGGGAAACCTTCGCGGCATTCGCGAGTCGGGACGTCTGTTTGCCGGACCCACGTACTTCTTCATCGTGAGCGTCCTGGTGATGATCGCGATTGGCACCTGGCGGTACCTCACCGGCACGCTGCAACCCGTCCCGCTGGCGGCGCACCAGCTCCCGCCTGGAACGACCGCGCTGCCGCTGTTCGTGCTGCTCACCGCATTCTCGAATGGCTGCACCGCATTGACCGGCGTGGAGGCCGTGTCCAACGGCGTGCCGGCATTCCGTCCGCCCGAGAGCAGGAACGCCGCCCAGACGCTCGTCGCGATGGCCGTGCTCGCGATCGCGATGTTCCTGGGGATCACGCTGCTCGCGCACGCGTACGGGATCGTGCCGAACGATGCCGAAACCGTCGTGTCGCAGATCGCGCGCGTCACGTTTGGCGGACGCGGCTCGCTGTACTACGTCGTGCAGGCGGCAACGATGGCCATCCTCGTCCTGGCGGCCAACACCGCATACGCGGACTTTCCGCGGCTCGCGTCGATCCTCGCACGCGACAGGTTTCTTCCGCGTCAGTTCATGAACCAGGGAGACCGCCTGGCGTTCTCGAACGGCATTCTGATTCTGAGCGTGCTCGCGTCCGTGCTGCTGTTCACGTTCGGCGGCGACACGCACGCGCTGATTCCGCTCTACATGATCGGGGTCTTCGTGTCGTTCACGCTCTCGCAGGCGGGTATGGTGCTGCACTGGCGGACGCTCGGCGGCTCGGGGTGGAAAACGAGCGCGGCGATCAGCGGGTTCGGCGCGCTCGTGACCGGCACCGTCCTGGTGATCGTGGCCGCAACCAAAGCGGCGGAAGGGGCCTGGATCATCATCCTCATGATTCCCGTGCTCGTCGGGATCTTCGAGATCACGCGGCGTCACTACGACCGCGTCGCGTCCGAGCTGACGCTGCGGGGCTGGAGCCCGGAGCCGCAGGGACGCCACGTCGTGCTCGTGCCGATCGGCGGGATCCAACGCGCGGTGGTGAAGGCGCTTCGATACGCGCGCACGCTGTCACATGACGTCCGCGCAGTGTACGTGGAAATCGACGGAGTGGGGACGGACGCGATTCGCGCCCAGTGGCCCGAATGGGGACAGGGAGTTCAGCTCGTCGTGCTCGAATCGCCGTACCGTTCGCTGATGGAGCCGCTGCTCGAGTACATCGAGCGCGTGCAGCACCATGACCCGAACGGCTACGTGACGGTGATCCTGCCCGAGTTCGTTCCCAGCCGCTTGTGGCAGCATCTCCTACACAACCAGCACGCGCTGCTCATCAAGGGCGCGCTCCTGTTCAAGCCGAACGTCGTCGTGACCAGCGTACCGTTCCACCTCGGGCGGCCGGCGGCAACAGCCACCGATGTCGTGGCAGGTCAGAAGCAGGTTGCGAATGCCCGATAGCCTCACTTGATTCATCGTCCCGCCACACTTTCGTAACAGACGCCCCGTCTCCATGTATAGAGCTCGAGTGCTCGGAGAGTGAGGACGTCATGAACAAGTTGGGCTGGAAAGCTGGACTCTTATCGATGGCCGCGGTGCTGATGGCGGCCGCGCCCGTGTGCGCGCAGGACACGCTCACGTCGCACATCCCCTTTGATTTCGTGGCAGGAAAGACCACGCTGCCGGCAGGCAATTACGAGATCACGCGGCCGGATCCGCTCGGACCCATTCAGATCCGCGGCACGGCCGGCCGCCATTCGGTGTTCCTGCTGACGGTGGGGACCCGCGCAGACGAGGTGCAGCAGCCGGAGCTCATCTTCGCGCGGGTCGCGGGTCGCTATTTCCTGCTTCGTGTTGACGACGGAACGAGCGTTGCGCAGGAAATTCCAGTCGCACCCGCGACCCTCGAACGTGCTGCGGAGCGCGTCGCCCTTGCCATCACACGATGACGCGCGTCAGTTCCGCCGCGTCAAGGGCGATGTGGAGTGCTGCCGGTCGAGCGACGCTGCCAGGTCGATCAACCGGCAGAACTCAGCGCGATAGCCATCCGGATCATCGCCGCGATTCGTGCGCGCGAGCTGCGACGCCCCCTCCCACGCCGCGTTCTGCTTGAACGCCGAGCCGCGCAGGAGCATGCCGAATTCGGCAACTGCTGCGGCGAACCCGAGATTGTGCGCGGCTGTCGCCTTGCTCCCGACGGGACGCGAGAACATCCGGCTCGCGTCGCCGTCTGGATCCTTGTAGCGGACCTTCACCGTCATCAACTCCGCGCTGCGCGCGGCGCTCGCCGGCTGAACCGGCGTTTGATACTTCAGCGGGTCGACATTCGGTGTGTCGATCGGCTCGCCGGGCGGTGCGATCTCGTACAACGCCGTGACGCTGTGCCCGGCACCCATGTCTCCAGCGTCCTTCTTGTCATTGTTGAAGTCTTCGTTCTGGAGCAGCCGGTTCTCATAGCCGACGAGCCGGTACGCCCCGACCGTCGCCGGGTTGAACTCCACCTGAATCTTCACGTCCTTGGCCACCGTGACGAGCGTCGACCCGGCTTCTGCAATCAGGACCCGGCGTGCTTCGTGCAACGAATCCAGGTAGGCGTAGTTGCCGTTCCCCGCATCGGCCAGCTTCTCCATCGTCGAATCCTTGAGGTTTCCCTCGCCCACGCCGAGCACCGACAGAAACACGCCCGACGCGCGCTTCTCCTCGATCAGCCGCACCAGCTCGCCCTGGCTCGCGACGCCGACGTTGAAGTCACCGTCCGTCGCGAGGATTACGCGGTTGATGCCTCCCTTGATGAAGTTCTGCGTCGCGAGCTGATACGCGAGCTGAATGCCTGCGGCGCCGTTCGTCGATCCACCGGGCGTGAGGGATGAAATCGCGTCCTGAATGTCGCGGACGTGATCGCCAGGCGTCGCGGGCAGCGCCATCCCGCTCGCTCCCGCGTAGACCACAATCGCGACGCGGTCCTTCGCGGTGAGCGTTTCGGCGAGCATCTTCATCGCCGTCCTGACCAGCGGGAGCTTGTTCGCCGGTTGCATCGATCCCGACACGTCGAGCAGGAACACGAGGTTGCGTGGAGGCGTCTGCCCGGCCGGAAGGCGTTTTGCCTGGAGGCCGATGAGCGCCAGCGTGTGCTTCTCGTTCCACGGACAGGCCGCGACCTCCGTCGTGATGCCGAACGGTGCACGATCGGTTGAATCCGCGTAGTCGAAGTGGAAGTAGTTGATCAACTCCTCGATGCGCACGGCATCCACGGGCGGCAGCGTTCCCTCGTTGAGGAAGCGGCGGACGTTCGCGTACGACGCCGTATCGACGTCGATCGAGAACGTCGACAGCGGGGCATCGGCCACCCTGCGGAACGTGTTGTCCTCGATCCGGTCGTACGCCTCGGTGTTGAATGGCGGCGTCGGTGCCGAACCCATCAGCATGGATTCGTGTGCCGCCTGCTCCTGCGTCGCGTCCTTCAGCTGTTCGGGGCGTGACATCGGAGGTGGCCCGGCAGGGCGTCCACCAACGATTGCGCGCGCATCGACGGACACTGATTCGCTGAGCGCGCCAATCTGCATGGTGAGCCGCAGCGGCGGCGGCGCTTCCGTGCGAACCGCGAGCTGCAGCACGCGGAGCGCCTTGAATCCGTTCAGCCGCGCGCGCAGCTCGTAGATCCCGGCTGCGATGTTGGGAAACTGAAAGATGCCGGTGCCATCTGTGGTGCCTGTTGCGACGAGCTGGCCGTCCTTCAGCAGCTCCACGGTGACGCCGGGAAGGGGGCCGCCTGTAGCATCGGTGATGGTGCCCTGGACGGTGAGGCCCTGGATGCGCGCGGCACTCGAGGCATAGAACACGAGGAGGCAAACGACGGCCGTGTGGATCGCGATCCGCATGTGATCCTCCCGAAACGCTGGCTTCTACTTAGACACCAGGGCGTTGCATTCGGTTTGATTGCCTCCGGCTGAAGCCGGAAGCCACGGGAGTTTGTGGGGAGCGCTTCCGGCTTAAGCTGGAAGTCACGCGATTTTGTCGGGAGCCCCGGAATTTTGTCGAGAGCCGTCGCTGGTAAGGAGCAGTCCGTTCGTGAGGAGCGGTCCGTCGGTGAGGAGCGGTCCGTGGCTTCCGCCTTCAGGCGGAAGATGCAGTCGACGCGATCTCGATCCCCAGCACATCTCCGACATCCGTTTCCGAGACGCCCGGATGGTCCGCCGCAAACTCCAGGACGGCAAACGCGCGCAGCGCGGCCGCGATGCGGCGCGGCTTGAGGTGAGTGACTCGCTTCACGACAACCCCGTCGCGGCGAATGAACAGCAGGTCGATCGGGAAGCGCATGCCGAAGCTATGCACGGCGTTCGACGGAGCAATCGCGAGCGCGGTATCGATCGCCAGCGCGGATCGTCCGAGCAGGCCGCGGCGGCGGCTCTCGGAGTCGAACGCGGCCTCGATCTGTGACGCGAGCGCGAACCCGCGCGTCCGGTTCACCAGCCGGCAGCGCGCCGTGGGATTGACGATGATCGGATCGAAGATGTGCACAGTCGGTCCGGTTCGGGCCGCCGCCCGAGGCATCACAGCGCGGCCGCGGCCGCCGCGGGCCGGACGCGTGCGGCAGCGGGCCGCGGGCGGAGGCCCGCCTCCGCTCCCCAGTATTGAATCACGCTCTCGATGATGCCATCGAGGTGCACGCGCGGTTCGAAGCCGACCAGGCGGCGGAGCTTCGTCACGTCGGGCACGCGCCGTGGCATGTCCTCGAAGCTCTTGTCGAAGGCCCGTTCGTACGGCGTGCACACGATAGGCGAGTTGCTGCCCGTCTTCTTGCAGACTTTCTGTGCGAGCGCACGGATCGACGTCTCTTCGCCGTTGCCGATGTTGAACACCTGTCCCGCGGCCCGGGGCTCCTCGATCAGCGACGTGAGCGCCCACACGACGTCGCCCACCCATGTGAAGCTCCGCGTCTGCGACCCGTCGCCGTGGACGATGAGTGGTTCGCCCGCCATCGCCCACTTCACGAAGTTCGGCAGCACCATGCCGTACCGGCTGCTCTGGCGCGGTCCCACCGTGTTGAAGAGGCGCACGACGGTGACGCGGAGGTCGTGCTCGCGCGCGTAGGCCATCGCGAGGAATTCGTCCATCAGCTTGCTCGTGGCGTAGCCCCAGCGAATCTTGTCCGGCGGCCCGAGAACGAGATCGGCGTCTTCGCGGAACGGGAGCGCGTGGCTCTTTCCGTACACCTCCGACGTCGATGCCACCAGCACCCGCTTGCCGAAGCGGCAGGCCGCCTTCAGCACGGTCTCGGTGCCGTTCACGTTCGTGTGGATCGTGTGGATCGGGCGCTCCACCACGAGCTTCACGCCGACGGCGGCGGCGAGATGGAACACGGCGTCAGCCTGCTCGACGAGCGGCATCACGACCGACTCGTTCGTGACCGTCTCGACCACGCACCGGAAGCCTGGCGCGCCGGCCAGATGCCCGATGTTCTCGAGCCGTCCCGTCGACAGATCGTCGAGCACGGTCACGTGGTGCCCCTGCAGCACCAGCGTTTCCGCGAGGTGCGACCCGATGAACCCCGCTCCCCCCGTGATCAGCGCACGCATTGTCACTCCTTTGAATTCCGATCCCATTCCGCGTTGTCCGCGTGAGTCCGCCGCCCAAGTTTTCGCGCTCCGTAACCAATCTCCGCGTTGTCCGCGTGAGTCCGCAGCCCAAGTTTCGCGTTCCGTAACCGATCTCCGCGTTGTCCGCGTGAGTCCGCGGCCCACGTTGCGCGCTCCGTAACCAATCTCCGCGTTGTCCGCGTGAGTCCGCGGCCCACGTTGCGCGCTCCGTAACCAATCTCCGCGTTGTCCGCGTGAGTCCGCGGCCCAAGTTGCGCGCCCCGTAACCGATCTCCGCGTTGTCCGCGTGAGTCCGCGGCCTCAGAACCTGCGCACGAGCACGGCGCCGCCGCTGTATCCGCGGAACGCCCCGCTCTCGAGGCGTCGGTTCGTGGTCGTGCTCCCGTTCACCTTCAGCAGCCACTCGCGATAGATGCCGAACGTGCCTTCGACCGAAGCGTTGCCACCAAGCCGGAACGCGGGAGCCAGCTGCTCCCGCTGGACGCCAAGGCCTGTGGTGATCGCGACGCCGATGTTCTCGGATACCTTCCAGTACGGCGACAGCACGACCGCGTAGTATTCGTAGCGGCTCGGGTCGTAGTAGCCGTTGTCGAGGTCGTCACGTGCGCCGAACTGGTGCACGAGCGCGCCCAGATCGAGATTGAGACGCTGCCGCCGCAGAACGCCGACGCTCGGTGCGGCATAGACGGACCATCGGGTGTTGCCGTCCGACAGATCTTCGCGCGACACGTCCACCGCAACCCGGTATCTGAGACCGGGCATCCACTCGATCGCCGCGCGGTGATTGAGCCGCGTGAGTCCGAGGCCGACGGTGCGCGGCGAGATCGAGAAGAGGCCGAAGCTTCGTTCGACTGTTGCTGTCAGACTGTCGGAGACGCTCAGTCGCGCAAACCCCGAATACGTCGTCCGGTCGCGCGCCTCCGCCTGCGCCTGACCGAGCGTCCCGCCGACGGTGACGAAGCCAATCCGCTGCGTGAGTCCGGCCCAGAGGTGTTCCACGGACGCGTCCGTCGCGCCGGACGTCTGTTCGAGGCCGCTGCCGTCGCGCGCTGAAAGGTCGACGAACTCGTAGCCGCCCTGCACGCGCGTATCGGTCCCGAACCCGACGTCGGCCTTCGGCGCTGCGCGGAACGTTCTGAGCCCGTCCGAGTCGCTGTAAATATTCGCGGTCGGTCCCGCATTCGACGCGAGCAGCGATTGAAGGACGCTCTCCGCGGTATGTGCCTCCGGGCGTTCCGGGTTGAGCGCCTGCGTGTGGTTCAGGCTCGAGTAGGCATCGCCCTGATGACCGAGCGCCGCGAGCGCCAGCGTCCGTGAGAGATTCAAGTCGTAGTCGGACGGCGATCCGGCCAGCATCGCGTCCGCGTGGTCGAGCGCGTGGCGTGGACGTCCTCCGCGCGCAAGCGTTGCGGCGAGCTCGCGTGAATACGCGGGCGTCTCGCCTGCCGTTCGCCGATACGTCTCGAGGCATTCGAGGGCGGCGGCGAAGTTGCCGCGCCACGATTCCGCGCGCGCGAGCTCCAGCCAGACGTCGATGGATGCATCCGGCAGCGCGACGTATTCGCGATAGCTCGCGACGGCCGCATCCGTGCTGCCGCGCCACACGCGGACGCGCGCGAGCGCCAGGATCAACTCGCCTTCGCGCGGATGATGGACGCGCAGCTTCTTGTAGCTCTCCTCCGCGGCGCGATAATCACCCGCCCACGTCGCGAGCTTCGCGTGCGCACGCTCGTAATCTTCGTTCGCGGGCTGGAGCGCCAGTGCCGCTTCGATCGTGCGGAGCGCGGGGACGGCATGATTCGCCGCCGCGTAGGCCTGCGACAGCCGTACGAGGATCCCGTCAGCCGATGGGTCGGCCTTGGCCGCATGCTCGAGCGCGGCGATGGCCTCCTCGGAGCGTCCGAGCCGCGTCTGGATATCTGCGATGCGCAGCCAGAGCTCAGCGTCCGCGGGACTCCGCTCGATCCCGGCCTGGTAGATCTGAAGCGCGTCCGTCCAGCGTCCTTCGCCTTCGGCGGCGAGGCCGCGCTCGGGAATTGCGGATTGCGCTGCCGCGTTCACCGCAAGGAGCGCGCTGCACACGACGAGCGATGCGAGCCGGTTCATTTGCGCCACTTCCTGTTTCTCGTGATCCAGAGGTCCACCGCGAAGCGCCCGAGCGTCACGAACTCCGACAGCAGCAGCGCATAACGCATCGGGATGACGGCAAGGCCTTTCATCAGGAACTCGAGGCGCTGACCCTTCATGACGATCACGAGCGCCGCGAGAGAGATGAGGCTCTCGCACGCAACCGTCACCCACAATCCCTCCCAGTTCCCGACGATCGCCATCATGAGCAGAACGGTCGGGAAGAACACCTTCTCGATCGCGCCCGTGAACAGCAGCCAGCCTGCGGGGCGGCCGTACACCAGCGTGTACTGGCGGCCGAAGGCCTGCCGGTACGGCTCGCGAACGATCCGCCTGTCGAGTGCGCTTCCGCGCGGCGGCTCGATGGTCGCGACCGCGCCGGCGTTCACGACGGTCCGCAGCAGCGCCGTCACGTGCGGGCCCGTCATGGGCGAGAGGCCGGACGCGGACGCCAGCGCCGGAACGCCGCGCACGGGCAGCTGTGCCGGCGTGCCGGACTTCGGCTGCGGCGGCTTCCGGCGCTGCTGCGCCCGCTTCAGCGCACGGAACGGGCTGCGGAGAAGCGCGTCGAAGTAGAAGCAGGACTGCAGGAACGACGACGACCAGAGATAGATCTGCCGCGGCAGGCGCGTGCACACGGGTTCGACCGTGCGCGCGTACACGTCGGTGAGCTGGATGTTTCGATACCCCTCGTTCAGCAGCCCCATGCCGAGGAAGATGTCTTCCGAGTTCGTCAGATCGTCTCCGAGCTGCGGACCGAAGTAGTCGAACAGGGCCGCCACGTACTTACGCCGATACGCGACGGCGCAGCCGACCGGATTCGTAATCGTCCCGAAGAACACCATCTGCCCGCGATAGATGAATCGCTGCAGGAAGAGATAGAGGACTTCGCGATAGACGTTCGTAATTCCGCGGGCGATCGCCCGGCCGAGCGGTTCCTCGCGGGCGGGCTGCGCGACGGGCACGGTCGCGAACGCACGCACCGCCGGATCCTGTGCGGCAGCGCGCCGATCGCGCCGGCGCAGCGGCAGGATCGTCCCGCACGCCGAGGCGATGCCGACGCCTTTGTACAGCTCCTGCACCGCGCGTTCGATGTACGTCGGCGACTCGAGGATCGTGTCGCCGTCGAGGATGAACTCGACGTCGCAATCCAGCTCGCGCGCCTGGCGCTTGATCGTCGGCGTCTTGCCAATCGGCTTCGCCCGCTGGATCGCGATCAGTTCGAGACCATTGAGCTCGCAGAACATGCGCGCGCTATCAATCGTTCCGTCCGTGCTCCCGTCATCGATCAGGATCACGCGGCGGGGACGCATCGTCTGGCGCAGCAGCGACGCGAGGCAGAACACGATCGTGTCCGCCTCGTTGAACGCGGGAATCACGACGTCCACGGTCGCCTCGCGCCAGTCTTCGGCGGGCGTCGGCCGGGTGCGATCGGGCCCGCGAGTCAGGCCCGCGAGACTCAACAGCGCGTTCGGTCCGAGTACGAAATACGGGAGTGTAGCCATTGCAATTTTGTCAGTTGCGCGTGTGCGATACGGAAGAGCAACGGCAGGGCCAAGTTGAGCTGGCGGAGGAAAAAGCCGCAACCTCAGCGGACATAAAGCGCTGCGCGGTCCGAGTGGTTTCCCTGAAGGGGACAAGCAGCCGCTACCTCAACGACAAATGTCTGCCTCTTGAGGGAGTTCTGCTCGAGACGACAAAAGAGTGATCACCAGCGCGAGGGGCAAAGCGCCTACGCTGGCGAGCGAACGCCCTGAGCGAGCCACGTGAGCGGAGCGGGGGGCGAAGCGGGTGTCCGCGAGCGAAGGTGTAGGGGAGTCCGAGGGGCGAAGCGCCTTCGGCGGCGAGCGAACGCCGTGAGCGAGCCACGTGAGCGGAGCGGGCGGCGCAGCGGGTGCCCGCGAGCGAACGTGTGGGGGAGTCCGAGGGGCGAAGCGCCTACGCTGGCGAGCGAACGCCGTGAGCGAGCCACGTGAGCGGAGCGGGCGGCGCAGCGGGTGCCCGCGAGCGAACGTGTAGGGGAGTCCGAGGGGCGAAGCCCCTCGGATGATTACGAAACTTTCGGGAGTCCCTGCCGACGCATGGGCGCGACGAATGCGCCGGTGCGGAACGTGCGAAAGTCGACCTTGCAGTCGTGCGCCGTGAGGAAGTTGTGGAACCGGTAGTAGTCCGACGCGTCCATGCCGAACAGCTTCAGCACGGCGCGATAATTTCCCTTGGTGGTGCTCAGCCCGCGAGCGACCAGTTCACGGATGTCGTGACGCGTGAGGTCGCGATTGAGGAACAGCGGGTGCACGTGATCCCAGAACGAGTAGTGCCCCTGCACGAGCGCCTGGAACAGGTCCTCGGAGATCTGGCGCCGGCGCTCGCGGGTCGGCACCATGCCGTTCCCGGCCGTCCGCAGCCCTTCGGGCAGGTCGGCGAGCGTGATCGTGCTGGTCGGTGCGAGCCAGATGGCCTGCTCGATGACGTTCTGCAGCTCGCGGATGTTTCCCGGCCACTTGTAGCGCAGCAGCGCCTGCTCCGCCTCGGGCGCGCACGTCATCGCGCGCGGTGCGCGGCGCAGGAAGTGTTCGATCAGTGCGGGAATGTCATCCGGCCGTTCGCGGAGCGCCGGCACGGCAATCTGAATCACGCGGAGCCGGTAGAGAAGGTCCTCGCGGAATTCGCCCGCGGCGACGCGCTCGGGCAGGTTGCGGTTCGTCGCCGCGATGATGCGCACATCGAGTGTGCGTGCCTGGCTATCGCCAATCGTCTGGACCTCGCCGTTCTCCAGGAATCGCAGCAGCAGCGCCTGCATGCGCAGGCTCATCTCCCCGACTTCGTCGAGGAGCAGCGTGCCGCCGTGCGCCATCTGCAGCTTGCCCGCTCGGTCGCGATAGGCGCCGGTGAAGCTGCCGCGCACGTGTCCGAAGAGCTCCGACTCGAGGAGCGTTTCGGGAATGCCCGCGCAATTCACCGCCAGGAACGGCCGCGCGCGCCGGGTCGAAGCGTCGTGGATCTCGCGGGCGAGAAGATCCTTGCCGACGCCGCTCTCGCCCGTGATGAGGACCTTGGCGTTCGACTGTCCCGCGCGGCGGGCCAGCTCGAGCACTGCCGTCATCCGGGCGCTCGCGCTGACGAGCACGCGCGGTGCGAAAGCGTTCTCCTGGGGCATGGAATACCCGGGACTGGCAAGTGGCGTTCCCCCTGAGGGGTGTGGGAGTATCAGGCCGCGCCGCGTACGATTGCACGGGTTTGCGGGCGCAGCAGGTGCATGCTGATTGGAATCAACGGAAAAAGTCACCCGGTTGGGCGAGTTTTGGTGCGGCGACGACGGATAATTCGATCTCAGCTATACAGTGGCAACCTTTCCGTTGCCACTTCGGACGAAAGCCTTACCGATCTTGAAAGGGAAGAGAGCTCCCGTAGCGCACCGGTACACTTCGTACTCGGGAAACGCTTTGGCGAGTGTCTGCTCCTCGTACCGCATGCGGATCAGCGTGAGTCCAAACCAGACGACCAGGACGACCGCGAACACGTTGCTCGGATAGAGAAGCAGCAGTCCGCCGTACTGAAGAATGTAGCCGAGGTAGATCGGGTGCCGAACGTGCCGATAAGGGCCGCTCCGGACCATTCGCCGCGCTTGAGCCTCGAGGCTGAATGCATGTCGTAGGGTCCAGAGCGACCACGGCGCCAGCAACGATCCTGCGAGCCACAGAAATCCACCGAGGGTAGCCACTAAGGGCCCGCTTCCCGTAGCGAGCAGTTCCGGCCAGAAGATGCGCGCAGCGTGAAAGAACCCGAACACCAGAAACGTGCCGCCGTATGCGGCGACCTGCGCGGGCGCATGACGCGTCGCGGCTTTCTCACGATCCCGTATGAGGAACGCTCCCGCCATGAAGAGCTCGTGAGCGAGCGTGGGGAGCAGGAAGACACCGACACCTGGCAGGCGCCGCAGCGTCCAGACGCCGATAGCCCCGAATACGATGAATCCCGTCCAATCGCTGGCGCGGCGGGCGAGCGACAGCTCGATGCGCGGCGACGAGTACGCCCGGCTCACAGAGGTGACGTTCGATGCCATTGGTCAGCCTTCACTCCAAGTTGAGATGAATGAGTTGGCGAAACGCGACCGGCTGGCCAGCGAGGCGCGCCGGCTCGAACTGCCACGCCTTTGCCGCGCTTACAATCATGAACTCGTGAATGTTACGCGGAGGGGTACGAAGCCTCACGTGATCGACGAATCCTTTCGGGCTGATGACGAGTTCGAGAACCGTTTGATTCGCAATTCGCGGGCCGTACGGTGGTTCGTCCGGCAGCTTCGGATACACCGATCGAGGCGGGACGACCCCGGAATCGGTGCGCGTATAGATATGTGTCCCGTCCGGCTCCGCCGTTCCTTCGCCTCCGCCGGTTGTACTGGCGGTGATCTCCACGCTCGAGTAGAACACCATGCCTGGAGGCACGCTCGACGCCTGCGCCGCGAGAGAGTCGGGTGAGACCATCCAGCTCCCGATCCACGACACATCGCTCGAAACGAGAGGGGCGATTGATGGCGTCGTCCGTGATGTGGTCGATCGGCTCCCTCCCACGCCATCGGAGGCGTGAGCCGCGGCACGCAAATCATTTCGCCCGCGCTCGGAGCGCGTTTTCCGACCCTCAGCTGGACGAGCAGCAGTACTGTTGGTTTTCGGCGCATCCTCGACGGCGCCGAACGACGCGGCGAGACGGGCCGTGCGCGCGTCGGACGCGAACAGCCACAGCACGAATCCACACACCAGAACGGTGGCGATCGCTGCCAGCGCCAACGGTGAGCCGCCTCGTCGGCGCGGTTGATCGGGAATGTCCGCGAATTCCGGTTTCGTAGAAGAGGATGCCGGCGCTGTTGCGTTCTCACGAATTGGAGCGGGAGCACGGTTCGGCGCATGGCTGGCGCGTTCGAACAGCGACCTCAGGAGCTGCTCGCCGTCTGGCCGTTCGAAGTACCCAATGGCCTCGGAGAGTTCCTCCACCGTTCCGTACCCCACACCTGCAGTGGCCTGGGTCACAATTAACCGCAACCGGACGGGAACGTCGTCCTTCAGCATGGCGGCGAAGAGGTGGGCGGCAGCGGCACCAGCACCGGTACCAGTACCCACCGCGGGAGCCGACACGTTGCCGGCTGCGTCGAGGACGATGTCGTCCGCGGCGGGAAATCCTGCGCGCGAAGGGTTCTTGAGTCCCTGGCGGCACAGCGCCTGGATGACCGCAACCGCTTCGAACCACTTGACGTCAATGTCTCGTGCGAGCAAGTCGTCGAGACGAATCTGCTGAATCATCAATTTTTCCTGTCTGCAGCCACGCCGCCCTAGAACAGCCGCTGCACGAATGCGACCGCACTCGTGAGCGTTTCCCGGAACATGCGCTCCAACGTCAGCACCGTCTCATGCGCGCCCCCGTTGGTCATTGTCATCGCGACCATCAGCGCTGCAATCGGAATGACAACGATCCATCCTTCGGCCCCGCGCCCGCCCGACGTGCGCATTCGAAGACTCCTTGCTATTTCGCCGGCGCCGTATAGCCCGCCGTACTCCGCACCCTGACATTGGGAGCGGACGTGATCTTGATGTCGACGTTCCTCCACTTGCCATCGTGGTCGGTGTTCGTCGACGTGTACGCGACCATGTACCGGCGCCGCAGATCCTCCAAGACGTTCTGGAATTCCTGGGCAAGCTGCGAGACGTCCGGGGAGAGCAGCGCGCGTCCGCCCGAGAGATCGGCGAACTGCTGCAACACCGCCGTGTCGACCTTCGAGCCGAGGCCAATTGGAAAGACGGCGGCGCCGGTCTCCTTGATGAGATCGAACACTTCCGGCAGCTTCCGGACGCTGCCGGGCCCTGTACCCGGGTTGTCTTCGTCGCGTCCGTCGGTCATCACGACGACCACGCGGCGGCGGTCGCTGCGCTTCAGTCTGACGAGCGCGTCGCCTACAGCGTCATAGAGCGCCGTTCCGCCAGACGCCTTGTATTCGTCGATGGCTTCCCGTGTCATGTTGCGATCAGTCGACAGGTCGTGTGCGAATGTCGACTTGTCCGAGAAGAGGACGACGGCGAGCTCATCCTCAGGCCGCAGGGTCGCGGTGAACGCGTGCGCGGCAGCGATCACGTCCGGTTCGTGCTTCTTCATGCTCCCGCTCGCATCGAGTGCGAGGATGATCGAGACCGGCTGCGTCGCTTCCTGAAACATGTCGATCTGCTGCGGAACGCCATCCTCGTAAATCTCCAGGTCGTCTGTGGAAACTTCCAGGTACTTGCCCTCCATGTCCATCGCCGTGAATTCGATGCTGCCCCGAATCGGCGAGGGCTTCGGCGCGAAATAGCCGGAGCGCGCCTTCACGTGCGATCCGGTCACCGCGCAGTCCACGGCGATCGAGCGCCACTTGCCGTCTTTCTTCTGGTTACCCGGCGTATAGGTGAGCAGGTAACGATTCTGCACGTCGGCGGCAAGCGCGGTGTGAACGAGCTGGAGCTGCTCCTGCGTCGCCGGCAGGAACATGCGGCCGCCCGTTTCGTCCGCGATGCGCCGGAGCATCTGCTCTCCCTTGAGCGAAATGCCCGCGACGCCCCCGACCGCGACGACGTAGACCGTGACTTGCGCATCCTTGAGCGCGGCCAGCGTATCGTCCGCGGACGCCGTGCTGTTCTCGTCGTAGCCGTCCGTGATCAGGATGATCGCCCGGCGGGAGTTGGAGTCGCGGAGCTTGCGCGACAGCGACACCAGCGAATCGAAAATCGCGGTGCCGCCATCGAAGTGCATCGCGCTGATTGCCTCGGAAACGGTTCGACGATCGTCAGTTGGCCCCGTCAGTGGGAGAAGGTTCTTCGTGAACGGCGCCACGATGAGCCGATCGAGCGGCGTCATGTAGTCGGCAAGGGTCGCGGCGGTGCGCTGGACGAAGTCCATCCGGCGCGACATGCTGCGGCTGCTGTCGATCAGCAGCGCGAACGTGGCGCCGACCGGTTCGTGCCGCGCGAGATCCAACGGCTGCGGAACGCCGTCTTCGAGGACGGTAAACGCGCTCTGCGGCACATTCTGGACGAAGTGCCCGTCCTTGTCCTGAACGGACGCCTCGACGAGCACGCTGGTGATTTCCGACTCCTCGACGATGTCGAACGGGTCGAGGACAACGGTGTCGCGCACTTCACGGCCGATGGCGTCGGAGGCGGCGACTGCGATCTCCCGCCGCTCGAACGGGTTGTCGTCCGTCCAGTCCACCGCGTACGGCGGCGCGTCGACGGTGCCGAACAGCTTCCCGTCGATAAAGAACCGGGCAGGTCCCGGATTCGATCCATCCGTGTTGTGTATCTGCGCCACGATCCGGACGCTGCCCGCCACACCGCTTCGTCCCAGCGGTGATGTGATGCGTACGGAGAGACCGGAGCCGGAGAGAGGACCGGCGTTCGGGCCCGAGGGGATCTGCAACAGCAGGAAAAGAAGTGCTCCGAGCATGGACGTCAGACGTAAACCGCCGTCTCCTCACGATCGTTGACGAAATAGGTGTTGCACGCCGCCTCGAGCAGCTCGGGCGTCAAGTGCGGCGGCCGATTCAAGTAGTTGGCCAGCGAGAGCGCCTGTTTGATGAGATCGCGGGGCTGGCATCCGCGCAGTGCTATCTTGCGCGGGCGGTAATACTCATACAGCAGGTGTTCAACGAGTCCCTCGTCCTTCGTCGCGCCCAGCTCACGGCAGCACCTGTCGAAGATCACGTTGAAGTCCCCGACGGTCGGGCTCTCGGCGAAAATCTTGTACTGGATGCGGCGCAGGAACGCTTCGTCAACGAGCTCCGCGGGACGGATGTTCGTTGCAAACACGATGAGCGTCATGAACGGCAGCTCGAATTTCTGCCCGCTCTGCAGCGTCAGGAAGTCCACCCGGCTTTCGAGCGGCACGATCCATCGGTTCAGTAAATCGCGTGGCGAGCAGTGCTGCCGCCCGAAGTCGTCGATGACGAGCACGCCGCCATTCGCCACCGCCTGAACGGGTGCGCGGTAGAACCCGGTGGTGGGGCTGTAGCTCAATTCGAGCGAGTCGAGGGTCAGCTCACCGCCCACCATTACCATCGGTCTGCGGCAGCGGGCCCAGCGGCGATCGTTCACGTCGATCGTCGTCAGGCTCGTTTCGTCGTCGGTGCCGCCAATCGGTTCGTGGTTCACAGGATCGAACAGGCGAATGATGCTGCCCTCGACCTCGAGCGCGTGCGGTATGGCGATCTCGCCCTCGAGCAGGTTGTGAATCGCCTGCGAAATGACGGTCTTGCCGTTTCCCGGAGGGCCGTACACGAACATCGAATGCCCGGCGTTGATCGCTGGCCCGAGCTGATCCAGCACGCGATCGCTGATCACGAGGTGTGAAAAGGCCGTCCGCACCCGATCGCGATTCGCCGTGCGCGGCATCGCACGGCGGTACGTCTCCATGTACTTCTGGTACTGCGCGAGCGGCACCGGCGCGACGCCGACGTACTGATTCGTCTCGAGGAATAGCGCCGCGCGCGTGCGGCCGGCGTCGGTAATCCGATACCTGTACGACGCACCACCGACGATGCCCCCCCCGACGATCTGAATCTGGTGCTGCGCCTTCAAGAGATCGAGGGCGGGCGAGAGCACTGGAAACAGTAGGCCGAGGCGCTGCGAGAGATCCGTCCCCGAGAGCTCGCCGGAAAAGTGCAGCGATTTGAGGACGAGCTGCAGAACCAGGTCGAGACTGATCCCGGCTTCCTCCACACTCTGCGGAGCGACCGGATGCGGCACGACTTCCGAACGGGTCAGCATGGTCGTCATGGCAACTGCTGTACGGGAGCGCCGTTCAGGCGCTCGGTCAAGAGAGTTGGAGATTTCCGCATCGCGACGCGGATCTGGCTGGCGCGTTCGCGCGCGAGCGCGAACGTCACTCGCGTCCGGCTCGCTTCGTCAAACGCTGCGAGAGCGCGGGATTGATTACCGGCCGCCAGATACATGATGCCGACGTTATAGAGACCGCTCGCGCGATCGCCGGCGTCCAGGAACTGCGCCCGTGCGAGATCCAGCTTGCCGGCCGCCGCGAACGCCAGCGCCAGGTTGTTCTTTGCCGCCGCGAGTGACGGGTCGAGCGTCAGCGCGGCGGTGCAGCGCTGGATCGCTGCCTCTGTCCTTCCTTCAAGAAATGCGAGATAGCAGAGGTTGTTCACCGCGTAGGCCGCATGCGGATCGAGCCAGGTGGCAAGCTCGTACGCCATCCGGGCTTCTCGATAGTTGCCGAGCGCCTGCATGAGCGTGCCGTAGGTGTTCTGCGCAGCCGCAGATTGCGGCGCGTAGAACGTTGCACGATGGGCGTCCGCGAGTCCGAGTTGCGGCAGCCCCCAATCGCGCCAGACGCGCGCGAGGCCGTCGTACGCGTCCGCACTGCGCGGATCCAGCGCCAGCGCCTGGCTGAACTGGTCGTACGCAGCATCCAGGATGCCTCGCTGCCGATATCGCTCTGCCACGCGGCAGTGCCCCTCGGCAGACGGGGCGAACGACAGAGCGCGAAGCTCTGCCGCCAGCTCCGGGTCACGCTCCTCGATCGTCGGGACGTGCTGCGAAACCGGGGGCCGCATCGCCGTGCTGAGATGACGCACTTTTTCGATGTACTCCGACAACTCCCGCGTACTCGCCGCGCCGGAGGTCGAAGCGGCAGGCGCGCCCCCGGACGACGGCGCGACAATCCCGCGCGGTTTGCGCATGGCGCACCCGCTCGCGACGAGCGCGGCCGCGAGGATCGCCGCCGCCGTGGTTCTGGATCCGAGGACCACGGGCCTCAGTCCTCCCGGCCGAGACGGCTTCGCCGGCGGCTGATGTACAGCACGACCACAACGGCGAATACAACCAATAGAACGATTGTCGTGGTATTCATGTGAGCTCCTTAGCGATGGACGGTTGGCAGAAACACTCGGACGAACTGGACGACGGCCGGACCGAGAATGACGACGTACAGAGCCGGAAACAAGAACAGGACGAGGGGGAAAACGAGCTTGACGCCCACCTTTGCGGCGCGCTCTTCCGCCCGCTGGCGGCGCTTCGTTCGCGCCGTTTCCGCGTGTGTGCGAAGCGCCTGCGCGATGCTCGTCCCGAACTTGTCCGTCTGGACGAGCAGGGCAACGAGCGACTGCACGTCATCGACCTGCGTGCGACGCGCGAAGTTCTTAAAGGCTTCCAGCCGAGGCTTTCCGGCACGAATCTCGGTCGTGATGAGACGCAGTTCGTGCGTCAACGCGGGATACGCGATCGCGAGCTCGTCGGATGCCTTGACGATTGCCTGGTCGAGGCCGCACCCTGCCTCCACGCACACGATCAGAAGGTCGAGGGCATCAGGCAATCCGTTCCGGATTTCCTGCTTCCGCTTCTCGATGCGTCGGGCGACGAAGATCCCCGGCAGCAGGTATCCAATTGCTGCCGCCATCAGCGCGTATAGCCATCCGCGCCGGAGCCCAATGAAAAACACAATCGGCGCGGCAAGCATCACAGGGGTGATGAGCTTTGCCAGGCCGAACGCGAGGAGCGCCGACGTGCTGTGGTATCCGGCCGCAGTCATGCGCCGGCGCAAGCGGTTCATCTCTTTGGGCGACTTCGGCAGACCCGGCACCCGCTTCAACCTGGGATCGAACGCATCCACGAGAGTGGTCGAATCCACGGATCCGGCGGCTGCGCCGATCAGCGCCAGCTGACGGAGTCGCCGGCGCTCGGGAGAAGCGGCCGAGAGAACCGCCGATGTCGCCCATCCGGACACCAGCGCGACGAACAGGAACGCGGCTACGAGGGTAATCAAAAGGTCGGGCGCCATGACTGACTCTCTCCTAGTACGGGACGTTGACCAGCTTGCGGATGATGAGCGTGCCGAGGGTCTGCAGGATCGCAGCGGCCACGATCATCTTTACGCCCAGCGGATCGCCGGTCAGCGTCTTGATATGCTCGGGTGAGATCGTGAAGAGAATGGCGGCGAGCGATGGTGGCAGGCCGGCCAGAATCCAGCCGGTTATCCGTCCGTGCGCCGTGACGACCCGAACCTGCCGCTTGACGCGGAATCGGTCGCGAATCACCGACGCCAGGTTGTCCAGGACCTCGGACAAATTGCCGCCCGTTTCACGCTGCGTCAGGACGGCTGTCACGAAGAACCGCGCGTCCAGAATCGGGACGCGGTCCGCCAGGCCCTTGAGTGCCTCCGGGAGCGGCATGCCGAAGTTCTGACGGTCGTATACGAGCTTGAACTCAGCGCCCACCGGATCGGGAATCTCTTCGGCGACCATCTGGAGTCCGGTTGGGAACGCGTGTCCGGCGCGCAGCGCGCGTGCCATCAGCTCGATCGATTCGGGGAACTGCTCTTCGAACTTCTCGAAGCGCCGGGTACGCATATACCGGACGACAAGATAGGGAATCATTCCGAACAGCGGAGCGGCCGCGAGTGCGAGATACGTGAAGTACGTCAACCACTTGACGAAGAGGTATCCGACGCATGCCACGAGCACGCACATGAGGAGCAGTGTGCCGACCGAGAGGTTTAGGCCCGCCTGCGTGATCAGCCGCTCGAGTGGACCCGAGAGTCCTTTCGCACGCGAGAGGACGAACTCCAGTGCACGCACGTCGCTCAGCCGCTGCACCGGCTTTTCCAGCAGGCCGGCCACATACCCGTGGTGGCCCTCCCGTTTCTGCTTCAGCCGGTGTAGGAGCTTCGATCGTTCGTCCGCTTCGGGTCGTAAGACGAAGACGTAGTACGCACCAATGACCATGCCGAGGGTGAGAATGAACGTGACGAGAACGATGCCCATAGTGCGTTGCCTTTCTGCGTTACGCGATCATTTTCACGTGCTCGAACATGTCCATCCCGAGGTGCACACCCGCCGAGGCGAGGCGTTCGGCGCACTTGGGCCTGATGCCCGTGGCGCGAAACCGGCCCCGGACGCGCCCGTCCGGCCCGAGGCCGGAACGTTCGAACAGGAAGATGTCCTGCATCGTGATGACGTCTCCCTCCATGCCCGTGATCTCCGAGACGGCGGTGATCTTCCGCGTGCCGTCCGACAAGCGCGTGACCTGCACGATCAGGTTCACCGCGGAGGCGATCTGCTGTCGGATTGCTTTTTCCGGGATGTTCAGGTTCGCCATCGCCACCATCGTGTCGAGGCGGTACAGCGCATCGCGCGGGCTATTCGAGTGGATCGTCGTGAGGCTGCCGTCGTGGCCGGTGTTCATGGCCTGCAGCATGTCCAGCGCTTCCTCGCTCCGCACCTCGCCCACGATGATGCGATCAGGTCTCATACGCAGGGCGTTGACGACGAGCTCGCGCTGTCGCACCGAGCCTTTGCCTTCGATGTTCGGCGGCCGCGTCTCGAGCCGCACGACGTGGCGCTGCCGCAGCTTCAGCTCCGCCGCATCCTCGATCGTCACGATCCGCTCGTGATCCTTGATGAAGCTGGAGAGGATGTTCAGTAGGGTCGTCTTTCCAGCGCCGGTGCCGCCCGACACGATCACGTTCAGCCGGCACCCGACCGCCGCTTCGAGGAAGGCCTTGATGGGCGCCGTCCAGGACTCACGTCCGACCAGGTCGTCCGCGCCAAGGCGGTCGGTCCGGAAGCGCCGAATCGACAGCGCGGCGCCGTCCAGCGCGAGCGGCGGGATGATGGCGTTCACGCGTGAGCCGTCCGCCAGCCGCGCATCGACCATCGGACTCGATTCATCGATCCGACGGCCAATCGAGCTGACGATCCGCTCGATGATCTGCATCAGGTGCCGCTCGTCCCGGAACATCACGTCCGTCGGCTCGAGCCGGCCCTGGCGCTCGACGTACACCTGGTCGTACCGGTTCACGAGGATGTCGGACACGGCGGGATCATTCAGCAGCACCTCCAGCGGTCCGAGGCCGAACAGCTCGTGCAGCACATCGCCGACGAGGCTTTCGCGTTCGTAAAGGCTCAGGGGCGTGCGCTCGCGCTCGCGTTCCAGCATGCCGGCGATCAGCGAGCGAATCTCCGGCTCCGCGTCCTCGCGCTTCACGCGGGTCAACCGGTCCAGATTCAACCGGTTCAGCAGCTCCTGATGGATGCGACCCTTGAGATCCTGATAGCTGGCGTTTCGCGTATCGAGTGCGGCCGGCACGATGTTCATGAGTGATTCCTCCGGTTATGGTTCTGCGGCTCAGCGGCGCCCCAGGAGAAATCCCCTGCGGCCGCTCGAGGCTTCTGAATCGTGCGAAACGCCTGCGAGTTCCCGTGCGAGCGCGGTGAACGATGCCGACAGGTCGTTGTGATTGTCGAGCGCGAGGGGGCGGCCCTTGTGCATGGCCCCGAGTGCCCGGCGGTAGTCGCTCGGGAACTGATGCGTGATCGTGCTGCCGACCGCGCGCTCGATGTCGCGATGCCCGATCTCGGCCCGGCGATCCGTGCGGTTGATGACCGTCGTCACCTTCGCCTTTGGATAGCGCGACCGCAGCGATGCCGCCATTCTTCCCGCGTTGCGGACCGTCGCAAGCTCCTGGTTCGCGACGACCACGAGGTTCGTGACCAGATCGAGGCTGTCGAGCACGTGAAGGTCGCCACGTGGGACGTCCAGAATCGTGAAGCCGTACTGCGAGGCAGCCAGCTCGACTATCGAGGAGACGTGCCGGACGTCGATCGAGCGCGCCGCCGGCCGCTCCGATGACGCCAGCAGATCGAGTCCCGACGTCGTTGCCACGACGAGGCTCTTGAGAAAGGCCGCATCGAGGCGGTGCAGGTTTTCGAGCGCATCCAGCACCGAGAACCGGGCGTCGGCGCCGAGAAACACCGCCGCGTCGCCGTATGCCAGGTGAAGGTCAATCAGGATGGCCCGCGCGGGCGACAGCTTCGCGAGCGCCGTTGACACGTTGACGGCGGTGGTCGTGGCGCCCACACCGCCTTTCGCACCCACGAACGCAAACACGGGCCCCGCAGGCGTGTGCGAGTGGTGACCGAGCAGACGCATCATGGCCGCGTCAATTTCGGTCTGCACCAGCGGTTCGGCCACGACCTCGTTCACCCCGGCGCGCATACCCTGGAGAATGAGCGCCGGATCGAGGCTCGATGCGACCAGCAGCACGTTCGTGGACGGATGCTGGCGTTTCAGGGTGGCGAGCGCCGCGGGCACCTGGGCCGTGCGACGAAGATCGATGACGAGCACGTTCGGTTGGGCCACGTGTGCGCCCACCAACGCATTGACGTCCTGCGCCCACGAGAGTCCGGCGATCGGCCCTGAGGCTCGAAGCAGCTCTTCAAGCCGTTGATCGCGCGACCCGACGACGATGACGTTTACAGACACGGAAACCTCTATTCAGCGAACGAGAAGGATCGTCCTGAGAAACGACGCGTTGTTCGGCAGCGACGAGTTGCCGACGGCCGTCGACGGGAGCGTCATGATCCGGCCGATGACGGCCGAACCGTTGGCTGCCGGAAAGATGATCTGTCCGGTCTGCCTGTCGATGTCGCCAATGCCTTCGATGAAGAACCCGAAGATGTTCACCATGCGCAGCACGCCGTTGGAGCCCGTCGGATTGTTCGCCATGTATGTGTCGATATCCATCACGCCAATGGGGACAACACGCGGACTTCGACTTGGAGGATCGAATGAGCTGCCGACGATCCCCTGGCCATTGACCCAGGTTGCCCCGCCATCGCGCGCCATCAAGTCCTGGACGGTGTTCCTGGTCGAGCCCACCGTCGCGCCGGTCTCGACGCGATAGCATCCCCGTGCGGCCCAATACGCGGTCGTGGCCCAGTTGTTCGGGATGTCCGTCGGGCACACGGTCGTCGGGGCGGCGAAGCTCGATGGCAGACCGTTGCAGGTCAGGACGTTGCTCTGAACGGTGTTGTTGCCCATCTGGGTCGTGTCGGCCCGCGGAAGATCGATCGTTCTAAACCATCCCGATGAGATGACGTTTCCGGACGCACCAATCTTGATGGCAAACCGTGCCCCGATATCGCGCGGCAGGCTGAAGCCGGTGCCCGGCCCTGATGCGCTGGGCGGGATGTAGACATCGTTTTCCTGCGGTGGGTTGTTGCCCTGACCGTCCGAGTACTTGTCATACGTGGACAACGGCCCGGGCGTGGGTCCCTCGGGACCGAACTCGTTCCAGCGATCGACGACGGCCCACGGCCGCAGGCAATCGGTCGTGTCGCCGGTAGCGATCTGTGCGGTTGCCGTTGCGCGCACGCCCTGATTCGTGACGTTTGCAACACGTCCGAAAAACGTCGGGAGGGCGTTCCCGCGAGCTTGATTGCGGTAGACGTCCACCTTGACGCAGGTGTCCGGCAGCCCGGGCGCGCCGGGCGGGCACGCCGGAAACGTGACGTCGGCATCAAGCACACTTGGTGCGGCGTTCCACACTTTGTTCTGCTGCGCCACCGTGATGGCTCGCAGGCGCGCTCCGGCGAAATCAGTCGGACTGTTCCACGCGAGCGAGATCGCCCCGGACAACGCGCCGGCATCCGCGGCCGTCTGCGCCTGGCCGCGGCTCACCCACATCACCCCGTAGTCGAAGACGAACGAGCAGATGGCAAGCAGCCCGAGCATTGCAACCGCCACCTGGATCAGAACGGAGCCGCGCTGTCCGCCCGAACGCGTGCGCACGGACGTTGTCCTCCCCATCAGTTCCTCTCTTTTGATTTGTCGCCGGTTGCCGGCGCCTTGGGCTTTTCACGTCCAGGCGCGTCCACGACGCCGCCGGCACCGTCGAGCTGTCCGCCGATGTCGCCGGGCTTTACGAGCGGACGGATATTGGTGGGCAGCGGCGGCACTTCGTCCGGATTCAGCGCCCGCACGAGCCTTGGCGTGATCAGGACCATGAGCTCGGTGTCTTCTCCGCGTACCGCCTTGCTCTGGAAGATGGGACCGATAATCGGCAGTTTGCTAAGGACCGGAATGGCGGCGCGATCGTCCTGCCGCACATGATCCAGCAGGCCCGCAATTGCGAACGACTGGCCATCCCGAAGCTCGACGTCCGTCTCCGCGCGGCGCGTCGTCAGCGCAGGCACCCGGAATCCCTGCAGCGTGATGCCGTTCGCGAAGTCGAGCGTGCTGACCTCCGGGCGTACCTTGAGCCGGATCATTTCGCCCGCAATCGTTGGCGTGAAATTGAGCCGGATGCCGAATTCCTTGAAGATGATGGTGACGGCGTTGGAATTCCCGCCCTGCACGACCGGAACCGGGAATTCGCCACCCGCGAGGAAGCTCGCTTCCTGGCCGTTGTAGGCGATCAGGTTGGGTTCGGCGAGGCTCTGAAATGCGCCGCGCTGCTGAAGCGCACGCATCACCCCGCCGTAGCCCTCTTTCAAATCAAAGAAGAACAGGTTCAGGTAGTCGCTGAACGTGACCCGGTTCCCGTTGCTTGAGTCGAAGCTTGGAGCCGCAAACTGCTGGGTCGTCGATCTCGCCGCAAACCGATTGGTCAGTGCAAATAAGGAGAGGCCCAGTTCCGTCAGTGCGCGGCGATTGACCTCTGCGAACCGGACCTGCAGCATCACCTGCTGGCTTTCGTTGCCCCCAGGCACCTGCAGCATGTTGATGACCTGCGCCTTCGACGAAGAGGCCTTCGCGATTTCCGCCGCGCGGAGCATTACGTTCGTGCTCGAGACCTGCCCGGAGAGCACGATGGCTTCCTCGTTCGCACTCACCGCGATCGGCTCGCCTGGAAACAGCGTCTGCAGGTTCTGCTCGAGCGTCGTGATCGCAGGTTGGACGACGACGTCGTACTGGGCCCTGCTGTCCACGGACCAGACGATCAAGCTGACCGTTCCGGGTTTCTTCCCATCGACGAGAATCTCGTGCGGCTGGACGACGACCGCGTCGGCGACTTCCGGGTTGGTGATCGCAATTCGCGTGATGTCGAAATCCGTCGTGACGACCGTCGAACGGCCGGCGGTGACCACGACGCGCTCGTACTGCCGCTGCTGGCTGGCCAGCGCAGGCGCCTGCGGTGCGGGCGGCTGCTGAGCGGCTGGCGGCGCCGCTGGCTGCTGCGCCGCGGCGGGCGGCACCGTTGGCTGCTGCTGCGCGAGCGTGTTGCCGCGCATTAAGACGAGTGCGATAAGGACTGCCAGCGTACCGGGGATCGTTCGGCGTCGGCTGCTCATCGAACGATCTCCTCTGTGCGCTTCGCGCCTCGGATCGCTTCGACCGTGTACGGCGCCGGCTTCGGCGCTGCCACGACGACCTGGGGCTGCGGCGGACGGGCAGGTCCGCTCTTCACCAGCTTTGGCTTCGGCTGCGGCGGTGCAGCCTGGCCAAAAAGCCCTGCCGTGCGAACGCCGTTCGTAGCGGTCGGCGCAGTATCGAGGGGGTTACGCAGTGTGAGCATGATCTGTCCTTCGGCGCCCGCGAGGGCGATGCGCTCGCCATCCTCTGGTGTGACGAGGAGCGTCACGACGGTCGACGGAATCGGCGCCCCGTCCTTCGCTTTCTCCTGGTCGTACCTCGTGCCGGCGGTGAGCACCTGGACGTTGCTGACGACGATGCGCGTGACGCTGTCGTCGTTCTGATGTCCGTTCAGCGTGACGATCACGTCCACGCGTGTGCCCGGGACAACGAAGCCGGCGACGCCTACCACCTCATTGACTTTCACTGAAATCGCGCGCATGCCCGGCGGAATCGATGGCGGTAGTCCGGCGCCCGCTTCCAGCGCGGCGAGCTTTCCATTTGTCAGAGGTTCGTTTTGCGCGACGGGAACGATGACGCCGCGGTTGACCACGTCATCGATCTTCGAAAAGGTGCCGGGTACCTGTGTTTCCGCCGGCCAGCGCACTACCCGCACGTGATCTCTGGTGATGCGCGTTCCGAGGGGTAGCGGATGCTCCGCAACGACGACCTCGACCGTCGGAGCGCTGGCGCTCCGCACGGACACCCGCGAGACGACGCGGTAGATGCCGAAGCTGGCAGTGGCAGCCAGGAGAACGGCGATTCCGACAACGATGGCTGTACGTTTGTTCCGATCCATGTGAAGTTCTCCTTGAGTGCACTAGCTGCCCGGAGGGGCCTCGTTCCGCATTTCTGATACTGCCGTCAACGGTACTGTCGTGAACGATCCGCCGAACATGGCGGCGAGACTTCGGACGAACAAGAAGGTGTGCGTGTACGTCACGGTGACGCGCTTGCCGGCTACGGTCGAACCGCCGGGCAGCGTCACCGTCCAGTCGACGACTGCCACGCTGGGATTCGCCGGGGAAGTGGTCGTCGGTACTTTCCCGGCAGTCATGTAGGCCGCTACTCGCGACTGGACGTCAGCGGTCCCGTATCCCGGCAGGACCGCAATACGGGCGCCCTCGCGCGCGGCGTTGGTAACGACCTCGAGGCGCTGGAAGATCAATCCGAATTCCGCGATGCCCAGAACGATGAGCAGCAGCACCGGGAGCACGAGCGCGAACTCGACGAGCTGCGCTCCCCGTTCCGAGCGCCAGCGGCGGCAAACTGTTCTCATCGAAGCCATAGCGTCACCATCGTTCCAATCGCAATCGGCACCGCATAGGCGAGCCGCGGGCCACGGGTACCCTCGAGCGTCAACTCCGGCAGCGGCTGAACCCCGGCCACGCGCCAGTGCGTCAGCAGCGTCCACACGTTTCGCACTGCCGTCTTCAGGTAGCGATGCGACAGGGCGACGCCGAGACCGATCGCGCCACCCGCGATACTGGTGAGCAGCGCGACCAGAACGATCTGTCCCGGGCCGAGCCATGCGCCCACGGCAGCGAGCAGCTTGACGTCGCCGGCGCCCATCCCTCGCAGCGCAAAAATCGGAAAAAAGAGCAGGGCGCCGACCAACCATCCCGCGACGCTCCAACCGGCGCCCGTCCACCCGCCCGTTGCGGCGTGGAAGATCAGGCCGGCGATCGCAGCCGAAAATGTCAACGCGTTCGGTATACGGCGCGTGCGAACGTCCGACACGCAGGCGATCGATACGAGCGCGGCAACGGAAATCTGTAGAGCAGTCATGGTCTGAGCATCACTAATCAGGACTAACGAGGAACGACCGAACGACTTCAACATCCGCCGCCGCCTGGATCCGGGGTGCATGCGGAGCTCGTCTGCACGGCTGTATCCGCGCTGACGTACGCCGCGCCGAGCTGCGTCACGATCGCTTGCCAAATCAGGACTGCCGCAATGCCGACGAGGGCCGCCAACAATGCGTATTCAACGGCGTCCTGCCCATCCTCTTCTTCGAACCAGCGTCGCAGCATTCGCACAGCTCCATCCGGATTTCGAGAGCCTGCGCACCCCGGTCTTCCGGGGTGCGCAGCCTTGTGGACTAACCGCCGACCGCCGGTGGCAGCTGCCCTCTCACGTAGTCGAACACGCCCTGAATCGCGGTTCCGAGCTGCGTCATGGCCAAGATGGACGCGATTGCGATGAGCGCGCAGAGGAGCGAGTACTCGATCAGGTCCTGCCCCTCCTCTTCACGAACGAAACGAGCCATCAAGTTCTTCATTCGATCCTCCTTAACACCACGTGTTTTCGAACTAACCACCGACGGTGGGCGGCAGCTGTCCTCTCACGTAGTCGAACACGCCCTGAATCGCGGTCCCGAGCTGCGTCATCGCAAGGATCGAGGCAACCGCGATGAGGGCGCAGAGGAGCGAGTACTCAATGAGGTCCTGCCCCTCTTCCTCACGAACGAAACGACCCAACACGTTCTTCATCTGTCCTCCTGACACGAGTTACCGCAGGACTCCCTCCTGCCGGGTTGGTTCGTCCGCTCGTGCTTCGGGCGTCATCGTCTTATCTACTTGACGCGCTATCACCAGTTGTGGTGAACGACCCGTGACGAGGCAGATCGAACCGCAGCGCAGTCCGAAACAGGCCCGTTCGCTGCGCAATCGAACGGACGCGACCTCCGCCATGCCGACCTGGCGGCGATATCTAGGAAATCAACTGGAACCGAACCGCCGTGCGCGTTTCGATTTCATCCGAATCCTTCCCAAGGGACGCTGCGTAACATCGCAGCGACTCGCGTAATGGGCGCCGGAGCGCCAGAAACTCCACGCCGATGTGGTGATGTTCGCCAGTGCCGGGCACCCTCAAGCACCGTGCGACGCGCACGTCGTCCGTATACAACGCGCCGTCGATCTCGAGACTGAGGATCCCGAGTGTTCCAGCGGGAATCACCACCGGACTGTTCAGCAGACAGCCCGAGCGGCTGACGTCCACGAGCTCCACGACGACATCGCGGCCGAGGGAGCCGACTGTGTTGGGGCCCAGAATCGCGGCCAGCTGCTTCTTCACTGGTGTGTGCTCCACCTGTTCTCGCTCCGCTGCGGAATTTCCGCGCCCAACAACTCCAGCCGAACCCGGTGGCGAAGAACGCCGCTGACGATTTCCGGGATGCTGTCGCGCACACGCACGCGCAGATCGAGCTCCCCCGCGCTGCTCACGACTGCCAGGGTCAGTTCCTCATTCGCGACCGCTGGCGCATCGCTGACGATAGCGAGCTCGCCACTGTCGTTCAGATGCACGGTCACGTCGCGTGAAATCCGCATCCGCCCCGTGCGCGGCAGCAGACTGAGGAATCTCGAATAGAACCGGCGACCCGCCACGCACCCTCCCAGTCGGCTGCAATCTGTCTCGCGCCACTCGCACTGGCCGAGCGCGCTGCCCCGACGCCCGCCACATCGCAACTGCGGTACCGGCACGGGCGCTGCACGGTAAGACGCTTGAAATGGAACGGGTTACGACGCCTCGGACAGGATCGCGGCCTGGCGGGATACGGGAAGGGTTGTGGGTCGAGGCACAACTAGTTCGCTCCGCGGCGCGACCTCCGGCGGAGCCCGCGCGCGCGGTCCCCGTCATCTGGCCCTCTTTCAGCTCTCTCGCGCTTGGCATTCAACGCGCAGATGACTGTTCCAATGCGAACTCTGGTTCCGGAGTTGGGGCTACCGCTGGATACGGCGCATGCCGACGCCCGTCGGCCGCGCGCCCGGGGTGTGCCTGCCGCGTGTCTCGGATTGAATGGACTGGCCGTCCGGTTGCTGTGGATGCAGGCCGCCCTGCTGGTGACGACGATCCTGCTCTTCAAGTACACGCATTTGACGCTGCAGTGGGCATCGGCGGGGCCGATGCTCGGCGTCAACGGACTACTCGCCGTAGTCTGGGCGACCTTCTATTGCGCGCCTGGAAAACCGCGCGAATGGCGACTGGCCGAGGCAGTGGCGGTGCTAGTTCTCGTCCTCAGCCTGACGCACATTCTCGCGCCGGCGCAGTACGCAGCCGCCGCACTGAATCGTCCCCTGATCGATCACGTGCTCGCCTCCGCCGATGCGAAGCTGGGCGTCCACGTACCGTCCCTCGCGCAGTGGATGCGGTCGCATGTCATCCTGAACCAGGCGCTCACGCTGGCGTACTTCACGCTTCTCACGCAGTTCGCATTGATCATTCCGGCGCTCGCGATCGTGCTTCGCGACCGGGACGCGCTCTGGGAATACGCATTCAACTTTCATTTCTGTGCGCTTCTGACGGTGATGGCGCTCGCGTTATGGCCTGCCGCCTGCGCGTTCCAGTACTACGGATTCGAGTCGACGATAAATCAGGCGCGGTTCATTCACCATTTCAACGCCCTTCGGGACGGGTCCATGCGGGTGGTGCGCATGAACGACCTGGAAGGGCTCATCTCCGTGCCGTCGTTCCATGTTGCCGGCGCGCTCATGATTACGTGGGCCTGCCGCCGGCACCTTCGCCTCTTTCTGTCCGTTGCGGTTCTCAACGGCGCGCTCGTCGCCGCCACCTTCATGTCCGGCGCACACTACGTGGTCGATACCCTCATCACGATTCCAATGTTCGCGATCAGCGTTGTCGTTTACCGGAAATGGGCGGCTCCGTTCCACGCTAACGGAGCGGTTGACGGGAGCATCCCGGCAGACACGTCACGGTGATGCGTTCCGACGCGAGCTCGGTCATCAGGCGGTGCATCACGACACTTGCGGTCCTCGGCGGAGCAGTGTCGGTCTATGCCATGCGGCAAGCCGACCCTGACTTCTTCGGATATCTCGCGTACGGGCGCCTATTCGTTGAGCGCGGCGGGCCAGTCGCGCTGGATCCCTTCGGGTACACCTCCCCCGGCGGCCACTGGGTCGCCTTCGAGTATTTAGCCCAGGCCGTGCTCTGGCTCGCCTACAGCCATTTCGGGGCCATCGGGCTGATTGCGCTCAAAGCGTGCGTGGCTGGAGGCACCCTGCGAGTCGTCTACGCGGCGATTCGGACAGTGACGAACGATCCGTTCGTGTGGGCGCCGGCGTTTCTTCTCTGCGCGGCGACCCTTTCCATGTATTTCGGCTTTCGTCCGCAGCTCTTCACGTTCCTGTTCTTTGCCGTCTTCGTTGCAGCCGTGTTTCGTTATCTGGCGCGCGGCTCGGCCATGCTCTGGCCGCTGCCGATCGTGATGCTGATTTGGGCCAACATGCACGGCGGCTTCGTTTCTGGGTTCGGAGCTCTCGGTCTGGGGAGCCTGATCGTGATGCTGAGCCGCATTAACGAGGGTGCGACCGTTCAGGGTTCGGTTCGTGCTGCGAGACCGCTCCTCGCCACGCTCGCCGCGTGCATCCCAGCGACTTTCGTGAATCCGGAAGGCACTCGCCTCTGGTCGTACGTTCTCACCGAGTTGAGCCACTCGACGAATCGACAGAACGTCGTCGAGTGGATGCCAATCAGCTGGGCGCGTGACCCGTGGTCGGCGACCGCGATTGCGCTGCTCGCGTGCGCCATCATCGCGCTTGCGGCCTTTGCGCCACGCCGCCGCCGGGCAATGGGCTTGTACCCATGGCAGTGGCTCGTCGTCAGCGCGCCCGTGATAGCCCTCGCGTTTCTTACGGCGAGAAACGTGACGATTGCGGCAATATGGTGTGCGCCCGTCGCAGCATTGCTGCGGGCATCGAACGATCCACCAGGCCGTGTTGTGCGCTGGACGTGGCTGGGCGCCACGTGCGGGGCACTCACCGGTGTGTTCGTGCTGCTTGCTGCCGTGTGGTTCCGGCCAGCGCCGGAGATCGTAACCGCCGGCCCGGCGGTGCTTGGAAGCAGGAACCCATGCCGGGTCGTCCACTTCATGCAGGACCGTGGTCTGACCGGCAACGTCTACACGCCTTTGTGGTGGGGATCGTACGTGACCTGGCGGTTGTATCCCGGGGTGCGCGTCTCGATGGACGGGCGCAACGTGTCGGCCTTTGCTGACGACTTAATCGTCGAGAACTTCGCGTTCTATGGGAACGCGCCACGTTTTCGCGATCGCGATGCGCCGCTTCGGCACGACACTGACTTTCTGCTCGTCCCGTCGGATAGGCCGATCCTCTCGCTGATCCACACGGATCCGCGCTGGCGTTCGTTGTATGCCGATGCCGATGCGTCGCTGTTCGAACGAGTGGACCGCAACCTGAACGACAGCCCCTCCTCTTCTTCGACGCTCTTGAGTCCCGCCGGTGCAGACGCTTGTGCCGGCGTTCTGCGGGTGCCGCCCGAGAGTCCTGCGCGGATTCCAGAGAAGCGTTCTGACGCCACTCGAAGCGATGCTCTTCGCTCACCGCAACCGCGCGACGAGTACACCCAGGAGGATCGCAGCGCCGATCGCCGAGACGATCGCTCCATACACGAAGCTGCGGGGCATGAAGCGGAACTCGACGCGGTGAACCGCGCCGTCCACCACGCACCCGAGAAAGTCCCCTTCCACGCGCACCATCTGCAGCGGGACACGGTCAGTCGTCGCTGACCAGCCATCGTGAAACCGTTCTGTCAGCGCGAGAATACGCCGGCCAGGCGCATCCACGTGGGCGACGAGACGTCCCGGCCGATCGACGGCGAGCCGCACGGTTCCCGTCGCGCCGTGCCCTTGAGCATCCAGCAGCCGTGCCCGCGGCACCCCATCCGCGGGCAGGCGAGCGCCGTCGGGCGTGAAGATCCATCGCGTCCCCGATAATCGAAGCGCGATCTCACTGTCCAGCGGATAACGCGTCGCGGGGAAGAGCCCGACGTACCCGGTCGTGAGGCGGTACCCGCGCAGGACGAGGACGTCCGTTGCGTATGGCGAAGCCGCGTACGAATCAGCCGGATTCTCGGGCGCGAGCGGCACCTCCTGACCCAGCGCCGAGATTCGCCGGGCCGGTTGGCGGTAGACGAACCGGATACCCCACCAGCCGAGATCGAAGGCCGTGACGACGATGAGCGCGGCGAGCGCCCAGCGGACGCGGCGTCCCGCGAGATAGACCAACAGAGTAACCAGGATCACGAAGGCAACCCCTGTTGCTGCAGGCAAGGTGCTTGCGAACGTGTACTTTCCGTACGGCAGCACGTGCGTATTCAGCGCGCACGTCGTGGCAACGCCGAGCGTCGCCGGAATCCACAGAGGGATCATCAGCCCCCGAGGCGCTTGGCTTCGCTGCTCGACGATGGCCAAGAGATCGTCGAGTGTGACCGCGGCCAGGATTGCGAGCGCGAACTGGACGAGAACGATGTACCGCGTCGGCGCGCGCAGCGATTGGAGCAGCGGCACATGCGTCAGCAGCACCGCGAGGCCGCCGTACCGACCCAGCGCGAGCAGCAGCATCAACACGGCAAACGACGTGACCGCCGTGATCAGCGCTCGCCGGCCGCGCAACGCCTCGCGCCGGATCCAGACCCAAATGAATGCGACCGGTAGAATCGCGCCCGAGTAGATGCCGAACTCGTGAAGCGAGCTGATCTCGCCATCGTTGTACGAGCCGTTCGTGAAAAAATACGGCGACCATATCTGGAAGAGATTGAACGGATGGAGCGAGTAGGACAGGGCGAAGTCACCCGACAGCTCTGATCGCGTCGAGTGCGCGGCGGCATCGGCCGTGGGGAGGAACTGGATGCCGCCCAGCAGGATGCCGAGCGTTACGGCGCCTGCGCAGGGCAGCAGCCGGTGCCACCGGCCGGTTTCAGCCGCTCGGAAGGCACCAAAAGTCGCCAGCGTCATCAGATTCCAGAGGACGGCTTGCGGAAATCCCAGGAGGCACTCGGACCCGAGGATCGCCGCGATCGCCGCGAACGCGAGCGTTTGCACGCGCCGGTTGTCCTCCACGATCACGACGTCGGCTGCCGCCAGCAGCCACGGCATGTGGGCCACGACCGCCACCATGTTCATGTGATGGTGGTGCAGCAGGTTGAAGCCGCTGAACGCGAACAGCATGGCGCTGAAGAGAGCCGCCGCGTGGCTGAACCGCAGCCGCCGCATGAAGTAGAACATGCCCGCAAATGCGACGATGTAGCTGGCGATGAATTCGAGGTTGAACGCCGTCCCGAGCGGAAGCAGCCGGTAGAGTAGCTGATGGAAGGGATGGAACAGGCCAATCTGTCCCTCCCCATGCAAGTAGATTCCGGCGAACACGGATGGAGTCCACAGAACGCTGTCGCCCGCGACGAGCGCCTGCTGATACAGGTATCGCATCGGGACCTGGTACCACGCGAGGTCGTTGTAGACGAACACCCGTCCGAGGACGAGCGGTCGGAGCAATGGCATCAGGAGCACGACACTGCAGACCGCGACGACACCTGCGAGCGAGCTGCGGCTGTTCGAAGAACGCTCCGGCATCATCGCGCCGGCCTCCGGAATGCCAGGATCAGCTCGCCTCGGAGGATGTAGCGCGTTGCCTCGTGCGTGTAGCCGCGGCGCGCGAACTGTTCGAGAAGCCCTTTTCGCGTGTAATGAGAGATGTGCTCGTCAGCATACCCGCCTGGTGCTGCGACCCCGTACGCTTTTTCGATCCACACCCATTCCCATCGATCGTAGTCGGGGGTGCCAAGCACGAGCCGTCCTCCAGGTTCGAGTACGCGGCACAGCTCGTCGATCATCGAGGGGACCATTGGCACGTGCTCGATGACCTGCGAGCAGAGCACGCACGGAAAGCTCTCGTCCGCGAACGGCAGCGCGAACCCGGAGGCGCACACGCGCGGCGTCCGAAAACGTCTCGCGAACCGCAGCTTGTTCATCTGGACGTCGAGCGCGACGCTGCCGGCTGGCAGCGCGCCGATGATGTGGCTCGATCCGCAGCCTACGTCGAGCACCCGCCCCTGACCCTCGATGAGATCGACGATGTGACGGTAACGACTCCGCTGCCAATAGCGCTGCAATGGAATCGGGCTGTCGTGCGCGCGATAGTCGTAGTCCGCCGCCGCGATTGAGTTTCGCAGCTTCCACAACTTCCAGAACGTGCGGAGGTACGCGAGGGCGAGGGGCGTGTGCGCCTTCGATGCGACCGCGGGGCTCGGAGCATATCGAAAAGGGATTTCGAGGATGCGCCATCCTCCCGCATATGCGCGCACCAGCACTTCCTGCAGGATGTCGTAGTCGGCTGCCTCGAGCGGAAGCGCGTTGATGACATCCGTGCGATACAGCCGGATGGCGCTCGAGCCGTCGTTGATGTCAAGACTCAGGCCGCGGCGGAAGAGGAGATTCAGGAGGCGGCTTCCAGCGTAGCGTGTCGCCGGCATACTGACGCTGCTGCCGTCGACGTACCGAGAGGCGACGATCACCTCTGCGTCGCGCCGGTGCGCCCAGAGGTCTCGCAGAAACGTCATCGGGCCCGCGAAATCGGCGTCGACGGTGATGACGTAGGCGCCGCGCGCGCTCCGGAGCCCTGAGCGCAGCTGGTGCCCGAAGCCTGACGAATTCGCCGGAACCGTGATGATTTCGCTCGCGACGCCGAGCGCATCCACTTCGCGCCGGAGCTGGCTCAGAAACGCCGACGGATCCCTGTTGCGTCCGATGCGGGTGGCGACGACGGAGAGTTGGAGGTCCGCTGAGGGCAAACGCGCCAATTATACAAGCGGGATTTCGGTGCACTCCGCGCGCGGCGAAGTCGTGCATGATATACACGAGCACCGGATGGTCACCACCCTCTCGCGCCGGTCCTTTCTCGGAACGCTGGCCGCCGTCGGCGCCATGCCCTTGTCCGCCGCGCAAACGGACCGGTATCGCGTCGGTCTCGAGACCTACTCCTTTCATGACGTCGATCTGGACACGATGCTGAAGCACGTCGGCGGGCTCGGGCTGAAGTTCCTCGAGCTGCACGAGCTGCACCTGCCGTACGATTCGCCGCCCGCCAGGATTGCGGCAGCAAAGGCGTCGCTCGCGCGCGCGGGAATCACCGCAACCGGGGTGTACATCCACGATGCCTTTACCGAGAGCGAAGCAACGGCGCGGCCGATTTTCGAGTTCGCAAAATCGGTGGGCGTGCGCTACATCAACGGCCAGCCGAAGCGCGAGGCGCTGCCGCTGCTGAACAGGCTCGCGCCGGAGTACGGCATCCGCATCACGATCCATAACCATGGGCCGAAGGCGCGCTACGAGACGGTCGAAGACGTGACGAGCGCGCTCGAAGGCATGCCGAACCTGGCCGCCTGCATCGACATCGGCCACTTCGCGCGGTCGCGCGTCGATCCTATCCGCGCGGTTCGCGCGCTCGGCGCCCGCGCAGAGGCGATTCACGTGAAGGACGTGGACGCCGAAGGGGAGAACGCGATTATCGGGAAGGGCACGATCGACATCCCCGGTGTGTTCAGGGCCTTGCGCGAGTCAGGGTTCAAGGGCCTGGCCGTGCTCGAATACGAGGGGGACTTCGACAATATGACGAAGCGCCTCGCCGGCATGCGAGAGAGCCTCGCGGCGATGCGGCGAGCGATTCCCGCACGGTAGTCGCGTATCGGCAGAATCACCACCACTCCGGGCACCACTCCGGTCCTGTTGCGTGACACCTCCCGTGCTCGCGCGCTTTCAACAGGCTCACCTGTACGCGCGCTCCCGTGTGGGCGCCCGTCAGGCGCCACCGAAGAGCCCGGCGGTAGTGATTCAGCGGATGCAGGTCGCCGCGACAGGTTTCAGTGCTCGCCTCTGCGCAGCACGCTGAGGATGTTCGAGAAGTCGTCGGTCCAGAGCGGCGTCCCCGCAGGGACTGTCGGGACGCTCCAGCGCGGATCGTTCACGAGCGCGCCGAAGTCGCGGCGATCCCGCGCCATCACGAACCACTCGGACGGAAACTTGCCGATCGTCCACGACCCGGCGCTTGGCGGCTCGCGCTGCCATAACGCCGCGAGCCCGGCATCCTCTGCAAGTCTCGCCAGCACCGGACTGAACGTCAGGTGCCAGTTCGAGATGTTGAAGGCGATTACCCCGCCCGGCGCGAGCTTCGACAGGTAAAGCGCCACCGCCTCCTTCGTCATCAGATGCATCGGCACGGCGTCCGAGCTGAACGCGTCCAGCACGATGACGCCGTACTTCTGTCCTTCTGCCCGCGTCAACGACACGCGACCATCACCCGTGATGACGGTACACGCGCTTCCGCACGTGCGCAGGTACGTGAAGTACTCCTCGTCCCGGGCAATGCGCTCGACGACGGGATCGATCTCGTAATACGTCCAGCGCTGCGCGGGCGCGCGATACGCGGCCAGCGTGCCGACCCCGAGCCCGACGACGGCGACGTTCGCGGACGTCGAGGCCTGCGGCACGTTCGCGAAGACCTGTCCGATCGGACCGGTCCGATGGAAATAGCTCAGCGGCTCGCTGCTGCGCGCCGGATCCAGGCTCTGCATCCCGTGCAGCGTCGTCCCATGAAAGATGAACCGATAGCCGCGGGCCTGATCTACGCGGACGCGATTGACGCCGAAGAACGTGCGCGCGGCATACACCACGCGTCCGAACTGGCTCTCCGTGAGCAGACCGGCCAGCAGAATCGCCGCAATCGACGCGGCGAACCGGACGCGATGGCGCTTCTGCCCGAACGCTACAAGAGCGGGCAGCGCCGCGCCAAGGATGATGAAGCGCGAAAACGATCCGAGCCGGTTGTTGATCAGCGCCGACGCCGCGACCGCCGCGCCTATCGCGAGCGGGATCGCCACGTCCATGGCGCGTCTGGAACTCCGCCCTACATCAGAAGAGCCGGGCGACCGCGGAGCGTCGGCCGGCATCGGGCGAAGAAGGCACGCGACCACCAGCACGAGCGGATACTCGACGATGCTGTTGAAGATGACAGGCGCGACGAGCGCGTTGAACAGTCCGCCGAGCATGCCGCCGAACGCGATCCAGAAATAGAACTCCGTCAGCCGCGCCGACGAGGGGCGATCGTCCGCCAGATCCGAGTGGCACGCAATCGCGATCGTCAGGAACACGGCCAGGTGCAGCGGAATGATGAGCGCGAGCGGGCTCGTCATGTCCGAGATCAGGATCAGCGTCAGCATGACGACGAGCATCGGCAGCAGGCGCGCCGAGAGTGCCCGAATCTTTGCGGCCGACGGGCTGAACGCGACGATGAACGCGAGCAGGTAGAGCGAGAGCGGAACGATCCACAGCAGCGGGACCGAGGCGACGTCCGTGGAGATGTAGTTGGTGACGGCGAGCAGCAGGCTGGACGGCACGAAGGCGAGCGCGATCCAGCGGCCGCGCCGTCTCCAAGAGAGCGGAGCGTCGATTTCAGCGCCGGCGCGTCTGAAGACGCGCCCTACGGCATCCGTCTCATGGGCGACCGCGAGCGAGCCGCTGCGCCGCCAGACCGCGGCTGCGCACCCCAGCGTCATCGCGACGAGGAGCAGATACCCGATCGTCCACAGGCGCGATTGATCCTGCAGGCGAAGGCTCGGCTCGAGCAGAAGAGGGTACGCGAGCAGCGCGAGGAAGCTTCCGAGATTGCTCGCCGCGTAGAGAAAATACGGATCCCCAGCCGCCTCATCGTCCGTCACCGAGAACCATTTCTGCAGGACGGCGGCGCTGGTGGACAAGACGAAGAAGGGAAGCCCGATGGAGCCCGTCAGCGACAGCAGCAGCCACGCGACGGGACTGTCCCCGGATGCAGGCGGCGGATGGTGCAGGGCGATCGGAAGCACGAGGAGGGGCAACGCGAGCAGGATGGTGTGGACCGCGATGTGGCGGCGAACGCCCAGAAGGCGCGTTGCCCCGTGTGCGTACGCGTAGCCGGCGAGCAGCATGATCTGGAAGAAGACGAGGCACGTGTTCCACACGGCCGGCGCGCCGCCGAGCAGCGGCAGCACCATGCGGGCAATCATCGGCTCGACGAGGAACATCAGGAACGCGCTGAGAAAGAGCGTGGCGCCAAACAGCGGAACGAGAAGGCTCGACCTGGCGGCGGCAGACGCGCCGGCCCGGGACGCGCGCTGCAGGTACGGCGTCTCCGAGACGCTCACGGACGGGGGCATGCCCGCACGATGAACCAAGAAACACGCCAACGGGATGTGCGCAGTCCTGCGCAGCGGGGAGGCGGTCCGGAGGACAGATCTTGGATCGCGTTGCAAAACTGCAAGTGGGCCGCGGACTGAAGTTCCGCTCTATTTGTTCTCTACCGGCGGACGTGCGGCGGCGGTGAGCTCGTCGAATCCTGACGCCTTGATCCGGTTGAATGCTTCGAGCGACGCCTGCTCCTGCTTGTCCGCCTCCCGCAGCGCGCGCATATTGGCCTTGCGCAGCGCCGCGGCGCGCAGCCGCCAGCTCTCCGATCGCAGCTTCAGGAATTCATCGGTTGTCGCGACGAGCGTCTGCTGCTCGTGGGGGACGTGCTGCAGCGCTTCGATGCGCGCGCGCGCCTTCTGCAACTCCGGCGCGATCGTCTGCTCGATCAGCTGCGCGAGCGCCGGAGCGCTCACCCATCCCTTTCTGAACTTCGCAACGGCTGCATCGTACGTGCCGGCGGTGCTCTGTTCGACGGCAATGACCCGCTCGATCTCGGGCCCGACGTTCGCGGTGCCTCTCAGCGGCAGCGCCCAGACCACGATTGCGGCGAGCGCGACCGCTGTTGCGCCCACAACGCGGCGCAGCGGAGGCGTCCGTTCGGCGATGTCGGGGGTGAGCACGACCCCGGCGGCCGCGCCGGTCACGAACGCCACGCCCTCCGCGGCATTCGGCAGGCTGTCGCTCATCAGGTTATAGAGGAGGAAGAAGGCCGCCGGCGGGACGAGCAGCTTCGCGCTCTTCAGCGGCATCTGCACCGGTGAACGGCGGACGATCGTCCACATCAGCGACGCGAGCAGGAGGCCGTAGAGACCAAAGATGCCTCCTGACGATCCGAACGTGAGTGCCAACGGCGATGCCGCGAGGCTGACGAGCGTGGCGAACATCGCAGATGCGAAATAGACGGTGAGCACCGTGAGCCGGCCGGTAAGACGCTCTGCGAGCAGACCGATCTGCGTCAGAGCCGCCACGTTCACGAGCAGCTGCAGCAGGCCCGCATGAACGAAGGACGCGGTGACGACCCGCCACCATTCGCCGTTCGTCGTGCGCGGTGCGATGCTCGCGCCCCAGGACACGAGTGTGTCCGGGTTGCCCAGCGCCCCCGGGCCGAACGCGATGAGAAAGAAGATGATGACGTTGAGGAAGACCAGCGCCGGCGCGACGAGTGGCCAGGGGACGCGCAGGCGAAGCGCGTCGCGAAAGGGATCGGGCGCGGCACGCCGGCGCTCGGCAGCCCCTTTGACCTCGACGAGCATCGAAAGCACCGGCACGAGCGCCGCCTGGCGCTCTTCGCGCGTCATCACACGGAAGAAGATGTAGCCGCCGATCGCGCCGATGACGAGCAGGAAGAGCATGGCTCCCGGCTGGATCCTCAAGACGTGTGCCAGAAGCGCGCGCGATTCGCGGGTGTTTTCGCAGCGATCCGCGTGCTCCGGCGTTAGCTGATTACAGGACGGGGACGGCGCTGATCAGGTTTGTAATGGGCGTCGAGGCGAAGCGCCCTTGGTCTGCGTGTTGCCGCGGGACTGG
>JBKPQB010000046.1:0-44019 GCA_046733875.1 Acidobacteriota bacterium
CTGGCGGCCTGCCCGTTCACGTACGTCTTGTTATTGTACGAGTCGAGAATCTGCAGCTCGTAGCCGGAGTCGCCGTTCCCCGTTGATGCCAGGAACAGGCCGCTGTTGCCGCGCGCCTGGCCCGTTCCGGTGATGTCTTCAGGAATGCGCCACTCGATGTGCAGCTGATAATCCTTGAAGCTGCGCTTCGTCTCGATGTTGCCCGTCGACTTGTCGACGGTCATGATTCCATCTGCGACCTTCCACTTGGCCGGGCCCTTGTCCTTCACCGACACCCACTGATCGAGGTTGGTGCCGTCGAAGAGCACGATCGCGTCGGACGGAGGCGCCTCGTTGGTCTTTCCGGGCGTGACGATTTTCGGTTCCGGCTGCCAGACCTCGGTGTCCTCCGGCTTTCCGCGCGGTGCCTGAGGGGCGGTGCCGCTCGGCGCGGGCGGGTTCTGCTGCGCGGCCAGCGAAATCGCGCCGAGCCCCAGCGCCGCGAATGTCAAAAACGTGAATACATGTGTCCGCATGACCGTGCATTTTCCTTGCGGCTGCTGTGGCTGTCAAATATCGTGAAGCGCGATGTACCGATCTGCCTTCGCTGTGATCTGTGCGGCGGTGTCGTTCGCCAGCATCATTCCCGCTTCGCAGGCGCCGAATGCGACAAAGCCCAACATCGTCATCATCCAGGCAGACGACCTCGGCTACGGCGATTTGAGCGCCTATGGCCAGGCGCAGTTCCAGACGCCGGGGATCGATCGGCTCGCGCGCGAAGGGATCCGCTTCACGCAGTACTACGCCGGCAGCACCGTGTGCGCGCCGTCGCGCACAGCGCTGATGACCGGGCTGCACACGGGCCACGCGTGGATCCGCGGAAACGGCGAGATCCCGCTGCGGGACGAGGACGTCACGATCGCGATGGTGCTGCACGCCGCCGGCTATCGTACGGCGGTCATCGGCAAGTGGGGCCTGGGACGGCCGGGCACCGCGGGGCAGCCGGACAAGAAGGGATTCGAGTACGCGTTTGGCTTCCTCGATCATCGCCACGCGCACCGGCAGTTCACGGACCACCTCTATCGCAATGCACAACGGATAGAGACGGACGTGGATCATGACTACGTAAACGACCTCTTTACGAAGGAAGCCTCGGCGTTCATCGAGAACCCCGATCGACGGCCGTTCTTCCTCTATCTGAATTACACGGTGCCGCACGCGGAGCTGCGCGCGCCGGAGGATTCGCTCGCGGCGCTGCGCGGACAATTCCCGGAAACGCCGTACGTGAACGCCGCCGCTGACGCGAAGAAGACCGGGCCGGACGATGTGTCGCTGGGTTATCGGTCGCAGCCGGCGCCGAAAGCAGCCTTCGTCGCGATGATCACGCGCATGGACCGCGACATCGGGCGCCTCACCGATCGCATACGCGCCCGCGGACTGGACGACCGTACGCTCCTGATGTTCATCAGCGACAACGGTCCGCACCAGGAGGGCGGCGCGGATCCGGTCTTTTTCAAGAGCTCGGGCGGGCTCCGGGGAATCAAACGCGATCTGTACGAAGGCGGCATCCGCGTCCCCGCGATTGCGCGATGGCCCGGCACGATTCCGGCGGGGCGCGTCAGCGATCATCCGTGGGCTCACTGGGACATCTTCCCGACGCTCGGAGAGCTTGCCGGCGCAAACGTGCCATCCCGGCTCGATGGCACCTCGATGACGCGCGCCCTGCGCGGCGAGCCGCAGCCGACGCACGACTTCTTCTACTGGGAGTTCCACGAGCGCGGGTTTCAGCAGGCTGTGCGCATGGGACCGTGGAAGGCGGTGCGGTTGAAGAAAGATGCACCGCTGGAGCTGTACAACCTGGACAGCGATCCGCGCGAGACACACGACGTAGCCGCCGACCACCGGGACATCGCCGCGAAGATCGAGGCGTACTTGCGCACCGCGCGGACGGACAGTCCCCTGTGGCCGATCAAGGCGTCCTGATGGGCGTGCGGTCGGCGATCGTCACGGGCGCGGGATCGGGCATCGGACGCGCCGTCGCACTCGGGCTTCTCGCGGAGGGCTACGCGGTAGCGCTCGCGGGACGCCGGTCCGAGCCGCTGGAGCAGACGGCGGCGGAGGCTTCGAACGGACAGCCGCTGGTCGTCCCGACCGACGTGCGCGATCCCGAATCGGTGCGGCGACTCTTCGATCGCGTGAGCGAGACCTTCGGCCGTCTCGATCTGCTCTTCAACAATGCGGGCGTCAACGTTCCCGGAGTCAAGCTCGAGGACATGACCGTCGACGACTGGCGGTTCGTCGTCGACGTCAACCTCACCGGCCTGTTTCTCTGCACGCAGCAGGCGTTCCGGCTGATGAAGGCGCAGACGCCACGGGGCGGTCGCATCATCAACAACGGATCTATTTCCGCGCACGTGCCGCGCCCCGATTCGGCCGCGTACACGGCGACGAAGCACGCCGTCACTGGCCTGACACGGTCGACGTCTCTGGACGGGCGCAAGTACGACATCGTCTGCGGCCAGATTGACATTGGGAACGCCGCGACCGAAATGGCGTCGCGCATGGCGGCGGGAATTCCGCAAGCCAGCGGGCAGATCGTGCGCGAACCGCTGCTCGATCTCGATCACGTCGTCCGCGCCGTGCTCTACATGGCCACCCTGCCGCTCGACGCGAACGTACAGTTCATGACGGTCATGGCGGCGAAGATGCCGTATATCGGGAGGGGATGAAGATCGAATCCCGAAGCCCGAATCCCAATGCTGAATTCGGCGCTCTGGGCACGGACGGCGCGGCCCTCCGAACCCCGAACCCCGACTCAAATCGCGACCAGCCCACGACGGATCGCGATGCGCACCGCCTCCGTCCGATTCGACGCCTGAAGCTTCGCGCAGATCGACGCGACGTGGAATTTCGCCGTCTGATCGCTGATGCGCAGTCGATCCGCGATGCGCTTGTTCGGGAAGCCTTCCGCCATCAGTTCCAGTACGTCACGCTCGCGTGGGGTGAGTTCCTCGAACGGTGCGTTATCACGATCGGCGGTCGGACGCGGGGGAACGACGATCCATGCGTCGGCGTGAGGGCGAACCGTCCGCGCTTCCGCCAGCGTCGACGCCTCACCGGCAACGAACAGATCGTCCGGCAGCATCGCACGCAGCCGCGCGCGATCCGCCGGCGTCCCCACGAGGAGCACCTGCATTCGTTCTTATGCGGTCCGTTCGGAGGCGGTGACGGTCACGTTCTGAACGGCGCCGCCCCGGAGAAGCTTCAACTGCGCGCTCTTGCCGATGCGGTCCGCCCCGAGAAGATCCAGCAGATCTTCTGGAGCAGAGACGGGCTGGCCGTCGAACTCGGCGAGCAGGTCGCCGACCAGCAGCCCTGCGCTTTCCGCGGGCCCGCCGTTAGTGAGACCAACCACCAGCAGCGCCCGGTCGCGCCCGACCAGTTCCTTCTGACGGCCGCCAAGCTGCACCGGTTGTCCCGAGATGCCCAGATACCCGCGCCGCGGGCTCCCGTGCTTCAGTACGTCAGACGCTGCGCGCCACGCGATGGGTGCTGGAATGACGACGCCAAGGCCGCGGATCGACGAAGCCGTCGTGATGCCGATCACCTCGCCGCTGGCGCCGACGAACGCGCCGCCGGCGAAACCGTCGTGCATCGGCGCCGTGGTGCGGAACACCTGCTCGATCGATCGCCGTCGGCCCGTCTGCAGCGGTCCGCCGATGATCGCGACGATGCCCGCGCTCGCGGTCACGACGTTGCTCCACGAGCGCGCCACTGCCACCGCGATGTGGCCCGTGCGCGGCGCGTCCTTTGCGATCTGGGCCGCAGGCGCCCCAAGTCCTTTCGCGCGCAGCACCGCGATACCGGTGGCCGGATCCCAGCCGGCCAGCTCCGCGCTGAACGATTGCCCATCGTCGCGGCGTACCTGGAGCCCTTCCTCGCGCCCCAGGGCGCGAATCATCGTAATCACGGCATCGTCGCCGATCGCGATGCCCGAGGCCGCGCGACGTCGTCCCTGAACCTGTAGCACCGACGGAGCTGTCGATGCGACGAGCGCGGCGAGTTCATCCGAGAATGCAGAGAGAGTTGTGTTCGACATGCCTCCAGTCTGTCGCGGAGGCGGCGGGTACGCATCGCCCAAACGGGCAGGATCGGGCGCAAAGGTGCCGGGGAACTACAGTTCCGCGCTACGAAATATGAGAAGAAAGCTGACGCGGCGTCGGGACGTGCCAGTCGGCGGGAGCTTCGACGTAGGTGCCGTCCAGCTCCGAGACTGCGCCGCAGCCCAGGAGCTTCATCGCGCGGATGAAGTCCGTGCGCAGGATCTGCAGCGCGCGCGAGACGCCAGGGCCGCCGCCGGCGCCGAGACCGTACGCATAGGCCCGGCCGATCAGCACCGCGCGTGCGCCGAGGCACAACGCCTTCGCGATATCGCCGCCGCGGCGAACGCCGCCGTCCATCAGAACTTCGACCTGGCCGTTTGTCGCGGCCACGACCTCCGGCAGCGCGCGAAGCGTTGCCGAGACGCCATCGAGCTGGCGCCCTCCGTGATTCGATACCACGATCGCGTCCGCCCCTTCGTCGATCGCCCTGCGCGCGTCATCACCGATGTGCACGCCCTTGACGACGATCGGCCCCTGCCAGAGATCGCGAATCCACCGAAGGTCGCGCCAGGTGACGGTCGACTGCTCGAGCGCGGTCGCGACGTCGGCGTACAGCATCGGGCCCTCGGGAAGCACCACGTTCGGGAACTTCATCAGTCCGCCGTCGGCGAGAAATCCCGCGAGCCAGCCCGGGCGGGCAAGGAACTGCCAGACGTGAGGAAACATCGGTCCGAGCCGCCGGGTGAGCAGCTCCTTGGTGCCGTTGCGCACGTCGCGCTCGCGGAAGCCGGCGACGGCGGTATCGATCGTGACGACGAGGGCGGAGTAGCCGACCTTCTTCGCGCGTTCGATCGTCGCAGAGGCGATGTCGCGACCTCCGACCAGGTAGACCTGATACCACAGCGCGCCGGTGGACGCTGTACGGACGTCCTCGAGCAGACATCCTGACAGCGTGGAGAGCGTGTAAACCGTCCCTGCCTCGCCCGCTGCGCGCGCGGCCGCTTCTTCGCCGCGCGGATAGAACATCCGCGAGCTACCCACCGGACCAAGTAGCAGCGGAAATGAAACCGGCGTTCCGAGCACCGTCGTTCGCGTGTCGCAGGCGGGAGTCGCCACCGCAGATCGGGGCCGGAAGATGACGCTTTCGAACGCGCGGCAGTTTTCACGCAGCGTGATCTCGGCGTCGGCGCCGCCGTCGATGTAGTCGAACACGACCCGCGGAAGCCGTCGGCGCGCCGCCTTGCGGAGGTCCTCGATGTTCACGATGTGAGGGGGATCGACGGAGCGGGCCATCGGGCGAATTCTAATGCAATTATCATGATGCCCGATGAGCTCCTGGATTCAGGTCTACGACCCGCTGCGCGCGGCATCGTTGAGCACCGTCGCGGCGGCGCTGCCGATCGTGCTGCTGCTGGTTGCGCTGGGCATTCTCGAATGGCGCGCACATCTGGCGGCACTGGCAGGTCTCACGGCGGCACTCGTCGTATCAGTCGGGATCTTCGGTATGCCACTGAGCCTCGCGCTCGCGACGGCCGGATACGGCGCGGCGTACGGTTTTCTGCCAATTGGCTGGATCATCCTGAACGCGGTCTTCCTCTACAACCTGACAGTCTCGACGGGGCAGTTCGAAATCGTGAAGGGTTCCGTCGGCCGGCTCTCGAACGATCGGCGCATCCAGGCGCTGCTCGTCGCGTTCGCGTTCGGCGCGTTCATCGAGGGCGCCTCCGGCTTCGGAACGCCCGTGGCGATCTGCTCTGCGCTCCTGATTGGTCTCGGGTTCCCTCCGCTTTACGCCGCGGGCCTTTCGCTGATCGCCAACACCGCGCCGGTCGCATTCGGCGCGATCGGGACACCGATCCTCACGCTCGCCGCCGTCACCAACCTGCCGGCGATGACGCTCGGCATGATGGCCGGACGCCAGCTCCCATTCGTCTCGCTCATCGTTCCGGCGTGGCTGGTGGTGACGATGAGCGGGTGGCGTGGATTGCGATCGGTGTGGCCCGCGGTGCTCGTGTGCGGCGGAACGTTCGCCATCGTGCAGTTCTTCTGGAGCAACTACGTCGGCGTGGAGCTGGTCGACATCGCGGGGGCTCTCACATCGATTACGGCGCTCGCCGTGTTCTGCCGAGTGTGGCGGCCGGCCGACGACTGGGACTTTCCTGATGCCCAGCTCCGTCAGCACACGACGGCATTGACCGACGCTCCTCCGGCGACTGTCGTGCGCCGCGCCTGGATGCCCTGGCTGTTCCTGACCATCGCGGTGACTCTCTGGGGCCTCGCACCGGTGAAGGCGCTGCTCAACGGCGGACCGGCAGGACTCTCAGCATATCGGGCCGGCGCACGCGCCGTGACGAGCCCTGTGCTGGCGCCGACATGGGACGTCCCGGGGCTGCACCGCCGCGTGTTCCGCGATTATCCCGTCGTGCCGCGTCCTGTCGAGCGTTCGCAGATCGAAGATGTGGCATATCGAAACGCTCACGCCGAGGCGGCGCAGTTCACGTTCAACTGGCTGTCGGCGACGGGCACCGCGATCCTGTTCGCGGCGCTCGCCACCGCCGCGTTCCTGCGCGTACCCTTCAGGCAGTTCGTCGATGTCGCGGCCGCGACGGGCCGGCGCATGCGTGCGCCGCTCGCGACGATCATGCTCATGATGGCACTCGGCTTCGTCACCCGCTACGGCGGCACGGACGCGACGCTGGGTCTCGCGTTCACCCGCACGGGAGCGCTGTATCCGTTCTTCGCGACATTTCTCGGCTGGCTCGGCGTTGCGCTCACTGGATCCGACACCAGCTCGAACGTGCTGTTCGGCAGCCTGCAAAAGATCACAGCGCAGCAGCTTGGCTTCAATCCCGTGTTAATCGTCACCGCCAACAGCACCGGCGGCGTGATGGGCAAGATGATCGACGCGCAGAGCATCGTCGTCGCTACGGCGTCGACCGGACAGGTTGGAGAAGAAGGCAAAATTCTGCGTTTCGTCTTCTGGCACAGCATCGCACTGGCCGCGATCATGGGTGTCATCGTCATGCTGCAGGCGTACGTCTTCGAATCCGTCATTCCGAATCCGTGACTGAGGTAGCCTAGAGAACGCTATGCCACTCGGCTGGGGACTGATCGGCGCCGGAGACATAGTCAGAAAGCGTGTGGCGCCGGCGCTGCGCGATTCGCCCGTGTGCAAATTTGCGGCGGTCATGCGCGCGCGTGCGGACCTCGCGCCGGCATTTGCGGAGGAGTTCGGCGCGGCGGCCGCGTACGCGAACGAACGCGACCTGCTGACGGATCCGGACGTCGAAGCCGTCTACATCGCGACCCCTGTCGATTTGCACGCACCACAGGCGATTGCCGCAGCCGAAGCCGGCAAACACGTGCTGTGCGAGAAACCGATGGCGCTCGACACGGCCGAGTGCGATCGAATGATCGACGCGTGCCGCAGGAACGGCGTGAAGCTCGGGATCGCGTATTACCGGCACTTCTATCCCGTCGTCGAACGCGTAAAGCGCGCTCTTGCGTTGGAAGAAATCGGCAAGCCCGTGTTCGCGCAGATCAACGCCTTCGAGCGCTTCGACGTGCCGCGCGATCATCCGCGTGGATGGTTTCTCGACAAAATGCGAGCCGGCGGCGGACCGATGTTCGATTTCGGCTGCCATCGCATCGAAGTGCTGATGAATCTTCTTGGAGCCGTTCGCGGGGTGGACGGGCGCGTGTCGAGCGTCCTGTTCCAACGCGACGTCGAAGATACCGCCGTAGCCGTGCTTCGGTTCGACCGTGGCGCGTTTGGCGTCATCTGCGTCTCCCACGCCACGCAGGAGTTCAAGGACACGCTGGACATCTTCGGCACGGAAGGATCCATCCACGTGCCGGTGTTGAACAAGCGCGAGATCGTGTTCAGTACCGCGAGCGGCGAGCGGGTCGAAACGCATCCGCCGCATGACAATTTCCACGTGCCGCTCATCGAGGACTTCGTCGCGGCTGTGGCCGACGGACGCGAGCCAGCCGTCGGCGGCCCGATCGGCAGGGAAGTCGCGCGCATCGAGCAGGAGATCTACGCATCGTGAATGCCGCGACGCCGAGCGCCATGGGCGGTCATCACACGCGGAAAATCGCCGCCGGGATCGTACTGCTGCTCGTGACGGCGGGCGCGCTGCTCGGCCGCTCGGGTGCCCAGAATCGTACGCAGTCCCCATCGGCCTTCGCGCGGCAGATCGCCGAGCTCTCAGAGAAGGGCGGCTACTTCGATACCGACAACCTGATCTCCAATGAGGGATCGTACCTTCAGGTGCTACCGGACTTGCGGCGGCGGCACATCTCGGGGGGCGCATACATCGGCGTCGGCCCGGATCAGAACTTCACCTACATTGCCGAGGTGCGGCCATCCGTCGCCTTCATCATCGATATCCGGCGCGACAATCTGCTGCTGCACCTCCTGTTCAAGGCGCTGTTCGGGCTCGCGCGCACGCGCGTCGAGTACCTGTCGCTCCTGACCGGCCGTCCCGTTCCGCCGGACGTCGACTCCTGGCGCATCGCTCCAATCGCGCGCATTGCCGATTACATCGACAAGACGCCTTTTGAACCCGCCGCCATCGCGGCGCTGCGCACGCGCGTGGACGATGCGATTGCCCGCATCGGGGTGCCGCTGTCCAAGGACGATTTCGAGACCATTGACAGGTTCCATCGCCGTTTCATCGCCGACGCGCTGTTGATGCGGTTTCAGAGCCTCGGGCGTTCGCCGCAGATGTACTACCCGACGTACCGGCAGATGCTCGTCGATACGGACGCCGACGGGCACGAGGGGAATTTTCTCGCCGCGGAGGACGCGTTCCAGTTCGTCAAGAACCTGCAGGCGAAGGATCTCGTGATCCCCGTCGTAGGCAACGTGTCGGGCGCAACCGCGATGACGGCAATCGCGAAGGCGCTGGAGCGCCGCGGCGAGCGAATGTCGGTGTTCTACGCCTCGAACGTGGAGTTCTATCTGTTCGGTGAAGGGACGTTCGACCGCTTCGTGGAAAACCTCGCGCGCCTGCCGCACAACTCCTCGAGCGTCCTGATCCGCTCCGTGTTTCGTTACTTTGGGCGGACGATACCGCGGCCGGGGGACGGAAGCGTCTCGCAGGTCGAGCCGATCGAGAGGCTTCTGTCCGAGACCGCGAGCGGCCGCATTCAGCGGTACGGCGACCTCGTGTCGCGTTGAGTATGCATCAGAATCTGGATTTGTTTTCCGAACGGAGCGGCACCTCTAAAGCGGCGCCCGACCCGTCGTGCGTACGTCATTTGACGATGGAGGAGCTCGAGGCGGGGCTCGAACACATCCGGCGTTCGCCCAAGGACACCGGTGTGCTCGAGTTGATCGTGCGGCGTCCGCGCGTGGGCGAGCGCGACGTGCTGCGCGAAGGGCATCTCGATCCGCTGGTCGGACTTGTCGGGGATAGCTGGAAAGACCGCGCCAGCTCGCGAACCGCGGACGGCTCGCCGCATCCCCACATGCAGCTCAATATCATGAACGCGAGGGTGGTCGCGCTCGTGGCGCAGCACCCCGCTCGCTGGGCGCTTGCCGGAGATCAGCTGTTCATCGACATGGATCTCACGGACGACAACCTGCCGCCCGGAACGCGCCTCGAGCTCGGGTCCGCGGTGATCGAAGTCACCGACCAGCCGCATACGGGGTGCCAGAAGTTCGTCGCGCGGTTCGGGCTCGATGCGATGAAGTTCGTGAACTCACCGGTTGGCCGCCACCTTCACCTGCGCGGGATCAACGCGCGTGTCCTCCAGGGCGGAATCGTCCGCGTGGGCGACCTCGCGCGAAAATCCACCGCGCGTCCATGAGCGTCCTCCGCCACACCCCCGTCTTCACGACCGCGGACGCAGCCGGTATAGCCGGTGCGCTCTACGGCATTCGCGGGGACGTCGATGTTCTCGCCGGCGAGCGCGACCAGAACTTCGTGTTGCGCACAGCCGACGGAGAGCGGTTCGTTCTCAAGATCGCCAACAGCCAGGAAGACGTGGGCCTGCTCGAGGCGCAGAATGCGGCACTCCAGCACCTCTCCCGTTCCGTCGACATCTGCCCGTCGGTGTGTCGCACGCGTGACGGACGCGCGCTCGCGCTCACGCCGCGGCGCTGGGGCGCGGAACACCTCGTGCGGCTGCTGACATGGATTCCGGGTGTGCCTCTTGCTGCAGCCAAGCGGAAATCGTCGCTGCTGCTCGAGAATCTCGGCCGCGCCATGGCTGCGGTGGACGCGTCGCTCGCAACGTTCGACCATCCGGCCGCCCATCGCGAGTTTGACTGGGATCTCGCAAGCGGGTTTACCGTCATCCGCGAAGGACTTCCGCTCGTGTCCGACCAGGCGCAATGCGAGCTGATCGCGCAGCTCACGGACGGCATCGAGCAGCGGGACACGGGCAGGTTCGCGGGCCTACGCCGTTCCGTGGTACACAACGATCCGAACGATCACAACGTGCTGATCGGACCGCAGGACGCGGATCCGTTCGTTCGCCGGCAACAGGTCGTCGGACTTTTGGATTTCGGCGACATCGTCTGGACCTATGCGGTAGCTGACCTCGCGATCGCGATTGCATACGCCGTCCTCGGGCAACGCGACATCATCCGCACGGCGGCTTGCGTGATCAGCGGCTATCACGCCGTGAGGCCGCTCCAGGACGACGAGGTCGATTCGCTGTTCGGCCTCGTCGTGCTGCGGCTCTGCACGAGCGCCGTCATGGCCGCGGAGCAGCAGACGGTCCGGCCCGACGATCCGTATCTGACGATTAGCCAGCGCCCGATTCGCGAGCTACTGCCGCGGCTTGCCGCGATCCCGCCGCGATTCGCGACCGCCGCCTTTCGCGATGCGTGCGGCTGGCCGCCGCTGATGCGCCAGGTGCGACGGCTGTCTGCGGCGGCGCCGCTGGTCGCTGCGGACCCTTCGAGCGCTGTCGTTCTGGATCTGAGTGTCGGCAGTTCACTCCTGTCGGCCGTTCCCAGACAGCGCGGCGGGGCCGCGCTCCTGGAACGAATCCGGGCGCTGATGGGCACCGCCGAACTCGCTGTTGGTTCGTACGGTGACGGCATTCTCCAGGGCGCGGACGATGCGGACCTCGGTCGGCGCAGCCTGACGGCCGATCTCTTCGCGACAGCCGGCACGGAAATCCGCGCTCCCTTCGATGGGATTGTGGTGTCCGTTGCGAATTCCACCTTCGTCCTGAAGCACGTCGACTCGGCGGGCGAGCCGTTCTACACGGTGCTCCGTAACGTCCGTCCACTCATGGTGGCAGGCGCTCGGGTTTCCGCAGGGGAGCGCGTCGCGTCGTTCGCGGGCGAGCAGAGTGCGCTGTCACGTACGTGCGTGCAGGTCGTCCTCGACTGCCTGGATCTGGAGTGCGGATTTCCGCAATCGGTGCCAGCCCATGAATGGCGAACGTGGTCGGCGCTCTCGCCCGATCCCGCCGGCGTCCTGGGACTTCCGACAAGACGAGTACGGCGCGACGATGTCATCGCTCGGCGACGCGCGCGCATCGCATCGAACCTCCGCGTGGGATACCGCATTCCTGTTAGAGCCGAACGCGGCTGGATGCAGTACCTCTACGACGAGGAGGGCCGGCGTTATCTCGACGCGTACAACAACGTGCCGCACGTCGGCCACTGTCATCCGCGTGTGGTTGCCGCGGCCGCGAGTCAGATGCACGTGCTGAACACCAACACGCGCTACCTGCAGGACGTGCTCGTCGAGTACGCCGAGCGTCTGTGCGCGACGCTTCCCGAGCCACTCCGCATCTGCTATTTCGTGAACTCCGGCAGCGAAGCGAACGAGCTTGCGCTGCGGCTGGCGCGCGCGTACGCCAAGCAGGACGGGGTCATCGTCCTCGACCACGCGTATCACGGAAATACGACGACGCTGATTTCGATCAGTCCGTACAAGTTCAACGGTCCTGGAGGCGAGGGGGCGCCGGAATGGGTCCGGGTGGCGCCGCTGCCAGATGTCTATCGCGGGCCGTACAAGCGCGATGCCGTGACGGGCACACTGACCGCCGGACGGCGCTACGCCGAACCCGTCGGCGACGCGGCTCGTTCGCTCCGCGCGAGTCCCTACGGCCTTGCGGCATTCATCGCGGAGAGTGCCCCGAGCGTGGCAGGGCAAATCGTGTTGCCTGACGGTTATCTGCGCGCGGTGTACGAGATCGTCAGGCACTCAGGCGGCGTGTGCATCGCAGACGAAGTGCAGACAGCGTATGGCCGCACGGGAGACGTGTTTTATGCGTTCCAATCGCAAAGCGTCGTACCCGACATCGTCGTTCTCGGAAAACCCATTGGCAACGGTTATCCCATTGGCGCAGTCGTTACCACGCCGGCCATCGCGCGATCGTTCGACAACGGAATGGAGTTCTTCAGCACTTTCGGAGGGAGCACGGTGTCGTGTGCGGTGGGCCTTGCGGTCCTCGAGGTCGTCGAGGGCGAGCACCTGATGGAGCATGCGTGCGAGGTGGGCGATCGACTGCTTGGTGGTTTCCACGATCTGGCGCAGCGCCACATCACCATTGGTGACGTCCGCGGACGGGGCCTGTTCCTCGGTGTCGAGCTCGTGAAGGATCGCGAGACGCTCGAGCCCGCGGGTGCTGAGGCGGAGTTTGTCATCAACCGGATGCGTGAGGAAGGCGTCCTGATCGGGACCGAAGGGCCGCACGGGAACGTACTGAAGATTCGTCCACCAATGCCGTTCGCCGCAGAGGATGCGGAGACGCTCTGTCGCGTGCTGGATTCGGTTCTGAGCGAGCTGGAATAGTCAGCAATCATGCGGCGCCGGCACTTGTTCGAGCTCGAGGACCTCCCGTGGTTTCCGGCCGGCATCCGCGACCTCGCGACCGACTACCTGCACTTCATCGAAGCGTGGGTTGCACTTCATCGGGCGATTGCGCCGCTCGTCGCTGACGCGCTGCGCCAGACCGGGACCAGCCACATCGTCGATCTCTGCTCGGGCGGCGCCGGCCCAGTACCGCACCTGTTGCGGGAGCTCGACGCGCAAGGCGTCACCGCCACGGCGACCCTGACGGATCTGTTTCCGAACCTGCCCGCGATGAGGCGCGCTAGCGAAGCCTCGCAGGGGCGGATTGCATTCGCGCGGGATCCCGTGGACGCGCGTGCGGTTCCGGAGGACCTGAAGGGTCTTCGGACTCTGTTCAATTCGTTCCACCACTTCAAGCCCGACGCCGCGGTCGCGGTGCTGCGCGATGCGGCGCGCGCCGGACAACCGATCGGGATCTTCGAAGTGTCCCAGCGCACGCCGCGAAACCTGATCTCGATGGCGCTCGTGACGCCGATCATGGTGCTTGCCTCGACGCCCTTCATGCGTCCGTTCCGATGGAACCGGCTGCTATTTACGTACCCCGTGCCACTCGTGCCCCTGACGTGCCTGTGGGACGGCATCGTCTCGCAGCTTCGCGCGTACACGATCGCTGAACTGGAAACGCTCGGCGCCGAGGCGGATCCCCACGTGAGGTGGCGGGCCGGTCGGGTACCGCTCGGCGAAGTGCCAGGAACCATCACATACCTGTTGGGGTATCCTGCGGCTAATTCACGAAGGACTAGCAAATGAGTCGCGATCTTCTTCGCCACAGCGTGGCCACCCTTGCGTATCGAGGCGGTAAGGCGGTCCGTGGCGCACCGCCTGCTTTCGAATTGTTCCGTCCTGGCCCAGACAGTCGCAGCGCGGGGGAAATCCTGTCGCACATCGGCGACCTTATCGACTGGGCGCTGTCGCTCGCCCGCGGAGCGCACGTGTGGCACGACTCGGCGCCGCAAGGGTGGGAGCAGGACGTGAGTCGGTTCTTCTCGGCACTCGGCGCGTTCGACGCCGAACTCGCCGCAGCGGGTACTCTCGGTTGCTCCGAAGAAGCGCTCTTCCAGGGGCCGATAGCCGATGCCCTGGCGCACGTGGGACAGATCGCGATGCTGCGGCGGCTCGCAGGATCGCCGATTCGCGGCGAGAACTACTTCAAGGCGGATATTCACGCAGGGCGCGTGGGCTCGGATCAGACGCCGGCGCGCGTCGAATTCGGATAATGAAACGTCGCTGAATCGCTACCGCTCGCGGGCTCTCGGGTGGCGCGTGACGGGCGCCCGCAGGGGGGCGGAGCGTGCGTACCGGTGAGCCTGTTCAACCGCGAGCCCGTGCGAACTGTCACGCGACGAGCCTGAGTGGGTGCCAGCACCGGCAGTGATCAGCACCTGCTTGCTCGTGAGAAAGGTCGAAGGCGGGAGGTGCCGATGGCGATCGAAATCGAGCCGATCGCATACGTGCGTGGCGGACGGTCCGACGTGCGCGATGATTTCTGGGGCGGCGAAGGGACCGTGATCGAGCTGCGGCCGGATTTGCCAGCCGAGAGCCTGGACGGGATCGAGGAGTTCTCGCACGCGGAAATCCTCTTCTTCTTCGATCGTCTGCCAGCGGAGAGCGCACAATTCGGCGCGCGTCATCCACGGGGGAATCGCTCGTGGCCGAAGGTCGGGGTCTTTGCGCAGCGCGCGAAAGCCAGACCGAACCGCCTCGGCGCCACGATCGTCCGCATCACCGGCCGCCGCGGACGTACGCTCCACGTCGAAGGGCTCGACGCACTCGACGGGACACCCGTCGTCGACATCAAGCCAGTCTTCGCGGAGTTCCTGCCGCGCGACCCGATCCGGCAACCCGCGTGGACCCACGAATTGATGCGCGATTACTGGAGTCCTCCGCGCTGAACTTGTGCTACCCTCGCACCGCACGATCTGAGTCCCAACAGAGCGACCGAGCGCAGCGAGGGAGCCACACGAGCGGATGCGGGGGTCATCTGGCCCCGCGAGCGAGCGTGTAGGGGGCCCGGCGGGGCGAAGCCCCCCGGTAATAAAAGGAGATATCGGATGGCCAAGAAGTCGACCGCGAAGAAATCTGCTCGCAAGCCGAACGCCGCGTTCATGAAGCCGATGACGCCGAGCCCGGCGCTGTCGGAGGTTGTCGGCGCGAAGCCGATCCCGCGCACCGAAGTGACGAAGAAGCTCTGGGCCTACATCAAGAAGAACGGGCTGCAGGACAAGAAGAACAAGCGCATGATCAAGGCGGACGACACGCTGAAGCCGGTGTTCGGCGGCAAGGGTCAGGTGAACATGTTCGAGATGACGAAGCTGGTGAACAAGCACCTGAAAGCGTGAACTGACCGCAGAGCGTTCGGCGCGGTCATCTCCTCCAGACGGCCAGTCGATCCCGCGTGCGGGAGCTGAGCTCGTGCCTCAGCTTCCCGCACTGCCCCTTCCTTCCGCCAACCTCCCCTCGTGATATTTTCGTCGGGTTCCATGAGATCTCTTCTCGCTGTGCTGCTGTTCTCGATGGCCCAGATCACGGTGGCGCCCGAGCGCGCGATCGTCGATGCCGTCGACGAGAACAATCCGGCAGCGCTGGTGCTGCTGGAGAAGGTGGTGAACATCAACAGCGGCACGCAGAATCTCGCCGGCGTGAAGGCCGTCGGCGACGTGTTCCGCGCCGAGCTCGACGCGCTTGGATTCAAGACGCGATGGATCGACGGCGTGCCATTCCACCGCGCGGGGCACCTGGTGGCGGACCATCCTGGCTCCGGGCCGCGCATCCTGTTGATCGGTCATCTCGATACGGTGTTCGAGAAGGACGGTCCGTTTCAGCGCTTCGAGAAGATCGACCAGATGACCGCGCGCGGGCCGGGCATCATCGACATGAAGGGCGGCGACGTCATCATCGTCTACGCCCTGAAGGCGCTGCGGGCCGCCGGTGCGCTCGACAAGCTGAACGTCGTCGTCGTGATGACGGGGGACGAGGAAGACACCGGAGATCCGCAGGCGCTCGCCCGCGCGGCGCTCGTGGAGGCCGCCAAGGGCGCCGAATACGCCCTCGGCTTCGAAGATGGTCCCGGTGATCCGCGGTATGCGGTCACCGCGCGCCGCGGGACCTCGTCGTGGCGGCTCGAGGTGAAGGGCGTCGCCGCGCACTCGTCGCAAATTTTTCGATCCGATATCGGGGCGGGCGCCATCTACGAGACCGCGCGCATTCTCGACGGGTTCCGGCGCGCGCTCGCGGGCGAGGAGCATCTGACGTTCAACCCGGGTGTGATGGTCGGCGGAACCAGCGTTGATTTCGACCCCGCACAGAGCCGGGGCTCTGCGTTCGGCAAGGACAACGTGATTGCGGACCGCGCTGTCGTTACTGGCGATCTGAGGACGCTCACGCGCGAGCAGCTCGATCGCGGGCGCGAGGCGATGAAAAAGATTGCGGCGGAGTCGTTGCCGCATACGGAGGCAACGCTCACGTTTGCTGACGGCTATCCATCGCTTGCGCCCGCCGACGGCAACGCGCGGCTGCTCGCGATGTACGATCGGGTGAGTCAGGATCTCGGGCTGGGTTCTGTCACGGCCGTCAGCCCGGATCGGGCAGGCGCCGCGGACGTCTCGTTCGTCGCCGGCGAGGTGAAGAGCATCATTGACGGGATCGGCCTGATGGGCCATGACGATCACACGCCGGGGGAAACGGCGGACCTGACCACACTGCCGAGCCAGACGAAGCGAGCCGCGCTGCTCCTCTGGCGCCTGACCACGCGAGCCGAGGTGCGCGCACGGTGACGACTTCAACGATGTCGAAGATTGCTCCAGATATCCTCGCCGCCATCGGCCACACGCCGATGGTCCGGATCAATCGCATCACCCGCGGCGTGCCGGGGACGGTCGTCGCCAAGCTGGAGACCTTCAACCCGGGCAACTCGATCAAGGACCGCATGGCGGTGAAGATGATCGAGGATGCGGAACGCGCCGGCAAGCTGAAGCCCGGCGGCACGATCATCGAGGGCACGTCCGGCAATACCGGCATGGGCCTCGCGATCGCGGCGGTTATCAAGGGCTACCGGTGCATCTTCACCACGACGGACAAGCAGTCGAAGGAGAAGATCGACGCGCTGAAGGCGTTCGGCGCGGAGGTCATCGTCTGCCCGACGAACGTGGATCCCGAGGACCCCCGGTCGTACTACTCGGTCTCGTCCCGACTCGAGAAGGAAGTGCCCAACTCGTGGAAGGCGAACCAGTACGACAACCTGTCGAACACCGCGGCGCACTATGAGCAGACGGGGCCCGAGATCTGGGAGCAGACCGACGGACGCGTGACGCAGCTCGTCGTCGGCGTCGGCACTGGCGGCACCGTCAGCGGTGTCGGACGCTATCTGAAAGAGCGGAACCCGAAGATCAAGGTGTGGGGCATCGACACGTACGGATCGGTGTTCAAGAAGTACAAGGAGACGGGGATCTTCGACAAGAACGAGATCTATCCGTATGTCACCGAGGGGATCGGAGAGGACTTCCTCCCGCGGAACGTCGACTTCGATGTGATCGATCACTTCGAGAAGGTCACCGACAAGAATGCCGCGCTGATGACCCGGCGCATCGCGCGCGAGGAAGGGATCTTTGCGGGCAACTCCGCGGGCGCGGCGATGGCCGGGCTCCTGCAACTCAAAGAGCACTTCACGCCGGACGACCTGATCGTCGTGATCTTCCACGACCACGGGTCGCGCTATCTGGGGAAGATGTTCAACGACGAGTGGATGCGCGAGAAGGGCTTCCTCGAGAAGACGGGGATGGCCGCACGCGATCTCGTGGCGTCCGGCGTCTCAGGTGAGTTGCTGTCCATTGAAGGCAATCAGCCCGTCGAGGCGGCGGTAAAGCTGATGGGCGAACATGATTTCTCACAGATCTCAATCACGCACGAAGGCCGGCTCGTCGGGTCCCTCAACGAGACCCAGCTGTACAACGAGCTCCTGAGAGATCCATCCATCAAGTCGCGGCCCGTCGAAACCATCATGCAGCCGGCGTTTCCGTTCGTCGACGTGTCCACGCCGGTCGAGCTGTTGTCGACCATGATCACGCCGGAAAGCCCGGCAGTGCTCGTGCGCGACTTCAAAACGGACAAGACCTTCATCATCACGCGTTCGGACGTCATCCGGGTGTTGTGCTGACGCCGCGCTGAAAGGACCGCGCTACTCGTCGCGGCGATCGGCACAATCTATGCTCCCCATTGCTCCAGGTGAACAAGGAGAGCTGATGATCATGAAGACACCGCTTGCTGTGGCTCTGGCGTGTGCGTTGTTCGTACCCGCGGGTTCGGCGCTGGCGCAGGACAAGCCCAAGGACAAGCCGGACGACACGACGATCGTCATCAAGGACGATACGACGCCCAAAGTGAAGAAAGGCGCGCAGGCCGTGTCGGATACGTCGATCACGACGGCGGTGAAGACGCGGCTGATGAAGGACGATGTCGCCCGCAGCACGTCAATCGACGTCGCGACGAAGGATGGCGTGGTGACAATCGCCGGCGACGTGCCGACCGCAACCGACAGGACCCGGATCGGACATCTCGTTCAGAATACGACCGGCGTGAAGAAGGTCGATAACAAGCTGAAGGTTGCGGGAAGCGAAGTCGGGACGACCGGCGCGAAGAAGGGCGATACGAAGATCGTGATCAAGGACGATACGACGCCTGCGGTAAAAAAGGGGGCGCACGCCGTTGAAGATGCATCGATCACGACGGCCGTCAAGACCCGTCTCATGAGCGATGACGTCGCCCGCGGCACGCACATCGACGTGGACACGAACGGCGGCATCGTCACGATTGCCGGCACGGTGCCGACAACGACGGACAAGACCCGCATCGGGCAGCTCGTCGAGCACACGACCGGCGTGAAGCAGGTCGTGAACAAGCTGAAGGTGGGGGCTACCCGATCACGGCACTAAACTGCCGCGCTAGGAATAGCGTCGCTAGCCCGCAACTTTAGTTGCCTATTCAATCGCGATGAACACGAGCCGGTGAGAACGCCGGGATGCAGACGGCGACGTATTCCGCGCCGTCCGCTCCCGGCGTGCTGTAACGCACCCACTCGCCGGCGGAGGCGATCACCGCCTGCCCCGCCCGCACGTCGAGCACACCGTTCTCGTGTTCGACACGCAGCATTCCTTTCAGTACGACCGTAATCTCTTCGAACTCGGGGCGCTGCCCCGGCTCTTCCCACCCCTCAGGGGAAATCATCCGGGCGACGCTGACGCCCTCGTGTCCCGAGTTGACGCGTCCGGCGTATTCCTGAATCTGCTTCGGTTTGGTTCCGACGCAGTCAATCACTGTCGGCTTCTCGATGAGTCGAGGCATGTATCCTGCTCCGTTGTCTGCTGACCGACAACGCGGGCCTGAAAGGCCCGCGCGACACTCTCGTCGCGGCTACATCGTCGTAGGGCCGCCCTTTCGGCGCGCCTAATTGCCGCCACGCGCGGGCGGAGCGGCCGGCATCTCCGTGGAGGAGAACCGAGGCAGCATCTCCTCCCGCATCGCAAGCTGAGACAGCGTTGCGGCGACGATGACGGCTGCATCGCGAACGTCCTCTTCAATCACCCGCTCGTAGGTATCCAGGTTCGTGTGGTGTGTGTCCGTGTTGTACTCGATCGGATCCTGCGTGAAGCCGATGCCGGGCAGTCCTGCGTTGTTGAACGACGTGCTGTCGGTGCCGCCCGTCGCGCGGCTCGACGTCGTCGTCGCGCCAACGACCTTCAGATCGGTGAACGGTGCGAGGATCGCGCGAAGGACTTGCGCGGCGTCCGGCGGTCCAAACACCGATGCGCCGCGCAGCCGGCCGGTGCCGGTGTCGATGTTGAGATATCCCGCGAAGCTCGCAAACTCGGGCTTCGACGTTTCGACGGTGCCGAAGTGTTCCTTCACGTACGCTAGGGATCCAAGGAGCCCCTCTTCTTCACCGCTCCAGAGCGCGATGCGGATCGTGCGGCGCGGCTGTACCTCGAGGGCCTTCAGAATGCGCGCCGCCTCCATCATGATGGCGCAGCCGATCGCGTTGTCCGTCGCGCCCGTCGCCGAGTGCCATGAGTCCAGATGGCCTCCGGCCATGACGACCTCCGCCTTCTTGTCCGAACCGGCGATTTCCGCCACGGCGTTGTACGACGTATGCCCCTCCGGGTACACGCGGTTCACGACGTTCGCTTCGATCTCGACGCGCGTGCCGTCCGCCAGCGTGCGGGCGATGCGGCCGTAATCCTCGTTGCGGAGGACGATCGACGGAACAGCTTTCGTGACGTCGTACGTCCGGTTGTTGTAGGCGATGATCTGGCCGTGCGGACGAGCGGCGTCGTTGATCCTGAGCGCCGCCCCGTTCGCGACGAGAAAGGCATCGATCTGTTCGTCGATCTGGCGCGCCGTCAATCGTCCAGGAACGGGCATGGCGCGTCCGCGTGCGCCAAAGCCCTGGCCGCGCGCCAGTCCCTGGCAGGCCGGATCGTTCGCGGCCGCGGGATCGAACCGGCATCGCGCCTGGTCGTCCGTGAGCCGGCCGCGCAGGGGGGTGACGTTCACCGGAACGAACGCCGCCTTGCCCACGAGCACCGCCGCTGCCCTAACCTTGTCCTTGACGGACTCGAGGTACTTCGTCAGTTCCTCTTGTGTTGGACCCAGACGCTGCGGCCCGCGGCCGCCCGGTGCAGGCGCCGAGGACGCCGTCTCAGGGCCCTCCGGGAGGATCAGGTTGAACGCTGCTGCGTGTACCGTTCCCTGTGTCCCCGGAGTCCAGGCGACCGCTTCCGCGACGAGGGCGTCCTTGAATGGCGCGGTCGTGTGGACCTCGAGGTGCTCGTTCGCCCACCCGGGATGACCGAACTCCCACGGTTCGAGATGGCCGTTCGTGAGGCCCCAGTCAGTCATGCGCTTGATTGCCCATTCGGCGGCGGCCTTGTGATTGGGAGACCCGGTGAGGCGCGGACCATAGATGTCACTCAGGAAATGCAGGGTCCGCATGACCTCGGAATGGGCCATTTCCTCATGGCGAATACGGTCGTTGATTTGCGGATCGATGCCTGCTGCGAACGGCAGAGTCGTAACCAGTGCGACCAGACAGGCTGCTGCAAACAGTCGATATTTCATGGCTGACGCTGGTACTCCGGGTTCTCTCTTGACGCCCGGTTGAGGCTACCAGCGACCATTATATTGAGTGGTATGTAGGTCCTCTCCCTCCTGAGTGCCGTTTTCCCGCGTTTCTAAAGCGTTCCAGCCCGGGTCCGCGGGCAACGGATGACGCACCGTTCCTTGAAGAGCATTCGTGCAGCGTTGAGGTCACAGGAGGACCCGATGAATCAAGACGAGCTCGACGGCAAGGGCAATCAGGTCAAAGGAAAGGCGAAGCAGGCTTGGGGAGATCTGACGGACGACGAGCGGCTGCATGACGAAGGCGTAGCCGACGAGACGGCGGGGAACGTTCAGGAAGGGTTCGGCAAGGCCCGCCGCAAGGTCGGCGAAGCGCTGGATGATGTCGCCGACAAGATCAAGGAGTGAGTGTTCGTTCACCCCGCGCGGTCCACGGGCCGCGCGGGCCCTCCCTTGCGCCTCCATCTGGCGCGTGCTATATTTGTAAGGTTCTGGTCGGCCCTGGGACACCCTATCTAGGAGCCGAACCCCAAGCAGGGACCGCACGTGAGCGGTGCCCGTCGCATGCGCCTGCGAGGCGCCGCACTTTAAACCATATAGGGTAAGTCAGTTCCAGGTGCCGGTCCGCGATCGCGGTCCCTAGGCCTGGAGCACTGAAGCCGACAACGACGCGCACAGCCGCGCGGCGATCGGCTGTTGTTGTTGCCAGCCGGCCGGTGTCGGTCCGCGCGAGCGCGCGGCTGGCCCGTCCGCAGGAGTGACTGTGCCGACGATCAGCCAGCTTGTGCGCAAGGGGCGCGAGAAGGTTCTCACGAAGACGAAGAGCCCCGCGCTGCAGGACAGCCCTCAGAAGCGCGGCGTGTGCGTCCGCGTGTTCACGCAGACGCCGAAGAAGCCGAACTCGGCGCTCCGCAAGGTGGCGCGCGTGCGCCTGACGAACGGGATCGAGGTGACGACTTACATTCCGGGCGTCGGCCACAACCTGCAGGAGCACTCGCTCGTGCTCATTCGCGGCGGCCGCGTGAAGGATCTCCCCGGCGTCCGCTACCACGTCGTCCGCGGCACGCTGGACGCGGTAGGCGTGCAGGGTAGGAAACAGGGTCGATCGAAGTACGGAGCCAAGAGACCGAAATCGTGACAATTCCCGACTCCTCAACTCCCAAACAGCGGCATTCGACAGGTGGGAGTTGGGAATTGGGAGTTGCGTAGTTGGGAGTTGGCGAATGCCACGACGCAGAGAAATTCCGAAGCGCGAAGTTCCCCTCGACCCGCTGTACAGCAGCTCGCTGGTGACGAAGTTCATCAGCACGCTGATGCGCGACGGCAAGCGGAGCACGGCCGAGCAGATCATGTACGGGTCGCTCTCCTCCATTCAGGAGAAGACGGGCGACGATCCGCTGAAGGTGTTCAAGAAGGCCATCGAGAACGTGAAGCCCGCGCTCGAAGTGAAGTCGCGCCGCGTGGGCGGCTCGAACTATCAAGTGCCGGTCGAGGTGAACCCGAATCGGCGGCTCTCGTTGAGCATCCGCTGGCTCGTCGGCTACGCGCGCGACCGCGGCGACGGCAAGACGATGCAGGAGAAGCTGGCGAACGAGCTGATGGACGCCGCGAACCTGCGCGGCGGCGCCGTGAAGAAGCGTGAAGACACGCACCGCATGGCTGAAGCGAACAAGGCGTTCGCGCACTATCGCTGGTGAGAGAAGTTATTCGTAGGCCGGGTCTTTAGACACGGCATCAAGCAATGCCACGACAAGTACCGTTAAATCGCACGCGCAACATCGGCATCATGGCGCACATCGATGCCGGCAAGACCACCACGACCGAGCGCATCCTGTTCTACACGGGCATCACCTACAAGATCGGTGAGGTCCACGAGGGGACGGCGGTCATGGATTGGATGGAGCAGGAGCAGGAGCGCGGCATCACGATCACGTCCGCCGCGACGACGTGCTTCTGGCGCGAGCACCGCATCAACATCATCGACACGCCGGGCCACGTCGACTTCACGGCCGAAGTCGAGCGCTCGCTCCGCGTGCTCGACGGCGCGGTTGCCGTGTTCGACTCGGTCGCCGGCGTTGAGCCGCAGTCGGAGACCGTCTGGCGCCAGGCCGACAAGTACCGCGTCCCGCGGATCTGCTTCGTCAACAAGATGGACCGCATCGGCGCGAACTTCACGCGGACCTTCGAGCAGATCGTCACAAAACTTGGCGGAAATCCCGTCGCGATCCAGCTGCCGATCGGCAGCGAGGACAAGTTCGTCGGCGTGGTCGACCTCATCAAGATGAAGTCGATCACCTACAAGGACGAGACGATGGGCGCGGACTACATCGTCGGCGAGATTCCCGCCGACATGATGGAAGAAGCGAAGCATTTCCGCGAGCAGCTGATCGAGAAGGTCAGCGAGGCCGACGACAAGATCCTCGAGAAGTACCTCCACGGTGAAGAAATCACCGAGGACGAGATCAAGGCGGCGCTGCGCAAGCGCGTCAACGCCTCCGTCCACACGGAAGGCGACAAGGCGGAGCCCGCGTTCGTGCCGGTGATCTGCGGCTCGGCGTTCAAGAACAAAGGCGTGCAGCCGCTGCTCGACGCGGTGGTCGACTACCTGCCGTCACCGGTCGACGTTCCGCCGATCAAGGGTTTCAATCCGAACAAGGGGCTCGAGGCGATCGAGGAGCGGCCGGCGTCTGACGATGCGCCGTTTGCGGCGCTCGGGTTCAAGATCATGACCGACCCGTTCGTCGGCCAGCTGACGTTCATCCGCGTCTACTCGGGCGTGTTGACTGCCGGTTCCACGATCTTCAATTCGACCAAGCAGAAGAACGAGCGCATCGGGCGTCTGCTGAAGATGCACGCCAACAAGCGCGAAGAGATCAAGGAAGTGTACGCGGGAGACATCGCCGCCGCGGTCGGACTCAAGACGGTCTCCACCGGCGATACTATCTGCGACGAGAAAAAGCCGATCGTCCTCGAGTCGATGGACTTCCCGGAGCCGGTGATCTCGCTCGCGATCGAGCCGAAGACCAAGGCGGACCAGGAGAAGCTGGGCGTCGGCCTGCAGAAGCTGATGGCCGAGGATCCGACGTTCCGCGTCAAGACGGATCAGGCCACCGGCGAAGTCGTCATCGCCGGCATGGGGGAGCTGCACCTCGAGATCATCGTCGACCGCCTGAAGCGCGAATTCAACGTCGAGGCGAGTGTCGGGCGTCCGCAGGTCGCGTACAAGGAGACGCTGACGCGTCCGGCCGACGGCGAGATGAAGTACGCCAAGCAGACGGGCGGCCGCGGTCAGTACGGCCACGCGAAGATCCATCTCTATCCGGGCGAGCCGGGCAGCGGCTACATCTTCGAGAACGAGATCACCGGCGGCTCGATTCCGAAGGAATACATCAAGCCGATCGACGAAGGGATCAAGGAAGCTCTCACCCGCGGCGTCCTCGCCGGTTATCCGGTCGACGACGTGCGGATCGTGCTCTACGACGGCTCGTATCACGACGTCGACTCGTCGGAGATGGCCTTCAAGATCGCCGGGTCGATGGCGTTCCAGGACGCCGCGAAGAAGGCGAAGCCGGTCCTGCTCGAGCCGATGATGCGCGTCGAAGTGGTGGTGCCGAAAGAACACCTCGGCGACGTGATGGGCAACCTCGCGAGCCGCCGCGGACACATCCAGTCGCAGGAGGATCGCGGGGGCACGCAGATCATCAACGCGCGCGTGCCGCTGTCGGAGATGTTCGGCTACGCGACCGATCTGCGTTCGCGCACCCAGGGCCGTGCGACGTACTCGATGCACTTCGATCGGTACGAGCAAGCGCCTAACAACGTGAGCGAAGAAGTCGTCGCGCGGGTGCAGGGGAAGACGTAACGACGAGGATCAGCGACAGATGGCTTCACCATTCAGCGACAAAATTCGCATCCGCTTGAAGGCGTACGACAACCGGGTGCTGGATCAGTCGACGACGGAGATCGTGGACACCGCGCGGCGCACGGGTGCGCGGCTGGCGGGTCCGATTCCGCTGCCGACCGAGAAGAACAAGTGGACCGTGCTCCGCTCGCCGCACGTGGACAAGAAGTCGCGCGAGCAGTTCGAGCTGCGCACGCACAAGCGGCTGATCGACATCTTCGAGCCGACGCCGCAGACGGTCGACGCGCTGATGAAGCTCGATCTGCCGGCGGGAGTCGACGTCGAGATCAAGGCGTTCGGGAAAGAGCACAAGTAGCGAGGCTCGGGCCCGAATGGTCCTAGCGCACACGGCAGAAGACGTCGTGCTGCGATGGCGGTGGATCCAGCCAAGGCGTGATGTCAGCAGCGCCTGCGGCTGCTGCCGAGCACGAACGTGCGAGGCAGCGCGAGCGGGGGTGGGGCCCCGCGAGCACTACGAAAATGGTTAATGGCATCATCGGCAGGAAAGTCGGAATGACGCAGGTGTTCGCGCCGGACGGAACGGTGACGCCTGCGACCGTCATCAAGGCCGGCCCGTGCGTGGTCGTCCAGATGAAGAATGCGCAGACGGACGGGTACGAGTCCGTCCAGCTCGGCCTCGTCGAGGACAGCCCGGCGAAGGTCAACAAGGCGCTCGGCGGCCATTACAAGAAGGCGAACGTCCCGCCGACGCGGCTGCGGCGCGAGGTAAAGGTGGCGCCCGGCGGCGAGGCGTTGAACGCCGGCGATCAGGTGCTCGTCACCGGCGTCTTCAACAACGGTGATCGCGTGGACGTGATCGGCATCAGCCGCGGCAAGGGCTTCCAGGGTGTGATGAAGCGGCACAATTTCCGCGGCGGCGCGGCAACGCACGGGTCGATGTTCCACCGTGCGCCCGGATCCATCGGGGCCTCGTCGTTTCCCTCGCGGGTCGTGAAGGGCATGCGCGCGGCCGGACGGATGGGCGGCGATCGCGTGACGGTGCGGAACCTGAAAGTCGTGCAGGTCGACGCCGAGAATCACGTGCTGATCGTTCGCGGCGCCGTGCCCGGCGCTCCCGGAACCTACATCGTGGTGCGGAAGGCAGTTGCCGCGAAACGTGAGCCGGTGCCGCAGGTCGAGAAGGCGTCAAAGACGACCGTCGCGAAGAAAGGGAAGAAGTGAGGTGCGTCCGCCTGCAGGCGGACGCCACGGGACCTTCTCATGAAGATTGACATTTACAACGCGAGCAAACAGACCGTCGGATCGCTGGATCTGAAGGACGAGATCTTCGGCGGCCGAATCAAGACGGATCTCATCTGGGAAGCCGTCGTCCAGGAGAACGCGGCGGAACGTCGCGGCACGCACGCGACGAAGAACCGCGCGCTCGTGAGCGGGTCCGGCAAGAAGCCGTGGCGCCAGAAGGGCACGGGCCGCGCGCGCGTCGGTGAGATCAGGAATCCGTTGTGGCGCAAGGGAGGCACCGTCTTCGGGCCGCAGCCGCGCAGCTACGAATACGCGCTTCCGCGGAAGGTGAAGCGCGGCGCGCTGCGTGCGGCGCTCGCGCAGAAGCTGAGCGACGGGGCGCTCGTCGTCGTCGATCGGCTGCAGCTGGACAATGCGGAGCAGGCGGGGAAGACGAAGAGTACCGCCGCGATGTTCAAGGCGCTTGGCGCGACGGGCAGGACGCTGGTGCTCGACGTTGCCCACGACGAGCTGTTCACGCGCAGCGCGCGCAACATCGCCGGAGTGCGGCTCGTTCCGAGCGCACGCGTCACGGCGCGCGACGTCATGGATACGCAATACGTGATCGTGACGCGCGAGGCCCTGGAGAAGCTGCAGGAGGCTTTGGCGTAATGAAACTGACAGACGTCATCCGTCGTCCGCTCATCACGGAGAAGACGACGCTGCTGCGCGAGGACGGGCGGACACTCGTGTTCGAGGTCTCGCCCGCGGCGACGAAGGTCGACGTGAAGCGCGCGGTCGAGAAGCTCCTCGGCTCGAAGGTCGAGAGCGTACGGACGTCGATCGCGCACGGCAAGGTGAAGCGGCAGGGACGCTTCGTCGGCCAGCGGTCCGATTGGAAGAAGGCGTACGTGAAGCTCCGCGAAGGCGAGAAGGTGCCGGAGTTCCTGGAGGGAGCCTAAACAACTCCCAACTCCCAAGGACGCAACTCCCAAATCGATCAATTTGACGGTTGGGTATTCGGCCACTGGGAGTTGACGAAGGATCAGAGATATGCCGATCAGAAAGTACAAACCGACATCTTCGGGTCGCCGGTTCCAGACGGTGCAGGTCTTCGACGAGATCACGTCGACGGAGCCGTACAAGCCGCTCGTCGAGCCGCTGCAGAAGTCGGGCGGACGCAACAATCACGGCGAGCTGACGTCCTGGTGGCGCGGCGGCGGGCACAAGCGCAGCTACCGCATCATCGATTTCAAGCGCGACAAGCGCGGCATTCCCGCGAAGGTGGCGACGATCGAGTACGACCCGAACCGGTCGGCGCGGATTGCGCTGCTCACCTACGCGGACGGCGAGAAGCGGTACATCCTGCACCCGATCGGCCTCAAGGTGGGCGACACGATCGTTGCGGGTGACAACGTCGACATCCTGCCGGGCAACGCGCTGCCGCTGAAGAACATCCCGCTCGGCACGCTGGTCCACAACGTGGAGCTCCGGCCGGGACGCGGCGGACAGATTGCGCGCAGCGCGGGCTCCGGCGTGCAGGTGGTCGCCAAGGAAGGCGAATACGCCTCCGTCAAGATGCCGTCGGGCGAGATTCGCAAGATCCACGTCGAGTGTCTTGCGACGGTCGGCCAGGTCGGCAACCTCGATCACGAGAACGTCTCGGTCGGCAAGGCCGGCCGCAGCCGCTGGCTCGGGAAGCGCCCGCACGTGCGCGGCGTGGCGATGAACCCGGTGGATCACCCGCTCGGCGGCGGTGAAGGCAAGACGTCAGGCGGACGGCACCCGGTGTCGCCGTGGGGCGTCCCGACGAAGGGATACAAGACGCGGAACCGCAAGTCGACGGATCGCTTCATCGTGCAGCGGAGACCGAAATAACGCGCAAGTTCAAAGGAACGCGCGGCAACGGACAAGAGCTATGTCGAGATCACTGAAAAAGGGACCCTTCGTCGACGTGCCGCTCCTCGAGAAGGTCGAGGTGATGAACCGCGGCGGCGAGAAGAAGGTCATCAAGACCTGGTCGCGCCGATCCACGGTCGTGCCCGAGATGGTCGGGCACACAATCGCCGTGCACAACGGCAAGAAGTTCATCCCGGTGTACGTGACCGAGAACATGGTCGGACACAAGCTCGGAGAGTTCGCGCCGACGCGTCAGTTCAAGGGGCACACGACGAAGGCCGACAAGGCTGCTGCCGTGGCTTCAGCGCCGGCGGCGCCCGCTGGAGCGGGAGCGAAGTCATGATCGAGGCGCACGCGACGGCAAAGTACATCCGGACGTCTGCGCAGAAGGCGAAGCTCGTGCTCGATCTGATCCGCGGCCGTGACGTGAACCACGCGCTGGCGACGCTGCGCTTCGCGCGCAAGGGGATCGCGCGCGAGGTCGAGAAGGTGCTGCGCTCGGCGATCGCGAACGCGCAGAACAAGGAAGGCTTCGGGGGCGACGTCGACCGGCTCTTCGTGCAGGCGTGCTACGCGAACCAGGGGCCGTCGCAGAAGCGGATTCGCCCCGCCCCCATGGGCCGCGCGTTCCGCGTCGTGAAGCGCACCGCGCACCTGACGGTAAGGGTCGCGGAACGGCCTCAGAAGGTTGTGACGCCCGCCTCCGCGCCGGAAGGCGCTCCGGCGAGACCGCGCCGCAAGGGAGCGGCGCCCAAGAAGAAACCGAGCGCCGCACGGGCGACGCGGAAAGAGGCGAAGGCGTAATGGGTCAAAAAGTTCATCCGCACGGATTCCGGCTCGGCTTCAACAAGACCTGGCGCTCGCGCTGGTTCGCCGATAAGGACTATTCGAAGCTGCTCCACGAGGATCTGAAGCTGCGCGACAGCCTGAAGGAGCGCTTCGCGCACGCGGGCGTCTCGAAGATCGAGATCGAGCGCGCGGCCAACAAGCTGAAGATCGACATCTACACCTCGCGCCCCGGCATCATCATCGGCCGGAAGGGCACGGAAGTGGACAAGCTGAAGACCGAGATTCAGAAGCGCACGAGCCGCGAGGTCTTCATCAACATCCAGGAGATCCAGAAGCCCGAGCTGGACGCGCAGCTCATTGGCGAGTCCGTCGCGATGCAGCTCGAGAAGCGCGTGGCGTTCCGCCGCGCGATGCGGAAGGCCGTCGAGTCCGCGCTGCGCTTCGGCGCGCGCGGGATCAAGGTTCGCGTGTCGGGTCGGCTGAATGGCGCGGAAATCGCGCGATCGGAGTGGTACCTCCACGGGCAGCTTCCGCTCCAGACGCTGCGCGCCGACATCGACTACGGGTTCGCGGAAGCGTTCACGACGTACGGCGCGATCGGCGTGAAGGTCTGGCTCTACAAGGGCGAGCGGCTCGCTCCCAGGATCGGTCGCGAGGAGGACTACCGCACGCCGCGCCGCACAGGCGCGCGGGGGTAATACGTCAATGCTCAATGTGAAATGTCAAATGTTGAACATTCATCATTGAGCATTGAGCATTGACAAGGATCAGTAGCTATGTTGATGCCTAAGAAGGTCAAGTACCGGAAGCAGCAGCGCGGACGGATGATCGGCAAGGCCTGGCGCGGCTCGGACGTGTCGTTCGGCAACTACGGCCTGAAGGCGCTCGAGCCGTGCTGGCTGACGGATCGGCAGATCGAGGCGGCGCGCGTTGCCATGACCCGGTTCGTCAAGCGCGGCGGCAAGATCTGGATCCGCGTGTTCCCGGACAAGCCGATTACGAAGAAGCCGCAGGAAACCCGAATGGGCAAGGGCAAGGGGGCCCCCGAACAGTGGGTCTGCGTGGTCCGGCCCGGGCGCATCCTGTTCGAGATGGAAGGAATCAACGAGTCGGAGGCGCGGGAAGCCATGCGGCTCGCCGCGGCGAAGCTGCCGATCAAGACGAAGTTCGCCACACGGTTCGCCGAGGAGAAGGCGTCATGAAGATCGGGGAGTTTCGCGACCTCGGCACCGAGGAGCTGAAGCAGCGCGAGAAGGATCTGGACGATCAGCTGTTCCGTTTGCGCATCCAGAAATCGATGGGGCAGCTCGAGGCGGCGGGCAAGCTCAAGCCCCTGCGCCGCGATCTGGCGCGCGTCAAGACCGTGCTGCGCGAGAAGGAGTCGGTGTAGGCACATGGCCACGAAGGCAATCGTCACTGGCGTTGTCGTCAGCGACAAGATGCAGAAGACCGTCAAGGTCGCGATCGAGCGGCAGGTGCGCGATCCCCTCTATGGCAAGACCCAGAAGCGGACCTCCACGTTCCTCGCGCACGACGAGAAGAACGAGGCGAAGGTGGGCGACAAGGTCGCGATCACCGAGACGCGGCCGTTGAGCCGGCGCAAGCGCTGGACGGTCACCTCGATCGTCGAGAAGGCCAAGCAACTGTAAGGGAGGGAGAGCACCATGATTCAGATGCGATCCATCCTCGACGTCGCCGACAACTCGGGCGCCCGCAAGATCGCGGTGATCAACCCGATCGGCGGATCCACGGGGCGCTACGCGCGGCTCGGCGACATCATCACGGCGTCGGTGAAGGAAGCGACGCCGGAATCGACGGTCAAGAAGGGCCAGGTGGTGAAGGCGGTGATTGTCCGCACGCGGAAAGAGCAGCGCCGGAAGGACGGCAGCTACATCCGGTTCGATCGCAATGCCGCGGTGCTCATCAACGATCAGAAGGAGCCGATCGGCACGCGCGTGTTCGGGCCCGTCGCTCGCGAGCTGCGCGAGCGGCGGTTCATGAAGATCATTTCGCTCGCGCCGGAGGTGCTCTAGGCCGCCGCGCAGCGGCGGCAAGCCCGAAGGGCGTCCCGCGACGCGCGTATAGCGCGTGGGGGTGGGGCCCCCACGCGACACTGAGAAATGCAGGCTGAAAGCGGAAGATTGGCATGTCGAGATTGCACACACCCGTTCGCCGGAACGACAACGTAATTGTCATCACCGGCAAGGATCGCGGCAAGCGCGGGCGCGTCCTGAAGGTCCTCCCGGAGAACAACCGGCTCGTCGTCGAGGGCGTGAACATCATCAAGCGCCACACGAAGCCGAACCCCGGGCGCAACATCAAGGGGGGCCTCGTCGAGCGTGAGGCGCCGCTGCACGCCTCGAACGTGCAGATCGTCTGCCCCGAATGCGGCAAGGCGACGCGGATCGGCCGGCGCATCCTCGGCGACGGCCGCAAGGTGCGCGTCTGCCGCAAGTGCGAGGGAGTGGTGGACAAATGAGCCGCCTGCGAGATCACTACCAGAAGGACGTCGTCCCGGCGCTGAAGAAAGAGTTCGGCTACAAGAACGTGATGGCCATTCCGAAGGTCCGGAAGGTCATCGTGAACATGGGGCTCGGCGACGCGACGCAGAACGCGAAGATCGTCGACACGGGCGTCGACGAGCTCGGGCGCATCACCGGCCAGAAGGCGGTCATCACGCGCGCGAAGAAGTCGATCGCGCAGTTCAAGGTGCGCAAGGGGATGCCGATCGGCGCGATGGTGACGCTCCGCGGCGAGCGGATGTGGGAGTTCCTCGATCGGCTGATGGCGGTGGCGCTCCCCCGCGTGCGTGACTTCCGCGGCGTCTCGCCGCGCGGGTTCGACGGCCGCGGCAACTACACGCTCGGGTTGAAGGACCAGCTCCTGTTTCCCGAGATCGACTACATGAAGGTCGATAAGGCGCGCGGGATGAACATCTCCGTCGTGACCACGGCGAAGACCGATGAGGAATCGCGCAAGCTGCTGCAGCTCCTGGGGATGCCGTTTAGAAATCAATGAAGGTGTAGGGCGGTCCTTTCAGGGCCGCCATCAGGAACGACATGGCTACCACCGCAAAGATCGCGAAGGAAACGAAGGCGCCCAAGTTCAAGATTCGGCTACGCAACCGCTGCCGACGCTGCGGCCGGCCGCGCGCCTATATGCGCAAGTTTGCACTCTGCCGTCTGTGCTTCCGCCAGCTCGCGCTGGAGGGAGACGTCGCGGGCGTCACGAAGAGCAGTTGGTAGGAAGCTGAGAGCGAGAATATGACTGATCCGATTGCAGACATGCTGTCGCGCATCCGGAATGCGACCCAATCGCGTCACACGCGCGTGGACATGCCCTCGTCGCGGCTCAAGGTCGAGATCGCCCGCATCCTGGAGAGCGAAGGCTACATCCAGGGTTCGAAGGTGCTCGATCCGAAGGAAGGGCAGCCGCCGCAGGCTACGCTCCGGCTGTTCCTGAAGTACGGGCCGCGGGGCGAGCGCGTGATCACCGGACTCGAGCGGGTGAGCCGTCCCGGCCGCCGCGTCTACTTCGGGCACGACGAAGTGCCCGACGTGCTCGCAGGCCTCGGGACCAATATCCTGACGACCTCGCGCGGCGTCATGACCGGCCGCGAAGCGGTCAAAGCGGGCGTCGGCGGCGAAGTGCTCTGCAACGTGTGGTAAGAAGCCATCAGCTGAGAGCTTTATGTCAAGAATCGGCAAGAAACCCATCGCGATTCCCAAAGGCGTCAAGGTCGACGTGCAGAGCGGCGCCGTGGACGTGCAAGGTCCCAAAGGGAAGCTGCGCCAGACGCTCCCGGCCGGCATCGGATTCGAAGTCAACGGCGATCAACTGCAGGCGCGGACGCTCCGGGAGGACCCGGAGCTCGGCAAGTTCCACGGCCTCGCGCGCAGCCTCGTCGCCAACGCGGTCCGTGGCGTGACCGAAGGCTTTCGCAAGGATCTCGACATCGTCGGCGTCGGGTACCGCGCCGAGGTGAAAGGTAAGCAGGTCCACTTCGCGCTCGGCTATTCGCACCCGGTCGTGTTCGACATTCCGGCCGGCATCGATGTGGCCATCGACAAGCTGACGCACGTCACCGTGACGGGCATCGATCGGCAGCTCGTCGGGCAGGTCGCCGCGAATATCCGGTCGCTGCGCAAGCCTGATCCGTATAAGCAGAAGGGCGTGCGCTACACGGGCGAAGTGCTGAAGAAGAAGGCCGGGAAGACAGGAGCGAAATAAGCGTCCAGCTTCCGGCTCGCAGCTTCCAGCGTGCAGCGCGCTGGAGTGCTGGAAACTGGAACCTGGCCACTGGGAACTGACTTATGAAGATCAAAACCACTCAGGATCGCCGCACACGCATTGCGCTGCGCCAGCGCAAGCGGATTGCGGGCACGCCCGAGCGGCCGCGCCTGCGCGTGTTCCGCAGCGTGTCGCACATCTACGCTCAGGTGATCGACGACATGAGCGGCACCACGCTCGCGGCGGCCGCGAGCACGGAGCCGGGTCTCAAGGACGCCTTCAAGGGGAGCACCCGCGGCGGCAACAAGGCGGGTGCCCAGGCGCTTGGCAAGACGATCGCCGAGCGATTGATCGAAAAGGGCATCAAGCGCGTGGTCTTCGACCGCGGAGGGTTTCTCTATCACGGACGCATTCGCGCGGTGGCGGACGCAGCGCGCGAGGCGGGTCTGGAATTCTAACCGCGGACGACGCGGAGTAACGCCGGCCGCGGACAACGCGGACTAACGCGGAAATATTTATGAAAGAGTCGCGAGAGAAGATCGACGCGGGGCAACTTGATCTCAAGGACACGGTCGTCAACATCAGCCGCGTCACGAAAGTCGTCAAGGGCGGCAAGAACCTGAGCTTCAGCGCGCTGGTCGTCGTCGGCGACGGCCATGGCGTCGTGGGGTTTGGAGTCGGCAAGGCGAAGGAAGTGCCCTCCGCGATCAAGAAAGGGATCGAGGCGGCGAAGAAGGCGTTGATCCGCGTGCCGCTGAAGGGCACGACGGTGCCGCATCCGGTCGTCGGACGCTTTGGCGCCGGGCAGGTGCTGCTTAAGCCGGCGCCCGACGGCACGGGCATCATCGCCGGCGGCGCCGTGCGTGCGGTCGTCGAGTCCGCAGGAATCCAGAATGTATTGACGAAGTCGATCGGGTCTGCGAACCCGCACAACGTCGTGCGCGCGACCTTCGCCGGGTTGACCGGTCTCAAGGATCCAGGCGCGGTGCTGAGGCTGCGCGGCCGCGACGAAGAGCCGTCACCGGCAGGTGCTTCCGCGTAAGGCGCGGCTTCAGCCGGAAGAGAGACATATGGCCGACAGGAAGCTGAAGATCACGCTGCGGAAGAGCCCGATCGGGTTCGACAAGAAGCAGAAGGCGGTCGTCAAGGGGATGGGGCTGCGCCGGATCGGCTACAGCGTGGAATTGCCGGACAATGAGGCAACGCGCGGCATGATCCTCAAGGTGCGGCACCTGGTGGAAGTGGGTGAATAACCCAACTGCGCAACGCCCAGCTCCCAAACGTTGCCCGGATTTGGATCCTGGGATGAAGCTTGGGGATTGGGAGTTGGTATTGCGAGTTGACAGGGGCAAGCATCATGGATCTCTCTAACCTCCGTCCTCCGAAGGGCGCCAAGCACGCCAAGAAGCGCATCGGGCGCGGCCACGGTTCCGGCAATGGCAAGACGGCCGGGCGCGGTCACAAGGGCGCGAAATCGCGGTCGGGGTTCAAGCACAAGCGCGGGTTCGAAGGCGGGCAGATGCCGCTCCACCGGCGAGTGCCGAAGCGCGGCTTCCACAATCCGTTTCGCGTAGAGTACGAGGTCGTGAACCTCGACACACTCGCCGAGCGGTTCGACGCCGGGGCCGAGATTACGCCCGAGGTGCTCCGGGAGCGCGGCCTCGTCGGCCGGTCCGGAGGTGTCAAGGTGCTCGCGCGTGGCGACATCGCGAAGGCATTGACGGTGCGCGCACACAAATTCAGCGGGAAGGCCGCCGAGAAGATCGCGGCGGCGGGCGGCAGAGCAGAGGTACTCGCGTAGCGCGCAGCTTCAGGTGCGCGAGTCGCGGATGGGAAGCGTCCGCGCTCTCGAGGAATTTATGCTGGCTGACAGTCTCAAGAATATTTTTGCTGTCGCGGATCTGCGGAAGCGGGTGCTGTTCACGCTCGGGCTGCTCGCCGTGTATCGCGTCGGCGGCCATATCCCGACGCCCGGAGTGAATCCGCAGGCGCTCGCGATCCTTGCGGATCAGGCCAAGAACACGATGTTCGGCCTCTACGACATGTTCTCGGGAAAGAACCTGTCGCAGATGACGATCTTCGCGCTGGGCATCATGCCCTACATCAGCGCGTCGATCATCCTCCAGCTCCTCACGGTCGTGTGGCCGTACCTCGAGCGGCTCTCGAAGGAAGGGGAACTGGGCCGCCGCAAGATCACGCAGTACACGCGGTACGGAACGATCCTGCTCAGCGTCGTGCAGTCGCTCGGAATCGCGATCTATCTCGAGCACCAGACGAACATCGCCGGCGGGCTGCCGCTCGTGTATCACACGGGCTGGGCGTTCCGGTTCATGACGGTGCTGACGCTCACGACCGGGACGACGTTCATCATGTGGCTCGGCGAGCAGATCACCGAGCGCGGCATCGGCAACGGGATGTCGCTCATCATCTACGCGGGGATCGTCGTGAACTTCCCCCATGCGGTGCTGACGACGATCGATCAGCTGCGCACGGGCCAGATGAGCCTGTTCCGCATGCTGCTGCTGATGGTCGTGATGGTGCTCGTGGTCGGCGCGATCGTCTTTGTCGAACGCGGCCACCGCCGCGTGACCGTGCAGTATGCGAAGCGCGTCGTGGGGCGGCGGATGTACGGCGGCTCGAGCACGCACATCCCGCTGAAGGTGAACACCGGCGGCGTCATCCCGGTCATCTTCGCTTCGTCCATCCTCGCGTTTCCGGCGACGATGGCCCCGATGTTCCCGGAGGGGAGCATCGTCAGAGGCTTTGCGGATCAGATTCGTTGGGGCATGCCGCTCTACAACCTGCTCTACGTGGTCGGCATCATTTTCTTCTGCTATTTCTACACGGCGATCATCTTCAACCCGGATGACGTCGCGGAGAACATGCGGAAGTACGGCGGCTTCATCCCGGGCATCCGGCCGGGCAAGCGCACCGCCGAGTACATCGACACGATCCTGACGAGGATCACGCTGGTTGGCGCACTGTATCTGGCGGTGGTTGCGATTCTGCCCGAGTTCCTCATCAGCGGGTTCAAGGTCGCTCCGATTCCGTTTATCGGCGAGAAGCTCGATCAATTCATGCCGCGCTTCATCACCGAGGGCATGAACGTGACGTTCTACTTCGGCGGAACGTCGCTCCTCATCATTGTCGGGGTGGCCATGGACACCGTGCAGCAGGTCGAGTCGCAGTTGATCATGCGCCACTACGACGGGTTCATGAAGAAGACCCGGATTCGTGGCCGGCGGGGACAGTAAGTGCGCCGGCGCTCCGGCGCGGCGCTCAACGTGGTCATGCTCGGGCCTCCCGGCGCTGGAAAGGGTACGCAGGCGGAGCGGTTCGCCCAGCGGCACGGGCTCCCCAAGATCTCGACCGGGGACATCCTGCGCGACGCGGTCACGGCGGGAACGGACCTGGGCCGCATCGCGAGAGCGACGATGGATGCGGGCAACCTGGTCGGCGATGACGTCATGATCGGCATTGTCGAGGAGCGCCTCGCGCGCAAGGATGCGAAGCCGGGATTCGTGCTCGATGGCTTCCCGCGGACGGTGACGCAGGCCCGCGCGCTGGACGACATCATGCTGAATCGAGGTCCACTGGTCGTCGTGGACATCGTCGTTCCGGAGGACGTCCTCGTCCGGCGGCTGGCCGCGCGGCGGATCTGCGGCTCGTGCGGATCCAACGCGCTGGTCGAATGGACGACCTCGTGCGGGAAATGCGGAGGAGTGCTGATCCAGCGGACGGACGATGGCGAAGAGATCGTGCGCGAGCGTCTGAACGTGTACCACCGGCAGACGAAGCCGCTCGTCGACTACTACTCGCAGCGTCCGACATTCCGCGCGATTGATGGCAATCAGCCGCCTGACGTCGTGACGGCGTCGCTCGATCGCGCGATCTGCCAGGCGTCGACGGTGGCGGACGGAGCGCGGCTGTGATCGTTTGCAAATCGCCATTGGAGCTGGAGAACATGCGCGAGGCGAACGCGCTGGTCGCTCAGGTGCTCTGGGATCTCGCGAGCATGGTTGCGCCCGGCGTGACGACCGCGGATCTCGACGCGGCGGCCGAGAAGAGGGTGCGCGCGGCCGGTGCCGAGCCGGCGTTCAAGGGCTATCGCGGATACCCGGCAACCCTCTGCGCATCCGTGAACGAGCAGGTGGTCCACGGGATTCCGTCGAAGCGGCAGCTCGCGTCTGGAGATATCGTCTCGCTCGATATGGGCGTCCGGCTGAAGGGGTTCTACGGCGATTCGGCGATCACGGTGCCGGTCGGCAGTGTGAGCGAGGACGTCAGGGCACTGCTGCGCGTGACCGAGGAAGCGCTCGACAAGGGGATCGCGCAGGTGCGGATCGGCGGACGCATTTCCGACATCGGGCACGCGATTCAGAAGCACGTGGAGGCGCACGGGTACTCGGTGGTTCGCGAGTTCGTCGGGCACGGCATCGGATCCGCGCTGCACGAGGAGCCGCAGATCGCCAACTACGGCGAGCCCGGCCGCGGACCACGGCTCGCGGAAGGCATGACGCTGGCGATTGAGCCGATGGTGAACATGGGCAAGCCCGCCGTGCGCATGCTGGCGGACGGATGGACGGCCGTGACGCGCGACGGCAGCCTCTCGGCGCACTTCGAGCACACGGTGGCGGTGACGAAGGACGGGCCGCTGGTGATGACGGTCAAACCGACCGTCGTCGGCCGGTGAAAGCGCGTGATCGAACGGGATCCACGCGATGCTGAAGGTGGCCGCATCAACGTGGAAGGAATCGTGCGCGAGGCGTTGCCGTACGCACAGTACCGCGTCGAGGTCGATCGGCAGCACCAGGTGACGGCGCACGTGCCGAGCGGGCCCGGCCGGAATTTCATCCGCGTGCTGATCGGCGATCGCGTGCGGCTGGAGCTGAGCCCGCGGGACCGGACGCGCGGGCGCATCGTCGAAAAGCTGGGATGAAGGATCACGCATGAAGGTGAGAGCGTCAGTCAAGCGCATTTGCGACAAGTGCAAGATCATCCGCCGCCGCGGCGTCGTACGGGTGATCTGCCCGAACCAGAAACACAAGCAACGGCAAGGCTAAGGATTCGCGATTAGGGATTAGGGATTCGAATATGGCACGTATCGCAGGCGTCGACCTCCCGCGCACGAAGCGGGTCGAAATCGGGCTGACCTACATCTACGGGATCGGGCGGAAGCGGTCGAACGACATTCTGGGCGCGGCGGGCGTCAGCCCTGACGTGCGCGTCAAGGATTTGTCGGAAGACGATGTGCGCAAGATCAGCCGCGTGATCGAGGAACAGGGCCGCGTCGAAGGAGACCTTCGCAAGGAGGTCTCCATGAGCATCAAGCGGCTGATGGAAATCGGAAGCTGGCGCGGCATGCGGCACCGCCGCAACCTGCCGGTGCGTGGACAGCGCACGCGCACGAACGCCCGCACGCGAAAGGGTCCGCGCAAGGGCGCGATTGCAAAGAAGAAAACGGTTTAGCTGAGAGTTGAAGCAGGTTATGGCGAAAAACGATCCGGTTGACGCGTCGGCGCCAGGCACGGAGGGCGGCAAGAAGCCCGCCGGACGGCCGGCCAAGAAGAAGACGTTCAAGAAGCGCGGCGAGAAGCGCATCATCCACCACGGGTTCGCGCACGTGCACGCGTCGTTCAACAACACGACGATCACGATCACCGATCCCGAGGGAAACGTCGTGGCATGGTCGAGCGCCGGCGGCATCGGGTTCAAGGGCTCCCGCAAAGGGACGCCGTTTGCGGCAACCCAGGCGGCCATCGCCGCGGGGAACGCCGCGAAGGCTTTCGGCATGCGGACGCTCGAGGTGCGGGTAAAGGGTCCCGGCGCCGGGCGCGAGTCCGCAATCCGCGCGCTCCAGACGATCGGGCTCGACGTGAAGTCGATCCGCGACGTGACCCCGATCCCGCACAACGGCTGCCGGCCGCCAAAGCGGCGGCGTGTGTAAGCGCCGCCATTTTGGCGGAATGACAAATGTTCAATATCAAATGTTCAACGTAATTGGGAACATTGCGCATTGAACAGTGAACAGTGACAAGCGTTAGAAGGTAAAGAATGGCACGTTATATTGGTCCCGTTTGCCGGCTGTGCCGGCGCGAAGGCATGAAGCTCTTCCTGAAAGGAGAGCGCTGCTACACGGAGAAGTGCGCGATCGAGAAGCGCAATCTTCCGCCCGGGCAGCACGGCAAGCTGCGCAAGGCGAAGCTCGTGGGCTATGGCCTGCAGCTCCGCGAGAAGCAGAAGGTGAAGCGTATCTACGGGGTGCTCGAGAACCAGTTCCGCCGCTACTTCGAGACGGCAGAGCGGACGCGCGGCATCACCGGTGAGACGCTGCTCCAGTTGCTCGAGCGCCGCCTCGACAACGTGATTTACCGGCTCGGGCTCGCGACGTCACGCGCGCAGGCGCGCCAGCTCGTACGCCACGGCCACTTCACCGTGAACGGGCGGAAGGTGGACATCCCTTCGTACTCCGTGAAGGCCGGTGACACGATTGGCGTCCGCGGAACGAGCACGCAGAATCCAACCATCGTGCACGCGATGGAAGAGGTGAAGGGCCGCGGCATCCCCGAGTGGCTCTCGTTCGACCCCGGCTCTCTGACAGGGCGGATCTCATCGCTGCCGACGCGCGAACAGATCAACCTGCCCGTTCAAGAACAGCTCATCGTCGAGTTGTATTCGAAATAACTTCCCAAGCCGCAACCCCGGCTTCCCGATCGATTTGGGAGTCGGGAGTTGGACATTGGGAGTTGAAGTCCCTCTGCCCGCAGCCATCCCGGATCTGCGGCGGGAGGCAGGGGGTCAAGGCAGATCCGGCGGGCGCCACTGACGGCGTCCGATTGAAAGGAAGCAAGACATGCTCTGGAAAGGTTTTCAGCGGCCGAAGCGGCTGGAGTTCGAGCGGGAAACACTGACGGATCGGTTCGGGCGCTTTTACGCGCAGCCGTTCGAGCGCGGGTTCGGCACGACGATCGGCAACGCGCTGCGGCGCGTTCTCCTGTCCTCGATTGAAGGCGCGGCAGTGACGGCCGTCAAGATCGACGGCGTGTTGCACGAGTTCTCGCCGATTCCAGGCGTGGTCGAGGACGCGACGGACATCATCCTCAACCTGAAGCAGATTCCGCTGAAGATGCACGTCGACACGACCAAGACGCTCTATCTCCGTGTGGAGAAGGGCGGCGAGATCCGCGCGCGCGACATCGAGACCGACGCAGACGTCGAAATTCTCGAGCCGGATGCGCACATCGCGACGCTCGCCGACGGCGGCAAGCTGCACATGGAGCTGCGCGTGAAGCGCGGCCGCGGATACGTCTCGGCAGACAAGAACTTCGACGAGGACCTCGGCATCGGCTGGATCCCGGTGGACTCCGTCCACTCGCCGATCAAAAAGGTCAACTACCTCGTCGAGGCCGCGCGTATCGGCCAGGCCACCGACTACGACAAGCTCACCGTCGACGTCTGGACGAACGGGTCGGTGACGCCGCGCGACGCGGTGTCGCTGTCGGCCCGGCTGATTCGCGATCACCTGAACATCTTCATCAACCTCGAGGACGTCGCGGAGCTGCAGGCGGAAGCCGGCGGCGAGCAGCCGCGCGCGACCTCGAACGAGAACCTCGACAAGAGCGTCGAGGAGCTGGAGCTCTCGGTCCGTTCGTACAACTGCCTCAAGAACGCGAACATCCGCACGATTCGCGAGCTGGTGCAGAAGACGGAAGGGGAGATGCTCAAGACCAAGAATTTCGGCCGGAAGTCGCTCAACGAGATCAAGGAGATCCTGGCGGGCATGGGCCTGAGCCTCGGGATGCGCCTCGATCAGCCGGCGACCCAGTCGGCTGAATAAGCAGCTTCCGGCTGAAGCCGGAAGTCACGGACTGAGATTTCGTGGCTTCCGTCTTCAGGCGGAAGACTAGGACACAGAAATGCGACATAGAGTTGCACATCGGAAGCTCGGCCGCGTCACCGAGCACCGCATCGCGATGCTGCGGAATCAGGCGCAGGCGCTGCTCCGCCACGAGCGCATCGAGACGACGGTGCCGAGGGCGAAGGAGCTGCGCCCCTTCGTCGAGCGCATCATCACGATCGCGAAGCGCGGAATTGCCGGCGGCGACGCGAACGGCCGCTCGGTCTTCGCGCGCCGCCTCGTGCTCCGCGACATCCCCGACCGCGACGTCGTCGCAAAGCTGTTCGACACGATCGCGCCGCGGTTCGAGGCGCGTCCCGGCGGCTACACCCGCATCCTGCGGCTCGGCTATCGCCGCGGCGACAGCGCGGAGGTCGCGCAGATCGAGCTGGTCGGGAGCGAGTACAACCCGAACGCCGAAGCCGAGAAGAGAGAAACGGCCGAGAAGAAGAAGCCGAAGGGCGTGGGCGGACGTCTCCGCGCCGCGGCCGATCGCCTGCGCGCCCGCGGGAAGGCTGAAGGCGAAGAAGGCGCAGAGGGAGCCGAACCGGCGGCGAAGAAGGCAAGACCCGACCGCCCGAAGGGCAAGGGCGGCCGGGCTGATACACGCGGCAAGGGCGCGAAGACCACCACTCCGCGTAAGGCGGGTGGGTCGTAACAATATCAAATGCTCAATGTTGAATGTTCAGTTGAACATTTCGCATTGAACATTGACAGGCGTCAGACCTCCTCCGCCGCCTCCGCGCCTCGCTCTGCCTTCGACGCCGCGATGATCTTCGCGTGGAGGTGCGAGGGCACCTCCTCGTAGTGCGAGAACTCCATGTGGTACGAGCCGCGGCCGCCGGTCGCGGACGTGAGGTGCTGCTCGTAGGTCAGCATCTCCGCCATCGGCACTTTCGCGCGGATGATCGTCGATGCGCCGCGCGTGTCCATGCCACCAATCCGTCCGCGGCGGCTGTTCAGATCCCCCATCAGATCCCCGGCGAAATCGCTCGGCGCATACACTTCCACGTTCATCACCGGCTCGAGCAGCGTCGGGCGTGCGCGTGACATGCCGTCCTTGAACGCGAGCGATCCCGCCAGCTTGAACGACAGCTCGTTCGAATCGACGGGATGGAACGATCCGTCGAACACGGTCGCGCGGAAATCGACCATCGGATAGCCCGCGAGGAAGCCGCGCATGCGCGCGTCCTGAATGCCCTTCTCGACCGCGGGCACGAACTGCCGCGGAATGGAGCCGCCGAAGATGTCGTCCACGAACTCGAATTCGCTGCCGCGCGGCAGCGGCTCGAACTTCACCTTGCAGTCGCCGAATTGGCCGTGGCCGCCGGTCTGCTTCTTGTGGCGGCCGTGCGCTTCCGTCGATGCGGTGATCGTTTCACGATAGGGAATGCGCGGCGGACGCAGGGTGACCTCGACGCCGAACCGCCGCTTCAGCTTCGCGACGGTGACCTCGATGTGGGACTGGCCTTGTCCGGCGAGCAGCAGCTCCTTCGTCTGCGGGTCGCGGTTGTAGCTGATGGTCGGGTCTTCTTCCTGCAGCCGGTGCAGCGCCGTGCTGATCTTCTCCTCGTCGCCGCGGCTCTTCGGCTCGATCGCGTAGGAGATCACCGGCTCGGGGAAGCGCACGGCGGGGACCTTCAGGCCGGCCGCGCGATCGGCGAGCAGATCGCTCGTCTGCGTTTCCTTCAGCTTTGCGACCGCGCCGATATCGCCCGCCTTGATTTCGGGAACGGCTGTCTGCGTTTTGCCCTGGAGCAGCACCAGATGTCCGAGACGCTCGGGCGCATCCTTCGTGACGTTGTAAACCGTCGAATCCGATTTCAGCGAGCCCGAGAGGACCCGGAACATCGTGATGCGGCCGGCGAACGGATCCGCGATGGTCTTCCAGACGAACGCGGCGACGGGTCCGTTGTCCTTCGTCGGGATCTCGACGTCCTCGCCTGACGCGTCGCGCGCCTTGAGCGGACGCTCGAGCGGACCAGGGACATACGAAATGATCGCGTCCAGCAGCGTCTGCATTCCGATATTGCCCGCAGCCGACGCGCACAGCACTGGAAAAATCCGACCGGCAGCAACAGCGCGCTTCAGGCCGGAGAGCAGCTCCTCCTGCGTCAGCGTGCCTTCCTCGAAGAACTTCTCCATCAGCGCATCGTCGGCCTCGGCGACCATCTCGATGAGGGCTTCGCGTGCGGTCTGCACCGCCGATGCCTGCGGATCCGGAATGGCGGCTTCGGCGGGCTTGCCGTCAGCGGCGAACGTCCACGCCTTCATCGCGACGAGATCGATGACGCCTCTGAAATTCTTTTCTTCGCCGATTGGCAGTTGAATCGGGATGACACCGCGGCCGAAGACGGCGTGAAGCGACTCGAGCGACCGATCGAGGCTGGCGCGCTCGCGATCGACCCGGTTCAGGACGACGAGCCGCGGGACGCCGAGCTCGTCGGCGACGCCCCAGACCTTCTCGGTCGAGACCTCGACGCCCGCCACCGCATCGACGACCACGAGCGCGGCGTCGGCGACGCGGAGCGCGGCGCGCGCGTCGCTCAGGAAGTTCGCCATCCCGGGCGTGTCGATGAAATTAATCTTGTGCTTGTTCCACTCGGCGTAGGCGAGGCCCGCTGAGAGGGTGTGCTTGCGCGCGATCTCTTCTTCGTCGTAATCGGTGACCGTCGTTCCCTCGTCGACGCGGCCGAAACGGTTGACCGCGCCCGCGTCGAACAGCAGCGCGGAGACGAGCTGCGTCTTGCCGGAGCCGGAGTGGCCGACGACCGCCACGTTCCGCAGGCTCTGTGCGTCGTAAACCTTCATAGGCGGGTACCCTCCTCGGGCCGCTGCTTTCTACGCCCGCGATCGCGAGACGGAAAACGCGGAGCGCCGTACAGCGCATCCTATAGCAGTTTCGCCCGCCCGTGGCGCGACGTTCCATCGAGGAGCTGAGCGGCTAGAATGTGCGGGCAACGGGCCGGGCCGCTGATGCAGGTCGGGTCTCTCAAGGCCCGGCATCGGTCAGATTCGACGAGGAGTGAGCATGCGCCCCACACGCGATCGACGGAGTTTCCTGTACGGTGTGTTGGCCGCAGGGAGCGCGGCCGCGGCGCC
>JBKPQB010000047.1:0-19253 GCA_046733875.1 Acidobacteriota bacterium
GGCCGCGAGAAAAACGCCCACAATTCCGAGACTGGCGGCGACAGCGGTCGCCACGCGAAGCTGCGTCACGACCGGGCCCGCTTCTGACTCGAGAGCGGCCGTGCTCAGTACAGGTAGCCGCGGATCCATTGTCGTGACAAGCGAGCGCAGCTCATGCGAAATGCTTTGACCCGACCTCGTGCGCGCGAGAATCTTCAGCGTGGACATGTATTGCTGCTGCAGGGGAACGTAGACGAACGGCCGGGGCATCCGGCCGTTCACACCTCTCAGGTCTTCCGCGACGCCGACCACCGTCAGCGGAATGCGTGGTACCAACCGGCCCGGCGCACCGAGCTCGATCAGCATCGGCTGCAGCAGAATCTGTCGACCGATCGCCTCCTCGGGAGAGATCCCGTGCCAGAATCGCCGGACAGCGGCCTCGCTGACAATTGCGACGCGCTCCCCCTCGGGCGTGTCCGCGTCCTTGAACTCTCGACCGGCGATGAGATGAATCCTCATCGCCGAGAAATATCCGGGTGTCACGACGTTCCCGAGGGCGTCGAACAACGGCCGGCCGTCAGGCGCGGTCTCCCCGGGGACCGCCACTTGAAAGCCCATCACACCGCCTGCCGGCGACGCATACGCGAGCGCCGCGGCGGCAACCTGCGGCATCTGCCGCACACGCGCGATCAAATCGCGCGCAAATACCGGTCCCGTTGCCTTGCTATACCCTGCGAGCGAAAGGTCGAGTGCGGCGGTCTCCACGCCGCGAGGATCGAATCCCTGCTCGACCGATCCGGCCGCCAGCAGCCCGCGCGACAACAGCCCGCCGACGATGCCGAGGAGCACGCTGAAGGCAATCTGCGCTATGACGAACGCGCGGCGCAGGTGGACTGATTTGGAAGGTCCCTGTTCGTCGGTCTTCAGAATCGTCATCACGTCGACGCGCGAGGCCTGGAGCGCCGGCGCCAGGCCGAACGCCAGCGCCGCCACGAACGAGAGCGCCATCGCGAACGTGACCACGCGTCCGTCCTGGACGAACGCGACATCGGCCGGGAGCGAGAATGAGGGAAGCACGCGGAGCATTGCCGCGTTCATCGCGCGCGACAGCATAATGCCCCCTGCCCCGCCTAGCCCGAACAGCAGCATCGTTTCCGTCATCAGCTGCCGCACCAGGCGCGCGCGTGCCACGCCGAGCGCCAGCCGGATCGCAATCTCGCGTCGACGGGCCGTTGCCCTCGCCAGCAGCACACCGGCGACGTTCGCGGACGCGATGATGAGCACCAACGTCACGATCGCCATGAGGAGAGCGAGAAAGCCGCCGACGAGAATTCGAACACCAGCCGGGATCGGGGAGGAGCGCGACACGCTGAGCCTCATGACTCGGCGTGGTCCCGCGGCCGTCGCGCCGGCTCCCGTCGCGGAAGCGCCCTCGAGGCTGAGCCCGATGGTTTCGAGCTCCGCAGCCGCTTCCGAGACCGAGACACCCGGCCTGACCCGTCCGCCGACGAGCGCGAAGTCGAGCGGCCGTGTGCGATCGGCGGGGATCCAGAAGTCGGGGGCCAGCACCGTGTTGCCATGAAATGCTTCCACCGCGACGCCAGCAATCGTGTAGGGTCTGTCGTTCAGCCGCAGCGCCTTTCCAATCACTGACGGATCGCCGGCGAACTGCCCGCGCCAGAAACGATGACTCAGGACGAGAACGGCCGCGGCATCCTGATCCCCAAAGACACGTCCGGCTGCCGGCGGGACACCAAGCGCTGCGAAGTAGTTCGGCGACACGCGGTTCGCAAACACCGCCTGAGCGGCGCGCTGACCGGGAAGGCCGGTCAGGCTCATCGGGCGCAGATTGAGCTCGTACGCGTAGACTTTCTCGACCAGCGTGGCCCGATCGCGAATCTGGAGGTACTGCGCGTACGGAATCGGCTCGACACCGACCGGCTCTGTCGATCGATTGATGTCGATGAGACGGTCGGGGTCCGCCACGCCTGGTGCCGCGCGGAAGAGTAAAGTGTTGGCCGCGGTGAAGACGGTCGTGCCGGCGCCGACCCCTATCGCCAGGGAAGATGCTGCGGTCAGCGCGAAGAGCGCGTTCCGCCGCAGCAGGCGTGCCCCATAGCGCACGTCGCCCGTCACCTCGTCGATCCAGCGGAACGACCGCGCGTCGCGGTGCAGGTCTTTGGCCCGCTCGATACCGCCAAGTGCGCGCCGCGCGGCCAGCCTCGCCTCGTGAGCCGTCATCCCTCGACGTTGAAACTCGTCTTCCAGGAGTGCCAGATGGGACGCAATTTCCCGGCGCATCTCCGCCTCGGGGCGGCGGAGGCCGAGAGCGTTGATCAGTCTCAGGAAGAATCGTCTCCCGCACGCCATGTTCGATTTACCGGACTACTGGACTGTGTCTGCTGAATCGCTACCGCTGCGGACACCCACCCGGGGCCGGCCGCGTGGCACCCACAGCTGCTCGCGCGCTTTCAACAGGCCCACCGGTATCTGCGCTGCGCCGCCTGTAGGCACCCGTCAGGCGCCACCGCGAACGGTAGTGATTCAGCCATTACGCACTACTCGCGACGCAGCGCTTCCGCTGGATCGATCCGTGCCGCCCGCCGGACTGGCGCGTAGCACGCTCCGATCCCGATCGCCACGAACAGCAACGTCGTCCCGGTGAACGTGACGGGATCGATCGGCGGAATCCCGAACAGGAATGCGGCCAGTAGTTGACTCGCGCCAGCCGCGAGCGTCAGGCCCACGCCGGCGCCAATCAGCGTGAGCAACAGACCTTCGCGCAGCACCATCCGCACCACATCGGGTCGCCGGGCGCCCAGCGCGATCCTGATACCGATCTCGCGTGTCCGGCGCGCGACAGCGTACGCCGTGACGCCATAGATTCCGATTCCGGCGAGCAACAACCCGAGGACGGCAAAGCCGCCCGACACGGTGGCGATGATGCGCTGGGGTGCCAGGCCGAGGTTAATCGAGTCTTCGAGTGTCTGGGACGTGATGATGGGCAGGTTCGGGTTCATGGATTCGAGCATTGCGCGGACCTGGTCGGCGACGCGCTGACCGCGAGCCGCACGCGCGACAATCGTCAGGTTCGATACATAGTGCTGCTGCAGCGGCACATACACGAGCGCGCGCGCCACGCCGTCAAGAAGGCTGGTCGACTGGATATCACGCGCCACGCCGATGACGAGGAGCGTCGGGGCGTTTGTGGCGTCAGGTCCCCTGTGGTGCAGCAAGTACTTCCCGGTGGCCTGCTGCCCTGGCCAGAACTGCCGCGCGGCAGACTCGCTGACGATCGCGACCGGCTGTGTTCCGGTGCGATCACCGCCGGAGAAGTCCCGCCCGGATCTGAGCGCTATTCCCAGCGTCGCGAAGTAGCGCGGCTCCACCACATTCCAATCAACTTCGAACGAGTGCCCGCCCGATCCCGACACCGCAGGAACGTCGACCGCTTCCCGCCTGACTTCGAACCCTCCCGGCACGCTGCCGGCCATCGTGACGCTCTGCACCTCGGGCAGCGCGCCGATCCTGTCGATCACTTCGCGAACGACCATCGGTCCCGTTGTCTCGTTATATCCGGCCTGTGCCAGATCGACCGTGGCGAGCTCGACGCCACGCGCATCGAAACCCGGATCGATCGACGCCGCCCGCTGCAGCGCGCGCACGAACAAGCCGCCAACGATGACGAGCACAACGCTGAACATCACCTGGCCAGCGACGAATGCGCTGCGCAGGCGCAGGCGGCCCAGGAGTCCCGGATCGTTTCGAAGTCCGGGCAGCACATCCTGTTGCGACGCCTGAAGCGCCGGCGCGAGCCCGGACAGGAGGGATGCCAGCCACGAGAGCCCCACCGTGTACGCGATCACGCGGCCATTCACGGTGAGCGACAGATCGACAGGAAACGGCAGCGTCGGCAGCAACGATGCAATCACCGACGCCAGCGCTCGGGCCAGAACGAGACCCGCGGCACCCCCGAGCACGAAGAGAAGCACGGTTTCCGTGAGCAACTGTCGGACGAGCCGTGCCCGCCCGGCGCCAATCGCGACGCGCAAGGCCAATTCCTGCCGGCGGGCAGCGCCACGCGCGAGCAGAACGCTGGCGACGTTTGCACACGCGACGACCAGCACGAACGACGCGATCACGGTGAGCAGGGTCACGAAGGCGACGATGGGTCCGCTGCTTCCCGGCACGGGAGACATCCCAACCAACCGCAACCCGACACCCCGGTTCTGTTCGGGATATTCGCGCTCGAGGTCCCGGCCGATCACGTCCATCTCGGCGCCAGCCTGCGAGAGCGACAGACCGGGCTTCAAACGCCCGCCGATGAGCAACCAGTTGGACGCGCGGTCTGCGAGCGTACGCGCCCCTTGCGATGTGACAACCGGCGCCATGTTGACGGGCACCCACACGTCAATCGCACGCACTCCCGTCCCATGGAATCCTTCAGCGGCAACACCGGTAACGGTAAATACGCGCCCGTTGAGCCTCACCGTCCTGCCAACGATGGAGCGATCGGCGTTGAAGCGTCGACTCCAGAAGCGATGACTCAGCACCAGAACCGGACTCGCGGCGGGGCCCTCGTCGTCCGAGAGTCCGAACAGCCGGCCGGCCGCCGGAACCGTCCGGAGCACAGTGAAATAGTTGAGCGTCACGATACTGCCGAATACGTTCTCTACCCCGAGACTGGCGCCGGTATCGCCGAGGCTCATCGGCTGGGGAAAACGCGAATATGCGTAGACTCCATCGAGCGCTTCGGTGCGCTCACGAATGTCGACGTAATTCGGATACGAGCTGGGACCGAAGCCACTGCCGGCGTGGGTCGCGCCGATATCTACGAGACGCCCCGGTTGTCCAACGCCAGCGGCCGGTTGAAACAGGAGCGCGTCCGCCACGGTGTACATCGTCGTGTTCGCGCCGATCCCGACAGCGAGCGAGACGGCGGCCGTCAGGGTGAAGAGCGGATTCCGCCGAAGCAGCCGCCCCGCGTGACGCAGATCCCTGGCGGCATCGTCCAGCCAGCGGAACGACCTCGCGTCGCGATGCAACTCCTTGGCCTGCTCGACTCCGCCCAACGCGCGCCTGGCGGCGAGCCGCGCATCCGCTTCCGACATCCCGCGCCGCCGGAATTCGTCTTCGAGCAGGGCGAGGTGCGAAGAGAGTTCACGCGCGAGGTCGGATTCTCTTCGACCCGGACGGCATGCATTGAGGAGCCGGCACAGAAATCGCCTGACGTGGCCCACGTCAACCCTCGTTCAGCAGGAGCTTCTCCACGAGACCGGCGAGGCGCCGCCATCGCTCGGTCTGTTTCTGCATTGCACGGACTCCCTCTCGGGTGATCCGGTAGTACTTCGCCTCGCGGTTGGTCTCGGTTCGCTGCCAGCTTCCTCTTATCCAACCCTTCTGCTCGAGGCGGACGAGCGCAGGATACAGAGTCCCCTGGTTGAGCACGAGCGACGATTCCCCGACCTGCTCCAGACGCGAGGCCAGTCCGTACGCGTGCTGCGGCCCCATCGTGTCCAACGCACGCAGCACGATGAGATCCAGTGTGCCCTGCAGCAACTCCACGCGGTCGTCGTTCGATTCACTTGGCATTCAAGTGGTCTTTCCAGAGCGCAGCATCTCGCGATTTCACTGGCGTGTCAAGTGGAGCTCTCTGGGCGCGGCCGCTTGATCTCACCCGCACAATATTCCTAAGCTGCGGGCCGGAGGCCGACCGACATGCACCTGTTCCCGTCCCGCAGACTGATGCACGCGCTGCTGTGCGCGCTTGCGATCAGCACAGCGCCGCTCATCGGCGGCGCGCAGCAGCAGCCCGCGCCCCAGCCGCAGAAGCCGGATCCAACCGTCCCCGGTGAGCAGACGAAGCGTCCGCCCGAAGCGCCCCAGCGTCCGGGCAGCCCGCCGCAATCGCCCCCCAAGCCGGCGAATGAAACGGGCGGCGTGCCGCCGCTCGTGCCGAACGCGTATGCCTCCACGTATCAGCCGTTCCCGTCGCGCGCGACGGTCATCCGCAACGCGACGATCCTGACAGCGGCCGGGCCTGCAATCGAGCGCGGCTCGATCCTGCTGCAGAACGGCAAGGTGGCGGCCGTCGGCCAGACCGTCAACGCGCCCGCCGACGCGGTCGTCATCGACGCGACGGGCAGATGGGTGACGCCCGGAATCATCGACACGCACTCGCACATCGGCGTCTACGCGGCGCCAGGCATCGAATCGCTTCAGGACGGCAACGAGGCGACGAACCCGAACACCGCGGAAGTCTCGGCGGAGCACTCGATCTGGCCGCAGGATCCGCAATTCGATCTCGCCCTCGCTGGCGGCGTGACGACGATGCAGATCCTGCCCGGCTCGGCGAATCTCTTCGGGGGCCGCGGAGTCACCGTCAAGAACGTGCCCTCGCGCACGGCCGAAGGGATGAAGTTTCCCGGCGCGCCGTACAGCCTCAAGATGGCCTGCGGCGAGAATCCGAAGCGCGTGTATGGATCGCGCAACACGTCGCCCTCGACTCGGATGGGCAACGTCGCCGTGTACCGCCGCGCCTGGCAGGCCGCGGCCGAATATCGCGCCAAGCTCCGAAAGTGGCGTGAGGATGGAGCGGATCCGTCGAAGCGGCCGGACCGGAACCTGCAGCTCGAAACGCTCGCCGGCGTGCTGGACGGCGAGATCCTCGTCCACAACCATTGCTACCGCGCGGACGAAATGGCCACGATGATCAACATCGCGCGCGAATTCGGGTACAAGATCGCCTCGTTCCATCATGCGGTCGAGGCATACAAGATTCGCGAGCTGCTGGTGGCCAACAACATCTGCGCGAGCATGTGGGCAGACTGGTGGGGGTTCAAGCTCGAAGCGTTCGACGGGATCACACAGAACATCGCGCTCGTACACGACGCCGGCGGGTGCGCCATCGTCCATTCCGACGACGCGGACGGCATTCAACGGCTCAATCAGGAAGCGGCGAAGGCCATCCGCGCCGGCGCCGAAGCAGGGATCACGATCAGCCGCGCGGACGCGGTCCGCTGGCTGAGCGCCAACCCCGCGAAAGCGCTCGGGATCGACAAGTGGACCGGTTCGCTCGAGCCGGGGAAGAACGCCGACGTTGTGATCTGGTCCACCGATCCGTTCAGCGTCTACACCAAGGCGGAACAGGTCTTCATCGACGGCGCGCTCATGTACGACCGCCGTGATCCCGCCAAGCAGTGGCGGCGCGACTTCATGACGGGGATTCTTCCGGAGGTGACCCGATGAAGGCCCTTTCAACCATGGCGCTCGCCTTCGTCCTCGCACAAGCCGCACCCGGCGACGGGCAGACTGCCGCGCAGGCTCCCGCTCCTGCGCAGGATACGATTGCGATCACGAACGCGCGCGTGCTGCCGGTCTCGGGTCCGGCTCTGGATCGCGGAACGGTGCTCATCCGCGGCGGCAAGATCGCGGCGGTTGGCGCCAGCGTGCAGGTTCCGGCGGGCGCGCAGACGATCGATGCCGCAGGCAAAATCGTGACGCCCGGCCTGCTCGACTCCGCCACCCAGATCGGCATCGTCGAGATCCCCGGCGGCGCCCAGGGCACGGCGGATCAATCGACAACGGATCCCCGCATCAGCGCGGCGTTCAACGTCGTCGACTCGTTCAACGCGAACACGACGGTCATTCCGGTCACGCGCGTCGAGGGCATCACGCGCGCGCTGGTCATGCCGGAGCGTACCGGCAACGTGCTGCTCGGGCAGGCGGCGGTGATCGATCTGAGCGGCGCCCAGGCGCCAGAGAGCATCACTCGTACGCCGGCCGCGATGGTGGCCGTACTCGGGGAGGCTGGTGCGTCCGTCGCCGGCGGCTCCCGTGCGACCGCGATGCTCCGGCTGCGCGAGACGCTGGAAGACGCCGCAGATTATGCCCGCAACCGGGTGGCGTACAACGCGGCGCAGCGGCGCGAGTACGTGCGCGGGCGCCTGGACCTGGAAGCGCTCCGGCCGGTACTGCGCGGCGAGATTCCGCTCGCGGTGGAGGCCAATCGCGCCAGCGATCTGCTGGCGGCGATGCGCCTGGGCGACGAGTTCAAGCTGAAGCTGATTCTGATGGGCGCGGCCGACGGCTGGATGGTGGCCGACGACCTCGCAAAGCACAACGTCGCCGTGGTGGTGAAGCCGCTCACCGATATCCCGACATTCGACGGCCTCGGCGCCACGCTGGAGAATGCGGCGCGGCTTGCGAAGGCTGGCGTCACCGTCGCGATTTCGTCATTCGACACGCACAACGCGCGCAACCTCCGGCAGGAGACGGGCAACGCCATCTCGTACGGACTCGATCGCGATACCGCTCTTAAGGCGGTGACACTGGTGCCAGCGCAGCTCTGGGGCGTTGCGGATCGCGTCGGCTCGCTCGAGGCCGGCAAGGATGCGGACGTCGTGGTCTGGTCCGGCGATCCGTTCGAGCTGATGACGCGCGCGGAGCACGTGTTCATCCGCGGCCGTGAGGTGCCTCAGGAGACGCGTCAGCGCGAGTTGCTGAACCGGTATCGAGACCTGAGAACGGTCCCAAAGTAGTAAGTCCGACGCGGGCCTGAAGGGCCCGCGCTGCGACGGGGGGCGGCCTTTCAGGGCCCCAGCATTCTTGTCTCATGTATCCACTCTGTATATACTCTGGGCGTGCAGATTCGCCCTGAAACGCTCCTTCCGCTGCAGCCCGCCAGCTTCCACATTCTCGTTGCACTGAGCGACCAGGATCGTCACGGCTACGCGATCATGCAGGAGGTCGCGGCGCGAACGGACGGCAGCGTCCGCCTGACCGCCGCGACGCTGTATCGGTCGATCCAACGGATGCTCGATCAGAAGCTGATCGCCGAAACGGACGACCGGCCGTCGCCAGAAGAGGATGACGAGCGCCGGCGGTACTACCGGATCACGCCGTTCGGCCGGACGGTGGCCAAGGCGGAGGCACGGCGGCTTGCGCAGATGCTGACGCTGGCGCGCGCGAAGGGGCTCGCGCCCGGGAAGTTGTGATGCGGTTCTATCGCCTGCTGCTTCGGCTCTACCCCTCGTCGTTCCGGCAGGAATACGGCGGCGAGATGACGTCCGTCGTCCACGATCGCCTTCGCGATGCGGGCCCGCTGGGCCGCGTCGGCGTGTGGGCCGGTGGCACTGCGGAAGTCCTGGCCGGCGCCGCCGCTGTGCACTGGGACATCCTTCGTCAGGATCTTCACTACACCGCGCGCACGCTGCGCCGAACGCCTGCGTTCACGCTGACCGCGATTCTCCTGCTTGCGATCGGCATCGGCGCCAACACGGCCGTCTTCTCCGTCACCGATTTCGCGCTGCTCCGGCCGCTGCCCTTTCCGGAGCCGGAGCGGCTGGTAAAGTTGTGGCAGTCGGTGCCCGGGTACTACTCGCGCACGGTGCTGTCGCCCGAGAATTATCGTGACTGGAAGCGCCAGAGCCGATCGTACGAGTCCATGGGCGCGGCATGGGCGCTCACAGCAAACCTGGTCGTCAGGGGCACCGAGCCCGAACGGATCGATGGTGCCGCCGTCACGGCGGATCTGCTCCCCACGCTTGGCGTCAGGCCGGCGCTGGGACGCTGGTTCAGCGAAGAAGAGGACCGCGAGAACGCCGCCGGTACCATCATTCTCAGCGACGCGCTCTGGCGAGGCCTCTTCGGCGGCGATTCGAACGTACTCGGACGGCAGATCACACTGGACGATCAGCCATATCTGGTCATCGGCGTCATGCCGCCGTCGTTCTCGTTTCCATCGAGGCACGCCGAGTTCTGGACGACGCTTCGCCTGAGTCCTCGCGACACCGATCGTACGAACACGTATCTGGAGGTCGTTGCGCGGCTGAAACCCGGCATCACGATCGGGCAGGCGCGCGCGGAGATTGCGGCGATCGCGAATCGGCTCGCGGCGCAATATCCCAAAGAGAACGAGCAGATCACGGCCGTCGCGATCGGCATGCGCGACGAGGTGCCGCGGCAGTCGCGGATGCTGATCCTCGCACTCAACGGCGCGGCGCTCTGCGTCTTGCTAATCGTGTGCGCCAACCTCGCGAATCTGCTGATGGCGCGCGCGCTGGCCCGGCGGCGTGAACTCGCGGTGCGCACCGCGATCGGCGCCGGACGCGATCGGCTGCTGCGGCAGCTCGCGACCGAGAGCGGCACGCTCGCGCTCGCGGGCGGCGTGCTCGGCATAGGCGTCGCGTATGCGGCCGTGCCGGTGCTCGCGCAGTTGACACCGGTCAGCCTGCCCTCACCGGAATCCCCCGCGGTGGATCCGCGCGTACTCGTCTTTGCTTTCGGGCTCACCGCGCTCACCGGCGTGATCTTCGGATTGCTGCCCGCGCTTCGCATCGGACGTGACGTCGATGCCGCGGGACTCCGCGAGGGCGCACGCAGCGGCGCCCGCCGCGACCGCGTTCGCGCCGCGCTCGTCGTGGCCGAAGTCATCGCGTCGATCGTGCTGCTCGTCGGCGCCGGCTTGCTGATTCGCGCGCTCTGGCGGATTCAGCACGTTGATCCCGGATTCCACGCCGATCATGTGTTGACGATGAGGACGACCCTGGCGTGGCCGAAGTACCGTGAGACCGAGAAGCGCGCGAGTTTTTATCTTCGCGTGCTCGACGAAGTCCGCCATCTGCCTGGCGTCACCAGCGCGGCGTACATCAGCGGGCTCCCGATGGTCACGCGCGGCGGCATCTGGTCCGTGCTGCTCAACGGCGATACGGCATCCCGGCGCGCCAGTCAATCCGTGAGCCTGCGCTACACGACACCGGACTTCTTCCGGACGCTCCGCATTCCTCTGCTGAAGGGGCGCGACGTCAGCGACGCGGATACCGCGGGCGCCCAGTTCGTCGCCGTGGTGAGCGAATCGTTCGCGCGGCGGTACTGGCCGGGCGCAGACCCGATCGGACGCCGTTTCACGGTTGCCTTCGCGGAGCGCACGATCTGCGGGGTGGTCGCGGACATTCGCGTCCGCGGGCTGGAGGCCGCGAGCGAGCCGCAGGTCTACATCCCCTACCGTCAGATTCCAGACGGCTACATGCCGACGTTCGCGCCGAAGGATCTCGCAATCCAATCGCCGGCGCCGCTCGAGCAGCTCGTGCCGGCCGTCCGTGCGATCATCCGCCGAGCCGATCCGCAGGAGCCAATCTCGGACATCCGCCCGCTCGCCGACATCGTCGGACGCGAGACGGCGCCCCGCGCGCAGCAGGTGCGCGTGCTCGCCGCCTTCGCGGTGACTGCGGTGCTGCTGGCCGCGATCGGCCTTCACGGGCTGCTGATGTTTGCGGTATCACAGCGCACGCAGGAGTTCGGCGTGCGCCTGGCGCTCGGCGCGCAGCCCGGGAACCTTGCGCGCTCGGTTCTCGCGCAAGGCGCGGTGCTGGCGCTGGCTGGGACCGGTCCGGGATTGCTGCTCGCCTACGCGGCGGGCCGGAGTCTGCAGGCACTGCTCGCAGGCGTCGAGCCCGGGGACCCGCTCACCTTCGGAATGGTTGCGATCGTGACGCTCGGAATCGCGCTCGCCGGAAGCCTCGCCGCCGCCCTGCGTGCGTTCCGGCTGAACCCCGTCGACGCGCTGCGCGTGGAAGCGTGATCGTGGCGCGGTCCGCGCTACATTGACATCTGCGACATCGGGAGAAGGTCCCACACGCGCCAGAAGGCGCCCATGTCTTCCTCGGTCCCGAGCGACACGCGGATGTGCCTGCGGAGAGGCGCAGCGGATCCGCCGATCAGGATGGCGTGCCGGCGGAAGTGATCGACGACGCCGTCCGCCTCGCGCTGCGTATCCAGCAGGACGAAATTGGCGTGAGAATCCACGGCTCGAAGCATCCGCGCGTTCGCCTGATTGAAGAACTCCTGCCGGATGTCAGCATTTCGCTTCACGCACCTGCGCACGTGTTCCCCATCTGCGAGCGCGGCCACCGCAGCCATGGCCGCGGGAGCCGCCACACCATCCGACACTCCACAGCGATGTAAGAGACGTACGGTGTCCGGGTCGGCAACGGCGTAGCCGATACGCAGCCCGGCGAGACCGTAGACGGCCGAAAACGTGCGCGTGACGATCGTGCGGGCCCGCGCCGGTGGGCGATCGATCAGGGATGCGTAATCGGAGGAGCCACCGACGAAGTGGTGATACGCCTCGTCGACCAGCACGTACGTCGTGAGGGGCACCTTCTCGAGAAACCGATCGAGATCGGCGCGCGGTGTGAGGCTGCCGGTCGGATTGTTTGGATTGCAGATGTAGATCAGCCTCGTGTTCTCGTCCACTCTCGCCAGCATGCCATCGAGATCGTGCGCGTACGCCCTGGTCAACGGAACCGCCGCGACCTTCGCACCCGCACGCCCCGCGGACGCGGCAAACAGGCGAAAGCCAGGCGAGCCCATGATCGCAGTCGTTGCCGGCCCTACGAGCGTGGTAAGGGCGGCGCCGATGATCGCGCTCGAGCCACAGCCGACAACCACCTGTGCCGGCGCAAGACCGTGGTGCGTCGCAACGGCATCGCGAAGCGCATCTACATGGGCCGCGGGATAGCGCGCCGCCGCGTCCGCAGCGGCGTGGATCGCAGCCACCGCGTGCGGTGACGGCCCAAACGGATTCTCATTGCGGTCGAGCCGCAGCGATGCGGCGCGATCACGCGCCGGAGATGACGGCGCAAAGCCGGCACCCAGGCGCGATGAGCTCGCGGCGAACACCGCGCTCGCAGTCACCTGCCGGAAAAGCGCTCTTCGGGTCAGCGACATAAATCACTGGACGATGAGACTGACAGTCGCCGAATGCGTTCGCCCGCCGCTCGAACCTGTCACCGTCAGAGTGTACGAGCCCCTCGCGATTTTCTTGTTCGTGTTGATAGAGAGCACCGACGTGCCCGAATTGACAATGGACGACGGTGAGAACGATGCAGTCGCGAATTTCGGCAACCCCGAGATGGAAAGGGCAACGGTGCCCGAAAACCCCTGGCCGCCGACGACAACGCTGAACGTGGGATCAGCTGCGGGCGTGATCGTGCGACTCGATGGCGTCACCGAGATCGTGAAGTCGGTGCTGATCACGAGCGTGACACCGACGGTATGCGTCACTTGTCCGCTGACGCCGGTAATGGTGAGCGGGTAGCTTCCGGGCGCCACAGTCGTGTTCGTCGCAACAGTCAACCGGGTGGTTCCGGACCCTACAACCGACGTCGGTGCGAACGATCCTGAAGCGCCAGCCGGGAGACCGCCAACGCTGAACGTCACGGCACCGGCGAAGCCGTTCACGGGCGAGACCGTCGCATCGAACGTCGTGGTGCCGCCTGGCGGCAGCGTTCGTGTAGCAGGAGTCGCGGACAGCGCAAAATCCGGCACCGTAATCGTGCGCGTGACCGTCGCGCTGCTCAAGCCGCGATTGTCGGTCACCCTGAATGACGCCACGTACTGACCGGGAGACGCGTAGGTCACGGAGCCAGGCGTGGCGATGGAGCTGCTTCCGGGCGTGCCGCCCGGAAACGACCACAAATACGCGGAGATCGTGCCGTCTGGATCGTTGCCGGTGCCCGAAAACGAGACGGACTGTCCCGCGTTGATGCTGACGTTGCCTGCCGGGCTGACGATGGTGGCAGTCGGCGCCTGATTCGGGATCGAGGCGAGCTGGATGAAGCTGGCGATGGACGGGACCCCTGCGGCGTTGAGAATGAAGAGCATGTAGTAGCCGGGCGGAGCGATGTTGCCGTTGGGCGGAGCGGTCGCCGTCAGTTCGCCCGCACCAGCGCTGAACGATAATTCGACGAGACGCTGATCCATGTCGAACGCGTGCGTTGCAGCGCCCGGCCTGACGAGCACGACGGACGCGATATCGGCGGCGTCGGGCGTCTGCACCTGGAAGGTCGAGCCGTAGCCCACTGCGCCAGGGGGGACCGATGTGATGGCCGGCCGCAAGGCGGCGCTTCCGTCCCCATTGAACAAATACGGCGGAGAGTAGATCTCCATGCGGGACTCGTACGTCCCGCGTGTGGGATTGCCGCCTGCCAGCAGCACCGTAGCGTCCGGCAGCAGCAGCGCCGTCGAGTGGTAGAGGCGCGGAAATGCATTCGCCCCCGCGGAGCTGAACGTGTTCGTTTGCGGATCATACAGATCCGCGTTCAGGCTCGCCGTGGTGGCGTCTTCGTTGTTCTTCGATCCACCCATCGCGAGTACCTTGCCGTTGGGCAGGATAGTCGCGCTCATCTCGATGCGAGGCTGGGACATTGAAGGCCCGTATACCCATCGAAGCGGAGTCACCGACGTGTCGAGAAGTTCGGTCGTTGCCGTCGCGGGGTCGCCGCCGCCGAGGATCATCGCGACCGCCTTGTAGCCGGCGGAGGGCCGAAGGGGCAGCAGGACGGACGTTCCGTACGTCCGAGTTCCGGCGTAGTTCGTCGACGCCAACACCGCCGACCACGTTCCGGTGGCTGGGTTGAAGGTTCGCGAGCCCGTTCCAGAGCCCGAATAGAGGACCTTGCCGTCAGGCAGCAGGTGCAGCCGCGGATACAGGGGCGGCGTCCAGCCCGCGGGGTACTCCGGGCTCCAGCCGGATCCCGCCGTGTAGATCTCCACCGCGGTATTCGTCCCGCCTGTCTCCGTCAAGCCGGAAAACGACATCACTCGTCCATCGCCGAGTACAGTCGTTGTGGGATACCAGCGCCCGTGCGCCATCGACTGCACGTCCGTGAAGATACCTGTAGCCGGATTGTAGACGGCGTTCTTTGGCTCACCGTGAAACGGGTCGTACTGCAGGTTCCCTCCATTAATGAACGCGCGTCCATCCGGCAGGATGACCATGCCGTTGCAGAACATGTCCCATGAGAGCGATTGGGTCTGGATGGAGCCCGACTCGGGATCCCACACGGCAGCCTGGTAGTGGGTTTCCGACGCGACGTTACCGGACCCGGCGACGATGAGCACCTTGCCTGTATGCAGCAGTGCCATGTGGATCGGGTTGATCGGCATTAGGTCCGACAGCGTCGTCCACCGCCCCTGCGCTGCCGCCTGCGCGCCGACCCGAGGCGCATGAAATGCCACCAGGATGATCCCGCAGACAATCGCGAGCCTTCGCATGCGCTCCTCCACCCCTGCGCCGTTGGCGGCTAATCAAATATGAGAAGCCATGCCAGTGCAATTGCAGCACCAGCTCGAAGACGGATGGCAGCGTGAATTCCGCGGGGTTTTTGGTAGCATGCCGAATCGCGCGTGATGAAATCCGCTGCGGCGGCGCCTTTTGGGCGCAGAAACCCGCAACCCGCGGAGCATGGCGCCCCTGGAAGCCCGCCCTACTCCGCGCGGAGGGCGATCATCGGATCGACGCGCGTGGCGCGGCGCGCCGGCACGAGCGTGGCGGTCACCGCGACGAGCGTGATGAGCGCAAGGACCACCGTGTAGGTGAACGGATCGCGGGCGCTGACGCCGAAGAGCGTGTTCTGAATGCCGCTGCGTCCGATGGCGGCGATCGTGAGCGCGATTCCCAGACCGAGGCCCAATCCCACCACGAGCTGGATGATCCCCTGCTTGAGCACCATCGACAGGATGCGTCCATGATCCGCGCCAAGCGCCATCCGCACGCCGAACTCCTGCCGCCGCTGATTGACCGAAAAGGACATGACCCCGTACATCCCCACGGACGCCAGCACCACCGCCACAAGGCCGAAGATGGAGAACATCGTGGCGATGATGCGGTTCTGCGCCACGAATCCTTCGATTTGCACCTTGGGCGTCCCAACGAAATAGAGAGGAAGATTCGAGTCGACCTTGTTGACGTACCGGCGGAGAACGTTCGCCATGGCATCCGCCCGCTGTCCGCCGCGCGGCTTCACCACGACTGTCGCGAACTGATTGGCGAACAGCTCCCCCGCAGGCCCGGTCACGTTTGAGTAGAAGGGCAGGTAATACCCCGAGTCATCCACGCCGGGGTTGTTGAACGGGCCCAGCATCCGGATCGTCGACACGACCCCTATGATCGTCCGCCACTCGTTCGGCTTCCGCGTGATGAAGTCGACCGTCCGGAAGCGGCGGCCGATCGCGCTTTCCGTCCCGAAGTGCTTCCGCGCGAACGCCGCGTTGACGACGGCGACGGGGCGCCGTGAGTCGAGGTCCTGATCGTTCAACCCCCGCCCTTCGAGCAACCGCTGACCGGTGACCGCAAAGAAGCGCGGCGTCACCTGCTCGAAGTTGGCGTTCGGCCGGTCGCGGTCCTCCCGGTATTGCCTGCCATCAATCTCGATCGGCCCGTTCCCGGAGAACACCATCCGGAAGCGGTTCGTCAGCGCGACGGCTTCGAACTCCGGAGTGCCGTCGAGCTCGCGCACGAGCCTGTCGAAGAACACCTTTCGCGCCTCGGGCGTTGGATAATCGCCGTCCATCAGACCCATCCGGGCCGACAGCAGTCCCGCCGTGTCGTAGCCGTAGTCGATCGACTGCTGCTTCACGATCGAGCGCACCTGCAGCAGCGATCCGATCAGCAGCACGCAGGTGACCACGATCTGAAACACCACGAGACCGCGCGAGATGAAGTTGACGCTCCGGCTGGTGTTGCCGCGGCCGCCGTCGCGCAGCACCTCGACGGCATTCGCGCGCGACGAGATCCAGGCGGGCAGAAGCCCGGAGACCACTGCCGCGACCAGCGTGGAGATGACCGTAAAGGCCAGGACGGGAGCATCCACGTCGAACGTGATCCACGAGGGCGGCGGATTGTCCAGATTACTGACTGTGGCGGAGAGCCAGTCAATGGACAGATACGCCAGGGCGATGCCGGCAACCGCGCCGATGCCGGCAATCAGGAGGCTTTCCGTGAGCATCTGGCGGATGAGGCGGATCCGCGTTGCGCCGAGCGATGAGCGGACCGCCAGCTCCTTGGCGCGCAGCGATGCGCGCGCGAACTGCATGTTCATCACGTTCACGCACGCGATGAGCAGCACCCCGACGCAGAACGCCAGCATCGTCCACAACGTGCCGCGGAGCGGACGCGGGGTGAAGGTCTTGATGAGCGGCTCGATCTGGGCCGTGTTGAACCGGCGGTTCGTATCCGGGTATTCGCCGGCAAGACGCTTGGCGATTCCGGCGAACTCCGCATTCGCTTGATCGAGTGAGACGCCGGGCCTGATCAGACCGAGGACGGAGGGAAAATTGCCATTCGGATCCTTCCGCGGACGAACCGGGAACTCGTTGAAGAGAGGCGTCCACAACTCTTCGTTCGTGGGGAACGCGAATCCCTTCGGCATGACGCCGATGATCGTTGCGGCCTTGCCATTGATCCGCACGCCCTTGCCAACCACGTCCCCGGCGCCCCCGAAATCGCGCTGCCACAGGCCGTAGCCGATGATGGCGACCTTTCCGGCGCCCGGCTTGTTGTCGTCTGCGGTGAAGTCGCGGCCGAGAATCGGCGAGATGCCGACGATTCGCAGGAAGTCTTCGGTCGTGTAGGCGCCGGTGTAGCGCTGCGGACGTCCGTTGATCGTCACGTTGACCGTGGATCCGTTGAGGTAGGCGGCGAGCATCTCGAACGAGTGCTGCTGCGGCCGCATCTCCTCGTAGTCCATACCGCTGACCTGGCCGTTGACCCCGAAGAATGTGGCGCTCGTCGGGTCCACGAAGTTGACGCTCATCAGGCGGTCTGTATGCGGAAAAGAGAATCCGCGCAGCATCACGCCGTTCACGACGCTGAACATGGTCGTCACGCCGCAGATGCCGAGCGCCAGCACGATGACCGCCAGCGCACAAAAGGACTTTTCCTTGACGAGGACGCGAAGCCCGATCCGGAAGTCGCGCAAGGTTTGAGCGATCATGGTGGTCCGCCTCGGGACGCTTAGACGTGTTTGAGGTCCGGAAAGTCGCAGAAAAACGTCGACGAGGCCCTTCGTGGGACGAATGTCGCCCAACCAGGGATGGAATCAATGCCGCTTCGTCAGCGCCGGAGGCTCGAGGACGCGCACGAACAGGTCGAAATCGTTGTCCGCATCCTCCGTGTCAATTGGATGACGCGAGGAAAAGGCCAGAACCGTGCCCGTGGCATTCGTGGCGGGGGCCGCACTGGCCTCCATCCAGATATGTCCTCCACAGCTCAGACAGCGGATGGTGCCGGTCCGGCGATCGAGCGCGAAGACGTCATGAACCAGGTTGAAATCGCGCGTCGCCGCGCTGCACCGTCCCGCGCAGGCGAGATCGGAGGCCTCCGATTGAAACACAATTGTCTGTCCGTCTCCGGAAATGGCGGGACGCCCGCTCGGGCCGTTCGACGGTCCACCCCCCATTCCACGGCTGATCAGCGAAGTCGCGCCTGAATCCGCGTCGTACAAGAAGATGTCGGCGACCTGATTGCGATCACCGGGCACGAGGTTCGTAGCCTCCGAGACGAACACCACGAACCTGCCATCTCCGCTGATCGCGGGATCGTAACTTCCCGCATCAGGCGGCGTGCCGCCGCGCCCGATGCTCACCCGCGTCGTGGTTGCCCGGAGCGTGTCGCGCACGTACACGTTTGCGAGAGCACGCGTCGCGCTGCGCCCGTCGGCCGGAGCAGCCAGCGGCGCTGTCGAGACGAACGCCACATACTGTCCGTCCGCGCTTGCAGCCGGCGCGAAGCTCTCGCCACGAGGAAGCTGATGACCAGACGCGTCAACGCTGATGCGGGCGAGCCTGCTGCTACGCAGCTCGTACGAATAGACGTCCTCTCCGTTCCCGTTGACGTCGCCGTCCACCAGATCGGGCGAGCAGGATGAGAACACGACAAAACGGCCGTCGCTGCTGATCGCGGCACCGCGGCTCGGCGCGCGGTTGCTGCCCGACACAATTCGCGTCGTACCCTCCTGGCGATCGCGCAGCGCAATAGTCCGCCATGCGCTTGCCCCCACAACGGATGGTATTAACGCCTCAAAGACGACGAACCGTCCGTCTCCGCTGATGCGGGGCGACACGTTCGAGATGTGCGTGTCGGAACTGAGGCTTTCGATGGTGACCGCCCCTGTTTCGCGATCCAGCACGTAGATGTCGCTGCTGCGGTTCGTGTCCAGGTCCACGAGCGGCGCGAACGACGCAAACGCCACGTAACGCCCATCGCCGCTGATGGAGATCGACGACACCTCTGCAGGACCATTGTGACGATCGGCCTGCCGCACCGTTACCCACTTCGCGGTGTCTGACTGCATGACGGCTGCACTCGCCAGCAGCACGGGGAGGACGATGCCGCACCTGAACATGCTGCCTCATGTGCCGCGCACCGCGCGCACTTCCCTGGCGACCTGACGCCCGACGATGACGGCGCGGTCCGTCTCGAACTCCGGCGC
>JBKPQB010000048.1:0-34187 GCA_046733875.1 Acidobacteriota bacterium
CACGTGTACCGGAAGCCCGGCACAGCGGACTCGTGACATTTCCAATCCTCCACGGATTTCGAATCTGGGCTTTCTTGTAAGCGCCCGGACCGATGGCAAGAGCGCTGCCGATTTCGAGCTCAGCAGCAGAAGTCGCGAAAAACGGCGACTTTCTAGGGCGAAATGCGATGTAGGAAATTAACGGCTGAGGTAAGCTTCCGCGTGCAGATCGTGTAACGGTGTAAAAGCAACTACCCGCCCGTACTCGATCCACACGCGCATGCGCGCTCGAAACTTGATCGTGCTCAAACGTTGATCACGCCAACGAGCTCCTTCACGGCCGCCGCAGATTTTTTGAGCGCGGCGTCTTCGTCCGGCGTGAGCTTGATTTCGACGATCTGCTCGACGCCGCGCGCCCCGAGCTTCACGGGCACGCCGACGAACAGATCCCGGATGCCGTACTCGCCCTGCAGAAACACCGAGCACGGCATGATCTTCTTCTTGTCTTTCAGGATCGCTTCGACCATCTGAGCGGCTGCGGAACCGGGCGCGTACCACGCGCTCGTGCCCACCAGCTTCGTGATCTCGGCACCGCCGTCCGCAGTCCGTTGGGCGATCGCGTCAATTCGGTCTTTCGACAGAAGCTCGGTAATCGGGATGCCCGCTACGGTCGAGTAGCGCGCGAGGGGCACCATCGTGTCGCCGTGCCCCCCGAGAACGAACGAGTGGACATTCTCGACCGAGACGTTCAATTCCATGCCAATGAACGTGCTCATGCGCGCCGAGTCGAGCACGCCAGCCATCCCGATGACGCGCTCGCGCGGGAAGCCGCTCAGCTTGTAGACCGCCTGGCACATTGCGTCGAGGGGGTTCGCGACGGGCACGATAATGGTGTTCGGTGAGTGCTTGACGATCTGCTCGGTGACCGACTGCATGATCTTGTAGTTCGTCTGCAGCAGATCGTCGCGGCTCATCCCAGGCTTCCGCGGGACGCCCGACGTGATGACGACGACGTCGGAGTTGGCGGTCTCGCGCCAGCCCGCATCGTCGCCTCCCACGCCGAGGATGCGCGCATCCGATCCTTCAATCGGACATGCTTCGTAGATGTCGAGCGCAACTCCGCGCGCCTTCTGATCCGCGATGTCGATGATGACGACGTCGGCGAGCTCTTTGTCGGCAATCGCGCGCGCAACCGTCGCGCCGACGGCGCCCGCGCCTCCAACTACAGTGACCTTGCGATTCATGACACCTCGAAGAGAACTCCAACCAACTCCCCCCACCGTGCCAAACTTGCGCGTTGGGGTTTTTGGGAGTTCGAAGTCGGGAGTTAAGACATGTTTCCAATGACGGCGTCGGCAAACTCCGACGTCTTCAGCACTGTCGCGCCGTCCATCTGCCGGGCGAAATCGTATGTGACACGCTTCTGGCCAATCGTTGCCTCGAGCGCGTGCTCGATCAGGTCCGCCGCTTCCGGCCAGCCCAGGTAGCGGAACATCATGACCCCCGACAGAATCACGGACCCCGGATTGACCTTGTCCTGATTCGCGTACTTCGGCGCGGTGCCGTGCGTCGCCTCGAAGACCGCGTGGCCCGTGATGGAGTTGATGTTTCCGCCGGGAGCGATGCCGATGCCGCCGACCTGCGCCGCCAGCGCATCCGACAGGTAGTCGCCGTTCAGGTTCGGCGTCGCAATGACGTCGAACTCGTCGGGCCGCGTGAGGACCTGCTGCAGCGTGATGTCGGCGATGGCGTCCTTGATCACGATCCCGGCGCCCGGCTTGCCTTCCGGGATCCGGCACCACGGGCCGCCGTCGATCTCGACGGCCCCGAAAAAGCTTTTCGCAACCTGGTACCCCCAGTCGCGAAACGCACCTTCGGTGAACTTCATGATGTTGCCTTTGTGGACCAACGTTACGCTCTTGCGCTTGTTCGAAACCGCGTAGCTGATGGCGCTGTGGATGAGGCGCTCGGATCCGAGGTAGCTGATCGGCTTGAGCCCAACGCCGACCTGGACGCCAACAGTACGATGCGGCGCGCCGATCTGCTCGAGCGCGCTTTGCCACTCGCGAGATGCGTCCGCGGTGCCGAATCGAATCTTCTTCGCTTCCTTCGGAAACTCCTTCCCGAAGAAATCGAGCAGCTTCTGCGCCTCGGGCGTGCCTGCGGCGTATTCAATCCCTGCGTAGATGTCCTCGGTGTTCTCGCGGAAGATCACCATGTCGACCCGTTCCGGGTGCTTGACGGGGGACGGCACGCCTTTGTACCAGCGAACGGGCCGCAGGCACACGAATAGATCGAGCAACTGACGGAGCGCCACGTTGAGCGAGCGGATGCCGCCGCCCACCGGCGTCGTGAGCGGGCCCTTGATGCCGACGAGATAGGCGCGAAACGCTTCGACGGTGTCGTCCGGCAGCCAGGTATTGAACTGCTGGAAGCTCTTCTCCCCGGCGTACACCTGCAGCCACGAGATCTTCTTCGTGCCGCGATAGGCCTTGGCGACCGCCGCGTCCATGACGCGGACGCTCGCGCGCCAGATGTCCGGACCCGTACCGTCTCCTTCTATATATGGAAGGATCGGATCGTCAGGCACTACCAGCCGTCCGCCGGTTCGAACGATGGCGGTTCCAGTCGTGGGCGGGTTCAGTGTCGTAAAGTTCGGCATTAGGTCACGTCCCCGTTCTCGCGTTACGGGATCTTCACAGAAACTGTGGAAAAGCTTGTGGAAAACTCCGGTGCCGCAGCGTGGTTGACCGCATCAAATCGGAGGTTTCCTGCGGTTTGCACCATGATGGTGCGCGGCGCCCACTGACGCGGCCGGATGCGCGCGGCAAACGCGCCATTATACTTTGAGGATGCGCGCCCCGCATCCCGCGGGCGCCACCGTCAGGGCGTCGTTTCATACATGCACATCGTCATCGCCGACTCGCTTCCTGCTTCCGCTTCCGAACCCTTCCGTGCACTTGGCTGGACCGTCGACGCGAAGTCCGGGCGATCTCCTGAGGATCTCGCGCGCGATCTGGCATCAGCCGACGCGCTGATCGTGCGAAGCGCGACGCAAGTCACGGCGTCGCTCCTCGCCTCCTCGCCACGCCTCCGCGTCGTCGCGCGCGCTGGCACGGGTGTTGACAATGTTGACGTGCCCGCGGCGAGCGAACGCGGCGTCGTCGTTATGAACGCGGCGGGCGCGAACAGCATCAGCGTCGCCGAGCACGCGATGGGCTTGCTGCTCTCGCTCGCGCGCTCGATTCCGGCGGCCGACGCATCAATGAAGCGCGGCGTCTGGGAGAAAAAGAAGCTCACCGGCACGGAGATTCGGGGCAAGGTGCTGGGCATCGTCGGTTTCGGCCGCATCGGGCGGGAGGTCGCGGCCCGCGCGCGCTCGTTTGGCATGGAAATCGCCGCGCACGATCCGTTCATCGCGTCACGCGCGGCCGAAGCCGCGGGCGTGCCGCTGATCGGCTTCGAGGAACTGCTCGCACGTGCGGATTTTCTGACGCTCCACTTGCCGGCCCTGGCGGACACGCGCCACCTGATCAACGCGAGAACCCTCGCACTCTGCAAGCGCGGTGTGCGCATCGTCAACACCGCACGCGGTGAGCTGATCGATGAAGGTGCTCTTGCCGATGCAATTCAGTCGGGACAGGTCGCGGGTGCTGCGTTGGACGTCTTCGAGACGGAGCCGCCCGCCGATGCCCGCCTCACCTCGCTTGCGCAGGTGATTGCCACGCCTCATATCGCCGCGTCCACGGCGGAAGCGCAGGAACTGGTCGGGCTCGAAGTCGCGATGAGCGTACGGGATTATCTTGCGGAGGGTCTGATTCGAAACGCGGTGAACTTTCCGGCGATTGCCCCAGAAGATTTTCCAAAGCTGCGACCGTATCTGAAGCTCGCCGAAATGCTTGGCGCGATCATTGCCCAATCGCTCCGCGCGCGCGCCGAGTCAATCGGCATCCGCTACTACGGACCGCTGACGACCGCGCACGAACAGGTCCTGGGAAGCGCCGTCCTCACTGGTGCGCTGTCCGCGTACATGGATGGTGTGACGCCCATCAACGCGCGCGCGCTCGCGGCGCAGCGCGGCCTTGACGTCGTCGAATCGCGCAGCACTCGCGCGCGCGATTTCGTCAACGTCATCTCCGTCAAGCTCCGCGGCGGTGACCGGGAACGGTGGGTCGAAGGGACGGTATTCGAGCCCTCGAGCCCGCGCCTCAGCCTGCTCGATGGCGTAGCTGTCGAGGCTCCGCTGGGCGGCGGCACGCTCGTACTGCTCTCGAACGACGATCGACCTGGCGTGATCGGCGAGGTGGGATCGACGATGGGGCGTCACGGCGTGAACATCGGAAGCTTCGCGCTCGGCCGCGGCGAAGGCGGCGCCGTCGGCGTGATCAGCGTCGATGCCTCACCCGCCGTCGATGCTGCTGTCGAAGAAATCCGAAACCTGAAGGCAATCCGGGAAGCCGTCGCGGTGCATCTGTAGAGCGCATCTTCAGATGCGCCTTGCCGTCGAGGCACTCTCGAAGGTGTGCTCTAACGTGAAACGTGTGCCCGACGGATCAATCATCTGAGCGCGAGGCGTCGATAGCCGCCGGTCGTCACATCCTTCAGTTCGACGGCATCCTGCCCGATCGTCGTGACGCGATACCGATCCGCGACCGGCTGCCCTTCGATCACGAGGTAGACGGCATCACCAGGCCCGCCGATGACGGCGGTCCGGTGAAGGCCTATCGAGGTTTGATCTTCCGCAATCCCCATGAGCGTCAGCGCAGGAGGCGCGTCCACCGGCAACTCCGCGGCGTCCGCCGCCGCGACGCCGCGGACGTTTGCGTGTGACGGATGCTCCGCGGCGGCGACAGGCGCAAAGCGGAACGGGTTGCGTTGATGGGGATCTGGCGCGGGCGCCTCCGCAAGACGCTCGCGCAGCCGCGCCGCCTGTGACTGAATCTCGGTTGCGAGCGATTCGGCGCCGGACGTGGCGGCGACTTCGCGAGGAGCATCGCGCGGCGGCGGCATCTGTTCGCGCATCGGCGCACCGGCGGCAGCGAACCACGCGATGAGGAGCGCGCCGCCTCCGACGTAAACCGCCGTTCGCCTCATCGTCATGGATAAGCCCAGGGGCTGGTCCGGATGCGGCATTGTACCACGCACGCATCCGGCGCACGGCGATGAACCAATGTTGTGGTAAGATTTGCCGTGCCCCCTGTTTCAGACACCGGGCCATCCGCATTTCGGGCTCCTCTCTCCGCAATCGCCATCATCCCCGCGAGGTTTCAGTCGACGCGTCTTCCGGGCAAGGCGCTCGCCAGCATTGCTGGACGGCCGATGATCGAGCACGTCTATCGCCGCGCATCCGCCGCTCGATCGATCGCGCGCGTGATTGTCGCGACAGACGACCGGCGGATCGCCGATGCGGTCCAACGCTTCGGCGGCAACGCCGTCATGACGTCGGCGGCGCACCAGAGCGGCACGGATCGCCTCGCCGAGGTCGCTGCCGGAGTCGCGTGCGATCTCGTCGTCAACGTGCAAGGAGACGAGCCGCTCCTCGAGCCGGAGATGATCGACGAAGCGGTCGCGCCGTTCGCCGGCGATCCAGTGCTCATGATGAGCACGCTGCGGCGGCGGATCGACGACCGCGCGGACTTCCAGAATCCGCACGTCACGAAGGTCGTCGTCGATCTAGACGGATACGCCCTCTATTTTTCGCGCGCCCCGGTTCCGTACACGCGAGCGGGCTCACCGCCGGCCGTCGCGTGGCGCCACGTGGGGTTGTACGTCTATCGACGCGAGTGCCTGCTCCGGCTCGCGACGCTGCCGCAGACGGCGCTCGAACGCGCGGAGGCGCTCGAACAGCTCCGCGCGCTGGAGCACGGCATCCGAATCAAGGCGGTTGAAACATCGTTCGACAGCATCGGCGTCGACACGCCGGACGATCTCGAGCGGGTCCGGCGGCTGATGCCGGCGGCAGTCCACCAGACGTAGGAACAAGGTCCCCACCCTCATGCAGCAGTCACAGTCCCGGCCCGTCAAATACATCCTGGTCACCGGCGGCGTCGTCTCCTCGCTCGGCAAGGGGCTGGCGGCCGCCTCGATCGGCGCGCTGCTCGAAGGCCACGGCTACAAGGTCGCGCTTCAGAAGTTCGATCCGTACATCAACGTCGATCCGGGCACGATGAGCCCGTATCAGCACGGCGAGGTCTACGTCACCGACGATGGCGCCGAGACGGACCTGGATCTGGGGCACTACGAGCGCTTCACGAACACGACCACCAGCCGCTATAACAACTGGACGACGGGCAAGATTTATCTGTCGGTGATCCAGAAGGAGCGCCGCGGCGACTATCTCGGACGGACGGTGCAGGTGATCCCGCACATCACCAACGAGATCAAGGACAGCATCCGCGCCGTCGCCCAGGGCGTGGACATCGTCCTTGTCGAGATTGGCGGCACCGTCGGCGACATCGAGAGCCTCCCGTTCCTCGAAGCCATCCGCCAGCTCCGGCAGGACGTCGGACGTGACAATACGCTGTACATCCACCTCACGCTCGTGCCGTTCATCGGCGCGGCCGGCGAGCTGAAGACCAAGCCGACGCAGCACAGCGTGCGCGATCTGCGCGCGATCGGGATCCAGCCGGATATCCTGCTCTGCCGAACCGATCGGTTCCTGGATCAGGATCTCAAGCGGAAGATCGGCCTCTTCTGCGACGTCGACGAGGAAGCGGTCATCACCGCCAAGGATGTATCCAGCATTTACGAGGTCCCGCTGGTCCTCGCCGCCGAAGGGCTCGATCGCATCGTGCTGCAGCGCCTGCGCCTGCCGCAGACCGAGGCGCGGATGACCGAGTGGGCCGATCTCGTCGACCGAATCCGCAATCCCTCCGATGAGATCACGATTCATGTCGTCGGCAAGTACGTCGGCTACGAGGATTCTTACAAGAGCCTCAACGAAGCGCTGTATCACGGCGGATTCAAGCACCGCCTTCGGGTGAACATTCGCTGGGTCGAAGCCGAAGCGCTCGAACAACCGGGCGGAGAGCAGCTGCTCGATGGAGCCGACGGTATCCTCGTGCCTGGCGGGTTCGGCGATCGCGGCACGCGCGGCATGATGCGCGCCGCCGAGATCGCGCGCGAGCGGCGGATTCCCTACTTCGGAATCTGCTACGGCTTCCAGTGGGCCGCCGTCGAGTACGCGCGTCACGTCTGCGGCATCGCCGACGCGGATTCCACCGAGTGTGCCCCCGAGACGCCGAACAACGTGATCTACAAGCTCAGGGATCTCCTCGGCGTCGATGATCTCGGCGGAACGATGCGCCTCGGATCGTACGCGTGCCAGTTGAAGCCCGGCTCGCGTGCCCACGCGCTCTACGGCAGCGACGTCATTCACGAGCGTCATCGGCATCGCTACGAGTTCAACTGCTTGTACGAGCGGGCCCTCACTGAAAGCGGCCTGGAAATCGTGGGGCGTTCACTCGACGGGAAGTTCGTCGAGATGATCGAGCTGCCCTCGCATCCGTGGTACGTCGCGGTGCAGTTCCACCCCGAGTTCAAGTCGAAGCCGCTCAAGCCCCATCCGTTGTTCGCAGGCTTCGTCGAAGCCAGCCATCAGCACAAGCTCTCCGCGCGCCAGCCGACCGCGGCCTCCGTGGTAGGGTAAGCGGGTGCTGCCCGTCAGAATCGGTACCGCGAGCATCGGCGACGGTCCTCTGATGCTGATCGCGGGACCCTGCGTGATCGAAAGCGAATCGCACGCGGTGGACACGGCGCTGGCGCTGCGCGAGATGACCCGCGCGGCACGCGTGCCGTTCGTCTTCAAGGCCTCGTACGACAAGGCGAACCGCACGTCGCTTCGGTCCTTCCGCGGCCCGGGCCTGACGGAAGGACTGCGGGTGCTCGCGCGCGTGCGCGAGCGCGCGGGCGTTCCGATCCTGACGGACATCCACGAGCCGTCGCACGCGGCCGCCGCGGCGGAGATCGCCGACGTCCTGCAGATACCCGCGTTCCTGTCGCGGCAGACGGATCTCCTGCTGGCCGCGGCCGCCACGGGACGCGCCGTGAACATCAAGAAGGGACAGTTCCTCGCGCCGCTCGACATGCGCCACGCAATCGGGAAGGTGACGTCGAGCGGCAACCCGAATGTGATCGTGACCGAACGCGGCGTGAGCTTCGGCTATCACAATCTCGTGGTGGACATGCGGGCGTTCCCGCTGCTGCGCTCGCTGGGGTACCCGGTGGTCTACGACGTCACGCACAGCCTGCAGCTTCCCGGTGCCGGCGATGGCGTCACCGCGGGTCAGGCGGAGTTCATCGAGCCGCTTGCGTCCGCCGGCGTCGGCGCCGGTGTGGACGGCATCTTCATGGAAGTTCACGAGAACCCCGCCGTCGCCAAGAGCGACGCGCAGAATGCGCTGCGGCTGGATCTGCTGCCTGCGCTGTTGGAGCGTCTGGCTCGCATCCACGCGGTGGTCCGCGAGCAGGGGGCCGCCGAGATGCGTGTGAACGCATGATGCCGAACACCGCGACCGCTCTCGATCTCGCGCGCAAGGTGCTCCGCATCGAAGCCGACGCGATCCTCGCGCTGCGCGATCGGCTCGACGGCGCGTTCGAGCAGGCGGTCCAGCTCCTGTTCGACTGCAAGGGGCGCGTCATCGTCACCGGCATGGGCAAGTCGGGGATCATCAGCCGCAAGATCGCCGCGACGCTGTCCAGCACCGGCACGTCCGCGTGGTTTCTCCACCCGGCGGAGGCCACACATGGCGATCTCGGCGCTATCCGTGAAGACGACGTGGTGATGGCGCTGTCGCACAGCGGCGAGACCGAGGAACTGCTACGCTTGCTCGAATCGATCCGACGGATCGGCGCCCGGCTGATCGCGGTCACGGGCAACCCTGCCTCAACGCTGGCGCGCGCCGCCGACGTGGCGCTCGACTGCAGCGTCGCGGAGGAGGCGTGTCCGATGAATCTGGTCCCCACCGCGAGCACGACCGCGGCGCTGGCGCTTGGCGATGCCCTTGCGATGACGCTGCTCGTCCGGAAGGGATTTCGCGAAGAGCACTTCGCTTCGCTCCATCCGGGCGGCAAGCTCGGAAAGCGCCTGATGCGCGTCGAGAACGTGATGCACGGCGGCGACGCCGCGCCCCGCGTGCCGCTGGCGGCCGGCATGCCGGAGATCATTCACGAGATGTCGAGCAAGCGTCTGGGCATGACGTGCGTCGTCGACGAGCGCGGTCGCCTGGCGGGCGTGTTCACGGACGGTGACCTCCGCCGCCTTTTCATGAATCGGGCCACGGCTCACGCGGACAGCGCGGCTTCCACACAGTTGACGCGCGACGTGGTGGCACTGACGGCCGGCGAGGTGATGACGACGAACCCGGTCACCGTTCCACGCGACGCCCTCGCGGTCGAAGCGCTCCGCGTGATGGAGACGCGCAAGATCACCTCTGTCGTCGTCATCGACGCGCAGCGCACCGTGGAAGGCGTCATTCACCTGCACGATCTCTGGCGCACGCAGATGATCTGACGCATGCCGCGCAATGCCCGGCGGATCCGCCTCCTGCTCTTCGACGTTGACGGCGTGCTGACCGACGGCACGATCCTCCTCCATCAGGACGGCACTGAATCGAAGGCGTTCCACATCCGCGACGGCGCAGGGATCGTCTGGGCGCAGCGCGCCGGATTCACCATTGGACTGCTTTCGGCTCGCACGTCCGAGGCAACGGCGCGGCGCGCCGCTCAGCTCGGGATCGCGCTCGTCGTGCAGGGCGCGAGCGACAAGCTCGCCGCCTACGAGCAGATCGCCCGCGACACCGGACGGCCGGATGACGAGATCGCGTACATGGGAGATGATCTGCAGGATCTGCCCGTGCTGCGCCGCGCCGGATTTTCCGCGGCGCCGGCCGATGCTGCTCCAGACGTCCGCCGCTGTGTAGACTGGGTGAGCTCGAGGCCCGGCGGCCACGGAGCCGTCCGGGAGTTGCTCGAGCACGTGCTACGGCTCCAGGGCGTCTGGCCCGAGGCAGTTGCCGAGTACCTCGACTCCTGATGACCTCGTTCGTTCTGCTGGGATCTCTCGTCGCTCTCCTCGTCGGCCTCGCGACCGGCAAGGCCTGGGAACGCTACAAGCTCCAGGACGGCGTCTGGATTGATCGCCGCCGCGCCCGCGAGTCCCCGCACTACATGCTCGGGCTGAATTTCCTCGTCGCGAGTCAGATCGATCCGGCGATCGACGAGTTGAGCAAGGCGGCGCAGGCGGCCGGCGATCCGCTCGAGATTCACCTCATTCTCGGAAACCTGTATCGCGAGAAGGGCCAGGTCGGACGCGCGATTCAGGAGCATCAGAACCTGCTGCAGCGGCCGAACCTGCGGAAGCTCGAACACGCGAACGTGCTGCTCTGTCTCGGCCTCGACTACCGCCGCGGCGGGTTCGTCGACCGTGCCATCGAGGCGTTCACCGAGGTCCTCCGGCTCGACCCGCAGAACCAGTACGCGCTCTCGAATCTCGAGAAGCTGTACGAGGAGCAGCACCAGTGGGACGAGGCGTACGCGACGCGCCAGAAGCTCGCGGCGATCGCCACCGGCGGCGATGACGCGTCGCGCCACAACGAAATCCTCGCGTTTCTGGAAAACGAGCTGGGCCAAGCCGCGCTCAAGCGGATGGACTACGGCGAGGCGTCGCGGCGGTTCGAGGCGGCAATCGAGCTGGATGGGCGCAACGCGCCCGCGCAGCTCAGTCTTGGCGATGTGCGCTTCTATCAGGGCAAGACCGGCGAGGCCGTCACCGTCTGGGAGCGGCTGGTCGAGGCGTCGCCCGAACGTGCGTACCTTGCCTTCTCGCGCCTCGAAGGCGCGTATCCGAAGCTCGGCGCACCGGATCGCTTTCCGGCGCTATGCGAGCGCCTGATCGCAATCAACCCGCAGGACTGGCGCGCACGGCTCGCCCTTGCACGCCATCTCTCAGCCAACAGCCGCCCGCCAGACGCGCTGGAGCTGCTGTTCGAAGCGCTCGTGCACAACCCGCACGCGCTCGCACTCCACCAGACAATCTGGCAGACGCTCTCGTCCCTCGATCTGCCGCCGACGCTCGTCAGCCGGTACATCGAGCTGACGCGCGACGCCATCTTCTATCTCGACCCGCACGTCTGCGTGCGGTGCCGCTACCGGAGCACGGAGCTGCTCTGGCAGTGCCCGCATTGCCACGAGTGGAACACGTTCGTGGAGGAGCGAATCGCGCCGGCCAAGGAGAATGCTGAAGTCTGAGGTGGTGCGTAGTTGGTAGTTGGACGGTCGCGCACAACTTTAGTTCCGCGCATCGAATCAGGTCGTCAGTGACCGGTGGACCTCATCAATCTGCCTGTCCGTTTCCTCGAACCCCCGGTCGGTCCAGATCACGATCGGCGCGCGTGCGACCTTCTCGTCAATCGGCCATTGAGCCGCAAGGCGAGCGCGCGCGTCGGCATCGGTGAACCCGTCGCGGACGACCATTCGCCGAATCTGCTCGACTACGTCGCACGCCGCCACAATCACCCGATCGAACTCGTGCTCCTGCCCCGTCTCGTACAAGAGCGGGATGTCTGCTATCCCCAGTGTCGTGCCGGGCGGCAGGTTGGCGAACCACTCACGAATGCGTCGATAGACTTCGGGGTGGACGATCGCTTCGAGCGTCGCGCGCGCGCGCGGGTCCGAAAAGACGATCCGGGCAAGCGCGGAGCGATTCAGATCCCCGGCAGGCGTGAGGACGCCGGCGCCAAAACGCTCGATCACCGCGTTCAGCGCGGGAGTGCCCCGGGCAACCGCTTCACGCGCGAGCACATCCGCGTCGATCACAGGCGCACCGAGATCGGCAAAGCGCTTCAGACAGTACGACTTTCCCGTTGCAATGCCGCCGGTCAGGGCGACCGTGCGCATTTTCTATACCGAGGGGCTTCGCCCCTCGGACTCCCCGACACGCTGAATCGGTCGCCCCTTCGCCGGCTCCCTGCGCTCGCGTGGCTCGCTCACTTCGCTCGCTCGCTCAAGCCGGAATCCGCGTCGTGGCAGCAACGAGCGTGTTGCGGAGCAGCATCGCGATCGTCAGCGGTCCCACGCCGCCCGGGACCGGTGTGAGCGCACCGGCCACCGACGCGACTTCCGGATGCACGTCGCCGACGACGATCGACCCCCGCCGATCGAAGGCTTCCAGCCGGGGAGATGACGGGCCGAAGAGACGTTCCACGATCGCACGGTCGGCCACGGGGGTCGTCCCCACATCGACGACGGCGGCACCGGGCTTGACGAACGGACGCGTCACGAAGCCTGGCCGGCCGATCGCGGCGATCAAAATGTCTCCGCGGGCCGCGGTTGCCGGGAGATCCGGCGTCTTGGAATGGCAGATCGTAACGGTCGCGTCGCGTTGCAGCAGCAGCAGACTCATCGGCTTGCCGACAATCTCGCTTCGGCCGATGACAACGGCGTGCCGGCCGCCGATCTGGATGCCCGATCGATCCAGCATCTCGATGACGCCCGATGGCGTACACGGCTTTAGGGCCGCGCGCCCCTGCACGAGCCGGCCGACGTTGATGGGATGGAAGCCGTCCACGTCTTTGTCGGGATCGATCGCATCGAACACGCGCTGCGTGGCTCTCTTCCCGAGCGCCTCAGGCAGCGGTGACTGCACGAGGATCCCGTCGTGGCGATCGCTGCGATTCAGGCGATCGACCGCGCGGAGCACTTCGTCGAGCGATACGGTCGCGGGCAGTCGCTGAAGATCGACCCAGAGGCCCGTCTCGCTTCCCGCCTTCACCTTGTTGCGGACGTAGACCTCCGACGCGGCATTGTTGCCGACGAGCAGGATGCCAAGCCCCGGCGGCCGTCCCGATCTCGCGGTGAACGCCTGAATCTCCGGCAGCGCCTCCGACCGAATCTGCGCTGCGATCTCCTGTCCGCTGAGAAGCCGTGCCGTCATATCGTGGTTCGCGCGCCCCGCGCGCCGCTCGAGAGCGCTGCGCTTTCGAGCTCGCGCAGGCTGTCCGTCCGGCCCAACACGACCAGGTCGTCGCCGGCGCGCATCGCGGTCTCCGGTGGCGGGTTGAAATCCATGCGGCCGTCAGCCCGCCTGATTCCGACGACGACCACCCCGAAGCGCTGACGGACGCCCGCTTCCACGAGCGTACACCCATCGAGGCGGGATCCCGGCATGATGCGCACCTGCTCGAGATTCAGATCGAGGTTGTCCGACGAGGTGGCGAGCTCGACGAAGTCCACGACCGCCGGCCGCAGCGCCGTCTGCGCGAGCTGCAGCCCGCCGATCTGGTACGGCGAGATGACGCGATCGGCGCCCGCGCGCCGGAGTTTGACGCGTGCGTCCTCCGTTTCCGCACGCCCGATGATGAACAGATCGGGCCGGAGCAGGCGCGCGCTGAGGACGGTGTAGACGTTCTCCGCGTCCGTGCTGACCGCGGCGATGAGGCCGCGGGCGCGATCGATCCGGATCCGTCTGAGGACGTCTTCGCTCGACGCGTCCGCTTCGACGGCGAGATAGCCGCGGTCGAGCGCGGACTGCATCCGATCCGCGCTGCGCTCGATGACGACGAACGGCACGTTCTGCCGCGAGAACTCCCGCGCAATGATCTCCCCCATCCGGCCGAAGCCGCACAGGATGAAATGCTGTGTCAGATCATCGAGCATGCGCGCCTGCCGCCGCCGGCCCACGCGATCCACGAGCTGCCCCTCGGCGAGGAGTGCCATGAACAGCGTGAAGGCGTAGAAAAACGATCCGACGCCGCTGAGCAGAATGACAACCGTGAAGACCTCACCCGCACGGGTCATCGGGTGCACTTCCCGGTACCCGACGGTCGTCACGGTGATCACCGTCATGTAGAACGCGTCCCACCAGCTCCACCGCTCGATCAGCACGTAACCGACGGTGCCGGTGAGAATGACGGCGGTGATGACGAGCGCGACGACCCGCCATCCGGCCCACCACGGCAGCGCGCGTCCGGTCGCGGCGTGTTCGCGCGCCCTGGCCGCCGTCAGCCTCGCCATACGAGGCGCGCGTTGGGTACGGATTCCGCCACGTTGTCCGCGTCGTCCGCGTCGTCCGCGGCCCTAGCGCCTCCCGGCGGCTGCACTCGCGCGGCTGCCGTGCCGCAGCACGCTGTGCTTCTCTCCGTACAGGAAGTACACGACGACCCCCAGCACCATCCAGATGATGAGCCGCTCCCACGTCGGGCGCGGCAGGCTGGCCATCAGGGCAAACGAAACGAGCGCCGCGAGACCCGGGACGAGCGGCACGAGGGGCGTCCTGAACGGCCGTTCGAGATCCGGACGCTTGCGCCGCAGCACGATGATGCCGATCGAGACGATGACAAACGCGAGCAGCGTCCCGATGCTCACGAGCTCACCAAGGATCCCGATGGGCGTAAATCCCGATGCGAGCGACACCACCACGCCGGTCACGATCGTGGTGACATAAGGCGTCCGGAACCTCGGGTGGATCTTCGACGCCCATGCGGGCAGCAGGCCGTCCTTGCCCATCGACATGAATATGCGCGGCTGACCGAGCATCATCACGACCATCACCGAGCTGAGACCCGCGATTGCGCCGAGCTTCACGATGTACGGCATCAGGTTCATGAGCCCTTGCCAGCCCGTGCCGGCGGCCTGTGCGCGCGCCGCATCAATTGCGACGGCCATCGGCGCGGCAACGCCAAGCTGCGTGTACGGGACGAGCCCGACCATGACGCCCGACACGAGGATATACAGGATCGTGCAGACGACGAGGGAGCCGAGGATGCCGATCGGCATGTCGCGCTGCGGATTGCGCGCTTCCTGCGCGGCCGTCGAGACCGCATCGAAGCCGATGTACGCGAAGAAGATGACGCCCGCGCCGCGCATGATGCCGCTCCAGCCGAACTGGCCGAACGAGCCGCCGTTGGGCGGAATGAACGGATGCCAGTTGGCGCGGTTCACGAACATCGCGCCGGCCACGATCACGAGCAGGACGACCGCAACCTTGATGATCACGATCGCCGAGTTGACCGACGCCGATTCCTCGATCCCGACGACCAGCAGGATCGTCACGAGAACCGTGATGATCACCGCGGGCAGGTTGAACACGGCTGTCGCGACGCCGCCGTCGGGCAGGATGACCTGAGTGCCTGGCGCGGCGCTCAATGCCACGGGGAACGTGATCCCGACATCGTGCAGAAAGCTCACGACGTAGCCGGACCATCCGACCGCGACGGTCGCGGCGCCCAGCGCGTACTCGAGGATCAGGTCCCACCCGATGATCCACGCGAAGAATTCGCCGAGGGTCGCGTAGCCGTAGGTATACGCCGATCCTGCAATCGGTACTGTCGACGCGAACTCGGCGTAGCAGAGACCGGCAAGCGCGCTCGCAACGCCCGCCAGCACCATCGAGAGGACGATCGCGGGACCAGCGTACGCGGCGGCCGCCTGGCCCGTGAGCACGAAGATCCCGGTGCCGATGATGGCCCCGACCCCGAGGGACACCAGGTTCACGGGTCCGAGCACACGCTTCAGGCCGTGCTCGGTGTCGAGCGCCTCCGCCTTGATCTGATCGATCGGTTTGGTCGCGAGAATCGACATATGGCCAAGAGCATACACCGGAGCGAACCGCTAGCAGAGCTAGCCGCGCAGAACATCGAGATATCGTCTGACCCTGTTTTCCGGATCCGCGCCCTCCAGCAGATCGGAGATGACCGCGACGGACGACGCCCCGGCGGCCACCACGTCCGGCGTGCGCTCGAGGGTGATGCCGCCGATGGCGACAACGGGCCGACCTCCGGCGGCGGCACGGCGGACGAAATCGAGCCCGCGCGCCGCATAGCCGGTGTCCTTCGTCGCGGTTCGGAAGATCGGACCGGCGGCGATGTAGGTGGCCGTCGTTCGAAGCGCCGCCGCCACCTGATCATCCGTATGCGTCGACAGTCCGACGATCGCCTGGGGTCCGATCAGCACCCGCACGGATTCGACGGGCAGGTCGTCCTGGCCGACGTGGACGCCATCGGCGTGCGCGAGGCGTGCGATATCCGCGCGATCGTTGATGATGACTTGCGCGCCAACGGCCCGGGCGTGATGAACGATCGCTTCGGCGAGCGCCAGACGCGCGGCACCCGATGGCGATTTGTCGCGCAGCTGCATCAAACGGACGCCGCCGCGGAAACAGGCGTCCGCGACGCGCAGCGGGTCGAACCCGCGCGCCTCGCAAAGAGCGGTGTCGATGACGGCGTAGAGAGGGCTCAGACGGCTTCAGCGAGTCCGGCGCCGCCGCCGCGCTTCCGCTCGGCAGCGTAGCGGTCCATGAACGAGGTGCTGAGGCGGCCGGCCGCGAAGTCCGGCTCCGCCAGAATCTTCAGATGCAGGGGAATCGACGTCTTGATCCCGTCGATGACCGTCATCTCGAGCGTGCGCCGCATGCGGGCGATGGCTTCCTGGCGGTCGCGTCCGTGCACGATGATCTTCGCGACCAGCGAATCGTAGTACGGCGACACCGTGCACTCGGAGTGCGCGAACGTATCGACGCGGACGCCGGGGCCGCCCGGGACACTGAACGCGTGGATCACGCCCGGCGACGGCGCGAACGTATCCGGATCCTCCGCGTTGATGCGGCACTCGATCGCGTGACCGTTGAAGGTGACGTCTCCCTGCTTGAACGAGAGACGCTCGCCCGCCGCGATCCGGATCTGCTCCTTCACGATGTCGATGCCGGTGATGAATTCCGTCACCGGATGCTCGACCTGCACGCGCGTGTTGACTTCGAGGAAATAGAAGTTCTGGCGATCGTCGAGCAGGAACTCGAAGGTGCCCGCATTCGTGTACTGCACGGCCCGGGCGGCATCGATGACCGTGCTGCCGAGCTTGCGCCGCATCTTCTCCGTGACCACCACCGACGGGGCTTCCTCGAGCAGCTTCTGATGGCGGCGCTGAATCGAGCATTCGCGCTCCCCGAGATGCACCACGGCGCCGTGATGATCGCCGAGCACCTGGAATTCGATGTGCCGCGGATTCTCGACGTATTTTTCGAGATACACATCACCAACGCCGAACGCCGCCTCCGCCTCGCGCTGGGCCGTCTTAAGCGCCTTACCGAGCTCCCCTGCGTTCCGGATGACGCGCATCCCGCGACCGCCCCCGCCCGCCACGGCCTTGATGATGATCGGATATCCCAGATCCTTCGCGACGCGGGCGGCGCGCTCTTCGCCGTCGACTGGTCCATCGCTCCCCGGGAGCACGGGAACGCCGGCCTTGCGCATCGCGCGCCTGGCGCGCGCCTTGTCGCCGAGCAGCCTGATCACGTTCGGGGTCGGGCCGATGAACTTGATATGACACGCCTCGCAGACCTCCGCGAGATAGGCGCTCTCCGACAGGAAGCCGTAGCCCGGATGGATGGCGTCTGCGCCCGTGATCTCGGCGGCGCTGATGATCGCGGGCACGCTCAAGTAACTGTCCGCACTCCGCGCGGGCCCGATGCAGACGTCTTCGTCGGCAAACCGCACGTGCAGCGAGTTCTCGTCCGCCTCGGAGTAGACCGCGACCGTCCGGATGCCCAGCTCGCGGCAGGCGCAGATCACGCGAAGCGCAATCTCGCCGCGGTTCGCGATCAAAATTTTCTTGAACATTTCAACCGGTTTTAATTGCGAACAGCCGCTCGCCGTACTGCACGGGCTTCCCGTTCTCGACGTACGCGGCCACAATCTCGCCGTCGTATTCCGACGTGATCTCGTTCATCAGCTTCATCGCTTCAATGATGCAGAGCACCTGATCCTTCTTGACGCGCTGGCCGACTTCGACGAACGACGCGGCGCCGGGCTCGGACGACCGATAGAACGTCCCGACGATCGGCGACTTCACGACCGCGAGCTCGACGGACTCATCGAAGTCGACGGCGGATTCGTCCAGAACCGGCCCTGATGGTGCGGCTGGCGAGAGGGCGGCAGCCGCAGGCGCGGGGCCATTCGCGGCCGAGGGTAGCGGCGGCTCCGGATACGCTGTCGGGAACACCGGCGACGTGCCGGCTTTCCGCACACGCAGCTTCAGACCTTCCTTTTCCAGCTCGAATTCCGCAAGGTCGTGCTGGCGCACCAGCTCGAGGATCCGTTCGATATCGGCGAAGTCCATTTAGTCGCTGCACTCGCGCCGGTTCGGGGTTCGCGGTTCAGTGTTCAAGGTTAGGTTCATGGTTGACGGTTCAAGGTTCGCGGTTTGCTCTTTCACGGTGTCGAGTCGCCGTTCCCTTCTCATCATGAGCTCAATCCATCGCCGACAACCGAAACCCGAGAATTTCGGAACCCAGAACCGGGAGGCTCCGAACCCAGCCCTGAACCGTGCGAACCCAAACCCTACTGAATTTCAATCAGTATCGGCACATCCGTCAGAAGTTCGCAGCCCGCGGCCGTCACCAGCACATCGTCTTCGATTCGGACGCCGCCGAGGCCGGGGACGTATGCACCCGGCTCAATCGTAAACACCATTCCCGGTTCGACCGGCTCGTCGGGGCGCCCAACGACTGCTTGCGCAATCCGGGGCTCCTCGTGGATCTCGAGTCCCAGTCCGTGGCCGGTCCCGTGACCGAACGCCTCGCCGAAGCCGTGCCGGGCCAAGACGTCGCGAGCCGCCCTGTCTATTTCACTAGGGCGAATGCCCGGACGGACAACCGCAATCGCCGCGTCGTGCGCCTCGCTTACGGCATCGAAGAGGCTCTGCACGGCGGCCCTGGGGGCGCCGAGCTGAACCGTGCGCGTCAAATCCACGCAGTATCCGTCGTAGACCCCCCCAAAGTCCAGCACGGTCGGCTCGCTGGCCGCGAGCCGGCGGCTGGTCGGCCGCGCGTGCGGGAACGCGCTGTTCGGTCCGGACGCCACGATAGTCTCGAAAGCGGGACGGCTGAAACCCGCCTCGCGCATGGCCATTTCGATGTCGGCAGCTATCTCCTGCTCCCGGCGTCCTGCCCTGACAAAACCTGGGATGCGCCGCGCCACCAGCGACAACCGGCGCCCGGCCTCCCGGAACGCGAGCACCTCGCCATCATCTTTGATGACGCGGGCGCGTTCGACGATGCGTTCGGTCGGCACGAGGACGGGCGAGGGCTGCTCGGGCTGGATTGGAAACGGCGCCGCCGCGGCCAGCCTGGCGCTCAACGTGTTGAACCGGCTCACCGAGAGCCACGCGGCTTCGACGCCGATGCGCGGCGCAGCCGAGGCGCGGAGGACGTCGGCCAGCGTCTCGTCGTACGAACGCTCCACCGCGACCACTTCGATCAGATCCTCGCCCACGTGCCGCGCGACATCGCGGGCTGCGGTCACGTACCGGAAGTCCGCGACCAGCAGCATGGCAGCAGGCAGAACCACGACCGCACCGTCCGTGCTGCTCAGACCTGTGAGGTACTTGATGTTCGGCAGATGCGTCACCAGCAGCGCATCGACGCTGGACGCACGCATGTAGTCGCGCACGCGAACGTGGCGGGAGACGAGTGGCGAACGATCGGCAACGGTCATTTTAGACGGGGCCCCGAACCCCGGCGCGAACGTCAGCGCCCCGTCGCGAGCGTCTGCCGGGCAGCCTGAATAGAGGAGAGGAAGCTTTCCAGAGCAGCCAGCATAGCGCGATTCGGCGGATCCTGAACTGCGCTGGCGGAGGCAACGGGTGCTGCAGAAACCCGGAGAGGGGCCGCGGGACCCGGCTGCGCGGCGGGCGGGATGGAGGGCGGCGGAACGGCCGTTTCCTGCGCCGTGCTCCGCAGGACGCTGCTGTAATGCTCGATCGCCTCGGGTGCGTGACCGTGGCGTGCGTGGATTTCAGCGAGGGCGCGGATTGCCGCGAGGTTCTCGGGCGCCGCGCGGAGCACGTAATCGAGCTCCTCGCGCGCCGCTTCGAACTGGCCGGTCTCGAGCAGCGCGCGCCCGAGCGTGACGCGCGCGGACAGGTAGGACGGGTGCCGCTGAAGGCCGGTCCGGCACGTCTCGATCGCTTCCTCGGACCGGCCCACGCGCCGGAGCTCCTCCGCCAGCGCGGCGAAGGCTATCGACGCCGGGTCCGCCTGGACCCGGCGCCTGAGCTCTTCGATGCGAGGACTGTCGGCCATGAGATCGATCTCTACGACACTGTGACGGACTTTGTGACGGACGCGCTCTTGCCCTGATTGTCGACGACCGTCAGCGTCACGTTGTATGTGCCCGCCGTGGCGAACGAATGCGTTGGGGTTGCGCCCGTCGCGGTAGTGCCGTCGCCGAAGTTCCACGTGTAGGTGGAAATCGTCCGCCCCGCCACCGCCTGCGACGTGGACCCGTTGAAGTTTACGAACGATCCCGCGGTCGGCGCCGCCGGCGAGAACGTGAAGTCTGCCGTCGGCGAGTCCACGCCGATGCTCACGGTCTGCGTGACGGTTCCGACGTTGCCGGCATCATCGGTCACGGTGAGCATGACGGTGTATCCGCCCGTCACTGTATAGGTGTGGCTTGCCTGGACACCAGACCCGGACGCGCCGTCGCCGAAGTCCCACTGATAGCCGGTGATGGTACGGCCGGCGGCCGGCTTCGAGCTCGCGGCGTTGAAGAACACCTGCTGATCCGGCAGCGGGTTCGCCGGCGACACGACGAATACCGCCGTCGGCGCCTGGCCCTGCGCCACCGGAACACTTTGCGTGATGCAGCTGAGGATTCCACTGGCTGACATCACCGTGAGGGTCACGCGGTAGTTGTCAACGCGACTGAAGGAGTGACTCACCGTGTGGCCAGACGCCGTAGCCGAGTCTCCAAAGTCCCAAGTGAACTGCACGCCGACGTTTTGATCCGCATCGAAGACAACAGTCTGATGATCCGTTGGTGTTGAAGGGGTAAACACAAAGGGTTTCGCAGGCAGACATGACGGACCTCCGCCTCCGACACCCGCCGGTTCGACTAATCGAATGGTCGCAGTCCGAGGGGTAGAGTTGCCGAAATCCGTTTCGACAGGCGTAACCTGAATTTGAATCTGTCCCGCCGCCGATCCGCCGCTCGGCATTTGTGGCGCCGTGTATGTAACAGTCGCGCGTCCGCTGCCGTCGGTCACGACGCTTCGAGCGGAAAGAGTCCCTAACGCGCTTTCGACTACCCCGCCGTTCTGGGTTACGTCGACGCGCATTGATAGATTCGCGCGCGGCTGTCCATTCGCATCGCGGGCGATGATCGTCACAATCGATTGCGAGCCGTTCTGCGCCACCACATCCGGCGAAACCTGCACGGTGATAGACGTGCCCAGCTCGGACGGCCCGGTGAGCGATGGCGTCTCCTGTTTGTGAACCGTGCAGGCGGCTGCGCCCGCAAGAATCAACGCCGCCGCCATCGTCGTCAATCTGACTCGAACCATAGTCGTTGTGCCGGGTCGTGCCGGCCCTCGTAGTCTGTGCTGCTGCCTGGTTGCGAACACGTGATCCGCCCGTTCGATCGCTAACTTGTCGACGCGTCCCCGAAGTTCGCGAACGAGATCTCGATGTTCCCTGTGACGCTCACTTCACGGCCGGTCTGATCGTGGCCGTAGAAGGTGACCTCGGCGATCGTCGTGATCACCATCGTCGTGTTGAGCGCGAGCGCTTTCAGCGGCGCTTCGAGCTTCGCCTGATTGCGCACGAGCGTGAACGCCACGGTCGCGGTGTCGGACACCGTGGTGGTCACGGCGCCGTCGAATGCGTACGGCACATCCACGCCTTCGACGTTCCGGCCGTCGCTGCGCTTGTACTGCACGTGGTACTGCGTTAGCGTGATGTAATTGTTCGGCGTCGGCGTGTTCGGGGACGTCGATGAACCCGGATCCTTCAGGGCGAGCTGGAACGTCGCCGACCCGGGATCCGCAAAGAACGTCGGCGTCCCGTTGACGACTGTGATGACGTCCGATGAGACGACGCTGCTCAGCGTATCCGGCTTGGCGCCGGATGCACCCTGGAGCGTGGTGAGGACCAGGTACGACGAGGCCTGCCCCTGGCGCGTCTGATCGCCGCACGACGAGAGGAGGGCCAGAGCAATCATCAGGCCGACCCGTGTGCCGAACAGCGCGAGCCGGCTCTTTGCGGATTTGCAGGACGTCCCAATCATTCGCCTACCCTCTCAGAATGCGCGGCGTGATGAAGATCAGCAGCTCGCGGCTCGAATCCGTGAGCGTGTCGCGGCGGAACAGCCACCCGAGCAGCGGGATGCGGTGCAGCACCGGCGTGCGATCGTTCGTCGACTGCTCCTGGCTCACGAAGATGCCGCCGATCACCGTCGTCGCCCCGTCCGTGACCTGCACGCGCGTAATCGCGCGCTGCGTATCGATGGGCGGCACGCCGTTGACCGCGCGGCTGAAGTCAGGCGTCGCGTTCTCGACCGTAATGTTCATGATGACGGTGTTCGCCGCCGTGATCTGCGGCGTCACCTTCAGGAGGAGCACCGCGTCCTTGAACGACACGGTGACCGTATTGTTCGCCACGACCTGAATGGGGATCTGGATGCCCTGCGCGACCTCCGCTTCCTGGTTGTTCTGCGTCGTCAGGCGCGGCGTCGAGAGGATGCGGCCCTTGCCGGTGTTCTCGAGCGCGGTCAGCGCGACATCGAGGTTGAACGCACCGTTGATGGACCCGAGCGCCAGGCCAATCGCCGATGACGCGGCGGCGGCGCCGAGGTTGACCGCTGTTGCCGTGTTGTTGTTCGTCGCGCCGCTCGATCGGGGATCGTTCGGCCCCTGCGTGCCGCCGACGCGACCGCTGAGCGAGCCGTTGTTTGGAAACGCAAGCGGCGTCGTGTTGCCGATTTCGGGGCTCACGCGGCCGTTGAGGCCCCACTGGATTCCAATCGCGCGCGCGAAATCGCGCGTGGTCTGAACGACGCGCGCTTCGACCTCGACTTGCGGTTCGGCCTTGTCCAGAGTGGAAATGAGCTGTGATGCCATCTGCAGCCGGTCCGGCAGATCGGTGATGATGAGCGTGTTCGTGCGCGAATCGACTTGGATCTGCCCGCGCTGCGAGAGCGCTGACTTCGTGAGCAGCGGCGAGAGGTCGCCCGCCTTCGCATAGCTCAAGGCAAAGGTCTGGACGTGCAGCTCGCCCGCGAGCGCCTGCTGCTGCTCGAGCGATGCGCGCTCCTTCGTCTCGTCCTCGAGGACTTTGAGCGGCACGATCCGAACGATGGTGCCGTCGACCGTCCAACCCAGCTTGTTTCCACGCAGGATCGTATCGAGTGCCTGATCCCACGGCACCTCGTTCAGCACCATGTCGACACGTCCCTGGACCTGCGGGTCGATCACCATGTTCAGGCCGCTGATCTCGGCAAACGTGCGCAGAACCGAGCGCAAGTCGGCATCCTGAAAGTCCATGCTGATCGGATTGCCGGTGTACTTCTTCTCACCGGTCCCCGGCATCTGCGCGTTGAGAGTCGGCTTCGCAGAGGGCGCCGCGGGAGCCGCCGGCTGGGGTTCGGCCGGCCGCGGTGGCGTTGATGGCTTCGTCTGCGCCGGCGGCGGAGCAAGCGCGGGCTTCGCCGTCTGGCGCGCTTGCCGCGGCGCGGGCGCAGCCTTCGACGCCGCCGCGGCAGGATTCACCGCTGCAGGCGCGTCCTGGTTCAGCGCGGTGATGGGATCCGGCGCCGCGAGCGACGCCCCGTTCGCCAGCGCCTGCTGGAGCGAGATGCCCGGTTCAGCGTCGGTGCCCGATCGCCCTTCCGGGGGCGCGACGAGGATCGCCCCGCTCGATCGCCGGCCTTCGAACACGACCGCGAGTTCATTGCCGCCCGGCCCCACCCGCTCGATGTGATACGTGGCCGTCGGCGACAGATCCATCACCACCCGTGTGACGAGCGGATCGTGTCCGTTGGCCGCGACGTGCACCTTCTTGACGAAGCTGCTGTCCACTGACATCTGTGCGGGTGCCTTGGACGTGACGTTCGGGAATTCGAGCAGCAGGCGTCGCGGCTGATCATCAGGCTCGGTGAGCGACGAGGGGTCCAGGCGTCCGTTGCCGCTGATCGTGATGGTGGTTGCGGATCGCGTGTTCGACGCGCGCACGCGCTCGATGATGGTCGCTGCCGCGAGCGGCTCACCCGGCTTCGCGCTCGACGCTGTCGGCTCGGGCGCCACGGACTTCACGGCAGCCGGCGTACCCTCCGCAAACGCGGCCGAGGCGGACGGCTCCACTTCCACGCGGATCGTGTTGCGTGCGCTCCGCACGCGGTACGTGGAAGGAGACGCCAGCGCGACGCGTACCCTCGCGAGCGCCTTCCCGTCGATCGCCGTCGCCTGTTCGAGCGTGACGCGCTCGACGGGTCCGCTGTGCGCCACCTGGTTCTCGGCGTCCGCGACGCTCACGTTGCGCAGATCGACGAGCAGTGTCAGAGGGTCGGGACGGCTGACCGCGTATGCGACCGGCTCGGTTGCTTCAATCAAGAGCGCCGCCGTGCGGCCCGTCGCCTGCGCCGACACGCCGAGCAGCCGGACCGGCGAGGGTGCCGCTGTCACGACGAGCCCGCCGGCGATCGCGGCGATGAGCGCTCCGGCCAGCAGACGACGAATCGCCGCGCATTCTTTCGACGCGAGCGAACGGGCGCAACGAGTGAGCCACGGGAGCGGAGCGGGGTGCAGGGGTCCCCGCGAGCGAGCGTGCAGGGGGGTTCGGCGGGGCGAAGCCCCTCGACTGAACGACAGACTCATCCTCATTTCGTCTCCGGCCTGATCGTCTTCCGTACCTCGCGCTGCTTCACGAGCGAGAGCGGGTCATTGACGTCCTGCGAGAACACGACGGCGTCCTGCGCGATCGACTTGATGCTGCCGTCCAGCACCCGGTCCCCCGGATGCGCGATGTAGGTCTTGTTGTCCGACGCCTGAACGACGGCAACGAATCCTGCCTTCGCTTTGAGCACGCCTTTGAGCGTCAGCTCCTGGATCAACTGGCCGGAAAGGCCGGGCGGACGCGTGGCACCCGTCGCACGCATGTCGCTGCCCCGCAGCAGGAGATTCACGAACGGATCGCGGCGGCCGTTTGGATCGTAGGCGTAGGCGCCCTGCGCGAGAGGAACGGCCGTCGGTTCCGCGGAGCCGCCCGCCGGATTCGTCGCAGGCGCCGCGGTGGGCGCCGATGGCGTCCCGGATGCGGACGCGGGTCCGGGTGCGGGAGCAGCAGACGACGGCTGCGGCGCTGGGTTCAGCGCTTCAGAGTTCTTCTGCTGCGCGGCCTCGACCTTCGCGGCGGCATCCTTCGCTGCGGCGATCGCCGCGGGCGGCCTTGGCGCCTGCGCCGCCGCTCCCGGCTGCAGTGGAACGGCCTGGGCAAACACGGCGAGCGCGCCGGTCAGAAGCAGGACGCTCATCATCGCGGCACCGGCGGCGGAACGCCGCGGCCTCCCTTGGCCGCCGCCTCCTGGAGAACGAACGTCGTCGCCGTGCAGTCGGCAGTGATCGTGGACGTCGCGGTCGGCTGCTGCGCCGCGCGGATGGCGATGTCGCTCACGTTGATGATGCGCGGGAACTTGCTCACGCGATCGAAGAACAGCCCGAGGTTGTGATACGTGCCCTCGGCGGAGATGCGATACGGCACCTCGGCGTAGAGCGGCTGTTGCTTCTGCGGCGCGGGCGTAAACCGCAGGATCGTGAGGTTCGACTGCGTGGCCAGGCCCTGCAGGCGGCGCAGCGTGTCCGCGACGTCCTTCTGCTCCGGCAGCACGGCTCGCAAACTTTCGAGGCGGCGCTCGAGATCCGTCACCTGCGCCTCGAATTCCGGCAAGCGGCGTGCGGTTGCGACGCCCTTGTTGATGTCAGCGCGCAGCGCGGTCAGGTGCGTTTGCCGCATCGCGATGTCCGTGTCGACCTCCGACACGTAGAAGTTCCAGAACCCGAACACCGCCGCCGCGCACACGAGCACGAAGGCGCCGATCTGGCCATACCACGGGAGCTTGGTCAGCGAGAGATCCATATCCTCCTCAGTGGCCTGCGGCCCCAGTCGGGCGTGCGCCCGGCTTGGGCTGCGCGGGAGCGTCGAGGTTTTCGAACTGCGCCCGAATCGTGAAGCGGACCAGATCGCCGGACTGGGGGTTCTGTTCGACCTGACTGTCCAGGATCTCGACGGGACGCTTGAACCAGTTGCTGCTCTCGAGGTTCGCGACGAAGTCGGACAGGGCCGTCAACGAGGTCGTCCGTCCTTCGATCGTGAATTCCTTGTCTTTCTGGACCATGGTTGTCAGCCACAGCCGATCGGGGACGCTCTTGCTGACCTCGTCGAGCACGTGGACCGGCCCCGTCTGTCCGCGGCGGAGCTGTTCGATGAGCGTCACGCGCTGCTGCAGCTGCGCCTTGCGCGCCTCGAACTTCTGCACCTGTCCGAGGACGGAACGCAGCTGCTGCGTCTCGATTTCGGCGCGCGCGATCTCAGCGTCGAGGCGCGCGGATTCCGTCCGGAGCGACCAGAACCACCAGCCGATGACGACCGCGGTGATGAGAAGGATCAGTCCGGCGCCGATCGTCACGCGCTGTGCCGCGGGAATGACGGTGCGGACGCGCTTGGTCCGCTCCCGCTCGACCGCGAGGAGGTTGATGCGAATCATCGGTCGTTTACCCGTCGCAGCGCGAGGCCGACGGCAACGGCCGCCGTTGGGGCAACGTCGGCAAGCGCGTCCACCTGGAACTTCTTGCTGTCGAAGGTGACCCGCTTGAACGGATCGAAGGGCTCGACCGGCGTCGCGAACCGCTCCGCGAGCATCTCGGTGAACCCTTCCGCGCGCGACGCGCCTCCGCTGAGCATGATCCGGTCGATGCGATCGGAGGGGGCGGTCGACTTGTAGAAGTCGAACGTCTTCTGGATCTCGAGCATCACGTTCTCGGTCACGGCGCGCAGCACCGGCCGCGCGTCCTCGTACGTCGCGCCCTCGATCGTGCCGCCGCGCTTGAGCGAGTCCGCGTTCTCGAACGGCAGGTTCAGCTCGCGCTGGAGCGCCTCGGTGTACGCGTTCCCGCCGATCGCGATGTCGCGCGTGAAGACCGATTGATCGCCCTGCAGGATGTTGATGTTGGTGGCGCTGGCACCGGCGTTCAGCAGCACGACGACGGCGTTCGGCTCGATCCCGTAGTTCACCTCGTACGCGTTCTGCAACGCGAACACGTCGACGTCGACCACGACGGCGGCTCGCCCGGCTTGCGCGATCACGCCGGTGTAGTCAGCGATCTTTTCCTTCTTCGCCGCGACGAGCAGGACGTCCATGGTCGTCTTGCCGGACGCCGGATCGCCTTTATCGAGAATCTGGTAGTCGAGGTTGACGTCCTGGATGTCGAACGGGATGTACTGCTCCGCCTCCCAGTAGATGGACTCCCCCAGCTCCCCTTCCGTCATCACCGGGAGCGCGATCTTCTTGACGATGACGGCGTTCCCCGACAGCGAGGCCGCGACGTCTTTCGTCTTGAGGCTGCGGCTCTCGAAGAGCCGGCGGATGGAGTCGGCGACGGCAGCCGCGTCGATGATCGCGCCATCGACGATGCTGTCCGGCGGGACCGGCTCGCTCCCGAAGCCCGTGACTTTGTAGCCCTTGCCGGCCGACTTCAGCTCGATCGCCTTCACGGCGCTCGATCCGATGTCCAGACCGACCAGGGCCTTCGCTCTGCGAAGCACCGTGGTTGTCCTGCTCCCTGCGATGTCGTGCACGTGAAATCGGGAAGGACCGCTGCGGCGCAGCCGCGCCCGTTCGCAGGATCGATGCGGGCTGCGCGCGTTCCCGGGGTTGCACTCGTTCGGGGGAAGCTCGTCGGCAAGTCGGGTGCCACGCAGGGCTCGCCTCCAATTTCGGAAGATTTGCGCAAATCTGGGATCAAGCTGGACGGGCGCAACCAGGCGGCGCTAACAAATGCGTACCTGCTCAACGAAACTGTGATCAGAAACTGCCCCAGAGCGCTCCGACTGCCCTGGCGAGGGCGCCGCCGCGACGTTGACATTTCTCCTAATCGTCAGTATCCTTTTGGTTTGCCGTCTTTGGAATGAGGCCAACTGCGTGGGTGTCTCCGCGGTTGAGCCCGGTCATAGCAACGGTCGAAAGGATTCCATGCGTTCGTTTGTTCCCACTGCCGGCAGTGTGGAGCGGCAGTGGCACGTCATCGACGCCCAGGGACAGGTCCTCGGGCGGGTGGCGACGGAAGCGGCACGGCTGCTCCAGGGCAAGCACAAGCCGGTGTATACGCCCCATATCGACACGGGCGACCACGTCGTCATCGTGAACGCGGCCAGCATCCGGCTGACCGGCCGCAAGGAAGACCAGAAGGTCTACCGTTACCACAGCGGGTATGAAGGCGGGCTGCGCGAGGAACGCGCGCGCGAAGTGCGCAAGAAGCAGCCCGTGCGGATTGTCGAGGAAGCCGTGCGCGGCATGCTGCCGAAGACGAAGATGGGCGAGGCCATGTGGCGCAAGCTGAAGGTCTATGCGGGCGCCGAGCACCCGCACGCCGCGCAGCAGCCGAAGCCCGCGGCGATTACGAAGAAGCGGACCACACAGACGAGGAGCGAGGTCGCATAAGGTGGCAGCAGCAATTCAGTACTATGGAACCGGCCGGCGTAAGACGTCCACCGCCCGCGTCTTCCTGAGACCCGGCGCCGGCGGAATGACCGTCAATCACAAGCCGATCGAAAACGCCTTCCCCACCGAAGCCCTTCGCACCCAGATCAAGCAGCCGCTGCTCGTCACCGAAACGGCCGATAAATTCGACGTGCTCGCCACCATCGCCGGGGGCGGGATCGCCGGCCAGGCCGGTGCGCTGCGCCTCGGGATCGCGCGCGCGCTCGTCGAATACAACATCGAGCTGCGCCAGCGGCTCAAGAAGGCCGGGTTCCTGACGCGCGACGCGCGCATCAAGGAGCGCAAGAAGTACGGGCAGAAGGGGGCGCGCAAGCGCTTCCAGTTCAGTAAACGGTAATGGGAGGCAGCTTGAGTGGTATCGCGTTGAAGGATTTGCTCGAGGCCGGCGTCCACTTCGGCCACCAGACGAAGCGGTGGAACCCGAAGATGAAGGCGTACATCTTCGGCGAGCGCAACGGGATTTACATCATCGACCTCGCGAAGACGGCGAAGCTGTACGGCGAGGCCGAGGAGTTCGTCAGCAACCTGGCGGCTGATGGACGCACGGTCCTGTTCGTGGGCACGAAGCGGCAGGCGCAGGACGCCATCGCCGAAGAGGCGCAGCGCTGCGGCATGTTCTTTGTCAACCAGCGGTGGCTCGGCGGACTTCTGACCAACTTCGCGACCATTCAGCGCAGCCTCGCGCGTCTCCGCGAGCTCGAGGCGATGGAAACCGACGGCCGGTACGAGACGCTCTCGAAGAAAGAGATCGCGCAGCTCGAGAAGGAGAAGCGGAAGCTTCAGAAGAACCTCGAAGGGATCCGCAACATGTCGCGGCTGCCCGACGCCGTGTTCGTCGTCGACACGCGCAAGGAGAAGATCGCCGTCGACGAGGCACGCAAACTGAAGATTCCGGTCATCGGCGTTGTCGACACCAACTGCGATCCGGACGAAGTGGATTTCGTGATTCCCGGCAACGACGATGCGCTGCGCGCGATCCGGTTGTTTGCGTCCAAGATCGCTGATGCGGTGATCGCCGGCCGCGGCGTGCGCGAATCGGCGCACGCGGAGGAGAACGCCGAGGCGGAAGGAGACGAGCGCTCGCGCCGCTCGCGCGCGGCGCGCCAGGCCCGCCCGGAGCAGGCGACTTCTCCGGCGTCGGTCTAACGCGCTTCGGTTCGTGAGCGACGCCGGCCATCGACTCGGGCCGGCGTTTTTGTGTACGGACGCGCATCACGGTCCGGGATTTTAAGGTTCGGGATCGGGGGTCCGGGGTCCGGGTTCCTGGGTTCGGAAGTGGGGCGGCCCTTCCAGGACCGCCTTTGTCAGGAGAGCAGCAGCAATGGAAATTACGGCGGCGATGGTGAAGAAGCTTCGCGACCAGACGGGCGCGGGGATGATGGAGTGCAAGGCGGCGCTCGCAGAGGCGAAGGGCGACCTGGAGGAAGCCAACACGCTGCTGCGCAAGCGCGGGCTCGCGCAGGCGGCAAAGAAGGCCGGCCGATCCACCTCGGAAGGCGTGATCGGGCACTACATCCACATGGGCGGGAAGATCGGCGTCCTCGTCGAGGTCAACTGCGAGTCCGACTTCGTCGCACGCACGGACGATTTCCAGCTTCTCGTCAAGGAGATCGCGATGCACATCGCCGCCGCGAACCCGACGTACGTGCGGCGCGAAGACGTTCCCGCCGATGTCCTGCAGAAGGAGCGCGACATCTATCGCGAGCAGGTGAAGGACAAGCCCGCGCAGGTCGTCGACAAGATCGTCGAGGGGAAGCTCGAAAGCTACTACGAGCAGTTCTGTCTGCTGGACCAGTTCTCGATTCGCGATCCCAAGACGCGGATCCGCGATCTCGTCCAGGCGGCAATCGCCAAGCTGGGCGAGAACATCTCCGTCTCCCGCTTCGTCCGCATGAAAGTCGGCGAGCTGGCCGCCTGATAATTGCAGACTGCAGACTGCAGGTTGCAGATTGAATTGGCGATTGCGGATCGCGGATTGACGACGGGATTGCCGATTGTCGATTCGATCGGCGATTGACCGAGTAAAGATTGACCGAGTGCAAGATTGAGTGTCGATTGGGCAATCCCCATTCGACAATCGCTTCCCCACTCGACAATCCACAATCCAATCGACAATCGGCAATCCCATCCCCAATCAACAATTGCCAATCGACAATTCAATCGGCAATCTGCAATCGGCAATCTGCAATCGATATAATTGGCCCCCATGCTGCCCTATCAGCGGGTCCTGCTGAAGCTCTCGGGCGAAGCCCTGATGGGCGAACAGGCGTTCGGGATCGATCCCGGCGTCACCACGCAAATCGCTCGGGAGATTGGTGAGATCCAGCAGCTCGGGGTCCAGACCGCGGTCGTCATCGGCGGCGGCAATCTCTTTCGCGGCCTCGCCGCGAGCGCGCGCGGGATGGATCGCGCCACCGCGGACTACATGGGCATGCTCGCGACCGTGATCAACGCGCTCGCGCTGCAGGACGCGCTCGAGCACATCGGCGTGAACACGCGCGTCGCGACCGCGATCGAGATGCGCGCCGTCGCCGAGCCGTTCATCCGCCGGCGCGCCGTCCGTCACCTCGAGAAGGGGCGCGTCGTCGTCTTCGCCGCGGGCACGGGCAATCCGTACTTCACGACGGACACGGCCGCCGCGCTGCGCGCGATGGAAATGAAGGCGGACGTCATCCTCAAGGGCACGAAGGTCGACGGCATCTACACCGCCGACCCGATGCTTCATCCCACCGCCACGAAATACGACGCGATCTCGTATCTGAAGGTCCTCGAGCAGGGGCTCAAGGTCATGGACGCGACCGCAATTTCTCTCTGCATGGACAACCGTCTGCCGATTGTCGTGTTCAATCTGCGCACGGCCGGCAACCTGCGCCGGGTCATCGAAGGCGAGCACGTCGGCACGGTCGTCCAGGCGGACTGATGGTGAGCTGCTTATGGATGTGAACGACCTGAAAGGACTCTACGGCGAAGTGAAGAAGCGGATGGACGCCCACATCGAGCATGTTCGGCGCGAGCTCGGGGGTGTGCGCACGGGACGCGCGTCCATCAGCATCCTCGATTCGGTGCACGTCGAGGCGTATGGCTCGCAGATGCCGCTCAATCAGGTGGCGTCGCTCTCGATCCCGGAGCCCACGATGATCGTCGCCCAGCCATTCGATCCGTCGACGATGGGCGCCATCGAGAGGGCGATCCGCAGCGCCAACCTCGGCCTCAATCCTACGAATGACGGCAAGGTGGTGCGCATTCCGATTCCTCCGCTCACCGAAGAACGTCGCAGGGAGCTCTCGAAGCTCGTTCACAAGTACGCCGAAGAGGGACGCAACGGCCTCCGGCAGGTGCGCCGGGAGGCCAACGAACGGCTCAAGAAGCTGCTGAAGGATCACAAGATCTCGGAAGACGACGAGCGGCGCGGCCTGGACGAGATCCAGAAGATCACCGACCAGCACGTCACGACGATCGACGATGTTCAGAAGAAGAAGGACGCCGAGCTGCTGGGGAAGTGAGCCGCGTCAATGACGAATAACGAATGACGAATGCTGAATGTCGACTCGCGCGCAACTGACACGGGCGTCATTCTTCATCGATCTTCAGTGCAGCGTGCCCTGCGGCGCGCCGCGCGTCGATGCGCATCGCGAGCAGCATCTCTGCACGTGTGGCGCTCCCCTGCTGGCGCGGTACGACCTGAGCGCCGCGCGCGCCTGGCCGCGCGAATCGCTCGCCATGCGCGAGCGCAGCATGTGGCGCTACCGCGAGCTGATGCCGCTCTTCGATGGCGAGGAGCCGCTGACGCTTGGCGAAGGGTGGACGCCGCTCATCCACGCGCGTCGACTCGGCGCTGATCTCGACCTCTCGCGTCTCTTCATCAAGGACGAATCGCTCAACCCGACCAACTCGTTCAAGGCGCGGGGGCTCTCCGCGGCCGTGACGAGGGCTGCGTACCTGGGCGCGCGCGCGCTGTCGGTGCCCTCAGCAGGCAACGCCGCCAACGCGCTTGCGGCCTACGCGGCCGCGGCTGGTATCGAAGCGCACGTCTTCATGCCGACCGATGTGAAGGCGCCGTTCATTCGCGAATGCGAGCTGTACGGCGCCGAGGTCACACTCGTTGACGGGTTGATCACCGATGCGGGGCGTCTTGCGGCCGACATGGGCAAGCCGCGCGGGTGGTACGATGTGTCGACGCTGAAGGAGCCCTACCGCATCGAAGGCAAGAAGACGATGGGGTTCGAAGTCGCCGAGCAGCTCGAATGGCGGCTGCCCGACTGGATCGTGTATCCGACCGGCGGCGGCACCGGAATGGTTGGCATGTGGAAGGCGTTCGCGGAGATGGAAGCGATCGGCTGGATCGACGGACGGCGTCCACGCATGGTGTCGGTCCAGGCCGAGGGCTGCGCGCCGATTGTCCGCGCGTTCGAATCCGGCGCGGAGCGATCCGAGATGGTCCCCGACGCGCACACCCTCGCGGACGGATTGCGTGTGCCGAAAGCGATCGGCGACTTCCTCGTTCTGCGTGCCGTCCGAGAGAGCGGAGGTACCGCGGTCGCGGTGTCCGATGCCGACATGGTGCGGGCCATGCGCGAAATGGGATCGCGTGAAGGCATCAGCGCCGCGCCGGAAGGCGGCGCCGCGCTGCAGGCCGTGCGCGTGCTCGTGTCACGCGGGCTGATTAAGGGCGCCGATGCCGTCGTCGTCTTCAACACGGGCGGCGCGCTGAAGTATCTCGACGTCCTCCAGTGATATAATTATTACTCGTGCCGAGCGCGGCAGCCCTGCCGTGCGCAACTGGCGCGTTCAGACATTCACAGTGGGCGGCTAGCTCAGTTGGGAGAGCGCCGCGTTCGCAACGCGGAGGTCGGGAGTTCGAGCCTCCTGCCGTCCACCACTTTTCTTTAGCAATTCCTTCAACTCTGACAACTCGTCAGGCTTGGCTTCCGGCGATTGTGACGCGGTTGTGACGGGCGCCGTCGATTGGAGCGCAAACGAGCCGAGTGCATCGGCCTTCCGCGCCTCGGTCGGATGGGTGTAGCGTGCGAGCATCCGCGTCGAGCTGTGCCCGCTGATCGCCATGACGGTGTAATCGTCGTACCCTTTCTCGATCATGCGGCTGAGCGCCGTATGCCGCAGCGTGTGCAGGGTCACGTCGCCCGTTTTGATGCCGGCGCGCTCGACGGCGCGTGCGAAGACGTGCCGCGCGCCGTTCGTGGTGTAACGGTCGCCCGTCCGCGCATTCGTGAACACATACCGATGCTGCCGCGCCAACGCCCCCAGGACGGCCGATGCCGCCGGGGACAGGGGTATGCGCCGGGCCTTCCCGTTCTTCGTTTCTAGGAACGTTAGGGCGTCCTGCGTGACGTTCTCCCATCGGAACGCCAGCAGCTCCCCAACTCGGGCGCCCGTGATGAGCGCGAGCGTAATCAGCGCCCGCATCTTTCGCGGCGCAGCGTCCAGCAGTCGGCGTTGTTCGTCTGGGGCCAGAATCCGCGTCCGGCGGTTGTCTTACCTTCAGCCGTTTGACGTTCCGTGCGGGAGAGTCGAGCAGCTTGCCCCAGTCGACGGCCTTGTTGAGAATCCATTTCAGGCAATCGAGTTCGCGATTGACGGTCGCGGGCTTCAACGGTTTGGGATTCGATTTGTAGCCGTGCCCCCGCCACTTCCCCGCCAACCGCTCGCGCT
>JBKPQB010000049.1:0-20100 GCA_046733875.1 Acidobacteriota bacterium
GGGCAGCCTCACGCGGAGAACATCATCCGTCCGCGGGGTAACATTCGATTCTAATGACTGACAGCAATAAGACCGCCAACGGCGACGACGATCCAGTGGATGCGCCGGCGGTCACGGCGGACGTCCCGATGGACATCGCCAGCATCGCCCTGACGATGCTGGCGGCGATCGCGGCGGTCGTGATGCTGCAGTACACGCGGTCCGTGCTGATCCCGATCGTGATCGGCATTCTGATCGCATACGCGCTGGACCCGTTCGTGACGGCTCTCGCCCGGGTCGCCGTCCCCCGATCGATCGGGGCGGCCATCGTCCTTCTGCTGCTCGTCGCCGGAATCGGAACGGGCGTCTATTCGTTGACCGACCAGGCGATGCAGATTGTGTCGCAGGTCCCGCAGGCGGCCGAGCGCATCCGCGATCGGGTGCGCGCGAATCGCCGTCCCGCGGGTGCGATTCAAGAAGTGCAGCGCGCCGCGAACGCGCTCGAGAAGACGGCGAGCGAGGCCTCGCAGCCGTCGAAGACGCCGGCGCCGGACGGCGTCACGAAGGTGCAGGTCGTCCAGCCGGCGTTCAACGCGAGCAACTACCTGTACTGGGGAGGTATGAGCCTGCTCGGCGCTGCGGGACAGGCCGCGATGATCCTGTTCCTCGTGTACTTCCTGCTCGTCGCGGGCGATCTCTACAAACGCAAGATCGTCAAGATCGCGGGGCCGCATCTGCGGGAGAAGAAGCTGACCGTCCAGATCCTCGACGACATCAATCTGCAGATTGCCAGCTTCATTCGCGTCCAGGTGCTCACGAGCGCGCTCGTTGGCGGCGCGACGATGTTCGCGCTGTGGTGGCTTGGTCTCGATCAATGGATCATCTGGGGACTGCTCGCCGGGATCTTCAATTCCATCCCGTATCTCGGGCCGGTCATCGTCACCGGCGGCCTTGGCATCGTGGCATTCCTGCAATTCGACAGCCTGTCGCGAACGATTCTCGTCTGCGGCGTCGCGTTCATCATTACGAGCCTCGAAGGGTTCCTGCTGACGCCAACGCTAATGGGACGGGCGGCTCAGATGAACCCGGTCGCGATTTTCGTCGGGCTCTTGTTCTGGAGCTGGATCTGGGGCGTGTGGGGCGCCGTCCTCGCGGTTCCGATGCTGATGATGCTGAAGGCCGTCTGCGATCACATCGAGGATCTGCAGCCGATTGGCGAGCTGCTGGGCGAGTGAATGTCGGGGATCCGCGGTCGGGATTGGGGACTCGGGATTCGACTACACTAACCGGCGCCCGACCCACACGATCACGATCAACGGAATGAATGCCGCCGCGACGACGACGAGGAGGCAGACGCTGACGAAGAGCCAGTCGCCGGATGTCGCGCGCGCGCCGGCGACGGCGTGACGCTCGAGCAGCCTCAGATTCCATTCGTTGGACTTCCACGCGAAGTCGAAGAGATCGCCGATGAGGGGAATCGCGCCGATGCCCGCGTCGAGGATCGCGTTGAGCACCATTCGCACGAGCACGATCTTCGGGACCCGCATCGCCGCGCCCTGCCACAGAATCAGAAGCGTCAGCGCGGGAGACATCAGGTCGCCGAGCCCGGGAATGAGGCCTATCAAGGGATCGAGGCCGAAGGAGATGCCCGTGCCCGGAATGCGGAAGGCACTGTCAAACAACCGCGCCCAGCGGCGGAGCGCCGACAGAGCGCGGTCGTTTTCAACTGGCATGGCCCAAGTGTAGCTGGCGTCAGCTACCGGGCGTGGGCCTTCTCGAGCGCGCGCACCTCGTCATGCGCCGTGCGCACGATCGCCGAGTGCGCCTCGACGAGCGTGCGGGCGCCAGCCGGAAGATTCTGACTCAGCGCCTTCTGGTACGCGGACTTCGCGACGTCCTCGCCGCGTTCGGCTTCGGCGATGATGGCGCTGTCGTCGTTGCCGGTCACCAGCGACTTGATGTTCATCCAGCCGCGGTGCAGCGATGCGGACACGCTGCCGCTCTCGTCCGGCGTCCCGCCGAGCGCACGGACCTGCTGCTGCAGCTCACGTACCATCTCCCCGCGCTGCCGCGAGAAGCGCTCGAACAGCGCCTTGAGGTGTTGATCCTTGACGCCCTGGGCTGCGGTCCGGAATCCGTTCTCGCCATCGCGGCACGTCTGAATCAGGTCGTTCAGCGTGGCGATTTCCTTGGTGTAGTCCATGTTGAGTTGAGCTCCCTTCAGTGCGGCACGTCTGAAGACGTGCCCTGCATCTGGTGCTACATTTTGCGCGGCCTTGAAAACGCCGCCCTACGCGACGTAGCGCGGGTCTGTCACGCCCGCGACGCCTACCCACGAAACACGCAAGCGGCAGACCATCCCACCTCGACCGGATTGCGCCGAACCGCGGCCGCGTGGTACCAACTCTGCTGTGCCGAATCGATCGATGAGAGTGTGGCCGGGGTCGCCCTATCCGCTCGGAGCGACGTGGGACGGCGTCGGCGTGAACTTCGCAATCTTTTCCGAACATGGGACGCGGGTCGAGCTGTGCCTCTTCGACTCACCCGAAGCGGAAAGCGAATCGCTGACGATTGCGCTGACAGAACAGACGGATATGGTCTGGCACGGGTATCTGCCAGACGTGCGGCCTGGGCAGCTCTACGGCTACCGCATTCACGGTCCGTACGATCCGAATCAGGGGTACCGCTTCAATCCCCATAAGATCGTGATGGACCCCTACGCGAAGGTCGTGGGCCGGACCGTGCACTGGCACGAATCGCTTTTTGGCTTTCAGCCGGGACGCGACGACACCACCTACGACGAGCACGACAGCGCAGCGCACGCGCCGCTCGCAGCCGTTGTCGACACCGCGTTCACGTGGGGCGACGATCGGCCGCTCCGGACGCCGTGGCACGAGACGCTCATCTACGAGTTGCACGTGAAAGGCTTCACGAAGCTGCACCCGGACATCCCGGAGACATTGCGCGGAACGTACCTTGGCCTGGCGTCCGATCCCGCGCTCCGCCATCTCACGGCCCTTGGCGTGACCGCGGTGGAATTGATGCCCGTGCACCATCACACGGACGAATGGCACCTCGTTCGGCGTGGACTGAACAATTACTGGGGCTACAACACGCTGTCCTACTTCGCGCCGGACGTCCGGTACGCGTCTGCACCATCACCGATGGAAAGCGTGCGCGAGTTCAAGACGATGGTGCGGGCGCTGCACGCCGCCGGCCTCGAAGTCATCCTCGACGTGGTCTACAACCACACGGCCGAGGGCAATCATCTCGGTCCCACGATCTCGCTGCGCGGCATCGACAACACCTCGTACTACCGCCTGCAGCCGCAGGCGCGGCGCTACTACGAGGACTTCACCGGCTGCGGCAACACGCTCAACATGCGCAGCCCGCGCGTGCTGCAATTGATCATGGACAGCCTGCGCTACTGGGTGCAGGAGATGCACGTCGACGGGTTCCGCTTCGACCTGGCGAGCGCACTGGCTCGTGAGTTGCATGCTGTGGACAAGCTTGGTGCGTTCTTTGACATCATTCATCAGGACCCGCTTCTGTCGCAGGTGAAGTTGATCGCCGAACCCTGGGACCTCGGCGAAGGGGGCTATCAGGTCGGCAACTTCCCGACGAAATGGACGGAGTGGAACGGCAAGTACCGCGACGCGGTGCGCAGCTTCTGGCGCGGGGATGGCGCCGGCGTCTCGGATCTGGCGACGCGGCTTTCCGGGAGCAGCGATCTCTACGAGCAGAGCGGCCGCCGTCCGTACGCGAGCATCAACTTCGTCACCGCGCACGACGGCTTCACGCTGGCGGATCTCGTCAGCTACACCCAGAAGCACAACGAGGCCAACGGCGAACAGAACGCGGATGGCGAGAACCACAACCTGAGCTGGAACTGCGGCGTCGAGGGAACCACCACGGATCGGCGGGTGCTGGAGATGCGCATCCGTCAGCGCCGCAACCTGATCAGCACGCTCTTCCTGTCGATCGGCGTACCCATGGTGAGCGGCGGCGACGAGATCGGGCGCACGCAGCTCGGAAACAACAACGCGTACTGCCAGGACAACGCCATCAGCTGGACGGACTGGCAGCTCACGCCCGAGCGGCAGGAGTTCTTCGATTTCGTTCGCCGGGTGATCAGGATCTGGAAGACGCAGCCGGTACTCCGCCGCCGCAAGTTCTTTCAAGGACGCCGCATCCGCGGCGCGGACGTTTTGGACATAGCATGGCTCGGGCCGACCGGCGCCGAGATGACGGATGCGATGTGGAGCTCGCCCGACGTGAAAGTGCTCGGCGTGCGCCTCAACGGCGACGCGATCCTCGAAGTCGACGAGCGCGGCGATCGGATCGTCGGCGACACGCTCCTCGTGATGCTCAACGCCGGACCGGACCTTACACACTTCGTGCTGCCGCCCACGTCGCTGATCGAACGCTGGGAAACGTTGCTCGATACCTCCGATCCATGGCAGACGCCGCGGCGCCTGCGCGCAGCGGAACGCTACGAGCTGCACGGCCAATCGCTCGCCGTGCTCAGATTGAACAACCGGAAAGAAGATCTGCGGCGTGCCGCGGACTGGGGGCCGCAGGGAGTGGTGTAACGCAGCGGTTCCAGTTGGAACCCAGGAACCTTGGAACCCCGTTTGTAGTGTGAATGTCCAAACGACCGCGACGTGCATCCGCGTCAACCGCCAGCCTGGCAGGCCATCCCGCAACGTCGGCTCTCGATCCGCCTCTGCTCCGGCGGGTGATCGTCGAAGGGGTGGCGCCGGAGATCGACGGCGGCCGTTTCCCCGTCAAGCGCACGCCTGGCGAGCAGGTGATCGTGGAGGCCGACGTGTATGCGGACGGACACGATTCGCTCGGCACGGCTTTGCTCTGGCGTAAAGCTGGCGACACGGGGTGGAACGAGATCGCCATGGCACCGCTCGGCAACGACCGGTGGACGGCGAGCTTCGCGATCGAGGAGCTCCGCGATTACGAATACACGGTCGAAGGATGGATCGATCGGTTCGAATCGTGGCGGCAGGAGCTGTCCAAAAAAGTCGGCGCGGGCCAGGACGTGGCGAGCGAGCTTCTCGAAGGGGCGCACCTGATCGTCACGACCGCATCGCGCGCGCGCGGAGCGGACCACAAGACGTTGACCGGCTACGCGGCAGCCCTCGAAGACACCGGCACCTCGGCTGCCGACCGTATCATCATCGCACTCGACGCCGCGCTTCGTGCGCTCGCGGCGCGTTACGTCGATCGGACGACCGCGACGAGATACACGCAAACGCTGCGGGTGATGGTCGAGCGCGAACGCGCGCGCGTCGGGGCGTGGTACGAGATGTTTCCGCGGTCGGCCAGCCCCGACGCGTCCCGAAGCGCGACGTTCAAGGAAGCGGCTACCCTGCTCCCGTACGTCGAGTCGATGGGGTTCGACATCCTGTACCTGCCGCCCATTCACCCGATCGGCCGCGCCTTCCGCAAGGGACGCAACAACGCGCTCTCACCCGAGCCGGGCGATCCCGGCAGCCCGTGGGCGATCGGCGCGCCCGAGGGCGGTCACACCGCCGTGGAACCCGGCCTCGGCACGATCGAGGATTTCGAGTGGTTCGTCGAAACCGCCCGGCGGCATCATCTCGAGATTGCGCTCGACATCGCATTTCAGGCGTCGCCGGACCATCCGTATGTGACCGAGCATCCGGAGTGGTTCCGGCATCGGCCGGACGGCACGATCAAGTACGCCGAAAATCCTCCGAAGAAATACCAGGACATCTACCCGTTCGATTTCGAGTCGGAGGACTGGCGCTCGCTGTGGCACGAGCTGAAGGGGATCATCGAGTTCTGGATCGGGCACGGCGTCAAAGTCTTTCGCGTCGATAATCCGCACACGAAACCGTTCGGATTCTGGGAATGGGCGCTCTCGGACATCCGCATGCGCCATCCGGACACCATCTTTCTCTCCGAGGCGTTTACGCGGCCGAAGATCATGCGGCGGCTCGCCAAGATCGGGTTCTCTCAGTCGTACACATATTTCACGTGGCGCAATACGAAGCCGGAGCTGACGGAATACTTCACCGAGCTGACGCAAACGGACGTCCGCGAATACATGCGCCCCAACCTCTTCGTGAACACGCCGGACATCCTGCACGAGTACCTGCAGCACGGCGGGCGCGCTGCGTTCCAGGCGAGGCTGGTGCTCGCCGCGACACTCGGGGCGAGCTATGGCATCTACAGCGGGTTCGAGCTGTGCGAGAACGTGCCCGTCAGGCCCGGAAGCGAGGAATACCTCGATTCCGAGAAGTACGAGATCAAGCGGCGCGACTTCACGCGGGCCGACAGCCTGGCCGAGCTGATCGGACGCGTGAACGCGATCCGTTCGGACCATCCCGCGCTGCAGTCGGATCGCACGCTGCACTTCCACCAGACCGACAACGATCAATTGATCTGCTATAGCAAGCGAACGCCCGATGGCGACGACACGATTCTCGTCGTCGTCAATCTGGATCCGCACCATATGCAGCACGGCTGGGTGCACGCGCCGTTCGCGGCGTGGGGACTCCTTCCCGGTCCTGCTGTAGAAGTGCAGGATCTTCTGTCGGACGAACGCTACTACTGGGCCGGCGAGTGGAATTACGTGCGCCTCGATCCGCAGCTGCGGATCGCGCACATCCTGGAGGTTCGCGCCGACGCGCATCGGGATCCGGGGTTCGGGGATGAGCGTTCCTGAGCCGGGTGTGATCCTTCGACATTCAGCAGTGAACAGCATGCAACCGGCATTGACGAGCACCCACCCGGTATTGACGAGCGCCGTTGAGCCCCGGGTGTCCGATCCACTCTGGTACAAGGACGCCGTCATCTACGAAGCGCACGTCCGCGCGTTTTTCGACAGCAATGACGATGGGATCGGGGACTTCCCGGGGCTGACGAGCCGTCTCGATTACCTCCAGAGCCTCGGGATCAACTGCCTGTGGCTGCTGCCCTTCTATCCCTCCCCGCTGCGGGACGACGGCTATGACATTGCCGATTACGAGGGGATTCACCCGAGCTACGGGACGCTCCAGGATTTCGATCGCTTCATGGACGAAGCGCACAAGCGGGACATCCGCGTCATCACGGAACTGGTCATCAATCACACGTCCGACCAGCACCCGTGGTTCCAGGCGGCGCGCCGGGCGCCGGCCGGCTCACCCGAGCGCGACTTCTACGTGTGGAGCGACACGAACCAGAAGTATGAAGGCGTTCGGATCATCTTCACGGATACGGAACGATCGAACTGGTCCTGGGACGACACGGCGAAGGCGTACTACTGGCACCGGTTTTTTCACCATCAACCGGACCTGAACTTCGACAACCCGAACGTGCTCGAGGCGGTGATTCGCGTGATGCAGTTCTGGCTCGACCGCGGCGTCGACGGACTGCGGCTCGACGCCGTCCCGTATCTCATCGAGCGCGAGGGGACGATCTGCGAGAACCTCGAGGAGACACACGCGATCCTGCGGGAGATTCGGCGCGCGCTCGATGGGCGGTACGCGGACCGTATGCTGCTCGCCGAGGCGAACCAGTGGCCGCCCGACGTCCGGCCGTACTTCGGGGAAGGCGATGAATGCCACATGGCGTTCCACTTCCCGCTGATGCCGCGCATGTTCATGGCGCTCCGGCAGGAGGATCGGCATCCCATCACGGAGATCCTGCGTCAGACGCCTGACATTCCGGATCGCTGCCAGTGGGGGTTGTTCCTGCGCAACCACGACGAGCTGACGCTCGAAATGGTCACCGACGAAGAGCGCGACTACATGTATCAGTCCTACGCCGCGGATCCGCAGATGCGGATCAACGTGGGCATCCGGCGGCGGCTTGCACCGCTCATGGAAAACAGCCGCCGGCGCATCGAGCTGCTGAACCTGCTGCTGTTCTCGTTTCCGGGAACTCCGGTCATCTATTACGGCGACGAGATCGGGATGGGAGACAACATCTATCTCGGCGACCGCAACGGCGTCCGTACGCCCATGCAGTGGACTGGCGACCGCAACGGCGGGTTCTCGCGAGCCGATCCGGCGCGCCTGTACGCGCCGCCGATCATGGATCCGGTCTACGGCTACCAGGCGATCAATGTCGAAGCGCAGGAGCGCTCTCCGTTTTCGCTGCTGAACTGGATGAAGCGCCTGATCGGCCTGCGCAAGCAGTCGAAAGTGTTCGGGCGCGGCTCGCTCGAGTTCCTGCCCGCCCAGAACCGGAAGGTGCTCGCCTACGTCCGTCGCTATGCGGACGAGCAGATGCTGTGCATCGCGAATCTCGCGCGCACGGCCCAGCCCGCGGAGCTCGACCTCTCGGCGTTCAAGGGGATGACACCCGTGGAGCTGCTGGGCCTGACGGAGTTTCCACGCATCGGCGAGCTGCCGTACTTCCTGACGCTCGCACCCTATCAGTTCTACGGGTTCCGCCTCCAGCAGGCGCCCGCCGCCATCGCCGCGCGGCTCGTCCAGGAGCCGGCCGCCGCGCCCGACGCGCTCCCCGCGTTCTTCATGGGCGTTGCGTGGGACACGCTGCTGGACGGCAGCGTGCGCACGCTGATCGAACGCGAGGCGCTCGGCGCGTTCCTCACGCGGCAGCGCTGGTTCGGCGGCAAGGCGCGCGCCCTGCGCGCCGCCCGCTTCATCGACTGGGGTCTTCTCCGGCGCGGCCAGCATCCGCTGTTTCTCACGACCGTCGAAGTCGAATACAGCGACGGCGCCCGCGAGCGCTACGTGCTGCCGCTGACGATCGCGACAGGGCCGATCGCGGATCGCGTGCTGGCCGAAGCGCCACACAGCGCGCTCGCGCGCGTGACCGGCGCCCGAAAGGGCATCATTGCGGACGCGTCCGTGGACGAGGCGTTCGCGTCGGTGCTGCTGCAGTCGTTCGACACCGACGGCGACATCCGCATGAAGCGCGGCCTCGTTCGAACGCACCGGACGACCGCGTTCGGGGTGGTCCGCGGAGAGGGACCGCTGCCTGCGCAGCGGCTCACGATAGAGCAAAGCAACACGTCGATTGCCTACGGCGGGCGCATGATCGTGAAGCTGTTCCGCCGCGTCGAACCGGGCCCGAACCCGGAGGTCGAGATCGGCGAGCAGCTCACGACGAGGAGCGACTTTCGCCGTGCGCCGCGCGTTGCGGCATCCCTCGAGTACCAGCAGGCCGGTGAGCCTGCCGGCCACCTGGCGGTCGCGGAGGAGCTCGTGGCAAGCCAGGCCGATGGCTGGAGTCATGCGCTCGGCGAGCTCGGACGCTTCTTCGACGAGGTCGACGCGCGCGGCGAAGCCCCCGCGGACCTCCTGCCGGCCGTGCACCTCCTCGATATCAGCCCCATGCCGACGCCCTCCACGGTGCGCGACATCGCAGGCGCGTATGTCGAGACAGCACAAACGCTCGGCCGCCGGACGGGCGAGCTGCACAACGCGCTCGCCAGCGACACGTCGGCACCGGCATTCGCGCCTGAGATCTTCAGTCGCGCCGATATCGAGCGTCTCGTCGCTGGCGCGGTGGTGCAGTCGAAGCGCGCCACCTCACTGCTCCAGGAGCGTCTGGCCTCGCTGCCGCAGGAAGTTGTCGAGCTCGCGCAGATCGCGATCGAGAGCGCGGAGCCCGCGATCAGGAGCGTCCAGGACAAGCGCTCGCTGGATCTGACGACCGCGCGCATACGCATCCATGGCGACTACCACCTCGGACAGGTGCTGTGGGCCGAGGGGGACTTCTACATCATCGATTTCGAGGGGGAGCCCGCGCGGCCGCTCGACGTGCGCCGCGCCAAACAGTCGCCGCTCAAGGACGTCGCGGGCATGCTGCGATCGTTCAGCTACGCGATGTACGCCGTCCTGTTCTCCTACACCTCCTCGCGGCGCTCGGAGTTCGCGCGACTGGAGCAATGGGGACGTTTGTGGCAGACGTGGATCAGCGCCGCGTTTTTGAGGGGCTATCTGTCGGCGGCGGCCGCCGCGCCGTTCCTGCCGTCCGACCCGGTGCAGCGCGCCACGCTGCTCGATCTGTTTCTCATCGAGAAGGCGTTCTACGAGCTGGCGTACGAATTGAACAATCGCCCGGACTGGATCCGCATCCCGCTGCGCGGAATCGTGGAACTGGTGCGCTCATGACCAGCGACGTGCGTGCACGACCGGCGCGCTCGACGTCTCCAACGGAAGAGAGTGGCTCGACCTTCGGCGCGCTCGTCAGACCCGAAGGCGTCATGTTCCGCGTCTGGGCTCCGGCGGCAGAGACGCTCACGCTGCTCATCGATGAGGGTCGCGGCCCCGCATCGCATGCACCGCGACGAACGGCAGGCGGTCTCTGGGAGCTGTTCGTCGACGGCATTCGCGCCGGCGCGCGATACGCGTACTCGCTCGACGGCAGCGACCCGCGGCCGGATCCCGCCACTCGCTTCCAGCCCGCCGGCGTGCACGGCTGGTCCGAGGTGATCGATCCGGGAGCGTTCGTCTGGACGGATGACGCGTGGTCCGGCGTCGCCGCACGTCAGCTCGTCCTCTACGAGCTGCACGTCGGGACGTTCGCCGGCACATTCGCAGACGTGGAGTCGCGCCTCGGCTACCTGCGCGGCCTCGGCGTCACCGCGATCGAGCTGATGCCGGTCGCCGACTTCCCCGGCCGCTGGAACTGGGGCTATGACGGCGTCGCGCTCTTCGCACCGTCACGCGCGTACGGACACCCCGACGACCTCCGCCGGCTCGTGAACGCCGCGCATCAGGCCGGCCTCGCCATCATCCTCGATGTCGTCTACAACCATCTCGGACCCGAAGGCGCATATCTTCCGCTGTTCAGCCCCCAGTTCCTGACCGCAGCGCACGTGACACCCTGGGGAAGCGCGGTGAACCTCGATGAGGATGGATCCGACATGGTGCGGCGATTCCTCATCGACAACGCGCGGCACTGGATTCTCGAGTACCACCTGGATGGCCTGAGACTCGATGCGACGCACGCGCTGATCGACTCGACCGAGCGTCCGTTCGTCGCCGAGCTCGCCGCGGCCGTTCACCGCACCAGGCATCCGCGGCCGTTCGTCTTCGCAGAGGACTCGCGCAATCTCGCGCAGCTCGTCGAAGATGTCGAGGACGGCGGGTGGGGTCTCGATGGCGTCTGGGCGGACGACTTCCACCACGTTGTCCGGCGCATGCTTGGCGGTGCCGCGAGGGGCTATTACGCCGATTACCGCGGCGACGTCGACGAGCTGGTCGCGACGCTGCAGCGCGGGTGGCTGTTCACCGGACAGTACTCCGAGCATCATCACGCGCCGCGCGGCACCGACCCGTCGAACGTCCCGATGCGGAAAGCGATCATCTGCGTTCAGAATCACGATCAGGTTGGAAACCGGGCCGTCGGGGATCGTCTGCACCACGCCGTGCAACCGGCCGAGTGGCGCGCAGCAGTTGCGCTCCTGCTGACAGCGCCGATGACGCCGCTTCTCTTCATGGGGCAGGAATGGGGCACGTCCGCTCCCTTCCAGTTCTTCACCGACTTCGCGCCTGAATTCGGCGCGCCTGTGACCGAAGGGCGGCGACGCGAGTTCGCGGCATTTCCCGAGTTTGCGCCGGAGACGGGTCGTAGGATCCCGAATCCGCAGGCGATCTCGACATTCGAGGCGAGCCGCCTCTGCTGGTCGGAACCGAGAGCGGCGGATCACGCAGCCGTGCTGGCGCTCCATCGCACGCTGCTCGCGATGCGCGCGGCGCATCCGGCGCTGCAGGCCAGCGACGCGACATCGTGCGAGGCGCACGCGCTCGACGACAGCACCGTCATGATCGTCCGGCACCCACCCGACGGCCACGCACACGCCCACGCCCACGCGCACGCCCACGCCCACGCCCACGCGCACGCCCACGCCTTCGCCATCATCGTCCGCCTGCGCGGCGCCGGTCGCGTCCCGATCGATTGGTCGCGCTGGAAGGAGATCCGCACGCTGTTCACGACGGAGGATCCCGCCTTCGCATCGGATGCCATGCCGCCTGTCCTCGACGCCTCAGGCGGCGCGATCGTCTTCGATCGGCCGGGTGCGCTGATTTTCGAGTTCGACCCCGTGCAAAGTTCACACGAGACCAGGAGGCCCGGAAAATGACGTCTTTACTTGATCTCCTGAGCTCCGGTGGTCCCGTGACGCGATGAGCGATGCCGCGCGCGATCAGCGTCCCCGCTTCGTGCCGGCGAGCACCTATCGGCTGCAGATCCATGCGGGTTTCCCCTTCGATGCCGCGCGCGCGATCGTCCCGTATCTGCACCGTTTCGGCGTCAGCGCGGCGTACACGTCGCCCTATTTCACGGCGCAGCCGGGCAGCACGCACGGGTACGACGTCAGCAACCACAACGAGCTGAATCCCGAGCTCGGGGGCGCTGAAGGCCACACGGCGTTCACGGACGCTCTTCACGCCGCAGACCTCCAGCACATCGTCGACTTCGTTCCGAACCACATGGGCATCGGCACGACCACGAACCGATGGTGGCGCGACGTCCTCGAGAACGGCCCCGACTCGCATGCGGCGCGGTTCTTCGACATCGACTGGTTCCCCGTCAAGCGCGAGCTGCGCCGCAAGCTCCTGCTGCCGATACTGGGCGGGCAATACGGCCAGGTGCTCGAGCGCGGCGAGTTGCGGCTCGAATTTCGCGATGGCCTCCTGCAGCTCCGCTACTTCGATCACGTGCTGCCGCTCAATCCCCGGCACTTGCCCCGCGTCTATCGGACGGGGCTGACGACCCTCACGCAGGATCTCGGCGCAGGGAATCCGCATCTCCTCGAGCTGCTCTCCATCATTGGCGCATTCCAGAACTGGGATCCCCGTACGGCGGATGGTGGCCTCGCGAGTCAGGCGGATCGAGAGGCCGAGAGCGAGCGCATTCGCGAACGCCTTCGGCAGCTGACAGCTGAATCGCCGCGGATCCTGAAGCACATCGAAGACGCGGTCCGCGAGTTCAACGGCGTGCCGGGGCGGCCCGAGTCGTTCGACGCGCTGCACGAGCTGCTGGAGGAGCAGGCCTATCGTCTGGCGTACTGGCGCACCGCGTCGCACGAAATCAACTACCGGCGGTTCTTCGACATCAACGACCTCGCGGGTCTGCGCGTGGAGGATCCGGAAGTCTTTGGCGCGATTCACCAGCTCCTCTTCCGCCTCATTCGCGATGGCAGGGTGACGGGCATCCGAATCGATCATCCCGACGGCCTGTTCGATCCAGCCCGGTACTTCGAGATGCTCCAGGAGCTGGCGGCGAACGCCTGGGACACGCCGCGGCATGCGGACGCACGCACGATGTACGTCGTCGTCGAGAAGATCCTGTCCGGGCGCGAGCGGCTGCCGTGCCGATGGCCCGTGCACGGCACGACGGGCTACAACTTTCTCAATCAGCTCAACGGTCTGTTCATCGACACGGCCAATGGGCGGCGTATGCGGCGGGTCTACGAGAAGCTGACCGGCGTCGCCGAGCCGTTTGACGACCTCCTGTATGACTGCAAGCGGCTGATCATGGATACCTCCATGGCGAGCGAACTCAACGTGCTCGCGCACATGCTGAACCGGATCAGCGAGAACAATCGCAAGTCACGCGACTTCACCCTGAACAGCCTTCGCGACGTGATCGTCGAAGTGGTGGCGTGCTTCCCCGCCTACCGCACGTACGTCACCGAGCACGGCTGGGCGCCTGAGGATCGCGCGCTCCTCGAGCAGGCGATCATCCGGGCCCGTCGCCGCAACCCGGCGACCGATCCGACGATCTTCGATTTTTTTCGGGAGGTCGTTCTGCCGCGCGACCCGGCCGACGTGCCGGCGACGGGCGTGCCGGAGCGCAGAGAAGGGTATCCACCCGCGGATATGACGGAAGCGGCGGGCCGGCTCCGCTTCGCGATGAAGTTCCAGCAGTACACAGGGCCCGTGCAGGCGAAGGGACTCGAGGATACCGCGTTCTATCGGTACAACCTGCTCATTTCGTTGAGCGAGGTTGGCGGCGATCCGTCCACCTTCGGCCGGACCGCGCGCGAGTTCCACGATACGAACGCCGCGCGCCGGCATGACTGGCCGTACGAGATGCTCGCCACGGCCACGCACGATACGAAGCTGGGGGAGGACGTCCGGGCGCGGATCAACGTACTCTCCGAGATGCCCGAGAAATGGGGCCGCGAGGTCTCCCGATGGATGCGGCTCAATCGCGATCACCGCACCATTCTCGAAGGGGAACCGGCGCCGGACCGGAACGACGAGTATCGCTTCTATCAGGCGCTCGTCGGCATCTGGGCTCCCGATCACGCGCAGCCCACCGCACCGCCGGAGATCGTGGAGCGGCTGCAGAACTACATGATCAAGGCTGTCAAGGAATCCAAGCTTCACTCGAGCTGGATCAATCCCAACGACGACTACGAGCGCGCGGTCACGGCGTTCATTGAACACGCGCTGTGCGGCACGGGCGGCGCGCGGTTCCTGGCGGCCTTCCTCCCCCTGCAGCAGCGCGTCGCGCGCGCCGGCCTCCTCAACTCTCTCGCGCAGGTGCTCCTGAAGGTCGCCTCGCCGGGCGTGCCCGACTTCTATCAGGGAACGGAGCTGTGGGATCTCAGCCTCGTCGACCCAGACAACCGCCGTCCCGTGGACTACACGAGGCGCGCTGCGGCGCTCGACGAAGCTTCGTCCGTGCTCGACGGACCCATTGAGGCGCGAACTGACGGCGTGCGGCGGCTGCTCGATCGCTGGAGCGACGGCACGATCAAGATGTTCGTCGCGGCGGCGGCGCTGCGGCTGCGCCGCTCGATCCCGGAGCTGTTCCTGGAAGGTGATTACCTGCCGCTCGAGGTGGAGTCCGCGGTGCCTGGCCAGGTCGTCGCGTTCGCGCGCGCGCTGGCGGACGGCCGAATCGCGATCGCGGTTGCGCCGTACCTCGTGACTCGCCTGACCGACGCCGAACATCCTCTGCCGACCGGCGATCGCTGGAAGACCTCGCGCGTGCTGCTGCCGCCGGCGATGGCTGCCGTGACGTACCGCGATGCGTTCACAGGCATTGAACGGCGTGCCACGTCCTCGTCGACCCAGGCATGGTTGTTCGTCGGCGAGATCTTCGAGGTCCTCCCTGTTGCGCTGCTGGTCAACGTGTAAGGAGGGTACGAAGATCCACCCGCTTTGTCTTCAGCAGCAGCGGCTTGAACAGATCGCCCGTCCGTCGGAATCGAGCACGGACGTTATCGAGGCGGAAATCGTCGATCCTCACGCCCTTGTCCACTTCCTTCCACGTGATCGGCGTCGACACGCCGGCGAAGGGCGTCGGGCGCACTGAATACACGGACGCCAGCGTCCGCCCCCACGCGTTCTGGTTGTAGTCGACGAGCACGCGCCCCTTCGGCCGCTTGGCGACGCGGTACTCGGACGTCATCAACGCCGGGTGGCGCGCGGCCAGTTCCTGCGCGAGCGCTTTCGCGAACGTCCACACGTCCTTCTGGAGCGGCCCGCGCACGATCGGCACATACACGTGAATCCCCTTGGACCCGGTCGTCTTTGCGAAGGCAGGCATCTTCAGCGTCGTCAACGCGTCGTGGACGATTCGCGCCGTCTCCAGCACCTGCTCCCATGCCGCGCTGCCCGGGTCGAGATCGAAGTGCAGGTAGTCGGGCCGATCCACGTCGTCGCACGTCGCATACCACTGATTGAGATCGATGCACCCGAGATTGATGACCCACAAGAGCGACGGCAAATCGTCGATGACCGGAAAGTCGATGATGTTCCCGGAGTCGTGCGGGATGCGGCAGGTACGAATCCACGCGGGCCGCGGTTCTGGCGCGCGCTTCATGAAGAAGAAGTCCCCCGCCGCACCGTGCGGGTAGCGCTTCATCACCATCGCACGGTTGCGGATGTGCGGCAGGAGCAGCGGCGCGACGTCCGCATAGTACTGAATCAGATTGCCCTTCGTGATGCCGCGATCGGGCCAGAAGGGCTTGTCAAGGTTCGTGAGATGGACTTCGCGTCCGTCGACCTTCACCGTGACGGCACCTGACGGAGGGATTCGCGCGCGAGTCATTGCACCGCCGGGGGCTTCGCCCCGCCGACCCCCCTCACGCTTCGAGCGTTCACCGCTTCGGGAGATCCATCTGCAGGATGCCGCGGATTGGCGGAAGCCGCGGCGGGCGCGGGCCATGGCGGACCGCGCCTTCGACCGGCACGTACTCAAGCTCCTCGCCGCCTCGCACGCAGCGGAGCAGCAGCCCGCCGCGGCTCATGTCGCCGCGGCCGACGAACGCGATCGGAAAGAGGAGACGCGCGCCGAAGACGTCGCGCAGCACCTCGACGTACTTCGCGGACGCGATGCTGCCGAGCAGCACGACCTCGCACTCCGGGCCGATCTCTTCGTCCAGTGCGCGCGCCGAGGTCAGCAGCGGTGCGCGGTAGCGCGGATCGTTTGCGGCGATATCGACAGCGGCGAACGCCTGAATCGCGTCGGCGGTGACGCGTGTTTCCGCAGGGCGAAGACCCGCGCTGGGCGTGATCACGAGCGCCCCGCTTCCGGTCAATGGCGCGCCCGGCTCTGGCGGACGGGCAAACGTCAGCGCGTACGCGAGCTTGCCCTTGAAGTACAGGCCGCTGACGAAAGCGAACAGCTCGCCGATCGCGACGCCCTCCGTGCGGAGTCGAACCGCGAGATCGAACTTCGCACGGTCGGAGAGTACCATCTGCGCGCGCGGTCCGCCGCAGTTCGCGGGCGAGAGCAGGAAGATACGGCCCGGCCGCTTGCGGACAGTCCCACGTCCATTACGATCCCGGCGCTTGCGGACCTCACGCCGCTCGCTGTCTGTTCTCGTCTTGGCCATTACCGTTCTTACAGCCGCCCCTGATCGCTGACGCGGTTCGAGGATATCAGAGGCGCCGTCCCGAATACCGGCACGCGCCAGCCGCGCTAGAGGCTCCAGCGCAGCAGGACGGCGCCGACGGTGAAGCCGGCGCCGACGGAGGCGAGCAGCACGAGATCGCCCTTCTTCAATCGCCCCTCGCGGCGGGCGTCGGCGAGCGCAAGCGGAATCGTGCCGGCGGTCGTGTTGCCGTACTTCTCCAGATTGATCACGACCTTGTCGCGGTCGAGGCCGAGCCGTTCGGTGGAGGCCTCGATGATCCGGCGGTTGGCCTGGTGCGACACGAACAGGTCGATCTCGCACGGCTTGATGCCGTTGCGATCGAGCAGCCGGCGGGAGATTTCCTCCGTCTTTTTGACGGCGAACTTGAAAACCGTCTGCCCCTCCTGCTTCACGTAGTGCTGGCGCTTGTCGATTGTCTCGTGCGACGCCGGCAGACGGCTCCCCCCGGCGGGCATGCAAAGCGCGGGGCCGCCGCTCCCGTCGATCTCGTGGGCAAAGTCGATGAGGTGCGGCTCGTCATCGGTTGCTGCGGAGACGACGACGGCGCCGGCGCCGTCGCCGAAGAGCACGCACGTCGTTCGATCCGTGTAGTCGATGATGCTCGACATGACGTCGGCGCCCACGACGAGCGCGTGATCGTGCGCGCCGCCCGCGACCATCTGCCATGCTGTCGTCAGCGCGTACGTGAACCCGGAGCACGCGGCACCCAGATCGAACCCCCACGCGCGGTGCGCGCCGATCTTGTCCTGCAGCATGCACGCCGTGCTCGGAAAAATCGTGTCCGGCGTGGTCGTTCCGACGACGATGAAGCCGATGTCGTCCGGCGTCAGGCCCGCTTCCTTCATGGCCCCTTCTGCCGCGACCTTCGAGAGGTCTGACGTCGCAACCCCTGGATCGACGAGGTGGCGCTCGCGAATGCCGGTCCGCTGAAGGATCCATTCGTCGCTCGTCTCGACGAGGCGCTCGAGATCCGCGTTCGTCAGGACGCGCGGCGGCACGTAGGTGGAGAGTCCGGAAATCTTTGCCGGGCGAAGGCCGCCGGGCCTGAAGACCCGGCCCACTGGCGGCCCGCCGGCAGAATCAGTCACCACAATCGATCCTTCTGAGGAGCTGTCAGCCCGAAGTATTCGTACGCGCGGGCCGTGGCCACGCGTCCGCGCTGCGTGCGATCGAGGAAACCAATCTGGATGAGGAACGGCTCGTGGATGTCCTCGAGCGCGTCCCGCTCCTCGCTCATCGCAGCCGCGAGGCTGCCCACGCCGACCGGTCCGCCGCCGAACTTGTCGATGATCGTCCGCAGGAGGCGGCGATCGACTTCGTCGAAGCCGTGCTCGTCCACCTCGAGGAGCGCGAGCGCGCGGCGCGCGACGTCGAGGCTGATGCGGCCATCGGCCCGTACCTCGGCGTAGTCGCGGACGCGGCGGAGCAACCGGTTCGCGACGCGCGGCGTTCCACGGGCACGACGTGCGATCTCCGACGCCGCATCCGCATCGATCGGCACGCCGAGAATCCGCGCAGATCGGACGACGATCTCGTGGATATCCGCGTCGCTGTAGAAATCCAGGCGGTGCACGATCCCGAACCGCGCCCGCAGCGGCGACGTGAGCAGCCCCGTCCTCGTCGTCGCGCCCACGAGCGTGAAGCGCTGAAGCGGGACTTTGACCGATCGTGCGCTCGGGCCCTGGCCAATCATGATGTCCAGCTCGTAATCCTCCATCGCCGGGTAGAGGATTTCCTCGATCGCGGGACTCATGCGGTGGATCTCGTCGATGAACAGCACCTCGCGCGCCTGAAGGTTCGACAGCATCGCCGCGAGATCCCCGGGCCGCTCGATGACGGGGCCGGCCGTTGCGCGAATCGGTACACCGAGCTCATTCGCAATCACCGTCGCGAGCGTCGTTTTTCCGAGACCGGGCGGTCCGTACAGCAGCACGTGGTCCAGCGCCTCACCACGCGCCTTCGCGGCCGCGATCGACACTTGCAGGTTCTCGCGAACGCGGTCCTGGCCGATGTACTCGTCGAGCGTTCGCGGACGGAGCCCAGCCTCGTACTGGACTTCATCTTCAGTGCGGACGCCGGTGACGAGGCGAGCGTCGCTCATCCGATTGCAGATTGGCGATTGCCGTTCGTTTGCATTATCGATCGTCGATTGAGTATCGCTGACTGGACCGATCCATTGACGACTGGATTGAGAATTGAAGAGTGGAATGGCAAGTGAGGACTCGCCATTGAATTAACGATTGACGAGTAGCCATTGAAAATCGGCATTCCCGATTCTAAACTGCGGTCCCAATCGTCAATCGTCAATTCCATCCCCAATCCCCAATCATCAATCCAACCGGCATTCTGCAATCGGCAATCGGCAGTCGATCTACTTCACCATCCCCCGCAGCACATCGCGCAGAAGCTGCTCGAATGGGTCGTCCGGCGTCTTTTTCAGCGCAGCGTCGACCGCCTTCTCGGCCGCATTACGCTGATATCCTAGGTTGGTCAGCGCCGACAGCAGATCGTCGCGCAACTGATCGCCAGACGAGGACGCGGCCGCCGCGGTGGACGGCTGCGCCGCCGTCGGAAGGCGATCTTTCAACTCGAGGCCAATCCGCTCCGCCGTCTTCTTGCCGACGCCCGGGATCTTCGTCAGGCGGCCGACGTCCTGGGCGCGGATCGCGCGGATCAGATCGCTCGCGTCAATGCCCGACAGCACCGCAAGCGCCAGCTTGGGACCGATGCCGCTGATCGCAATGAGCCGCTCGAACAGATCCTGCTCGAGCGCTGACCCGAACCCGTACAACGCGATTACGTCCTCACGGACGTGCGTGTGGACGCGCAGCGTCACGCCGCCGCCGGGCTCGCCGATGCTGTAGAACGTCGAGAGCGGCACCTGGACTTCGTAGCCGACGCCCGACACGTCCACCACCAGACGGTTGGGTGATTTCTCGAGCAGGGTACCGGCGAGCCTTGCGATCACGCTGGGCCGAACCCTCCGGACAGGGCCCTCATCAGGCGCATGTCGTCTCGCGCGGAGGGATCATGGCCGATACGCGCGCCAGCTCGTGAGCTTCGATTGCAGCCCACCTTCGCCCTTAACGCTGCGGTGGGCAGCCGCAGGCAGCGGGATTGGGCCGCTCGAGTGGATGTGGCATATCGCGACGGCCAGCGCGTCTGCGACGTCATGCGGCGACGGCACGTGCTCCAGGCCCAGCAGGAGCCTGACCATCTGCCCCACCTGCTGCTTTTCGGCGCGTCCGAATCCAACCACGGCCCGCTTGATCTCCGCAGGCGCG
>JBKPQB010000050.1:0-22291 GCA_046733875.1 Acidobacteriota bacterium
CGGAAGACGCCGCAGCGAATCCGCCCAGGCTGACCGCCCGCGAAGCGCGAGCGCGGCGGCCTCGAACAGCGCGGCGCGATCGGTTGCGGCGGCCGCGGCGAACTGCGCGTCAAAACGATCGAGCAATGCCGCGAGATCTGCACCGCCGAGCGGCAGCCCACTCAAGCGGTCGCTGGTGACGTCCGCGAGACGCAGCTCCTGGAGGGTGCGCCCGAGCGCGCGCGGAAACCCGGGCGTCCGCGCCACCGGCGCGAAGTATTGCAGCGCGCCGTCGCGCCCGGCCTCGAACGCCGCGCGCGCGGCGACGGCTTCGGAGCCGAGCTGCGTCACCGGGGCGCGCTCTTCGTCCGCGAGCACGGGGGCGGCGAGTCGGGCCGCCAGCTGCGCGAGGCTGAAGCGGTGGATTCCAACTGCCGCGCCCGTTTGTACAATGACGCCGCGCACCAGATCGTCGACGGCTCCGCGCGACGCACCGACGACCAGCACGTCTGACGTGCGGGCGTGCTCTTTGAGGAATGATCGCGCCGCATCGAGGCGGAGATGGGCCGCGGAGGACTCGACGAGTCGAATGGCGCTGTACGAGGCAGGGCGGGACATCAGCAGCTCCTCCCGGACATCGTGCCGGGTCACCGGTCACGGCTGCGCGACGCAGCCGCCGCGCGCAGTGTAGCATGGCGGGGCCATTAGGGATTCATGCTCTTCGCCACCGCGACCCTCGCTGCCCGTATCGAGCGTGCCGAGTCGGCGCTCGCGTCTGATTTCGCGGAGGCGGCGCGGCATCGGCGCAGCGACGTCATCATCCGCCCTTTCGCTGGGTCCGCGGCGATCTTCGCCGGGCCCGACCAGCCGTTCAACAAGGTCGTCGGCCTTGGTTTCGATGGGCCTGTGGACGTCGACGTACTGGACGAGATCGAGCGTGAATTCGACGCGCTCGACGCGCCGATTCGCGTCGAACACGCGAGCCTGGCGGATCCCGCCGTCGCCACCTTGTTGACGACGCGCGGGTATCGGCTCGTGGGGTTCGAGAACGTCCTCGGCCTCGAACTGACGGCCGAGCGCGTCGCCGACGCGGCGGCTCACGTGCGGGCGCACGAGACGCGCGGCATCAGCGCCGGTGTTGCGTCATCGATTGAAACGAGTGACTGGACAGCGGCGCTCCTCGACGGATTCGAGCACCCCGATGTGTATGACGGCCCGCCGTCCGACGAGTCGTTTGCCCGCGAGTCGATCGAGGCGGTGTTCGGCGATTACGCACGCGTACCCGGCATCGCGCGATTCGTCGGACGTCGTGAGGGAATTATCGCGGGAGCGGCGGCGATGCGCATCCTGGATCGCCTGGCGCAACTGTGCGGGGCTGCAACGCGACCGGAGCATCGCCGCCAGGGCCTGCAGTCGGTGCTGCTGCACGCGAGACTCGTCCATGCGGCGGAAAAAGGCTGCGACCTCGCGGTCGTGACAACGCAGGCGGGATCCAAGTCACAGGAAAACGTGCAGCGCGCCGGGTTTGCCCTGCTGTACACGCGCGCTATCCTGGTGCGCCCCGCGGGAACTGAAAGGCGCGCGTCAGCGTAAGAACCGTTCAGAAAACAAGAGTGGAGGTACTCGTGGACACTGCCGTCGTCAGCACAACCGACCAACAGGCACAGCAGCAGGCTTTTCAGCAGGTCCTGCAGGCAGCCACTGGATACATCGCATCAACCGCACTCCAGGTCGCGCTTCAGCTGCAGATCGCGGACCGCATCGCCTCAGGCATCACTTCTGCACGCGATCTCGCACGTGCGTGCGATGCCAACGAGGACGCGTTGTATCGCGTGCTTCGCACGCTGGCGATGATGGGGATTTTCGTAGAGACGAGTCCGCGTACCTTTGAGCTGACGCCCGCAGCCGCGGCCCTCCGTCAGGTGCCGGGCTCGTTGTACGACATGGCGCTGTGGCTCTGCGATCCGTTTCACCTTCGCGTGTACGCGGAGGCAATGCACTCGGTCAAAACCGGCGTGCCCGCTGTCGAGAAGACGTACGGCATGCCCGTGTTCGAGTACCTCGCGAAGAGTCCTGAGCTGTCGGCGATCTTCAACAACGCAATGACCTCGTTCAGCGGCATGGTCGTGCCGGCCGCTATCGAGGCGTACGATTTCGGCGATATCCGCGTGCTCGTCGATGTCGCGGGCGGACACGGCGGCGTGCTGACGGGCGTACTCGCGAAGCACCCACAGATGCGGGGGGTTCTCTGCGACCTGCCACATGTCATCGACGGAGCGAGGCCGCGAATCGTTTCGCTGGGTCTCGCGGATCGCTGCCAGGCCGTCGCATGCGACATGTTCGCGACCATTCCGGAAGGCGGCGACGCCTACATCATGAAGCACATCATCCACGACTGGGACGATGAGCGCGCGGGCGTGATTCTTCGCAACATCGGTCGCGTGCTGCCGAAGGACGGCCGCGTGCTGCTGCTCGAGTCCGTCGTTGCGCCCGGCAACGAGCCGGACTTCTCGAAGGTGATCGATCTCGAGATGCTGCTGCTGCCGGGTGGACGCGAGCGGACCGCCGACGAATTCCGCACGCTCTTTGCCGCGAACGGGTTCGAGCTGACGCGGATCGTGCCGACCCAGTCGCCGCTCAGCGTAATCGAAGCCAAGCCGCAGTAGGAGAAGCAGCGCGCGTCAAGCGCCCCCGCCGGAGCGGAGCGGGGCCAGGGGCCCCCGCGAGCGACGGCGATGGGGGGTCCCGCGGGGCGAAGCCCCCCGGTTGATCACGAACCGGCTTGCGTCAGCGTGAACGTCTGACCCGCGATGGTCAGCGTTCCGCTGCGCGGCACGCCCGTCGCGTTCGCGTCGGCCGTGAATTGCACCGCTCCTGATCCGGCGCCATTCGCGCCCGCCGTGACCGTGATCCACGGCGCGTTGCTCACCGCTGTCCACGCGCACGAGTCGGACGCGGTGACCGTCACCGATGCCATCCCGCCGCCGACGCCAACGGCCTGCGCCATCGGCGCGATCGAGAACGAGCAGCCGCTGTCCTGGTTGATGGTAATGGTCCGGCCCGCAATCGTCGCCGTTCCGGCGCGGGCAGCTCCCATATTCGGCTGAATGTCGAGCTGCACGTTCCCGTTGCCAGTGCCGCTCGCGCCCGCGCTGATCGCGAGCCATGGCACGTTCGACACTGCCGTCCACGCGCACTCCGCAGCGCCCGTAACGGCGATGTTCTGCGATCCGCCCGTGGCAGGCACCGTCGCGGTGTCCGGCGTCACGCCGAAGGTGCATCCTGTTTCCTGCGTGATCGTAAACGTCTGTCCGGCAGCGGTGATCGTGCCCGATCGCGCCGCGGCCGTGTTCGCCGCGGCGCTGAATTGCACTGTACCGTTACCGGTGCCGCTCGCGCCCGACGTGATCGTGATCCACGGCGCGTTCGCTGCTGCGGTCCACGAACAGGAGCCACTTCCCACGACATTGAACGAGCCGCCACCGCCGCCCGCAGGGACGGATTGCCCCGGAGCGGACAGCACCAGGGTGCAGCCGCTCGACTGGTTGATGGTGAACGTCTGGCCCGCAATGGTCGCGGTCCCGGTGCGCGCCGCGTCCGTGTTCGCATCTACCGTCACCTGCACGGTGCCGCTCCCGGATCCGCTGCCTGCCGATAGATGGATCCACGGCGCACTGCTGGTCGCCGTCCAGTTGCAGCCTGCTCCACCGGTGACGGTCACGGCGATTGGCGTGCCGCCCGTGCCGCCGCTCCCGACATTCTGACTCGATGGCGCGATCGAGAACGCGCAGCCGCCGTCCTGTCCAATGGTGAATGTCTGACCGCCCGCGGTAATCGTGCCGGAGCGCGGTCCGCCCGCATTTGCCGCCGCGGTATAGTGAACGGTTCCCTTGCCCGTGCCGCTCGCGCCGGACGAAATGGTGATCCAGGATGCCTTGCTCGATGCTGTCCAGCCGCAGCCCGATCCCGTGTCGACGTCGAACGTGCCCGATCCTCCCGACGCGGGGACAGATGCGTTCCCCGACGACAGCGAGAACGTGCAGCCCTCCCCCTGATTCACGGTGAACGTGTGCTCCGCGATGGTGAGGGTTCCCGAACGCGCCGCCCCTGTCGTCGCGGCAACCGAATACTTCACCGTGCCGTTCCCGGAACCGCTGGCCCCCGATTCGATCTTTATCCAGGACGCGTTGCTCCTGGACGTCCACGCGCAGCCTGCACCACCCGTCACGCTGACATTGCCGCTGCCGCCCGACGAGGGAACGGACTGTGAGTCCGGTGCGATTGCGAGCGTGCAGCCCTCACCCTGCGTGATCGTGACCGTCTGCCCGGCGATCGTGACCGTCCCCGATCGCGACGATCCGGTCGTCCCATCGATCGTGAGCGTCACGACCCCTGCCCCACTGCCAGCCGCTCCACCCGTGATCGTGATCCACGAGGTGTTGCTCGCGGCCGTCCACCCGCACCCCGGGCCTGCATTGACGTTGACCGTTCGCGATCCGCCGGACGCGTCGACCGTGTGCGCAAGCGGCGATACGTCGTAGCTGCAGCCTGCCGACTGCGTCACGGTGAAGATCTGGCCGGCGATCGCGATACTGCCCGTGCGTGGTGGACCCGAGGTCGCGTCCACGCTGAAGCCGACGGTCCCGTTCCCCGTCCCCGTCGCGCCAGCCGTGACGGCGATCCATGGCGCGTTGCTCGCAGCGGTCCACGGGCATCCCGCCCCGCTGGTCACCGTGACTACACCAGCTCCGCCGTCTGCTCCAGCCGCATACGTCGTCGGCGCGATGGCGTACGAACAGCCTTCCGCTTGCGTTACCGAGAAATGGAGCCCGGCGATAGTGAGCGTCCCTGTTCGGGGCGGACCCGTTGTGGACGCGACGGCGAACGCGACGGGCGCGCTGCCCTTGCCGGTTGTCCCTGCACTGATTGAAATCCAGTCGGCGTCCGACGAAGCGGTCCACGTGCACAGCGCGCTCGACGCACGCACGTCGACGGAACCGGATCCTCCAACCTGCGGAAATGTGCCGGCACTCTGCGAGAGCTCGAAGCGGCACTCCGCAGCGGACTGCGAAATCGCGGCGCGCTGACCGTTGAGCATGATGCCGCCGGTACGCACGACCGGATCGCCATTCGCGGTGGCGCTGAATTGCACCGTGCCATCGCCCTGTCCGCTCGAGCCGCCGGTGACGTTGAGCCAGTTCACGTCCGGCTGGGCAGTCCACTGGCACTCACGCTCCGTCTTGACGCTGAGACTTCCGTTTCCACCCGAAGCTGGCAGCGGTGTACCCGGCTGGTCAACTGTGACGGCGCACTTGGACAAACCCGAAGGGGACGTATAGGTCTTGCCTGACGAACCACACGCGCCAATCGCCGCACAGACCGCGAGGACAGCGGCGATGCCGGCCGAAATTCCGTGACCTCGGAAGCGAACCAGCGCGCTCATCGTCGAAACGGCTGTGGTCGCCGTCCCGGGAAGAGCTACTGCTTTCAAATTGCCTACCAGAGGGCTATGGCTGAGTCACGCGGCGAGTGTATCGATGCGGCTCCTGAGCGCCCCGAGCTCCGTTGACAGCTGGTCGAGCCGTTCGGAGGTCTCGCGAAGCTTGTCCCCTTCCGATCGAACGAAGCGGCTGTACGGGGCGATGCCCTCGCGCATGCGGGCGGAGCTGCGCGTGATTTCGTCTTCGAACTGGCGGCGAAGCGCCGATGACAATTTCGCGCGCACGTCGGCAATCTTCCGGCGCATCTCCTCCTTGGCCTGACTGCGCTTCGCGGGAATGATGAAGAAGCCGAGCGCCGCGATCACGCTCGCGAGCACGATGCCGGTGATATCCGCGGCCGCGGTGCTTGCCGCGAACGCGACGAGCGTACCGAGTCCCACCGCGCCGGCTCCGGCCGCCGCGGCGGCGGCCACCGCGTTCCGTGCGCCGTCGGCGAGCTCGCTCGCTTCGCGCCGCCGATCGTAGGTATCCACGACGCGCTGCGCCGCGCGGCCGACCGATTCCACCATGCGGCGCCGCTCGTCGTGAAACGCACGCGACTCGTCGTCACCCACGATGCGATCGCGGAACTCGCGGCGGCGATCCGAAAGATGGCGCGTGATCCGCTGCCATTGGCGGAAATCCGCCTCCACGAGCCAGTCCACCATCTCGTTGACGCGCTTCTCGATCTGCTCCGGCGCGTCGGCGACGACCTGACGCTCGAAGCTCTCCTGAATACGGGCGCGATTCAGGAGATCGAACATGCGGCCGATCCGCATCGTGTCGTCGAAGTAATCGTGTCCCCGGCGCTCCATCTCGAGAAGCACATTGTCGACCGCAGCCATCCGCGCTTCGAGCTCGCGCGCCAGATCGTGCTCGTACACGCCAAGCTGCGACTCTACGTCTTCGAGGAGCGTGAAATCCTCGCGGAGGGTCCCCAGGCGCTCGCGCGTAGCGCCCTGATAGCGTTCGATCAGCGCGGTCCCGACGCCAACCGGATTCAGCAACTTCAGCTTGATGCGCGCGGCGCGATCGAGGGTGGACTCGATGTATCGTTCCAGCGGCTCGAACCCGCTCGCCTGCCAGACGGACGGACTCCCCGTCTTCGCGCGGTACGCGAGGCGCGCGCTGACCGGAAAAATTTCAGGTACGACGCCGAGCAGCCGGCGCGCGTTGTCCGTCACGTACGCGCGCACTTCGTCCAGCTCGCGCAGGCCCGAGAAGATATCGGCCTTGTTGATGATGATGACGACCTTCTTGCCCCAATCGCGAATCTGCTCGAGAAAGGCGCGCTCGGTTTCCGTGAAGGGCCGATCCGCCGACGTGACGAACAGGACGAGGTCTGCGCGCGGGACGAATTCGGCAGTGAGCCGCTCGTGTTCGCGGATCACCGCGTTCGTCCCCGGCGTGTCGACGATGTGGATGTCGCGAAGGATCTCCGCAGGGGCCGTGACCGCAACCAGCTGCGGCTCCGCCTGACGGACGCTGCGCTGCTCGCCGTACTTCACAATCGTCACCTGCGCCGTCGTCGGGGTGACGCCTTCCTCCATCACCTGCTGGCCGGCCAGCGCGTTGATGAACGCGCTCTTGCCCGCATTGAATTCGCCCACCACGACGAGCAGAAAGAGCTCGTCGAGCTGCTCGATCGAGCGCTCGAGCGGCCCCAGGTTTTCGTCGCTCGCGCCAAAACGGATGAGGCTCGCGCGCAACTCGCTCAGAATCCGGCGCTCTTCGCGAACGATGTCCTGTTCGTGCGGGGAAAGAATGCCTGTCAGCACTGCCGCGGCAGCGGCTGCAAGAACGGTGCTAAATTCGCGGCTGGATGTCATCGCTGTTCTGCGTGGCGCTGCTGCTCAGTCAGGTCGCCGTCCGCACGGCTGCTCAGTGGAGCGCCGCCGGTTGGGATGCGCTGCGCGCGGGGGCTGCGCAGGAAGCGGCGGTCGATTTCGCCGAGGCGCTGCGCCTCGACGGACGTGACGCCATGACGATGTTTGGCGCCGGCATCGCGGCACATCTGAGTGGCAAAACCGCGGAAGCGCGCGAAGCGCTGGTTGGCGCGCTTCGGTTGCAGCCGTCGCTCACGCCTGCGTCGCTGCTGTTGGGCGAAATCCTGTACCGGCAGGCGGACCTCGACAGCGCGATCGAGGTGTACGAGCAGGCGCTCAACTTCGCGCCGAACCAGCCGGTGCTCTTGTTGCGGCTCGACGCCTGGCGACGCGAAGCCGCGCTGCATGGCCAGTTCTCACAGAAGCTCGCGACGCATTTCACGATCCTGTTCGAAGGGCCGCCCGATGCCGCCGTCGCGTCAAAAGTCGCCGACTATCTCGAAGCGGACTACTGGCGCATCGGCGGCGCGCTCGGTGGTTATCCGGACGGCGTCGTCCAGGTTGTCCTCTACACGAAGGAACAATTTCGCGATATCACGCAGTCGCCGTCATGGGCCGGCGGCGCGTACGACGGGCGCATCAGGATCCCCGTGGGCGGACGGATAGAGGAAAAAGAGCTGCGGCGTGTGCTCGCGCACGAGCTGACGCATGCAATCGTCCACAGCATCGCGCCGCGCGGCACGCCGCAGTGGCTCAACGAAGGGCTCGCGCTCGTCTTCGAAGGCGCCGATCCGCAGCGCGCGCGCGAGCGGCTTGAGAGAGGCGCGCCGATTCCGTTGACCCGATTGGAGAAGCCGTTCGACGGACTGAACGCCGACGAGGCGGCACGTGCGTACGGCGAAAGCCTCGTCGCGACGAGCCGGCTGCTGGAGCTGGGCGGCCCCTCGACCGCGTTCAACGTGCTCACCGATGTCGCGAGCGGTATCCCATTCAGCGATGCGTTCGCTCGCGCCGTGCTGGTGCCGTACGACGAGTTCGCGAAGTCGATCGGATTCTGACGCTTACGGGGTGGGGATTGGGGTCGGACGTGCGAAGTCGGCGGTTGAGTTGTGGAGTTGGAACTTAGGAATTGGAGTTTCCACCAGTACCGCGTGAGCGCGAAAGCGGGAGTTCAACGCGTCCGGCGGATCGTCGTCGCCGTCGTGCCCTGCCCCGACGTCAGATAGAAGACGTGCTTGCCGTCAACAGCCGCGACCGATGATTCGAGCGATGGCGCGAGTACTTCGCGGCGCGTGACACGGCGTCCTGTTGCATCGAGTCGAAGGCGTACGAGCACGAGCTTGCCGCCGTCGACCCGCTGGACGGCGACCAGCGATCCATTCGACACGCGCAGGGTCGAGATCCCGCCGAGGGCAATTCGCGCGTCATGCTGAACGGGGCGGGACTCACGGGACGAGAGATCCACGCGCGACAACCCGGAGCCGTCTGAGACGTAAACCACCCCCTCGCCCACCGCCATCCCCACTGGCGTATTCGCGGGCGCCTGCGAGGGCAGCTCCGCCGCGGTCTCCCAGGTCCGTCCGTTCGGGCGCACGCGCAGCACGCGCCTGCCGCCGGCATCGAGCGCCAGCACCGTTCCATCCGGAACCACGCCGACGTCGACGAGCCGCACGGCCCCGAGCTCGCCTGGCGCCGGAATGTCGAGCAACACCCGCCCCGAGACGAGCTGCAGCTTGTGCAGCGCACTCTCGGGAGCACCCGCCTTCACGCTCGTGACCCACAGGTCGCCGCGGCGTGCGTCGATCGCGAGCGACGTGATCGTGTCGTAGAACCCGGCCGACGCGGCGCTCGCCAGGTTGACGAGGTGATGCGAGACCTCGTCCACGATCACCAGCCGCGCGCCGCGCTTGTCGCCAACGACGAAACGGCGCGAGACCCCGTCGTACGCGAGGCCCGCGGGATCGAGTGCCGGCGCATCGAACGTGAGCGCTTCTTCGCCGGCGTCCACTGCCCGTGCAGCCGGTTCGGCGACGGCGGGTGCGGGCCGCTTCTCGGGCTCCGCGCGCGGCGCGTCCTTCTTTCCTTGAGCGCCCGGAGCCGCGGGCGCTCGAGCGGACGATGCCTCCGCCGCGACGGCAGCCAGCTTCGCCTCGAGCGCAGGCCAGTCCTTCAGCGCGCGGACACGTCGGAAGTCGTCATTCGTCGCGGCATCGGTGGCAACGCCGAGGTCGGCGATGCGCTGCAGCATCACGAGCGCATCGTTGGGACGTCCGCTCAGCGACTGCGCCCGGGCGAGCAGGTACATCAGGTCCGGATCGTTTGCCTTCCCCTTCTGCACCGCGCGCCACGCATAGTCGTGAAACGACTCGTAATCGCCCGCCGCGGCCGCGCTCAGTGCGTGCGCGCGGCACTCCGCCACGTCCGCGCAGGACGCAGACGACTGCACCGAACTGATCGCCAGTTGAAAGACGAGGATGAAGGGAACCACGTGAGTAGCGACGACCGATGACGCGCCGCCGCCGCCCGATTGTAACAAAGGCCGGTCGTGAACCGGCCGGTTTCGGCCCGGCCCTGTTCTGGTGTACTATCGATGATTCCGGCCATCGATACAGGAGTCTCACGTGAAAGCCGCGCGATCGCTCGGATTCGTGGTGTTCTGCGTCCTCGCGGCGGCCGCCATTGCTGTTCCGGCAGTGCGCGCGCAGCGCGGGATTCCCGCAGCGCGGGACGCGCGGACGGCCGCGCTCCAGAAGATCGATGCGCGGGTGATGAGCGAAATCTCACGTCGGCGGGGGGATGCGCGCCAGCACGCCCCTTCGCGGCGCGACGTCCGGGTCGACCGGCACGGTCGCGCGCTCGTGGACGTTCGCGCCGAGGTGAGGCCCGCGCTCGAGCGGAAGGTCAGGGCGCTCGGCGGGGTGCTCGTCTCGACCTCCACGGCGTACGATTCGATCGTCGGCTGGGTGCCGCTGCTCACCATCGAGCGGCTCGCAGCGGACCCCGACGTCCGCGCGATCGCGCCCGCGCGCGCGATGAATTGATTGATCAAACCCGTCCCGGGTGAAACCAAAACGGTGGTTAGGGCGTCTTACCAATTGCCGCGCCCGTATCCAAGGAACCACTCCACCCGGGAAGCAAGAAACCATGGCAAAGCTGGACTACGACGTGTGCGCCCGCTGTGGTGCGCTCTTTGACGATCAAGGAGAGAACGGCTGGTGGATTCGGGAGGGTCTCTGGTGGCACGAGTGTGACGCCAAGCGGCCCGCCCGGATTGTCGTCCGCAAGCTCGAGCTGAAGAAGACCGCCTAGCCATTCACTCCAACCCCAGCGCCCGGCGGGCGCGAATCTGTGCCCGCCGGCGCCGCAAATCCAGCATCCTGTACAGTTCGGGTCCGCTCAGCGGACGGCGCAGGCGTGCGACGCTGAAGGCCCCGCGTTTCGCAACGACAGCCCGCAAATCCGAACGTTCCTCCGTGCTTTCCTCGACGGCTCCTTCATCCCACAGCAATGCGGCCGAGCTTTTCATCGATTCCCCCCTCGGCCCAGCCTAGGATTCTGATGTGACAAGGCGGGTCACGTCGACTTGAACAAACCATTTATCATGTCGCGATGAGCCTGGAACGGTGGTACCGCCGGCGGGAATTCCTGAAGACGGCGCAAGCGGCCGGCTGATGCCCCGGAACGCGGAAGTCATCCGGCAGTGGTCGATCCTCCGGGACCTCGAAGCGGCGCGCCGGCTGACGATTGACGACCTCGCCCAGCGAACCGGCGTCACGACCCGCACCATCCGCCGCGATCTGGAGGCGCTCCAGAGCGCGGGTTTCCCTCTCTACGACGAGCTTGATGACGGGAAACGCTACTGGACCCTCGAGCAGCGCGCGTTCAAGCGGCTCGACGCGCCCGGCTTCACGCTCGCGGAGCTGAGCGCGCTGTACTTCAGCCGCACGCTCGTGGAGTGCCTCGCCGCGACGCCGTTCCAGCAGGACGTCGCGACCGCCTTCGAGAAGCTCGCCAGTGCTCTGACCCCGGGGATGCGGCAGTTCCTCGATCGGCTCCCGCTCGTCATGCAGGCGAAAGGCGCGCCGCCCCGCGGGGCGGACGAACGGGCCGAGCGCACCCACGTCGCCCGGCTCCTCGACGCCACCCTGCACCATCGCCGGGTCCGGATGCAGTACTTCTCGCTCTCGAGCGCACGCGAAAAGGAGTACATGGTCGAGCCGCACAGGCTCGTCTACTCCCAAGGGGGCCTGTACGTGCTCGCGTTCGTGCCGGACTATCGCGAGATGCGAACGTTTGCGATCGAGCGCATCCGATCGCTGTCGCCGCTCGAGGAGCGCTTCACGCCTGTGGAGCAACCGGCCGATGCCTTCGCGCACTCCCTCGGCGTCAACGAGGGGACGCCCGAGCGGATCGAGATCGCGTTCGAAGCCCGGATCGCGCCGTACGTCCGCGAGCGCCGCTGGCACCCGTCGCAGACCGTCGCGGATCGCGCCGACGGCGGCGTCGTGGTGACGCTGAATGTGTGCAACGACTGGGCGCTCAAGAGCTGGATCTTGAGCTTTGGACCGCTCGCACGGGTCGTCGCGCCGGAATCGCTCGCGCGGCAGATTCGGGACGAAATCGATCTCGCGCGCTCGCGGTACGCGGCGCTCGAGTGAGCGTGCGGGGTGCGGGTGCGGGTACCTGTGGGGGCGGGTTCGGGTTGCGTGCGCGAGGTGATCGCCCACACCCACGCGCACGCCCACGCATCAGGTTTTACGGATTGATCCAGTAACTCAGTTTCACCAAGAACACATTCCGTCCCGGAGCATCGAACACGCCGCCGAAATCGCGCCCGAATTGGAACTGGCCGTGGTCGAGCGTGTCCTCGCGTCCCTGCTGCCATACCAGAAACAGCGCCGATCCCGGCTTGTATTCCCAGCGCAGTACGTTCGTGGTGCGGAAGGAGCGGTAATTGAAATCGGGGTTCTCGGCGTAGGCAAACGGCGCGTAGCGATCCGGATACCGCGCGGCGCGGCCGTCAACCAGCTCCTTGAAGCGCGTGTATGCGCCGGCGGAGACGAACGGCTCCGCGTAGCTCTGAATCGTGAGCTGCGGTGTGATCGTGTAGTTGATGCGGGAAGTGAGCGCGACGGTCGTCTGATCGAGATGTCCGAAGACATAGTGCCCCTCGTCTGTATTCTCGATCCACTGGGAATCATCGACGTTGCGGTTCCAGCGAAATCCGCCGGTGACCGACAGGAAGGACGAGGGTCGCCACGTGAGGCTCGGCTCGACGGAGGTGAAGTGCGTGTCGTACCGATCGCCGCCCGTCACGAAAAACGTCGCTAGTGAGATGGGCTTCCGTTCGTCCGTGTTCAGGTATTGCCAGTAGCTCCAGCTCGGGTTCCCATACGCGCCTGGACCGCCGCGCGTCGCACGATCGTTGAATGGGCGCGGCAGGTAGTTGACCCCCGTGCCGGTGCTCCAGTTGTTTGCGAACACCCAGTGCGCGTTCGCGTTGTAACCGAGCTGCAGCCGATCGCCGCCGTAGTTCCAGCTTCCCCACTGGTTCAGATTCCATCGAAAGCTGCGCCGCCATCTCGTGGGCTTCTCGTTGCGCCACTGGAACCAGTTGCTCATCGAACGAAGATCGGCGCGCCGCATGAACCCGAGATCGTTGATGTCGAACCCCGGACTCTTCACGGACACGTTCGAGCTGAATCGCGTGGTCGCTCCCGCGATCTTCGAGAACGACAGCGCCGAGCCGTAGCCATTCAGCGATGTAGCGGTCGGATCAGCCTCGACGTAGTCCGCATCCGGCCGCTGGAAGCTGTGGACGGTGCTCTCTTCCAGTTCGGTGATTGCGTCGGGAGTTCCGTGGATCGTGCTGCCCGCCCAGTACCCGGTGAGCGCGTACCGCTTCTTCAGGCGCCAGTCCCAGTCGACGCCGCCGGCGTAGGCCTGATCCGCAAGAAAGGTCGTCGTCGACGTCAGGCTGCGATTGGTGGCCGTCATCATGAATCCGACGGCCGACTGGTCGGCGAAATCCCGCCGCGCGCGGACGACCGAATAGCTGCTGAAGGGCTCGACGGACTGAACGGACTGCGTGGAACCGATCGCGACGGTTGCCTTTTCGTCCGCGGTCAGCGCGTTGAGCGCGCCGACCGAGAACTTCCCCACGCGTCCCGTGAGCTTCGCAGCGCCCAGAATGGTCGTCTGCTGCGGTGCGTCCACGTAGCCGTCCTCCGGCACGTCGGGTTCACCGCGCGGCGCCCGGCCGATGCGCCTCGAGTAGAACATGCCGCTGCAGGATCCATCGTTGCAGTCGAGATCGAACGTGAACATGCCGCTTCCTTCGAGGAAGAAGGGACGGCGCTCGGCGAAGAACGTCTCGAAGCCGCTGAGATTCACGACCGCGGGGTCGGCTTCGACCTGGCCGAAGTCGGGGTTGACGGTGGCTGTCAGCGTCAGGCCGGGCCGAATCGCGTATTTCAGATCGAGACCCGCGGAACCGCTGCCATCGGGCGATGAGATGAGCGGGTTCTGTCCATCGGACTGCTGCGTGTTCATCTGCGCCACCGCATACGGCACCAGCTCGAGGCGTTTCGTGGACGCGTCGAGATTGAGGCCCGCGAGCTCGCCGAAGGACGAGACGAACCCGTTCGCGCTTCGGGCGAGCAGCGGCCACGTATCGATTTCGCTCAGGCGGCCGATGCGCCGGACGACGGCGAAACCAAATGACGTGCTGTCGCTCGGATGAAACCGGAGCTGCGACAGCGGGATGCGGAACTCCGCCCGCCATCCTTCGCCAGTACGCGCAACGCCGACGTCCCAGACGGCGTCCCAGCCGATGTCGTCGTTGCCGTCGTTGTACCAATACCGATCGAGCTTGACGCCGGCGGGATTGACCCCGAACTCGAACGCCGTCCGTCGATCGCGAAACGAATCGAAGATGACGCTGATCCAGTCCGACGGCGAATCCGTATCGCGGCGCGTCCGCAGCCCGACGATCTTCGACGGATCCGGATCCCGTGCGAGGACGGCCACGTAGACGTTCGATCTGTCGTACGCAACCTTCACCTCCGTCGCGAAGGACGGCTCGGCTCCTTCCTTCGGCTCGCGCTGACGGAAGTCCGTGATGGCGGGCGCGTGCTCCCAGACTGCTTCGGAGAACTCGCCGTCCAGCTTCAGCGCCGTGGCGGCGGCAGGTACGACGGCCGTTACACGGTCCGGTGGAGCAGCCGATGGGATCGCCGGCATCGCGACCGCGAGCAGGAGCGCGAACACACGTGAACGCATCTGACGAGGGCTTAGACGATCAGGACGTGCGCGGAGTTGGCACACTTGTCAGACGGTTTCGTGCCGCCCTGTTCCACAACAGAACAAGGTCCGTCCCAACGTCCGTCCCCATGCTCGTGAAAACGTCCGCAAATCGGTGTCATTCGGTCACGGCGTTCTTCTTGCGACCACGTCAGGGCTGAACGCGAAGTCATTCTCAGGGCGGAGGTCCGTCTGTGATCTGGTTCTACGAACGACGCGGGGAGCATCTGCGCTGTGAAATTCAGCAGCAGATTCAGGGAGATCGGTTTGCGCTGATCGTCACGCTTCCCGACGGCACCGAGCGGGTGGAGGTGTTCGAGGACTCGACGCTGCTGAACCGGCGGTCCGTTGAGCTGGAAAGGATGCTCCGCGAGAAGGGCTGGGACGGACCCTTCGCTCGAGATATCTAGAGTCTCCCGAGGGGCTTCGCCCTTCTGACTCCCTTACACGCACTTTCGCGCGCCGCTTCGCCGGCGCGCTCCGTTCGCGTGGCTCGCGTCGCTTCGCTCGCTCGCGGGCGGTGTGGGCTCTCCGCTCGGCGGCGCCGCGGTTCACGAGACACGTTCGACAGATACCTCTTCCAGCGCTCTACGCACGACGCGCTTCAGTCGGCGCCATTGCCGCGTGACCGCTGCATGGCAGCCGCGACAGAGCAAGCGGTAGTTCTCCAGCCCGCACTCGCCGCCGCCATCCGCAACAGGCAAAATGTGGTCGGCCTCCCATCGGGGGCGCGTGCTCCGCCACCGTCGTCTGGCCGCGCGATTTTCCCGTGGCGGCTTCTCGCGCTTCCACCGACGCTCCGCCGATTTCAGATCGAACCCGCAGGCGCGGCACGAGCCGCTATCGCGCAGCCACACCTGACGACGCACGTATCCGGGATCGCTTCTGATCTTCCATTCGTGCACACAGCTGTCGCTGCAGAACGTTCGTCGTGGCGGGCGTACGGTCGTCCGGCACCAGCGACAGATCGGTTCGCCTGCCTCGTTGCGGTCGGGTTTGCCCCAGTCGTCTGCGGCGACGCGGCGGCTCCGGACGGTGCTCACGCGGCCACTTATCGGATCGCAATGGCTGCGTGATTAGAGGCGCACCGGGTGTCGTTCGGCATTCGCCGCTCGTCCGTGACGCGCGTCGGCCGATCACGCCGCCAGCAGCGTCAACGCGAAACGCGCCTGCTCGTCAACCCATTGCTCCGCAACAGCAAACCCCACCGCGAGCCCCATCTCTCCGATCTGCGCCGGGTCGTACTTGTACGAGCTCTCGGTCCAGATGCGCTCGCCTGCGCCGAAGGGGACGCGCAGATCCGCGCGGCGGATGACAACCGTCTGCTCGCGCAGGCTCTCGAGGTGCATTTCGACGCGTTGGGCGGCGGCATTCCACACGGCGCGGTGGGCGAAGGCGTCAATCTCGAACGTGGCATCGAGCTCGCGATTGATGCGCACGAGAAGGTTGCGGTTGAACGCGGCGGTCACGCCGAGCGGATCGTCGTAGGCGAGCATCAGCTCGCGCTCGGGCTTGACGAGATCGGCGCCGAGCAGCAGAAAGTCGCCGGGCGCGAGCGCGTCGCGGATGCGCCGCAGGAATTCCAGCGCCGCGGGCGTATCGAAGTTCCCGATGTTCGAGCCGAGGAGCAGCACCAGCATCGGATGCGCGCCGTCGCGCGCCGCCGCCGCACGCCGGAGGCCCACCTCGTACGTCTCGCGGTGCCCGACGACGGAGAAGTGGCGCAACCGCCCGAGCGTCCGCTCGGACTGCTCGAGCGCCTGCGGAGAAATGTCGATCAGGTGCACCCGTCCGCGGCCGCCGGCTGCCTGGAGCGCCTCCGCGAGGATGACGAGCTTCTCACCGCTTCCGCAGCCCAGCTCGACGAGCTGCGGAACGGCACTCCGCGTCGGACACAGAACGTGAATGACGTCGGCCGCGTGCCGCTCGAGCAGCCGCTGTTCCGCCCGCGTGATCCGGTACCACGGCAGCCGGCAGATGGCTTCGAACAGGCTCGACCCCAGCGCGTCGTAGAGATATTTCGACTGGAGCTGCTTCGGCGTGAGGCGCAGATCCCGCCGCACGTCCGACGCAAAGGTCGCAAGAATTCCGGCTGTCGTCATCGTACCGTTCGAAACTTTGCGTACACGTATGGATAGTTTCCGCGGAACCAGTTCCGGAACGACCGCCGTACGAGCTCCTTCGCGGTCGCCGGTGACGCGCCCTTCATGACGTAGTGCCGGCCGTCGAAGAAATCGGCGGAATATTCCGGGTACGACGGCATGGGTCTGAAGCCCGCGAAGGGGCCGAAGATCGCCGACGTCCATTCCCACCCGTTGCCGACGAGCTCCTGTACGCCCCACGCGCTCGCGCCGGCCGGATGGGAACCAACCGGTACCGGATCGAAGCCGCCGAAATCGAAATGGCCGCGTGTCGGGTCCGGCGCCTCGCTGCCCCACGGCTGCGCGCGCTCTTCTCCGGAAGGCGTACCGTACGCGGCTCGGTGGAATTCCGCTTCGGTCATCAGGCGCCGCCCCTTCCAGCGCGCATAGGCCGCGGCCTCCGCCTGGCTCACGTAGACGGGCCACGACGGCGGCAGCGGGATCGCTTCGAACATCCCGCGCCACAGAAAGCCGGGGATGGGAGGTCGGGGGTCGGGGATTGGCTCGTCACGGTGTAACCAAAACGCCGGATGTTCAACTTGTTGCGCCTGAATCCAGTCCCATCCTTCCTCATCCCAGAGTGCCCGCTTCTGATAGCCTCCAGCCTCGATGAACTCCAGGAACTGCGCGTTCGTGACCGGGAGTACATCGATCTCGAATGCGGGCACGTGAACGACGTATTGCTCGAACTCGTTGTCCCACCCGAAGGCGACCTCGTTGCGCGCAGCGCCAAGCGTCGCATATCCGGCAGGCACCACGGCTGACGCCCGGATTTCAGCAACGCCCGTGTCGTTGCCCGGAATCCAACCTCCAACCTCCGATCTCCAAGCTCCGCGATGCTTCTGCTCATACGGCAACCGATGCCACATGTAGAGCAGCGTCTCCTGATGCATCGCCTCGTGCTCGAGTGCCGTGTACAGACCCTCGGCAGGTAACTCGTCCTGCTCGAGCGCACGCAGCACCGCCGCATCGCACGCATCCGCGAACGCGCGCACCTCGTCGCGAAGCGGCCAGCGCGTGGATGCGCCGCTGCGCGGCACGGCCGACTGCTCGCTCTCCGGATCAATGCCGCGCGCGAACAGATCTTCGAGGCGCCGATCGACCGGTGGCTGGCCGAGGCCGCGCCGCAGAAACGCGATCACGCTGAACGCCGGCAGATGTCCTTCGTAGAACACGATCGGATTGCGGAGCGCGATCGGCCGGCTGTAATACGCAGCGGGATCGATGAGATCGAAGATCGCGCGTGACCGCTCGCGATTACGGCGGTACCAATCCGCGGCGGCCTGACGATCGATGTCGGTCGCGAGAGGTGTGGTCATGGCAGTAGTACCGAGCAACAGCGTTCAACACCGTGGCTTCCGCCTTCAGGCGGGAGAACGCGGTGTTCAAGACCGTGGCTTCCGCCTTCAGGCGGAAGAACGAACAAAACGATCAGCTTATGCGACGTGTCGCCGTCCGCGAGAGGTCTTCCGGGTCTTGGACGCCGTGCGCCGGCGCGCCGGTTCCCGACGGGCCGGCTTCGCCTTTTTGCCCTCGAGCGAGGCGCGCAGACGGGCCATTAAATCAACGACTTCCGCGCCCTTCGGGCCGGTATCCGGCGCTTCCAGCCGCGGGCGCTTGCCTTTGAGCTTCGCGTTGATAACCCGCATCAGGTTTTCCTTGTATTCGTCCGTGTACTTGGCGGGATCCCACGCCGCGGACAGGCTCTCGACCAACTGGCCGGCCATCTTCAGCTCTGCGGGACGGATGTCGGCCTTGTGCGGAAAGCGGAATTCGCCGAGGTCCGCCAGTTCATCTGCAAACCGCATCATCGTCAAGACGAGCGCGTCGCCGATCGCTTCGACGGCCGCCAGGTGCTGGGCGTCGCGAAGGATGATCTTCGCGATCCCGATCCGGCCGGATTCGCGAATGGCCTCGCGGAGCAGCGCGTACGCGCGGTCGGCTCCCTTCCCGGGCTGCAGATAGTACGGCGTCTCGAAATACCGTTCGTCGACCTCCTCCGGCTTGACGAAATCGAGGATGTCGATCGTCTTCGTCTTCTCGACGGCGGCGGTCTTGAAGTCGTCTTTCGTGAGGACCACGAACTGCCCTTTCGCGTACTCGAAGCCCTTGACGAGGTCCTCCCATGCGACGGGCTTGCCTTCCGTCTGGCAGACGCGCTCGTACTGGACGGGGGATTCGTCCTTTGCGTGAAGGAGGCGGAATTTCGGCCGATGGTCACGCACCGCGCTGAACAGCTCGATGGGGATGTTCACCAGACCGAAAGTAATGGAGCCCTTCCAGATCGCGCGCATGGGACTGATCGTTGTCGGGCCAAGGGTGCACGTCGAGCACCCTTGGCACCGGCGGTTACGAGATCACTCAGCTGCAACTCTCGGAGATCATCTTCATCGACTTGACGTTCACCGTGCGGGCGCTCGCGGCGGTCGAACCGGTTGTGCCGGACGCACCGCCCGTCGTGCTGGTCGATCCGCCGGCGGCGCTGCTGTGCCCCGCCATGGTGCCCGTCACTTCAATCTTGTGACCCACATGAGGCGTCAGGTTCACGTCGCTGGAGGCATTCAGCATGACCGTACGCATACCACCGGCCTTCGCGCCAGCGGTGCCCGCCGCGCCCGCAGCTTCGCCTGCCGCGCCTGCTTCGCCGCTCGAGGGCGCTTTATGGCCAGCCGCCCCTGTCATTTCGACGTTCGTTAGCTCGTAGGTTCCGGCTGTGTCGCCGGCCTTCAGACAGCCGGTCAATTTCACCTCGCGGCCGGCGCTCTGGCCACTCTTGGACATGTCCTGCGCGCCTGCTGTGCTGCCAGGGGTGGATGTGGGCGGCTGTTGTGCAGGGGCCTGAGCCGTGAGCGCCACCGCAAACGCTGCCGAGAGACACGCTGCTACAATCGCTCGCTTCATTGGTCAGTCCTCCTCGTCGTCGTTGCGCTTATCGCGGCCCGTACCGACCTCGCCGTTTCGCGCCCGGACGTTGCGCGGAACGACCGGTCAGGGCCGGTAGGGCAGCCGTGCAGGAAGCAGGCCAAAGACGTGAGGCGGAAAGCGCTCCGGGCGCGTCCTTTATATATAAGGAGCATCCCCGCACGTGCAGCGCCGTGTATGGCTGAGCGTCTCGCAACGCTACACGCAACGGGAGCTCAACGACGGGTGCGTGTTACGCTACACTGGTCGCTGGTTCGCGCCGATGAGGCTTGCGCCGCGCGAAAGTGGCGGAACTGGCAGACGCGCCGGACTTAGGATCCGGTGGCCGGAAGGCCTTGGGGGTTCGACTCCCCCCTTTCGCACCAGCCTTCGCTCGCGCCACAGCGAAGCGCGAACAGCCGCGAAGGCGGGCGGAACGGAACCTTTCTACGTCATTCCGTGAAATCCAGAGACGACGACCGACCGATATAACAGTCACGCTGCCTGGATTCCTCTAAGAAGTAAACTGGACGAGCGGGGCGATCGGGCCCCGCGAGTGGAGCATGCGAGGGGGCTGCGGGGGAAGCGCCGCGGGACCGTCATCTCGCGAGCGGCGATATTCCCCCGGACAAGAAATGAAAGCCGAGTTCATCGACGTCAGCGACACGCGTAAGAATCTTGTCGTCGAGATTCCCAGCACCATCGTGGACGCGGAGATCGACAAGGTGTCGCGCGACTACAGCAAGGCGGCGCGCATACCGGGCTTCAGGCCGGGCAAGGTGCCTGCCAAAGTCGTGCGGCAGCGCTTTCGCGATCAGATCCTGCACGACGTCGCGCACGGGCTCATCCCGCGCGCCGTCGACGAAGCGCTGCGCGAGCGAGGCGTCGAGCCGGTGGATACGCCGGACATCCGCGACGTCGTGGTCGAGGAAGGACAACCGCTCAAATTCACGGCGACCTTCGACACGGTGCCGGCGATCGATCCGGGCGAGTACACGTCCATCCAGCTTCGGCGCACGGGCACGCACGTCGACGAGGCGGCGGTCGAGGATGCGCTGGGGCGGCTGCGCGATCGAACCGCGCGCTACGAGCCGGTGGAGGATCGCGGGATCGAACGCGGCGACTCCGTCCTGATGGATCTCGTGCGAACCGCGCACGGCGAGGGCGACGAGGACAAATCCGATCGCCACGAGGGCGTGACCGTGGACATCGGGGCGCCGGCGAATCCTCCCGGGTTCGACGACGAGTTGAAGGGTCTGATGACGGGCGCCGAAAAAACGTTCGATGTCCGATATCCGGACGACTACAGCATCACGGAGCTGGCGGGGACGACCGTGACCTACGAGGTCACGATCAAGGCAATCCGCAAGCGGATCGTGCCGGCGCTCGACGACGAGTTCGCCAAGGACCTTGGCGAGTACGATTCGCTCGACGCGCTGCGGCAGCGGGTGCGGGAAGATCTCGAGCATGAGTCGAAGCACGAGTCGGATCGCGCCCTGCGCGGCGATCTGCTGAAGCAGATTGCCGACCGCGTGCAGTTCGAGGTGCCGCACGCGCTGCTCGAGCGCGAGATCGATCGGCGGGTCGAAGAGTTCGTGCGGCGGCTCATGGATCAGCAGATCGATCCGATGCGCACGAACATCAATTGGGAGGAGTTCCGGGAACGGCAGCGCGACGCCGCGGCGGAAGCGGTGCGCGGCGCGCTCGTGCTCGACGAGGTGGCTCGGCGGGAGAACCTGACGGTGACGGAGGGCGACATCGACGAGGAGATCGCGCGCTACGCCGAGCGGACCGGACGCACGCCGGCCGCGGTGCGCGCGCGGCTCGAGAAAGAAGGGGGCATCGGGCGGTTGTACTCGGGCTTGCGGCGGGAGCGGGCGATTGATTTCCTCCTGACGCGTGCTACAATCATGCAAACGTAGTACAGGCCTTCCCGACTCCCCACTGACACAGATTTGTTTCGGCGCAGGACCTGCAGGTGACAGGCACCGGCGGGGCAACGCCCTGTCAATGTTTCAGCATGGCGCATTCTTCGTACTCTCAACTGATCCCGATGGTGGTCGAACAGACCAACCGCGGGGAGCGCGCGTACGACATCTTCTCGCGGCTCCTGAAGGACAGCATCATCTTCATCGGGACGCCGATCGACGACAACATCGCCAACCTCGTCATCGCGCAGATGTTGTTCCTCGAGGCAGAAGATCCGGATCGGGACATCCTGCTCTACATCAACAGCCCGGGCGGGGTGGTGACGGCCGGGATGGCCATCTACGATACGATGCAGTTCATCAAGCCCGACGTGGCGACCTACTGCATCGGCCAGGCGGCCTCCGTCGCGGCCGTGCTGCTCGCCGCGGGCGCCAAGGGCAAGCGGTACTCGCTTCCCAACTCGCGCATCCTCATCCACCAGCCGTGGGTGCAGGGGCTGGGAGGCCAAACGACCGATATTGATATTCATGCGCGCGAGCTGCTGCGCACCCGGGAACGGCTGAACCAGATTCTGGCGCAGCACACCGGCCAACCCCTGAAGCGCATCCAGGATGACACCGAAAGGGACTACATCATGGGCGCGGAGCAGGGGAAGGAATACGGTATTATTGATGACGTCATTCGGAAACGAGCCTAGAAGCCGTGGGCTGTCAGCCGACCGCTGAACGCTGAG
>JBKPQB010000051.1:0-16911 GCA_046733875.1 Acidobacteriota bacterium
CGCTCGGCCGCCACCCCAAATACACGCTCGACCCTCTCGTCGTCAGGGTGGTAGCCGTGCATCGCGGGAAATAGACAGACCGCCCGCATACCGAGTTCGGCCAGCCCCCGGCGAAGGGATCCCTCCGCGTCCGGTGCGGCCGGGTTGTGCATGAAGAAGCCGACGAATCGATCGGGATGCCGCGCGACGGCTTCGGAGACCGACGCTTCGTCGGAAGGAATGCTCGCGATGAGCGCCGCCCTCGAGACGCCGTGCCTGTCCAGCTCAGCGACCCAGCGGTCCGCCAGTTCCGCCGGCGTGCCGGGTGGATCCCATCCGAGCACCGACGCGACGTCTCCCGCTGAGCGTCCGTCGCGCGTCAATAGCTCGAGAAAGCGCGACGAGAAGAAGTGACAATGACTATCGTTGATCATGGTCGTCGGCCTGATTTCCGATACCCATAGCTTAGTGCGGCCCGGAGTGTTCGAGCGGCTCGTTGGGGTGGAGCTCATTCTTCACGCCGGCGACGTCGGGGGCTCGAGCGTGCTCGACCAACTGCGTACGATCGCACCGGTTCGTGCCGTGTATGGCAACACCGATACGCCGGGCGATCCGTTGCTCGAGGCGCGTCTCGATCTGATGCTCGGCAGCGTCACCGTTCATGTGAGCCACGGCCACGAGCTTGGCAGTCCCACGCCGGCACGGCTGCTGGAGACCTACGACGCGAACGTCATCGTCTATGGCCACACCCACAAGGCCCTGGTAGATCGATCGAGCGGGCGTCTTGTCATCAATCCGGGCGCCGCCGGCCCGAGGCGGTTCAATCTGAAGCCAAGTGTGGCGAGGCTAACAATCGACGGCGCCCGCGCCGACGTCGAGATCCTGACGCTTTAGAGCGGGCCGCTCCGCGGGCCTGGACGTGAGAAATCGTTCCGCGATCAGGAAGTACGGCAGTGACAGTCCCGACAGCGCGGCGGCCGTTCCAAACGCAGTGGCGAACCCATATCGTCCAATCAGCCAGCCGGCCGTCGTCGATCCCGTCCCGATCCCCGTATCGAACGCCGCGAGGATCGCGCCGAATGCGGCCCCGCGGCGGCTGGCAGGCACGTGTTGAATGACGTAGGCGACGAAGACGGGATACGCTGTCCCGAAGCCAGTCCCGAACACGGCCGCAGACGTCAGCAGCATCGACCGCGAGCTGCCGAGCGCCAGGCAGGCGAGCCCGATCGCGATGAGCACGAGGCAAGGCAGGAACACGCGCCGATAGCCGAATCGATCACCAAGACGGCCGGCAAGCGGCCGGGTTAGCAGGATCACGATCGCGAGCGACGTCAGATAAAGGCCCTTGGGGCGGATGCCGTGCACGTCGGCGTAGAGCGCCGTGAAGCTCGTGATGCCGCCGTATCCGAACGAATACAGGAACAGCGTCAGCGAGAGCAGGAGCACGCGCCGCTCGAGGATGCCGCCCTTCGGATGTGGCGTCGCCTGCGCGGTGATCGTCTGCGGAGGCAGATGCCACGCAATCGCGGCCATGATCAGATTCAGGCATGCGGCTTCCAGGCACAGCGCGCGCCATCCGAATTGAAAGACCCAGAAGCCGATCGGTGGCGCGACGGCAATCGCGGCTACCGAGGAGAGTCCCCAATAGCCGACGCCCTCGGCACGGCGCCGCTCCGGGAGCATGCTCGTGAGATACGACGCCGACGCGGAGAGCAGGCCCGACCAGAACACGCCGTGCACCAGCACGAGCGCGAGGATCAAACGATACCCGGGAATTACCGCGTAAGCGGCTGAGAACGCCGCGATCGTGAGACTCGATGTGATGAGGATCCGCCGCGATCCCAGCCGGTCCGCCAGCGCGCCCGTGAGCGGAGCGCTGAAGGCCGACGCGTACGTCAGGAACCCGAGGAACAGCCCCGAGGCGAACGTGCTCCCGCCGAGCGCCAGGATGTGAAACGGCGCGGTCGGCAAGATCTGCAGCGCGGAGAGGAAGACCGTGAAGGTGAAGCCGCACATCACGAAGAAGCGCGGCGTGAACAAACGATCGCTCAATCGCTTCTGATCTTATCGCGGGTGACCGTTTTGTCGTACTGCCGCGGTCGTGGCGCGGAACTCCAGTTGCGCGGTTGCGCAGCGCGCTCTTATAGCGCACATCTTCAGTTGCGCGGCGAGCGCTGTTAAGATCGCGCCATGGCGGAAGACTTCTCGAGCTATCGACCTTCGCGTCTCTGGCGACGGATGCCGCTCGATCGGCGTCTCAGGGCGGCCGAGCTGTTCTGGGCAGACGAGCACTCGGCCGATCAGCAACTGGAAGCCGTCGGCTCGATCGCGACGCACATGAAGTTCCGGCCGCGTACTGTCGTCGCGCTCTCTCAGGACAAGAAGGCGAAATATCTCGCGCGGCTTCCCAACGTGTCCGATTCGATCGCCGCGCGCGCGCTCGTGAACTACCACCTCGATCAGCAGCGTCCGATGATGGCGGCCTTTCTCGATCTGCTCGGCATCCCGCACGAGGACGGGCTGATCACGGAGGAGACCGTCGCGAAGCCGGAGGCGGACAAAGTGAAGCACGCCGCCAGCGAGCTGGCCACCCGCTATCCCGCCGGAGATGTGTCTCTCTATCTCGGGACGCTCGTCTCACAGGACCCGGACACCTGGGACACCCTAGCGGACCTGCCCGAATCTCGCGTCGACAACGGGGTCTGACCCGTAGTCGGTGCTTCCGGGGTCAGAGCCCTGTGAACGGTTTACACAGTACGCACTTTCTGCGATCAAAACCGCCCCAGTTCGGGGTCAGAGCCCGCGCGGGGTCAGAGCACCGGGGCGGCGAGGGCGGCGATTTCGGCGGCGGCGCGATGGCCGCTCTCGACGGCGCCGTTCATATAGCCTTGCCAACGGATGCTCGTGTGCTCCCCCGCGAACACGATTCGTCCCGCTGGACGCGCGAGCCATTCGCGCCACAGAGGATTGAACGCCGGATCGAAGTACGCGTAGCCGCCGCGCGCCCACGGGTCGTCTTCCCACGCAATGGCCCGCGAGGCGATCAGCGTCGACGGCTCGCCCATCCACCGAATGCGACCGACGACGGCTTCGGCGCCCTCGGCGCTCAGCAGGTCGAGCAGCTCCCGTGACGCGTGGCCGCCCGCCAGAAAGCTCAGAATGCCCGGCGCTTTCTGCTGCTGCTCGTTGCCATCCCACACGGCGCCCGTCGCCAGATCGGTGCCGAATGCCAGCGGCTGTCCGCGCCTTTTCCAGAATCGCTTGTCGAACTGCAGCAGCAGACGCGTGGCCGGCCCGTACGCCAGCCGTGAAATCGCGTCGCGCTGCGGAGTCGGCAGCGATGGTTCGATGACGACATCGCGAAGAGTGGACGCGGGCAGCGCGCACACTGCGTACTGCGCCGACATCTCGGCACGCGCCCCTTTACCGTCCTCGATCGAGATGGTGACGCCGGTTCCCGTCTGCACGATGCGTCGTACGATCGCCTGCAGGAGCACCCGGCCGCGCAGCCGGCGCGCGATTAACGTCGCAATCCGATCGCTGCCCTCCGGAATGCGGAAGATACGTCCCTGACCCGGCGTCCCGTTCGACGCGAACTGCTCCACGAGCACGATCAGCGAGAGATCTTCCGGATCGGCGAGGAAGAATCCACGAAAGGCGCAGACCGCCGCGCGAAGATGCGCGGGCACGCGCGCGGACGCGAGCCACTCGGCCACGGACGTCCGCGCCAGCCGTGCAGCGATCGCGGAGTCCCATCGCTGCTCGGACGTCTTGAAATCGCGGATCGTGTCGCGCAGAAGCTTCGGGACCGTGTGGAAACCGCCAAGGCCGGCGTTGATGCGCCGGCGCCCGCGCGCGTCCGGTCCGTAGAAGCCAAAACCCTCGCGGAGAATCCTGACGGGCTCGAGGCCCAGCTCGCTTGCGAGGGCGCGCAGGGCGTCCTGCTCCTCTTCGATCAGGTCCGCTCCCGCCTCCGCGTGCTGCCGGGCGGCGAATCCTTGACGCAACGTCCAGACGCGCCCGCCGACGCGACCCCGCGCCTCGACGACCGTCACCGAGCCGCCTCTTGCCTCGAGGTCGCGCGCGGCCGTCAAGCCGGCCAGTCCCGCGCCTGCGATAATGACGCTCGTTCCCGGAAGAATTCGCGACGCCATCGGTGAAGCATACAATCAGGACCATCCGCCTCCCACGCGCCAATGCTCAGCTTCGCGCTCACCTTGATGCTTCTGTGGCAGCGCCCCGTGCGTGAGGCGCCGCTCCGCGACCGCATTCGGCAAATCGTGGCCGCCAGCGGCGTCGACGTCGCAGTCGCGTTCCAGACCGTTGACGGCAAGGCGACGCTCCTCCTGAACGCGGATACGGCCTTCCACGCGGCGAGCACGATGAAGGTGGCGGTGATGATCGAGCTGTTCCGTCAGGCCGCCGCCGGTCGGCTCTCACTGGATGAAGCGCTGCCGGTCCGCAACGAGTTCCACAGCATCGCCGACGGCAGCGTCTACACGCTCGACGTGAAGGACGATTCGGACGAAGAGGTCTACAAAGCAGTCGGGCGCACGATGACGCTGCGCGAGTTGTGCGAGGCGATGATCACCGTGAGCAGCAATCTGGCGGCGAACCTGCTCATCGAGCGCCTGGGTGTCGAGAACATCCAGAGCACTGTCACGAAGCTTGGCGCGGACGGCATGAAGGTCCTCCGCGGCGTCGAGGATCAGAAGGCGTTCGAGAAGGGACTGAACAACACCACGACCGCTCGGGGGTTGCTCGTGCTGCTCGAACGAATCGCGAAGGGCAAAGCCGTCGGCGCAAAAGCGGACGGCGAGATGGCGGAGATCCTGAAGCGCCAGCGCGAGCTGCCCGATGGGATCCGCGCGGGCGTGCCGCCCGACGTTGCCGTCGGCCACAAGACGGGCAACATCACGGGAATTCTGCACGACGCGGCGATTGTCTATGGTCCGCGTCCCTACGTGCTGGTCGTGCTCGTCCGCGGACCCGAGGATGACAAGAAGACGGCGGCCCTCATGGCCTCGATTTCGAAAGAGGTGTGGACCTACGTCCAGAATACTCGAGCATCTGCTGCGTCAAATCCTGCGGATATGAAATGAGGACGTCCGTGATCGTCCCGTCCTCATCGCGCACGGCCTCGAGTCGTGGCTGCACGAACCCCGTGTACGACGGCATCTGCAGGCGATCCACGCGCTCGACGACCTCGTCGCGGAGCGCGGGATCGAAGTGGACGCCATACACGTCGAACAGCCTCTTCGCGGCCGCGTAGTCTCCTTCGGCCTTGATCCGCTGGACTTCGCTCAACAGGCGAGCGACGCCGGCCCGGAATACCCGCACGTCCGTCAAGACGTAGTAGGTCTTTCCGTCGCGCCGGCGCACGTCGATCGCGTTCGAGTTGCGCATGAGCCAGCCCACGATCATCTGGCGGTTGCGCATGTGATCCTCTTCGATCTGCGTGCCCTCGCGGACGCGACGGAGCTGCACGAGCGCGTTCCTCGCGTACGCCTCGTACTCCGCGCGCACGATCTCGGCGTGGTCGGCCGCATCTACGAGCCCGAGCTCGACCAGCTTCGGGTCGGGCAGAAAGTACAGCGCCACGAGATCGGCGCGCGACTCCTCGAGCGCGGAGTACTGCTCCTTCAGCGCGGTCTGGGGACTTCCCTGCACCGCATCGGACACGCGGCCGGAACCGTGTCCGATCACCTCGTGCATGTTGGTCGTCAACTCCGACGCCACGCTGCTCCACTTTTCTGCGCGCTCCGCCTCTTCGTCCGTCCACGCGAACTCGCGCCGGAACTCTGGCGCCGTCGATCGATGGTACGCTTCATTGACATTCGACAGGGAGACCGACTTGCTGCCATATCGTTCGCGGATGCCCTGGTCATTGGGCAGGTTGATGCCCACGGGCGTTACCGGACCGGAATCCCCCGTTTCGACGACCACATCGATCGCATTCGCGGAGATGCCCCGCACGCCCTGCTTGCGGTACCGAGGATCCCACGGCATGTGATCCTCGAACCACTGCGCCGCGTCCGCAAGCGTGCGGATGCCTTCCGTCTTGTGCGGATTGACGTAGTAGACGAGGGCTTCCCACGCGCCCTTGATTCCGCGCGCGTCCATGTAGACTTCGACGAACCCGTTGATCGTGTCCACGGGCGAGTGGCGATCCTGCAGCCACGCGACGTCGTAGGCGATCCGATCGGATGTCTCGCCCGTTTCGTAAAACTTGATCAGTGCACGAAGCGCTTTCGCCATGGGCTCCGTCGCGTACGGAACGGCTGCCTCCAGGTGCTCGACAATGCTGCGGATGTACTCGCCGTACTTACCGTCAACCCGGTAGACCTCTTCCGCCAGCCCCGCCCCGTTCCTGACCAGGCGGGAGTTGAGCGGATACCGCTCCTCAAACCCTTCGAGATCGCGGAGAGAGACGCCCGAATACAGATTGTTTGCGCTCGCCTGGAGAATGTCCCTGCCGTTCTCCGGCGTCTTGTTAGTGACGATCGGATCGAGGGAGGGGTCGAAGAACAGCGGCGCGACACGAGCGCTCAAGGCCTCGATCGACTCTCCCGACCGTGCTGGAAGCACTGCGCCGTTGACCGCTGCCGTCCGGATCGCCGCTGCGAACGATGCGGGATCGCATTTGAGGACGAACTTGCGGGCCGTCAGGTTGTTGTACGGGCCGGTGTTGATCCAGAACAGCTTCGTGTAGCGCGTGATCGCCTCGAGCGTCGACTTCGGGATCCCATCCGCGTGCGTGAGGATCTCCTCGAGGATCTCGCGCATTTCCAGATTGTGCGCATAACGCTGGTCGTAATAGATGTCGCGCCCCGCGACGGCAGCTTCGTACAAGTGATAGATCAGAATCTTCTGATTGAGCGGAACATCCTGGAATCCATCCGCGTACAACTGGACGACCGCGGCATCCTCCACCCGTTCGAGCAGATACGGTCTGGTATCCGCGTCGCGGGCAACCGGCGCCGTCATCGGCCGCGTCCTCCGGCCGGAGCCGCCAGCAACGCGTCGTACATCGACGCGTAGTCCAGATATTGCCGCACCGGATCCCGCGAATACGTCATGCGGACCGCGGTTGCGTTCCCCTTCGCGTCCACCTGCGCAGTCAGCGCGGGGTTCACGCCCGCCCAATATGTCGGCAGGTCAAGCCCCTTGTAGCGCGCGACCACCTGATCGCGGAGCTTCGGATCGAAGTGCACGGCGTACTTGTCGACGAGTATCTTGATAGCCGGATAGTCGCCTTCAGCCTTGATGCGCATCAGCTCGGCCAGCAGCAGACCGACGCCTTTCCGCATGCGCGCGTAATCCGACACGTGCATGTAGGTCTTCCCGTTCCGCTCCACTCGCTCGATGCCGCCGCTCGTACCCATGATGTAGTTGACGATCAACTGCCGATCGCGCTGGTGATCCTCCTCGATGGTGTCGCCGCGCGGAATGCGGCGGAGCTGCGTCAGCGGCGCCCGCGCCGCGCTGTCGTACATCGTCTTCGCGACAGCATCCTGATCCGTCACGAGCCCAAGCTCCTTCAGCTTCGGGTCCCAGATGTTCCAGAGACCCATGAGATCCGCGCGGGCCTCCTCCAGCGTCGAAAAGTACTCCTTCAAATACGCCTGCGCACCGCCCTCGAGCCGCTCGCTCAACTTGCCCGAGCCGTGGCCGATCACCTCGTGCATCGCCGTCAGGAGGTCCTCCGCCTGCTCGCCGTACTTCGCTGCGCGCTGCGCCTCCTCGGGCGTCGCGAACTCGTGGAGGACTTTCTCGGAGCTGGCGGCATCCAGCGCGTGGCTGCTGCCGAGGAACAGGAAGTTCTTCGTGCCGTACTTCTCGTGAATCTCGTTCTCGTTCGGCAGGTTGTCGCCGATCGTCGTCACATGGAAGTCGCCCGTCTCGATCAGGACTTCAACCGCCTTGACAACGGGAGGCTGAAAGCTCTGCTTCTTGTACTTTGGGTCCCACGGCGCCTTCTGCTCGAAGTACGCGGCGTTGCTCGCGAGCTTGACCATCGCGTCGGTCACCGGCTTGTCGGTGACCGTCACGAAGCTCTGCGAACTTCCTTTGGCGCCCCGCGCATCGCGATAGACCTCGATGAAGCCGTTAGCGAAATCTACCGTCGCATCGTTCCGCACCCAGTCGGCGCCGAACGTCAGCCAGTCGTTCGGATCACCGGTCTGATAGAAGCGGACCAGATCCGCGATGACCTTCGCCTGCGCAGGATCCGCGACAGCGCGCGCCTTCTCGAGGTAGGAAATCGCCTTCGTCAGATATACCGCATACAGGCCTGGCGCCACCTGGCCGTCGGGCGTGCCGGCGCGGTAGACCTCTTCGTGAAGCGTCCCGCTGGCGTCCTTCACCACGCGCGAGTTGAGCGGGTGCTTTTCCTGAAGCGATTTCAAATCCTGGAGCGTGACGCCGCGGTAGAACGTGTTCGCGCTCGCCTGAATGATGTCCTTCCCGGCGGGCGGCGTCTTGACCGTTACGCTCGGCTCGAACGATGCGTCGAAGAACGGCTGCTGGAGCGCGTCGAGCTCCTTCGTCAGCGCGGCCGCCGTCGAGAGCGGCGGCAGATCCGCATACGCGTTCTTGAAGGCTCCGTTTGCGAGCGCCTTCAGCGCAGCGCCGCGGAGCTCTTCAGCGGTGAATGCCGGCACGAATTTCTGACCGGTCGTCTCGTTGTGATTGCCGCGGTTGGCCCAGAAGAGCAGCGCGAAACTCCGAATCTTGTCCAGCGCCGCGGGCGCGATGCCCGTCGAGTGCGCGACGATCCCTTCGAGCAGCCTCTTCTGTCGGACGCCGTACTGCGACAACTGGTCGTAGATGATCGGGTCGATCGCAATCGACGCCCGCGTCAGCCAATAGGCGAGCGCCTGATGCCTGGCGTCGAGCTGACGGAAGCTTTCTGCCTGGAGCTGCAGGAATCCCGTGTCGCCCACGCGGAGCACGACGGGGTTGGGGCGGGCCGGCGTGGGCTCCTGCGCAAAGCCGGGGAGCACAGCGCCCGCAAAAACCGCCAGCACAACGACGCGTATCTTCATCATCATTTTCATTGTAGTTCGACCGTCTGACGATGTTCGGGGATGCGAGGCGTCCAGCCCAGCTCCCGCGTGATGTTGCTCGACAGCGCCTCCATCGCCGGCGGCTCACCGTGTACGATGAACGTCTCGCGCGGCGCGCGTGTGAAGCCGCGCAGCCATCGCATGATCCCAGTGGAATCCGCGTGCGCGGACATCGAATCGAGGCGCTGAATCGACGCAGCCACGGCAATCCATTCACCGTGAATCTTCACGCTTTTCTCGCCGTCCACGAGCCGCCGGCCGCGCGTCCCTGCCGCCTGATATCCCGCGAAGAGGACGGTGTTGCGCGCATCGGGCAGCGCCGCCTTCAAGTGGTGTAGGACGCGGCCCCCCTCGGCCATGCCGCTCGATGAGATCACGATCGCCGGGGCCTTCGATGCCGTGAGCTGCTTCGACTCCTCGACGTTCGCGATCACGCGGAAGCGTTCGGTGCAGAACACGCACAGATCGCGCTCCTCGCGCGAATGGCGCTGCCGATCCGTTTGCGGCTCGTGCGCCGCGGTATCGTGCGGCGCCTTGTCGTCCGTCCGCTCAGGCTGAAGATCCGCATCGAGCTCGTTGAGCCGTTCGCGGTACCGCGCGAGTGCCGCCGCGGCCATCGGGCTGTCCAGAAAGACGGGCAGGATCGGAATACGGCGCTCCCCTTCGAGCCGCCGAAACCAGTAGATCAGCTCCTCGACCCGGCCGATGGCGAAGGCCGGCACGATCAGCTTTCCTCCACGCTGCGCCGTGTCGGTCACGATGTGCGCGAGCCGCGACCCGCCGTCGTCCGGCTCATGGACGCGACCACCGTAAGTGGACTCGACGAGCAGATAGTCCGTTTCGCTCACCATCGTCGGATCGGGGAGCACCGGACGCGAGAAGCGCCCGAGATCGCCGCCGAACAGGATCGTGCGTCCTGCGCTGCGCATCCGAACGTACGACGATCCGAGCAGGTGGCCTGCGTTGATGAACTCGATGTCGATGCCGTCCGCCGCCGGAAGCGTCCGCTCGTAGCCGCACGGCTGAAGCTGCGAGATCGCGCGGAACGCGTCCGTTTCCCGATAGAGCGGCAGCGCCGGATGGTGCTTCGAAAAGCCGTGTCGATTTGCGTACGCCGCGTCTTCTTCCTGCAGCCGTCCGGCATCAGGCAGGACGATTCGGCAGAGATCCTGTGTACCTTGCGTGCAGAACACCCGGCCTCGAAAGCCTTGCGCGACGAGCCGCGGCAGGTACCCGCAGTGATCGAGGTGCGCGTGCGTCAGGACGATGGCGCCGATGTCCGAGGCGGAAATCGGCAAATCCTGCCAGTTGCGTTCGCGCAGCTCCTTGAGACCCTGGAACAGGCCGGCGTCGACGAGAACCTTCGATCCATTCGATTCGACCAGATATTTCGAACCTGTCACCGTTCGCGCCGCCCCAAGGAACGTGATTTTCAGCATTTCCTTCTACTATAGAAGGATCGATGTCGGACCTTCTCGAGCGCCTTGCGTCGGAGCCTTCTGTGATCGCCGCGGAGCTGCGTCCGCCGCGCGCGGAACTCGCGACCGCCGCGAGCATGGACGCCTGGATCGATACGTATCACGCCGTCCGCAGCCTCACGAAGGCGGGCACATTCGTATTCCTCACTGACAGTGCCGTGGGACTCCGCGAGGAAGACAACCTGCGGCACCTCGTGACCAACCTGGGCAACGATCTTCCTCGGTCGCGGGTCGTGCCCTTTCTGACCTGCAAGCACACGGCGGAGTACTGCCTGGCGTACGCGGACCGCGCGCGCGAGCACGGCTTCGAAGGCCTCGTGGTGCTTGGCGGCGATCGTCACGTAGGGCCTCCGAGATGCGTCGACCACGCGTGGCAGCTTCGCGAGATGATCCGCGCGCGTGAAGCGGGGCTGACGCTGGGAGGCTGGGCGAACCCTCACGGCGATCCGGAGGCGCAAGTCGGGCACCTGCTCGACGCGCACGCGACCGCGGAATTCTTCCTCACCCAGATCGTGTCGCATCACAGCCGGCGCGCCGTCGAGCGGTTCCTCGAAACCACCGCACGGCGCAGCCTCTCGATTCCGGGTCTCTTCGGGCTGTTCTATTACCGCTCCGCGAATCCGCGTACGCTGGAGACGCTGCGCGAATTTCTGCCCGTTCCCGTCGAGGAACTGCAAGAGGAATTCGCGGGTGGCGCGTCGCCGGAAGATGTGTGCGCGCGATCGATTCGCGAGCTGCGGGCCGCGGGCGTGAAGCACTTCTACATCAGCAATCTTCCGATCGGGCGCGCGGCGCTGACGCTAAATCGCATCCTGGAGCGGGTCTAGAACGCCGACGAGACGGAGCACGCGGACATTCTTCTATGGGCCGATATCTCGACGCCGTGCCGTTCTCCGGCATCATTCGCATCCGCGACATGATGTATTCCGTCAAGGATCCCTTCCGGCTCGATCAGGGAGACGTCAGCTTCGAGGCGCCCGAGTCGGTCAAGGAAGCAATGCGGCGCGCGATCGACGACAACAAGACGCATTACCTGCAGACGACCGGGGTGCCGCGTTTGCTCGAACTGCTCGCGGCGAAGCTGCGCCGCCAGAACTGCATTCCGATCGACAGCCCCGACGAGGTGATGGTCACGACCGGCGGCATTCACGGCCTCTACATCGTCTGCCAGGCGCTCCTCGAGCCCGGCGACGAGGTGGTGGTGCCGGATCCCGAATGGCCGCCCTGCATGGGAAACATCCGCTCGGCGCAAGGGGTGCCTGTCGCGTGCCCGCTGCACGAGCGGCTCGGGTGGCGGCCCGATCTCGACGAGCTCGCGGCGAAGATCACGCCTCGCACCCGCGCGATTTACATCAATTCTCCGCATAATCCGACCGGCGGGGTCCTGACGCGCGCGGACATCGAAGCCATCTGTGCCCTCGCGGATCGTCATGGCCTGTGGCTTATCTCCGACGAAGCGTACGAGGATGTCCTCTACGACGGCGTCGAACACGTGAGCGCTGCGTCTCTCGGGGACCTGAACAGCCGCACGGTTTCCGTGTTCACCTTCAGCAAGACGTATGCGATGACCGGACTTCGGCTCGGGTACGTTGCCGTGCACGACGAGAAGCTGCGCGACCGCATGAAGAAGGTGCTGTTCTATACAGCGAGCAACGTGACGTCGATCGTCCAGTACGGCGGAATCGGTGCGCTCGAGGGATCGCAGGCCCCCGTGGAGGCGTTTCGGCGTGAGCTGCAGGCTCGCCGCGATTTGTTTTACGACGGCATCCGCCGCCGCGCCGCAGGCGTTCTCTCGGGCACGCCGCCCGCAGGAGCGTTCTACGCATTCCTCCGCATCGATCCAGCCTGGCGGCCCTCCGAAGGGTCCGATGCCTCGTCGCGCTCGTGGGCGATGACGGAGTACCTGATCTCCAGGGGCAGAATCGGCTGCGTGCCGGGCGTCGACTTCGGCGCGAACGGGGAGGATTACGTGCGGTTCTGCTTCGCGCGCGACAGGAAGGAGCTGGAGGGTGCGCTGGAATCGCTGGAAGACGTGTTCCGCGAGAGGTAGTTGGAGGTTGGTAGTTGGAGGTTGGCGGGTGGAGGTTGGTTGCTGGAGGTTCGCGTTGGAGGGTAGCCTGCCGCGCCGGGGCGGCGAAGCCGAGGCGGGGAGCTTGGCATGGAGCTGACCGGCAAGGCCGTTCTCATTACCGGCGCCAAGAGAATCGGGGGCGCCGTGGCGCGCGAGCTGGCGGCCCGCGGTATGGACGTCGCCGTTTCTTACAACAGATCGCGCGCCGAAGCCGAAGCCGCGGTCGCTGCGGTGACCGCGTCGGGACGCCGCGCGCACCTGGCGGCCGCGGATCTCTCGAAACCGGAGGACTGCCGCGCGCTCGTCGACGGCGCGGCCGCCGCGTTCGGCCGCCTGGACGTCGTCGTCAACATGGCGTCTGTCTACACCGCGGTCCCTTTCGACCGCATCGACGAGCACACGTGGAACAGCGTGGTGGACATCGATCTGCGCGCCTCGTTTCTCTGTGCGCGCGCGGCCGTTCCGCACATGCGCCAGCAGGGCGGCGGGCGGATCGTGAACTTCGCGGACTGGGTCGCCGCGAGCGGACGCCCGCGATACACGGGATTCCTGCCGTACTACGTCGCGAAGGCTGGCGTGATTGCGCTCACCGAAGTGCTGGCGCTCGAGCTGGCCGCGGATCAGATTCTCGTCAACGCGATCGCGCCTGGTCCGATTCTGCCGCCCCCGGGGACCACGGACGAGGAGCTCCGCAGCGTCGAGGCCGCAACGCCGCTTGGGCGCTGGGGTGGGGAAGAAGCGATCGTGCGAGGGGTCGTCTTCCTGCTGGAAACGGATTTCGTCACGGGCGAGACTATCCGTGTCGATGGCGGACGTCACGTCCGCTGACGCCGCAACGCCGCACACGCACCCGCGGCTCCGATCTCCTCAGCGTCGGTACACAGAAACGCCGCATCCGACCGGGGGCGGAACGCGAAGCACCCTGCGAAAGTGCTGACGTTGAATCGATGGACCCGACGCCGGACCATTCCGGCGCCGTTTCCTGCGATCCGCCCCCGATCCGATGCGGCGCAAGCAACTCCCAAATATCCAACGCCCAACTCCCAATGCGCGTTGCAATCTGGGAGTTGGAGATTGGAAGTTGGGAATTGGCCCTTGCCTACGCGAGAACCTTGATCACGACGCGGCGGTTCTGCGCGCGTCCGGCCTTCGTCTTGTTCGGCGCGATCGGCTTTTCCTCGCCGTAGCTGATCACGTTGATCTTGTGCAGCGGCACCTGGTGATGCTCGTACAGATAGCGCTTCACGGCCTCAGCACGCTCGAGACCGAGCTTGTAGTTCACGTCCTTCGGGCCGACGTTGTCCGTGTGCCCTTCGATTTCGATGTAAGCGCCGTTCGGGTTCGCCTTGAGCTGCTCGACGAGCTTGTCGATCTCGCCCGTCGCGTCTTCGGGCAGGGCCGCCTTCCCGAACTTGAAGTTACCCTTGTCTTCGCTCAGAACGACTTCGTACACGAGCCGCTTCGAAGCAGCTTCGATCTTGTCGGCGCGCGCGTTCACCTTGTCGGCAGCCGCATAGGCTTCGTCAGCACGCTGCCCGGCGGCCTGGGCCCGCTGGCCTGCCTGCTGCGCCTTCTGGTCCACTTCGCCGATCTTCGTTTCGTTCGTCCGCGTGCGCTCCTGCGTTTCCTCGACGGACTTCGACAACGTTTCGACCTTGTCGTTCACCTCGCCGACCGACGTTCGCACCATCTTCTTCGTCGCGCAGGCGCTGGTTCCCCCCAGCGCAAGCGCGAGGATCGGGGCGGCCAGCACGAACTTTTTCATAACTGCCTCCATTGTCTCCGCTCTCCTGTCCCTTACCACGTTCCCTGGTTTCCCTGGGTCTCCTGAGCGATCAGCTTCCAACGCGCGTGCCAGCCATGTAGCCGGCGCGCGCTCGGACGCTCCAATCGCGATCTTTGACACGCACCGCGAGCCGGTGCCATCCGCTCGAGCTTGACGATCCGAAGGCAAGCACATATTGGTGGCGCAGCTCGTCCACGATCTGGCGCGCGGCTATGCTCTCATGGGCCGGCGCGCTGGTTACGAACAAATCGCCGCCGGTCCATCTCGCGAGCGAGCGCAGCACCGGCTCAGGCGGCGTGTGAGTCGTGTCCACAACATCAGGGCCACCAGGATGATCCAGCGGCGAAACGACCGAGAGCACGTAGACGGGAACGTCGATCTGGCTGGCGATCGCCGAGACTTCCTCGGGCTTCAACAGGCTGCTCGTATCGACGCCGTCGGTCAGCACGACGACCGCGCGGCGATGCGGGTCGCCCGGGGCGACGTCGGCAACGCGCCGCGCCGTTTGCTCGACGGCGTCGTACAACGACGTCTGCCCGAACGGAACCACGCGCGCGAGCGCCGATTCAATGGCACCTTCGTCCGTCGTGAACGGCTGCAGGTACTGCAGGTTCATGTCGAAACTGAAAACAGCAACCTCGTCCGTGACGCGACCCGCGGGCGCGCTGAGGCGCAGCGCGCCGAGCACGTGCCGCGCCGCCTGGCGGGCTTCCTCGATTTTGGACGCGACACGCATGCTGCCGCTGACGTCGAACAGCAGCGCGACACGGACCGGAGCATCCTCTTCCGCGTGAAACTCGACGATATCGCGCTTCTGCGTCCCCTCCAGGACGACGAAGTCATCCTTCCTGAGGTTGCGGACGAAGCGCCCTTTGCGGTCTCGTACCACGGCGGCGACTGACACGAGGTCGACGCCGGCCTTGAACGTCGGCCGGACTTCTTGAGGCGTCGAGCTTTGCGCGCCCACTGCTGGAACCAGCAGGACGGCCAGAAGCGCGATGCTCGACAGCAATCGACACGTCGCCACCACACTCATTCGCACTCCAAAGACTCTGCCATCGGATAAACCCTTACGGCTTTTGTACTTACGATCTCTGCAATAGCCCGTTGCCACCCAAAATGGGGTAAAAATTACATTGTAGCGCATTCTGCCGACACCGAAATTTACATCAGCCTCGTCTGATAAGATTTGGCCGATGAGAACCACATCCGCGGCAATTCCCGTGGCCTCGCGTGTGGCGGGTTTCAACTACGCAATTCGTAATATCGTGGCCGAGGCGCGCAAGGTTGAAGCGGGCGGCCGGCGCGTTCGCTACCTCAATATCGGCGATCCAATCAGCTTCGGCTTCAGGACGCCGCCGCACCTCGTGGAGGCCGTCGAGCGCGCGGTGCGCGACGGGTACAACGGGTACGTGCCCTCGCCCGGCATCCCGGAAGCCCGCGAGGCCGTTGCGGGCGAGCTGACGGGACGCGGCATGCCCGTGTCCGCGGATCGCGTGCTGATTACCTCGGGAACGTCGGAAGGCATCGAGCTGACGCTCACGGCGCTCGCGGAAAACGGCGACGAGGTGCTGATCCCGACGCCTACCTATCCTTTATATACGGCTGTCCTCGCAAAGGTGGGCGCTCGGGCGGTGTTCTATCGCACCAACCCGGCGCGCGGCTGGCTCCCCGACGTCGATCACCTTCGCAGCCTGATCACCCGGACGACCCGCGCCCTCGTCGTCATTGATCCCAACAATCCGACCGGCGCGAACTACCCGGCGGACGTGCGCCGCGCGCTCATCGAGCTCGCGGACCAGCACAACATTCCGCTCCTCGCCGACGAAGTGTACGGCGATCTCGCGTACGACGGCCCGGTGCCGCCGATGGCAAGCCTGTACCCCGACGCGCCGATTATCTCCTTCTCGTCGCTATCGAAAGCCTATCTCGCGCCCGGCTGGCGCGCGGGCTGGATGGCCGTCGGACGCACGGAACGGCTCGATGATGTCCTCGTGGCCATCAAGAAACTCGCGGACGGCCGTCTGTGTTCACCTGGTCCGATGCAGTACGCGATTGCGCCGGCGCTCACGGGGGATCGCTCGCACGAGGACGCCTTCCGGGCGGCGCTCGGCGAGCGCGCGGGGATCACGACTCGCCGTCTGAACGCCATCGACGGGATCACCACTGTGGCTCCAACGGCGGCGTTCTACGCCATGCCTCAAGTGGCGCTCCCCGCGGGCGTCACGGACGAGGAGTACGTGCTCGGTCTATTGCGCGCGACCGGCGTGCTCTGCGTATTCGGGTCCGGCTTCGGGACCGACCCGCGCGAGGGGTTTTTCCGCGTCGTCTTTCTTGCGAATCCTGAGGAGCTCTCGGAGATCTTCGATCTCGTCGCCGGATTCACCGGCGAATTTCTCGCCAGGCACTGAACCGTCGTGGCACGGTCTGAGGCGGAACAGAAGTCGCTCATCGTCTGGACGATAGCCGTCGCGCTGCTCGGCATCATCATGGTGTGGACAGCGTACCTCGCGCGCCACGTCCTGCTGC
>JBKPQB010000052.1:0-54373 GCA_046733875.1 Acidobacteriota bacterium
TCGATGACCTGCGCGTCGCCCATGCGATAACCCCATCGGGCCCCCTTCAACAGGAACGGCGCGTTGCTCATCGACTCGGTTCCGCCGGCGAGGATCAGATCGACGAAGCCGTCTTTCACGGCTTCGACCGCATGCACGACCGCCTGAAGGCCAGAGCCGCAGACGCGATTGATCGTTTCTCCCGGCACTTCGACGGGGACGCCCGCCTTCAGCGCCGCCTGGCGCGCGACGTTCATGCCAGCGCCGGCTTGAAGCACGCAGCCCATGATGACGTCGCCGATGTCCGCCGCGCGAACCTCGGCGCGCGCGATCGCCTCGCGAATGACGATGGCGCCGAGATCGACGGCGCTCAGATCTTTGAAAACGCCGCCGAACGATCCGATGGGCGTGCGGCAGGCGGACAGGATGACGGCTGACGGTCTCAACTCCCAACTCCCACAATCCCAACTCCCACAGTCGTTAGTTGTCCAGCTCGGGCCGTGACTTGAACTGGTCGAGCGCTTCCGGGTTTGCTAGAGCCTCGAGGTTCTTTACGTCCCGGCCGTGAATGACGTCGCGGACCGCGAGTTCCACGATCTTTCCGCTCCGCGTTCGTGGAATGTCCGTCACTTGCACGATGCGCGCCGGAACGTGCCGCGGCGTCGTGTTCGCCCGAATATGTCTGCGGATGCGGTCGCGCAGCGCCTCATCGAGTGTCAGGCCTTCACGGAGCCGAACGAAGAGGACGATCCGTTCGTCGCCGTCCCAATGCTGCCCGGTGACGAGGCTCTCGACGATGTCGTCCAGGGCTTCGACCTGACGATAGATCTCGGCGGTGCCTATTCGAACGCCGCCCGGGTTGAGGACGGCGTCGGAACGGCCGTAGATGATGATGCCGTCATGCGCCGTCAACTCCACGTAGTCGCCGTGGGTCCACACGCCAGGGAACCGATCGAAGTACGCCGCCTGATATTTGCGCCCGTCCGGGTCGTTCCAGAATGACACGGGCATCGAGGGAAATGGCTTCGTGCAGACGAGCTCCCCTTTCTGCTGTCGGATCGGCCTTCCCGACTCGTCGTACACCTCGACCGACATGCCAAGCGCGCGCGCCTGAATCTCTCCCGTCCACACCGGTCCGATCGGATTTCCACCCACGAAGCAGCTGATGATGTCGGTGCCGCCCGAGATGGACGCGAGGTGAATATCGGTCTTGACGTGGCGGTACACGAATTCGAAGCTCTCGGACGCGAGCGGCGATCCCGTCGACGTGATCGTTCGAACCGTATCGAGCCGATGCGTTTCGCGCGGGCGAAGGCCCGCCTTCGAAAGAGCATCGATGTACTTCGCGGACGTTCCGAAGAGCGTCATCCCGGCCTCGTCGGCAAAATCGAACAGCACGTTCCCGTCCGGATGGAATGGTGAGCCGTCGAACAGCAGAATCGCCGCGCCGGAGGCGAGAACAGACACGAGCCAGTTCCACATCATCCACCCGCACGTCGTGAAGTAGAAGACGCGATCGCGCGACTGAATGTCGCAGTGGAGTTGATGCTCCTTCAGGTGCTGGATCAACGTGCCGCCGGCACCGTGGACGATGCATTTGGGGACGCCGGTCGTTCCTGAGGAATACAAGATGTAGAGCGGGTGATTGAACGGCAGCGCTTCGAAGGCGAGCGCCGAGCCGCGTCCCGCTGAGACGAACTCGTCCCAGGTGCACGAGGCAGGTATCGCAGCCCTGGGCTGTCCCTGAACGTACGGAATGACGATCGTCTGCTCGACGGTCGCGAGGCGCTCGAGCGCCTGACGCGCTTTCGTCAGCGAGTCGAATATCTTACCGCCATACCGATACGCATCTGCCGTAACGAACACGCGCGGTTCGATCTGGCCGAACCGATCGAGCAGGCCTTGAACGCCGAAGTCCGGGGACGCGGAGGACCAGACGGCCCCGACTGCGGCGCACCCGAGCGCGGCGATGATGGCTTCGGGAATATTCGGGATGTAGCCGGCCACGCGATCGCCAGGCCGCACGTTCATCGCACGCAAACCCGCCGCGAAGCCCGCAACATCGCCGCGAACGTCGTCGAACGACAGCGTCCGCCGCAGTCCGGTTTCGTTTCTGAAGAGGATTGCCGCCTTGTTGCCCCTCTGCCGCAGCGCGTTTTCGGCGAAGTTCAGACACGCTTCAGGAAAGAAGTGCGCGCCTGGCCGCATTCGCTCCGGGTCCGTGGCAACGCGGTCTCCCTTCCGCTCGCCTGTGACGCCGCAGAAATCCCACATCGCGTTCCAGAATTCCGCTGGGTGCGCAATCGTCCACGCGTAGAGCGGCTCGTAGGTGCTGAAGCGTGTGCCGTAGCGGTCGTTGATGTATCCGATGAATCGGGTGAGGTTCGCGCGCGCGATGCGTTCAGCCGACGGGGTCCACAGCGGCGACGTCATCTCTCGCGCCGGTTCGTTCACGAGTCGCCGCGCGCGTGCAACAGCGCGTCGCGCCATCTCGCGGCGGACGTGAACACCGCGTCGACCTTGTCCCCGTCACCCAGGCCGTCTCGTAGCTCGATGAGCGTCCGAATGAGCGCGTCCAGCGCTTCGCGCAGCGCCACTTCGTTTGTCGCGGCGATGTCGCGCCAGATGTGGGGCGGGCTTCCTGCCAGACGGGTCGTGTCGACGAGCCCGGCTCCGGCGAGCTGAAATCCCGTATCCCCCGCAAGGCTCCCGACGACGTGCATGAGGGCGCTGGCGGTCAGCTGCGGGAGATGGCTGATAGCCGCCACGAGCCGATCGTGCAGCTCGGGGCTCATCACGTGGGGGATCGCGCCGAGATCAGCGATGAATGACTCGAGCGCACCCAGGTGGTGCGAGTAGTGAGGGCCCGGCGTGAGAATCCACGGGTGCCCGTCAAAGAGATCGGGCCGCGCGGCCGCCAGTCCGCCGCGCGCCCCGCCGGCCATCGGATGCCCGCCAATGAACTGCAGCGACGGGATCCTCGCGCACGTGCTGACGATCTGTGCCTTCGTGCTGCCCACATCAGTGACGAGCGCAGACGGCGGGAGGACCGCGGCAAGCTCCTGTGCCATGCGGATGTTCTGCAGCACTGGCGCGGCAAGGATGACGAGATCTGCGTCACGCGCGGCCGCGATGTCCTGCGCAGCGTCGTCCGCGGCGCACGCGCGCGTCGCGGCATCGACGATCGCGGGCTCGTCGATCGCCGTCACGCGAACCGACGGCCAGCGGCGCTTAATGGCCAGACCGATGGAGCCGCCAATCAGCCCGAAGCCGGCAATCGCTACGCGCGGGAACACATTAATTAGCCGGGGCTTCGCCCCGGACCCCGGCTCGGTCGGTTGCGGGGGTCCCGTGCCCCGCGCCGCTCCCTCGCGGGCGCGCCCTGCGCGCCGCGACTACGCGGCGCCGATGAGTACGCCGCATAACGGCCTAAACACCCCAGCCACGTCGCGCGACGGGCTCGAGACAGATGCTGCGGCCGATGGCGGGTGCGATGATCCGCAGTTCGGCCATCAGACGATCGAACTGCGCGGGGAAGAGCGACTGCGCGCCGTCGCTGAGCGCGTGATCGGGGTCGCAATGCACTTCGATGAGCAGGCCATCGGCTCCCGCCGCCACAGCCGCGCGCGCCATGGGCGCAACCTTGTCGCGCTTTCCCGTGCCGTGACTGGGATCGACGAGGATCGGCAGGTGGCTCAGCTTGCGGACGACGGGGATCGCCGAGATGTCCAGCGTGTTGCGCGTGTAGCTTTCGAACGTGCGGATGCCGCGCTCGCACAGCATCACGTTCATGTTGCCGCCGGCGAGGATGTATTCTGCGGACAGCAGCCATTCCTCGATAGTGGCGGAAATGCCGCGCTTCAGCATGACGGGTTTCTTCGAGTGCCCCAGCTCGCGAAGCAGCGTGAAGTTCTGCATGTTGCGGGCGCCGACCTGGAGGATGTGCGCGTAGCGCTCCATCAGCTCGAGCTGGCTGATGTCCATCACCTCGGATACCAGCTTCAGATTGTGCCGATCGGCAGCCGCTCGAAGCAGACGCAGACCTTCCTCGCCAAGGCCTTGAAAGCTGTACGGGCTGCTGCGCGGCTTGAACGCGCCCCCGCGCAGGACTTTCGCGCCGGCGCGCTTGACCGCCGCCGCGGCCGCCTCGACCTGCTGCTCCGACTCGGCGGAGCACGGTCCGGCCATGACGACAACCTCGTCGCCGCCGATCCGGACATCATCGATCGTGATGACCGTGTTGTCCGGCTTGAACGTCCGGCTCGCCAGTTTGTATGGCTCGGTGATGCGCAGCACTTCCTGCACGCCGTCGAGGACCTCGATGAGCGCCGTGTCGGCCAGGCGTGTGCCGCCGACGGCGCCGAGGACGGTGCGCAAGGTGCCCGTCGATCGGTGCACGTCGAATCCCATTTCCACGAGCTTGGCGATGACGCCCTGAATCTGGTCGTCCGTCGCCCGTTCCTGCATCACAACAACCATAAATGTGTCCTTTTATTCTAGTCCGGGGGCTTCGCCCCGCCGGTCCCCCTACAGGCGCGCTCGCGTGGCTCAGTCGCTTTGCTCGTTTGCGCTTCGCTTCAGCGCGTCTCTCAAAGCCTCAGCCGATGCGGCCGCGTGCGCATCGTCGGCGATCCGTTCGAGGCGCCGCGCCTCGTCGATGATTCGCTCGAACAGGCGCCGCAGCGCCGGCGCGTCGAGCGGTCCCGTGTTGACGTTCGCGACGTGCGCGAGCACCTCGGTCTCGCGCGCGGGCTGGTAAATCTCCAGTCCCATCTCGCGCTTCAGCCGGCCGATCTCGAGCGCGCACGCGGCGCGCGCGTTGAGGAGGCGGACGAGATGTTCGTCCAGCAGATCGATGCGGTTGCGCAAATCGTCCAGATCGCCAGTCACGCCGCTCCCTTCAGCCATCGCGCGTAGCTCCCGACGCGGTCCGCGAGGTCGCCGGCGCGGCCATGCTGCGCGATGACGTTCACGAGCGCGCTGCCAACGACCGCGGCGTCGACCCAGCGGCCGACCTCTGCAACCTGCTCCGGCGTCGAGATCCCGAACCCGAGCGCCAGCGGCAGGTCCGAATGTGCCCTGACGCGGCGCACGAGCGCCTCTGCATCGGCCGCCACGCGATCACGCGCGCCCGTCACGCCGAGGCGCGAGATGATGTACAGAAATCCTCGTCCCAACCGTGCCGACATTCGGATTCGCTCGTCGGTGGTGGTGGGGCTGAGGAGAAAAATCGGATCGATGTCGGCATCGACCAGCCGCCGACGGAACGGCTCGGCCTCCTCGACCGGCAAGTCGAGCACGAGTACGCCATCGACGCCGGCGTCGGCAGCGAGCCGCACGAACTCCGATTCTCCGACACGGAGAATCGGATTAGCGTAGGTAAAGAGCACGAGCGGGGACGCAATGGCTGCCCGCGCATCCTTGATCGTCTGCAGCGTGCGCCGCAGCGTCGTACCGCTTGCCAGCGCGCGCTCCGAGGCGCGCTGAATCACCGGTCCGTCCGCGAGCGGATCCGAGAACGGCACGCCGACCTCGATCACGTCGGCGCCGTTGTGTGAAAGCGACACCAGGATTCGCACGGTCTCCGGCAGATCCGGGTCGCCAGCCGTGACGTAGGCGATCAGGCCAGGCTTGCCCGTCGATCGGATGCGCGCGAATGCCGCGGAGGTCGTCGACATCAGCGTGCACCTGCCTCCTGCGTCATCGCTCCCAGAATCTTCTCGACGCTGATCACGTCCTTGTCGCCGCGGCCGGAGAGATTGACGAGCAGAAGCGCATCTGGCCCCATCGTCGGCGCAAGCCGGCACGCGTGCGCAACGGCATGGGACGATTCGAGCGCGGGCAGGATCCCCTCCTCGCGCGCCAGGCGCTGGAACGCGGCCAGCGCCTGCTCGTCATCTATCCACGTGTACTCCGCGCGTCCGGTCTCGCGCAGCCACGCGTGCTCCGGTCCGATCGCCGCGTAATCCAGCCCAGCCGAAACGGAGTGCGTCAGCTCGACATTGCCGTCCGCGTCCTGCAGGACGAAGCTGCGGGTGCCCTGGAGGACACCGGCGCTGCCACCCGCGAATCGCGCCGCGTGCTGTCCGGGCCGGATCCCGTGGCCGCCCGCTTCGACGCCAATCAAGCGCGTGCCGGCATCGGTGATGAACGCGTCGAAAATGCCCATCGCGTTGCTGCCGCCGCCGACGCACGCCACGATCGCATTTGGCAGCTTTCCGAACTGCTCCAGGCACTGCGCACGCGCCTCGCATCCGATGACCGACTGGAACTCGCGGACCATCAGCGGGTACGGGTGCGGACCGAGCACGGAGCCGAGCAGGTAATACGTGTCGCGAACGCTCGTAACCCAGTCGCGCATCGCCTCGTTGATCGCGTCCTTCAGCGTCTTTGACCCCGCGTTGACCTCGATGACCTCGGCGCCGAGCAGGCGCATCCTGAAGACGTTCAGCGACTGACGCGCCATGTCTTCGGCGCCCATGTACACGTGGCACTCGAGTCCGAGCAGTGCGCACGCGGTTGCCGTCGCAACGCCGTGCTGCCCTGCGCCCGTTTCCGCGACGATGCGGCGCTTGCCCATGCGCACGGCGAGGAGCGCCTGCCCGAGCGCGTTGTTGATTTTGTGCGCGCCGGTGTGGGCGAGGTCCTCGCGCTTGAGGACAATCCGGCAGCCGCCTGCGGACGCGGATAAGCGGCGCGCTTCGTACAAAGGGGTCGGCCGACCGACGTAATTGCGAAGCAGGCCGCCAAGCTCGCGCCGGAAGCCTTCATCGCCACGGACGCCATAGTACGCGGCCGTCAGCTCTTCCACCGGTGCGACGAGCGTCTCTGGGACGAAGCGTCCGCCGTATGCGCCGTAGTAGCCGCGACCGTCCGGATCACGTGCGCCGAACGCAGGAGCGTAGTCGGTCATGAGCTCTTCACCGCCGCGAAGAACGCGCGGAGCTTCGCGGGATCCTTTCTGCCTGGCAGGCACTCGACGCCGGACGACACGTCAACGGCGTACGGGGATACGGCGGCAATGGCATCGCTGACGTTGGCCGGCGTCAGACCGCCGGAGAGGATCACGGGTCGTCGCCTGGCGATTGCGGCGGCGATGGTCCAATCGATGGAACGGCCCGTGCCTCCGCGCTTGACGGGATCGTGCGCGTCCAGCAGCACGGTAGCGCTCGACGGCACATCAGCAGCCGCGTCTTCGGAAGCCCCATTTTTCACGGCGATGGCCTTAATGATCGAACGCCGGCATTCCCTCGCGTACGGCTCCGGATCCTCGTCGCCGTGCAACTGAATCGCATCGAGGCCCACATCCTCTGCGATCGTCATCACGTCCTTCATCGGCTGATTGACGAATACTCCGACGCGCGTGAGAAACGGTGGCAGGGCGCAGACGATGTGACGCGCATGCGGCACGTCGATCGCACGCGGGCTGTCCGGCCAGAACACGATGCCGATTGCCGCTGCCCCGAGACTCGCCGCAAGTTCCGCGTCCTCAACCGTCGTGATGCCGCACACTTTGACGCGCATCATACCGGCACTCCACGCATCGCCCGCAGCGCCGCGCCGGGATCGTCCTGCATGATTAACCGTTCGCCGACGAGAAACGCGCGGTAGCCCGCCTGCTGCAATCGGCGGAGATCCGCCGCGTCCCGCAAGCCGCTCTCCGCGACCGCTGGAAGTCCCGCCGGAAGCTGCGCTGCGATCTCGTCATGGAGATGCGGGTGCACGGCGAGCGTGCGCAGGTCGCGACTGTTCACGCCGACGATATCGGCACCGGCGTCGAGCGCGCGACCGAGCTCCTCCGACGTGTGGATTTCAACGAGCGCCGCGAGGCCGATCTCTCGCGCGTCGGCGAGGAGGTCGCGCAGTTCGTGATCCGAGAGTGCCGCGACGATCAGCAATACGGCGCTCGCGCCCGCCGCGGCGGCCTCCAGGATCTGGTACCGCGAGACGATGAAGTCCTTGCGCAGCAGCGGAACGGACACGGCGTCGCGAACCGCTGCGAGGTGCTCGAGCGCGCCGTCGAAAAAAGACGGCTCCGTCAAAACAGAGATCGCAGCCGCGCCGGCATCCGCATACGCACACGCGTGACGCGCCGGATCGTAGTCGGGACGCAAGATGCCGCGCGACGGCGATCGCCGTTTGCATTCGGCGATGACTCGTGGCGCAGGGCTCTCGCGCAGGGCCCGTACGAAGGCCGTGCCGTCCGCGCCGCGGTCGCTGACTGCCCGCTCGAGTGCCGCCTCGCGCACCTGTGTACGTCTGACTTCCGTAATCCTCCGGGCGCCCGCAACAATTGCCGCGAGGAGGTCGGGGACGGCCGTGGTCATCGTGCGACCCCCTCGGCTGCGTTCGACAGGACCGCCAGGCGCTGCAGCACGTCCTGCGCGCGTCCGCTGTCGATTGCGGCCGCCGCCATCGCGATGCCCTCGGGGATCGTTTTCGCGCGCTCCGCAATCAGGAGCGACGCCCCGGCATTGAGGAGTGCGATATCGCGCGCGGGGCCGGCATCTCCGCGCAACACGCCGACGGCAATCGCGGCGTTGTCGGCGGGGCTGCCGCCCTTCAGGGATTCAGGCGCGGCTTTCGCCAGCCCGACGTCGCCGGGATGGAGATAGAAGGTGTTGACGGATCCATTACGGCATTCCGAGACTTTCGTATACCCCGTGGTCGAGATCTCGTCGAGACCGTCCGCGCCGTGCACGACCCAGGCACGTTCGGCACCAAGCTGCGCGAGCGATCGCGCGACCAGCTCCGTCAGCTCCGGCCGCGGCACGCCGACGAGCTGCCGCTTCGCACCTGCGGGGTTCGTGAGCGGGCCCAGCAGGTTGAACGCCGTCCGTACACCGAGCTCGCGGCGCGTCGGCGCGGCGTGCCGCATCGATGGATGGAACGTCGGGGCGAACAGGAAGCCAATGCCCGCCTCGTCGAGGCAGCGCTCCACCACGGGTGGCGCAGCGGCGATGTTCACACCCAACGCTTCGAACAGGTCTGCGCTGCCACACCGGCTGGAGGCGCTCCGGTTCCCGTGCTTCGCGACGCGGACGCCGCACGCCGCCAGCACCAGCGCCGCCACGGTCGACACGTTGAAGGTGTGCGCGCCGTCGCCGCCCGTCCCGCACGTGTCGAACACGGGATCGAAGGTGCGGCTCAATTTCATCGCCCTCGTCCGCATCGTCCGCGCCAGCCCGACGATCTCGTCCGGGCGCTCCCCTTTCATCGCGAGACCGATGAGGAACCCGGCGATCTGCGACGGCTGCGCCTGGCCGTCCATGATCGCGTCCATCGCGGAGGATGCCTCGCCGACGCTGAGGTCGACGCGCCGCTGCAGTTTGTCAATCAGTCCGGGGAACATGACAGCTCCAGGAAATTCCGGAGAATCTTGCGTCCTTCACCGGTCAGCACCGATTCGGGATGAAACTGCACGCCGTGCACGGGCCACTCTCGGTGACGCACGCCCATGATGACCCCATCGTCCGTCCGCGCGCTGATCTCGAGCACCGCGGGCGGGGGGTCCGCGACCATGAGCGAGTGATACCGCCCGGCAACGAACGGCTGCGCGACGCCGGTGAAAATGCCGCGTCCGTCGTGCTGGATGGACGAGGTCTTGCCGTGCATCAACGCCGGCGCGCGAACAACATCGCCGCCGAACGCGTGGCCGATCGCCTGATGCCCGAGACACACGCCAAGCACGGGAGTCCGCTGGCCGATCGAGCGTATGAGGTCGACGCTGATCCCCGCGTTCTCCGGACGTCCGGGCCCTGGTGAAATCACGATGCGCTCGGGCAGCATCTCGCCAACCTCGCGCACCGTGATCTGATCGTTGCGCCGCACGATCGGCGCGTGCCCCAGCTCGCCGAGGTACTGCGCGAGGTTGAACGTGAACGAATCGTAGTTGTCGATGAGCAGGACCTTCATCACAACTCCGTTTCCGCCATCTCAATCGCCTGGATCAGGGCGCGCGCCTTGTCGCGCGTCTCCTCGTATTCGGCGGCGGGGTTCGAGTCCGCGACGATCCCGGCGCCCGCCTGCACGCGCGCGACGCCATCTCGAATAGTGATCGTGCGAATCGCGATGCAGAAGTCCAGGTTGCCTGCGAAATCGATGTAGCCGACGGCGCCCGCATAGAGCTCGCGGCGGGTCGGCTCCAGTTCCGCGAGGATCTGCATCGCCCGGATTTTCGGTGCCCCGGACACGGTGCCGGCCGGAAAACACGAGACGAGCGCGTCGAGGTGATCCGTATTCTCGGCGAGCTGTCCTTCAACCGTGGACACGAGATGCATCACGTGCGAATAGCGCTCGAGCGCCATGTACTGCGGCACGCGCACGCTGCCGTACTGGCAGACGCGTCCGAGATCGTTGCGTCCGAGATCCACGAGCATCACGTGTTCGGCGCGCTCCTTCTCGTTCCGCTTCAGCTCTTCGGCAAGGCGCAGATCCTCGTCATCGTTCCGTCCACGCGGCCGGGTTCCCGCGATGGGATGCGTTTCGACCCGGCGGCCTTCGACGCGGACGAGCATTTCGGGCGACGATCCCACGATCGCGAGCCCGCCCATTCGGATGAAATACATGTAGGGAGACGGGTTCACGTGCCGGAGCGCACGATAGACGGTGAACGGCTCCGCCGCGACGCGCGCTTCGAAGCGCTGGGACAGGACCGCTTGATAGATGTCCCCTGCGGCAATCCGCTCCTTGATCGTCCGAACGCCAGACTCGAACGTCTCGCGCGTCACGTTGGAGTCGATGCGAGGCGCGGGCCGCCGTTCGGGCACCGCATGCGAGAGGCCGCGCTCCAATTCGCGTTCGAGGAAGCCGATCTTCGCACACGCGAATTGATACAGTGCGGAGAGATCCTCGTCCGCCGTGACGCGCGCGTTCGCGATGATGAGAATCCGGTGCTTCACGTGATCGAACGCGAGGACCGTGTCGAAGAGCATGAAACCCGCACCGTCCTCGCCGGCCTGCGTCTTCGCCCACGCGGCATTCGTCCAGGCGTCTTCGAGCGCAGGCTCGAAATGGACCGAAGCGTCGTAGCCGATGAACCCGACGGCGCCGCCGGTGAAGCGCGGCAGGTCCGGCACGAACGGCGCGTTGAACTCCGCCATGAGCTGTCGGAGCGCGGCGACGAACGGCTCCGGCGATTCGCTGGTCACGCCCGACCGGTCGATGACGGTGCGGCCGTCCTTCGATCGCAGCACGAGGAATGGGTCCTTGCCGAGAAACGAATAACGCGCCACCTGCTCGCCGCCTTCCACGCTCTCGAACAGGAACGCATAGTCCGAATGCTCGGCGATCTTCAGGAATGCGGAGACGGGCGTCAGCAGATCCGCCATGATCTCCTTCACGATCGGCACGAACGTGCCGCGCCGCGCCAGCTCCGCAAATTCCTCGAACGTCGTCTGCTTCATGAGCGTCGTGTCCTGATGGCTTCTGCCGCCGCATGGGCGAAGAGATCCGCGGGAGGCCGCTGTCCCGTCCACAGCTCGAACTGGCGCTCGGCCTGCGCGACCAGCATCTCGAGACCTCCGATGACGCGGCAGCCGGCTGACGCGCCGCGCTGCATCAGCTCCGTGGGGTCGGGGTCGTACACGAGGTCGTACACGAGCCCATCGCCCCCGATCTCTTGGATCGGCGATCCGGGGACGGAGCGGCTTCCGACAGGCGTCGCGTTGACGAGGATGTCCCACGAGCCGGTTGGCGGCGGCCACTCGCCGGCGTTCGCTCCGACAGCCGACGCCGCGTCGACAGCCGCGTCCTGGCGACGCGCAGCGACTGTGACGTGCGCACCCTCTCGCCGGAGGCCGAAGGCAGCGGCGCGCGTTGCGCCTCCGGCTCCGAGCACCGTCGCGCGCAGACCGCGAAGCGGCGTCCGCCTTCGCAGCGGCTCGAGAAAACCTTCGACGTCGGTGTTGGTGCCCGTCCAGCGTCCGTTCGAGACGAGCAGCGTGTTGACAGCACCAACGCTCATCGCGAGCGGCGCCACATCATCGAGCAGGCGCATCACGTCACGTTTGAACGGAATCGTGATGCTCGCGCCGCGAACCCCAATGCGATCGGCGAACCGTTTGAAGTCGTCGATATCGGCTGCTTCGAGCGGCACGTACACCGCGTTCAGGCCGAGCGCGGCGAAGCCCGCGTTGTGCATCGCGGCGGACAGCGATTGCGACACCGGGCGTCCGACGACGCCGTACACCGCAGCGTCTGGCCGGATCCTGCGGAAGCGGAACTCCTGCAGGAGCGCAGCGCTCGTCAACTGGCCAGGCGCGACGCTATCGCCGGCATACGTCCAGCGGCTGCCGAAGCGCGCGGCGAGGATCCGCGACACGACACCGGGCATGCCCATGCCGATCAGGATGCCATCGCCGTTCGATCGGGCATCAAGGAGCGGAAGCAGATCGGACAACGAATGCGCCGTCGTTGCGACCTTCACGATTTCCGCGCCTGTGCGGCGCATGTCGCTCACGATCGTGCACACGTTCGCCGGCGTCCCTGAGAAGTCGTGCCGTGAGACGATGACGCCGCGGCCGTCCCGGCGGCGAATCAGCGCGTCGAGGCCGGCGTCCCACTCGACATCGATGAACTCAGCGCCGAGCGCATCAGCGTCCTCGAGAATGCGCCGCCGTTCTTCCTCGCTGCCGCGGAAGTGTCCGCCTTCACGCACGGGGCGGCACGTCACGATCGCCGGCAGCCTCCGTCCGTGTAGCGCCGCCGCGGGATCAGGGCGCTCCATCGTGTCCAGACGCAGCTCGACGAGATCGGCGTCGACGGCCCCGTCACGAGCAGCGCGGATCTCGGTCGCGGATCGGCCCGTCACGGTGGTGCACAACTGTGGCAACGGCATGAAATAAAAAAGGCCCCCTCAATCGCGACATTGAGGAGGCCTGAAACTCTTCAGCTTGGTGTCGAGTTCTAGCGGTTCACCACCCCCTCAGCGGACGCGTACCACCACCAATACGACACGGTCGTAAAGGAGGAGGCCGCCGCGGAGGACTGGGTGGTCACGAGGTGAATACCATATCACGGCCGCCGGCCGTGAACAACTCGGGCCACAGCGGTCCTCCTTGACCGATCGACACGTAGCCCTTATAACTGGTTATAGGTTTTCCCCATGAGAATCCGCGTGCTCGTTGTTGCCGCCGCGCTCGTCGCGTGCGGATGGGTCGTGCTGCCGGCTCAGACGCGGCTGATGCCGCTCGACGAGGTCAAGCCCGGCATGACAGGCGTTGGCCAGACCGTCTTTCAGGGCACCGATCTCCAGGAATTCAAAGTCCACATCATCGGCGTGCTCCGCAACATCCAGGGGCCGCAGCGAAGCCTCATCCTCGCGAAGCTCGAGGGAGGCCCGCTCGCGGAAACCGGCGTAATCGCCGGCATGAGCGGCAGTCCTGTGTACATCGATGGACGCCTGGTCGGCGCGGTCTCGTATTCAATCGGTGCGTTCGCGAAGGAACCGATCGCCGGCATTACGCCTATCGCCGAGATGACGGATGCGACCAGCGTCGTGACGCGACGCGCCACCAGCCCGCAGGCGCGGATTCAGTTGCCGGTCACCGCTGAGACGCTGGCCACGGCACTGCGTGCGGCGTCCGCGCGCATCGGATCGTTTGCCGATCGTCCTGCAGACGTGCAGAGTATCGGGGTCTCCGCCGCGATGGGCGCCGAAATGGGTGCGCTGCTCCGCCCGATAGCCACGCCGCTCGTCATGAGCGGAGTCGACGGCGCGACGCGCACGCTCGTGTCGTCCATGTTCAGCGACGCCGGGTTCACGCCGGTGCTCTCCGGAGGCGCCGGCGAGCAGACGCCCGCGTCGACCGGTCCGCTCCGTCCGGGCGACGCCATTGGCGTCTCGCTCATTGGCGGCGATCTGGAGATGGGCGCGACCGGTACCGTCACGCATATCGATGGCGATCGCGTATACGCCTTCGGGCATCCGTTCTTCAATCTCGGGCCGACGGAGTTCCCGCTCACGCGCGCATACGTCTACACGTCACTGCCCAGCCTGATGTCGTCGTTCAAAATCGCCACGCTCGGCGACGTGATTGGGACGATGAAACAGGACCGCGCGACAGCGATCGCTGGGACGCTCGGGAAGGGACCTGCGGTGGTTCCGCTCACCGTCACGCTGGAGTCTGATCGCGCTGCGACCCGCACGTTCCACTACAGGATCGTCAACGATCAGTTGTTCACGCCGCTGCTGACCTACGTGACGATGTTCAACACGCTGGGCAGCTACGAGCGGCAGTTCGGCGCGGTGACCTTCACGGTCAAGGGCAAGGCCGCATTCGAGGAACACGGCGATCTCACGTTCGAGGACATCTTCACGGGCGACAATCCCATCCCCGGCGCGTCGGCGTACGTGGCAGGACCGCTGACGATGCTGCTGGCGAATGATTTGGAATCGGTCGCGCTGGAGGGCGTCGATCTCACCATCACGACCGCGGAGGAGCCGCGCAGCGCCACGATTGAGCGCGTCTGGCTCGACGAGGTGCATCCGCGCGCGGGACAGACGGTTCCTCTGAAGGTGCTCACACGCAGCTACAGGGGTGCGGAGAAGATCTCCACCATTCGGATCGATATCCCCGCCAACGCGTCGGGCCAGCTCTCCGTCATGGTCACGGACGGCCGTCAGCTCAATCAGCTCGAGCAGCGCGAGCTGCGCCGCACACTCCAGCCGCAGAGCGTGGCTCAGATGATGCGTCTGCTGAACGAGACCCGCCGCAACAACCGCATCTACGTCCGTCTGCTGACCGGCACGCCGGGTGCGGTGGTGAACGGTGAAGCGCTCCCCTCTCTGCCTCCGTCGGTCCTCGCCGTCCTCGAAGCGGATCGCAGCGGCGGCAGCTTCACCCCCATCCGCAGCGCGGCACTCGGCGAGTGGGAGCTGCCGATGGATTCTGCGGTCACCGGCACGCGCGTCCTCACGCTCGACCTCGACAACAAGAACTGACGACTAATGCTCACACGGTCTTCCAACCTGCGCGCGCTCGCGACAGGCGCGCTGGTGGCCGGCATGCTTACGACTGCGCTGCGTGCGTCCACACCCACCTTCTGGACCGTCTCATCGCAGACGGATTTTCTCAAAGGGGACGTCGAGAACCTCTCGATCGACAGCGATGGACGGATGTTCCTCGGTCCCGCGGCCGCACAGCTCGCCGAGACCTCCGCGCCATTCCTGTGGACGCTGCTCGCCGGGCCCAATGGCGATTTGTGGGCGGGCAGCGGCAACGAAGGCCAGGTGCTTCGAATCGCCAAGGACGGAACCGTCTCGACGTTCTTCGATGCGCAGGAACTCGAGGTGCACGCGCTCGCGCTCGCGCCGGGCGGTGGGCTCTACGTCGCGACGTCGCCGGACGGCAAAATCTACAAGGTCGCGGCTGACAAGTCCTCGAAAGTGTTCTTCGATCCCGACGACAAGTACATATGGGCGTGGGCGGCGGCCAAAGACGGCGCGCTCTACGCTGCGACGGGCGAGAAGGGCACGATCTATCGCATCACGCCGGATGGTAAAGGGGCGGTTTTCTACAAGACGAACACCACCAACGTCGTCGCGCTCGCGATCGACAAGGACGGGAATCTGATCGCCGGTACGGAGTCGCCGGGACGCGTGTTCAGGATCGATCCGTCCGGCAAAGCGTTCGTGCTGCTCGATTCACCGTACAAGGAGATGCACGCGATTCGTCTCGCAGACGACGGATCGATCTATGCCGCGGCGTTCAGCGGCGCCCCGGGCGGCGAGGATCGCCCGGCCGATCACACGACAACTACCACCCAACCGGAAACACCCAAGGCACCGGTGCCGACGGTTTCCGCAGAAATTTCCTCCATTTCAGTCGTCGATACGGGATCGGGGCAAACAGGGATCACATCGGCAACCCGGGAGCCGCGATCTCGTACGCCAAAAGGCGCTATCTACCGCATTCGCCCGGACGGCTTATGGGACACGATCTGGGAAGCGATGGACGATTGGCCGTTCGATCTGGTCATCGAGGGGGATGCGGAAAAGGACGGCGCGATCCTGGTGGGCACCGGGAAAGAAGGCAAGCTGTTCCGAATCAGCGGGGACCCGGCACGCGCGACGCTGCTGGCACGCGCGTCGGCCCGGCAAATCACGGCGCTCCTGCGCGATTCCACGGGACGGATTGTCGGCGCGACGAGCAACCCCGGAAAGGTGTTCGCGCTCAGCTCGGAGCGCGCGAAGCGCGGCACGTACGATTCCGACGTTCGCGATGCGGGAACGGTCGCGACCTGGGGAGCGATCCGCTGGCGCGCCGCGTCATCGCCGGGCGACATCGAGCTTTATACGCGCTCCGGCAATACGGCAACGCCCGATGAGACGTGGAGCGCATGGTCGAAGCCGTACGCCGTCCCGCAGGGGGAGCCGATCTCGAGCCCGAATGCGCGCTACCTGCAGTGGCGTGCGGTGTTGAAGTCGAATGGCGCCAGCGGCCCCGGTCCGGTGCTGACGTCCGTCACGGCCGCGTATCTTCCCCGCAATCTGCGTCCGGTGATGTCGAGCATCACCGTGCACCCGCCGGGCGTGGTGTTCCAGCGGCCCTTCTCGACGGGCGATCTCGAAATCGCCGGCTTCGAGGAGAACACGTCCGACGGCCGCTCCCCGGCGCAACAGCAGCCGCAGCAATCCGCATCGTCGAGCAGCTCCACATCGTCTCTCGTGCTCGCGTCGCCGGCGCTCGGCCGCAAGATGTACCAGAAGGGACTGCAGACATTCGTGTGGAAGGCCGACGATGAAAACGACGATCGGCTGCAGTACGACGTGTCCTACAGGCGCGAGGGGGAGACGGCGTGGAAGGTCCTGAAGCGCGGGCTTTGGGATCCCATCTTCGTGTGGGACACGTCGTCCGTTCCGGACGGCACGTACTACATCAAGGTCTCCGCATCCGATGCGCCCTCCAATTCGCCGGCGACCGCGCTCGTCGGCGAGATGGAGAGCGTGAGCTTCGACATCGACAACACCGCGCCGCACATCGAGGTCCAACCCGCCGGCCGCGCGGGCAGCAAGCCGATGATCAAGTTCGTCGTCCGCGATGATCAGTCCGCGGTGCTTCGCGTGGAGTACTCGCTGGACGCGAGCCGCTGGCGCGTCGCATATCCGGTGGACGGCATCCCGGATTCACGACGTGAGGAATTCGAGATCGCGCTGGAGGATGTGAACGGCGCGAGAAGTGTGATTATCCGCGCGACCGACGCGATGAGCAACGTAGCAACAGCCGTCGCTGAAATCAGCAGGTAATCAATGCCGCGTCCTGACGCGCGGCATCGCTAACTGCGGAGCTTGCCCTTCACGGTCATGTGCTCGACGAACCACACGAGGTTCACCGCGATCGGATCGGCGCCGTAGCGCGCCGGTTCGAGGCGGCCGCGGGAAATCGCGTTCACGAGCGGCGCGACCTGCGACGCGTCGTGGCCGTTGCCGAGCACTTCCAGGCCTGAGATCTTCCCTTCGCGCGTGATGACGGCCGAAAACGCCAGCATCATCTCGCGGCCGGAGCCCGCCTGCTCCAGCGTATCGTTGACGAAGCCGTCCTCGGGCACGCTTGGCGCCTGAATGTGGTCGTCGAGACTGAGGCTCATCGGATTGAGATCCGATCCGGAGGGAGCCGCCACGATGGCGATGATCGCGGCCAGGGAGTCGCCGCGCTCCGGCGAGGCGAAGTGCATCATCCCGAGCACCGCGGCGCCGCAGATGAATGTCGCGGCGGTCGAGGCAAGGCCGATCCACACGAGGTGCATGTCGTCGAACATGCGCGTCACCCGCGCGGCCCACGACTCGTGCGCTTCGGCGCGCATGCGGCCCATCACCCCAGGCTGCAGGCCGGTCCAGTCCTCCTTCGGCGCACGAGCGGCGGCGCTCCGCAGCATGTCGCGCAGCTCTTCGAAGGCGCGCAGTTCGCCGAGGCACTCCGCGCACCCGTTCAGGTGCCCCTCCAGCGAGATCCGCTGCTGCACGGGGAGCTCGTTGTCGTGAAACGCGGCAATCTGCTGCCGCGCGGCGTCGCAGGACAGCAGGGTCATGATGCGTTTCTCAGTTGTGCGCGCAGCCCGTCGCGGGCGCGTGCGAGCCGCGATTTCACCGTGCCGACGGCGATGCCGAGGGAGAATCCGATCTCCTCGTAGCTGAGGCCGTCGATCTCGCGCAGCACGATTGCCGTCTTCTGATCGAATGGGAGGCGATCGAGCGCCTCCCGAATCTGCTGCGCGAGCCGCTTCTGTCCCAGCACTCGATCCGGGGACGCGTCGGTACGGCTCGCCGGCAGATCGCCGTGCGCCTCGATGTGTTGATCGAGCGAAACTTGCTGCGAGCGGTGGCGCCGCCGCCACCATCGCTGGCGGTTGCGCGCCTGATTGATGACGATGCGGTAGATCCAGGTGCGGAGGCTCGACTGGCCGCGGAAGGCGTGAATGGTGCGGAAAACCCGCAGGAACACCTCCTGCGAAAGATCGAGCGCTTCGTTGTGATCGTTCAGGAGGTTCAGCGCCAGCTGGTAGACCATGCGCTGGTGCTCGTTGACGAGCTCGGCGCACGCGTCCTCGTCGCGCGCGGCGCAGCGCTGAATCAGCGAAGCCTCGCGGCCGCCTACGTCCGTCCACGTAATGGCTCGAACCGGCTTCACCGATGCGTCCCCGGCCATAGTAGCACCGCCTGCGCCATGCCTGGGCCGTCAGGCCCCTTGTACCTCTTTAGATCCCGGCCTGGCCCGGAAGTTCCACTCAGAGCGGATATGGCCGTGACAAATCTGTGCGGTCTACGGCACATCCCCCTTTAAGATGTGACATCGTGAAACGCGTCCTGGGTTCGATTCTGTTGCTGACCGTCGCCGGCGTCGGCGTGTACGCGGTCATGGTTACGCGCCGCGAGCGGAACTATCGCGACTGGATCGCTCGGGGGGAGGCCGCACTGGCGCAGGACAGCACGCCGGCGGCGCTCGAGGCGTTCAGTGGTGCCATCGGCCTGAAGCCGGACGCGATGATCGGGTACTTGAAGCGCGGCGAAACGTATCGCCGCCGTGGAGAGTTGGAGGCGGCCCTTCGCGACCTCGGACGCGCGACGGAGCTCGATCCGACGGCGATTCGCGCCATCGAAGAGCTCGGGGACGTGAACCTGACCCTAAAGCACTACCCCGCGGCCGCGGATCGCTACCGCGAGTACGTGCAGCTCGACGACCGCGCACCACGCGTTCTCTACAAGCTCGCGCTCGCCCGATATTCGGGAGGCCACGCGGCCGATGCCATCTCGGCGCTGCAACGTGCGGTCGCCCAGGAGGATCGGTTCGCAGAGGCGCACTACCTGCTCGGCCTCTGTCTGCGCGATGTGCAGCGTCTGGATGCCGCGCGCGCCGCGCTCGAGAAAGCGGTCAGCATCCAGCCCGCGATGCTCGGCGCGCGTGAAGAGCTTGCGGATCTCTATGACGCGCTCGGCCGAACCGACGATCGGCTGATGCAGCTCGAGGCGCTCACCGCGCTCGACCCCGGAGCGTCGCGCGAGGTTGCCCTCGGGCTCGCGTACGCGCGTGCCGGACAGCAGCAGCGCGCGATCCTGACGCTCGGCCGCGCCGCCGAACGCTATCCCAATTACTCGTACGCGTACGTTGCGCTCGGGCGCATCTGGCTCGAAGCCGCGCAGGGGGGGGCCGATCGGATCGCGCTCAGCAAGGCGATCGGGGCGCTCGAGCAGGCGGTCGGCAGCGATGAAGGCAGCGAAGCCCGCACGCTCTTCGGCCGCGCGCTCCTCCTCACGTCCGACGAGGACGCTGCCGAACGGATCCTGCAGGACGCCTCGTCCCGGGAGCCTGTGGATCCGATGGCGTTCTACTACCTCGCGGAGGCGTCGGAGCGCCTCGACCATTTCGCCATCGCACGTCAGGCGCTGCTCGACTATCAGGCGCTCCACGGCGACGAGCCGGACACGAGGCGCCGGCTGGGGCAGACGATGCGCCTTGGGGATCTGTCCATCCGCATGAACGAGCCCGCGACGGCCCTCGCCTACTTTCAGCGGGCGTTCGCGGACGCGCCGTCGGATCCGTCCGTGCTCACGCGCCTGGCGGACGCCGAATGGCGGACGGGCGACGCCGACGCTGCCCGTGTGAACCTCGCGAAGGCGCTGGAACGCGATCCTGCCGACGCCCAGGCGCTCGCGCTCAAGCGCCGCTTCCTGCGACGCTAGTCTTGTCCGAGGGGCTTCGCCCCTTGGGCTCCCCTGCACGCTCTCTCGCTATCGCTCGTTCGCGTCGCCGTCGGTCCGGCAGTGACGGTTCGACACTGACCGGCGCCTCGGTCTACGAGCCGTCAATCGACACCCAACCGCTTCATCATCTTCGCCAGCCCCTGCCGGCTGAGACCGAGCTGTCGCGCAGCCGCGGCCCGGCGTCCGCCTGTTCGCGCGAGCGCGGCGCGGACGTAGCGCCGCTCGAAATCGACGCGTGCCTCGTCGAAGCTCGAGATGCCGCGTCCCGCAATGCCTGCAACGTGCGCCGGCAGCAGCGCCGCCGACACCCGTCCGCGTCGTGGCGCGTGCACGGCGAGGGCGGCGATGACGTTCTGCAGCTCGCGGACGTTGCCGGGCCAGTCGTAGCGCGCGAGCGCCGAGACGAGATCGGGCGCCATCGTCGCCTGCGTGCCGACCCGCCGCGCTGCATCCGCCCACATCATCGCTGCGAGCCACGGCACTTCGTCGGGGCGTTCGCGGAGCGGCGGGATCCGGATCCGGATCACGTCGATGCGGAACCGGAGGTCCGCACGGAAACGGCCGGCTTCGACTTCTGTCGCAAGCGACCGGTTCGTAGCGGCGACGAGGCGTACGTCCACCTTGCGCGAGTGGTTCTCGCCGACGCGCCGCACTTCGCCTTCCTGAACGACGCGCAGGAGCGTGGCCTGCGCGCGCGCAGACAGCTCTCCGACTTCGTCCAGGAACAGTGTGCCCTGGTCCGCTTCTTCGAACAGCCCGACGCGTTCCGTGAGTGCGCCGGTAAATGCGCCGCGCGCGTGGCCGAACAGCTCCGCTTCCAACAGGTCCTCGGTGAGTGCCGCGCAGTTGACCGCGCAGAAGCGCCGCGTTCGACGCTGGCTGCGGGCATGGATCGCCCGAGCGACCAGCTCCTTTCCCGCGCCGCTCTCCCCTTCGATGAGCACGGGATACGGCGCGAGCGCCGCGCGCTTGATGGCGCCGCGCACGGACTCGGCCGCTGGTCCGGGACCGAGCAGATCGTCCGGATGCGGCCCGGCAGGCGCTGGCGGAACGGTGTTGACACTCCGCAGCAGTGGCGCGGCAACCGCCGCCGCGAGCCTGAGCGCCTCGCGCACGCGCGCCGGCGACGGTGCCGCGCCGGCGAGCCATCGCACCGCTATGGATCCGATCGTCGCGCCGGCCGCCCGCACAGATTCAGCCGCTTCCGGCGTGACGCCGTCGCCACGATACATGCCGGATCCGGATTCGAGCACGCGCAAGGCCACGGACGCTTCGGACGGCCAGGCCCGGCCGGCGACAGCCACCTGACGCTGCGCGTGCGCGCATCGAATAGCGACCGAGCAGGCGCACAGCGACTGGAGCACGTGCTCCGCGATCGCGTGCAGCGCGGCGCCTTCATCCCGCGCGTCGTATGTGACGTCGAGCAGCCGCTCCAGCACGTCCACATGGCGCACGCCGGCGTCTCCAGGCTCGATCAGTGACAGTGCCCCCGTGCTCAGCGCAACGCGCCTGACCCCTTCGTCGACGCCTGCCACGGCCGCACGGACCTGTGCCTCGCGCAGCACCGGCAATCGCTGCGCGGCGGCCAGCAGACGGCCGCGGCGTGTCTGCGCGACGACGCGTCCAGAGATCGTGAAGCAGGCGTACGACTCGGCGGCGGCCCGCAGCACGAGCTGCGGCGTCCGGCTCGCGCGTGCAGCGGCGGACGCCAGCCGGGCGTGGCGCTCGACTTCAGCCGCATTGCGGAGAACCGCCTGGATCTGCATCGCTGCGAGGTGGGCCGCCGAACGCGACCCGTGCTCGTTGGCAGCGCTTGCCGCGAGCGCCTCGGCTGCGAGACGTCCAGCCGCGTCGAGCCGTCCGCGGCGGCGCTCGATGTCGGCGGCAAGCGCCAGCACTGACGCGGGCGCGCTGCTGCCATCGACGATTGCGAGCAGCTCGATCGCGCGATCGAGATCGCCGCGCAGTGCGACCGTCTCCGCAAGCACTTCGCGGGCCCGCCAGAGATTCGCGTCATCGTCTGTACTCGCGAGCGCCGTGCGGCCGATTGTCTCTGCTTCCTGCAGGCGCCCTGCATCGAGCATGGCGCGCGCGGTCCCGATCAAACTCCTGCACGTGACGTCGGGCGACGAACACCAGGTGCGGGCACGGGCGAACGATGCCAGAGCATCTTCCGGACGGAGACGCTGGATCTGCAGCTCTCCCACCGCACACGCGGCGGCCGCCGCCCGCGCGTTTGCGTGACGTGCGGCCAGGGCTTCGGAGGCGCGGCGCAGAGTGCGTTCCGCGCGCGCATGACGCCCTCGCCGTGCGAGCGCCATTGCCGCACCGACCACGCGCTCGAGGCGCGCGACGCCGGTGTCGAGACGAGCGTCCACCGGCGGCCGTCCGACGTACTCAGGTGCTACCTCATGAACGTGCAGCGGCCGTGGCCGCTCTGCGGTTCCCGATAGGGCCTCGATGAGGACACCGGGGCGTCCCTCGGCGAGAAGTGCGGCCGCGCGTAGTTCCTCCTCACCCGGTCCGGCTTCCTGGTCTACGAAGATCATGGTCATCAGCTCCGAGATGGAAAACGGTTCGAGCGACAGCACGGGTGCGCGCGCCCGGGTGGCAGTGCGCCGAAATCGCAGCCAGAGGTGCCGGCGGACCCCATCGATCGATATCGCCGTGAAAGCGCGCGGCGGATCACGGTTCTGGTGCCAGTCGAGCAAGCAGAGATGTCGTCCGCGGCAGATGTCCGCAAATTCCTCTCGTGAGTCGAGGAGCCGGCGATCGATCGGGAGCAGACCTGCAAGCCTCGCTGCGCGCGCAAGTTGAGTGCACAGCGTTCGCAATCCTGCGCCCGGCGGGCCGCAGATGTCCGCAGCGAGAACGCCCGGCGGAGCGGGGCCATCGAACAGCGTTCTTATTTGATCGAACGCGGGGCGCTGCCGGAGCCGGACGCCAATCGGCCGCCAGCCAGGCAATCCTCCCGGCGACGAGAGTCGTACGTTCCGATCGACATCCGCTCCGCTCATGCAAAGGCCCGCCGCGCATAGAAGGCGGCCAAGATGGCGCGCCGCGCGCCCGGCTTGAACGGGCGACGCGCGCAGACGCGGCAGCACGGCATGGGCCTCGAACCAGCGTCCGTGCGCGATGCCGTAATCGAGCAGCGGCACCAACAGCGGATGCCGCAGCTCCGCGAGCGCGCTGCAGAGCGCGGAGCGTTCGCGTACCGCGGCCGAATCGAGCTCCGCCACCCATATCTGAACGGGCTCTCCGGTCGCGAGATCGATCGTGCGGCAGTCGCTGCAATGAAATCGTTCCGCAAAGAGGCGCGCCATCCGCGCGCCGCCGAGTGCAAGAAGATCGCCCGCGATCTTTCGGGAAGAAAACACGCGAGCACGCCGGCCCCAGAGCCCGGAGTGCGCAGAAACTTCGTATAGAATTTTTGTCGGATGCTGCGTTTTCTCACCGCCGGTGAATCGCACGGCCGCGCCCTCGTCGTGATCCTCGAGGGTCTCCCCGCCGGCTTGTCCATCGATCAGGCCGCCATCACCCGCCAGCTCCGTCGCCGCCAGGGTGGGTACGGGCGCGGACGCCGCATGGCGATCGAGTCGGATCGCGCGGAGATCCTGTCGGGGGTCAGAGCCGGAGAGACGCTCGGCGCGCCCGTTGCGATGCTGATCGAGAATCGAGACTGGCCCAACTGGCAGTACACGATGCGTACCGACGTCGACGCGCCCGCCGACGCTGGTGGCGCGCGGCGGCAGCCCGTCACGCGGCCGAGGCCCGGGCATGCGGATCTGGCGGGAGGCGTGAAGTACGGGCGTCAGGATCTGCGCGACGTCCTGGAGCGCGCGAGCGCGCGCGAAACGGCCGCGCGCGTCGCGGCTGGCGCGTTGGCGCGACAGCTGCTGGCCCGCCTGGGTATCCAGCTCGCAAGCCATGTGTTCCGGATCGGCAGCGTGGAGCTGGCCAACCACGTTCACATCCCGTTCGATCGGGCTGCCGCCCTCGATGACGATGCGCCGCTGCGGTGTGTGGATCCAGAGGTCGAGCGGCAGATGATCGCAGAAATCGATCGCGCGCGCGACGCGGGGGACACGATGGGGGGCGCATTCGAAGTGATCGCGACGAACGTGCCGATTGGCCTCGGGAGCTACGTCCAGTGGGACCGCAAGCTCGATGGACGCCTCGCCCAGGCGCTCATGTCGATTCCCGCGATCAAGGGCGTCGGGATCGGCATCGGTCCCGACGCGGCGAATGCCCCGGGTTCGCGCGTTCACGACGAAATCGTCCTGGACGAAGACGGTCGCGCGGCAACCGGGCTCGCGCGCCCATCCAACAATGCCGGCGGGCTCGAGGGAGGCGTGACCAACGGTCAGGACCTGCGCGCATCTGCGTACATGAAGCCGATCTCCACGTTGATGAAGCCTCTGCGCTCCGTCGATCTGACGACAATGAGCCCCTCGCCCGCGGCAATAGAGCGCAGCGACGTCTGCGCGGTGCCGGCTGCGGCCGTCGTTGGCGAGGCGATGGTCGCCTTCGTGCTCGCCGACGCGCTGCTCGAACGCTTCGGGGGAGACTCGGTCGCGGCAATCGAACGCCATATCGCCGCTGCCGATTCGGACGTCCGCGCCCGTTTCGCGAAGCGATGATTCGGCCCATCCTCCGCTATGGCGAAGGCGCACTTCACAAGCCCGCAGCGCCGGTGGCCAGGTTCGACGCTGATCTCGACCGCCTCATCGACGACATGGTGGAGACGATGTATGCGGCGCCGGGGATTGGGCTGGCCGCAACGCAGGTTGACGTCCCGCTCCGTCTATTCGTCGTCGATCTCTCGATGGGACGGAACGCCAGCGAGCTGATCGTGATGATCAACCCCGAGTTCGAGGCGCGCGAGGGCACGCAGCTCGAAGAAGAAGGCTGCCTGAGCGCCCCGGGATTCAACGCGACGGTCGTGCGTCCGGCGCGCGCGGTCGTTCGCGGGCAGAACCGGCTGGGCGAGGATCAGCGCATCGAGGCGACCGGGCTGCTCGCCCGCGCGTTTCAGCACGAGATGGATCATCTGGACGGGGTCGTGTTCATCGATCGGCTGCGTGGCATCAAGCGCGACATAATCGTCAGGAAGATCCACAAGCTGCGCAAGTCCGGCAAGTGGTAGCGTGGCTGCGCCTGCTCTGCGGATCGTCTACTTCGGCACGCCGGCCTTTGCGGTGCCGCCGCTCGAAGCGCTCCTGAGCTCGCGGCATCCCGTCGTTGCTGTCGTCTCGCAGCCCGATCGTCCTCGTGGCCGGGGCCAGCAGGTACAGCCCACGCCGACGCACGAGATAGCAGCTGCGCACGGCATCCCCGTCCTTCAGCCCGCGAAGATTCGCGACGAGGCGTTCCTGAACGAGATCCGCGCGCTTCAGCCGGACCTCGGGGTCGTGGCCGCCTTCGGCCGCATCCTCCCGGACGACCTCCTGGCGATTCCGAGGTTGGGGATGATCAACGTCCATGCATCGATCCTTCCGCGCTATCGCGGCGCGGCACCGGTGCAACGTGCGGTGCTGGCAGGCGACGCGGAGACCGGCGTCACGATCATGAGGATCGTGTCCGAACTGGACGCAGGCCCGACCTTCGCGTCGGCAACGGTGCCGATCCCGCCGGATGCGACCAGCGGCGACATCGAAGCCGTCGTGTCTCAGCTTGGCGCACGCATCCTGCTGCCAATCATCGAGGACCTCGCCGGCGGCCGGGCCCGCGAGACTCCGCAAGACGCCTCGCGTGCGACCTTCGCGCCGAAGGTGACAAAAGCGGAGGGCGTCATCGACTGGAACGAGCCAGCCGCGACGATTCACAACAAGGTTCGCGGTCTCCAGCCGTGGCCGCTCGCGTCAACGCGCAAGGGTGGCAATCGTTACGTTATTCGACGTTCCATCGTAAGCAATGAACGTACGGACCTTCCGCCAGGCGCGGTCGTGCGCGCGAGAGGAGATGACCTCGCGGTCGCGGCAGGATCGGGAACGGTACTGAAGATCGTGGAAATTCAGCCAGAAGGGCGCCGTCCGATGACGGTGCGAGAGTTCCTCGCGGGACGATCGTTGCCGCCTGGCGATCGGTTTGGCGTGTGATTGCGCCGGCTCGCCTGGCCGCGTACCAAACGCTGCAGGCCGTTGCGTCGGGCCACGCCGATCTTCCCTCCGCTCTCGCGCGGGCCCGCGCTCGCCTGCAGGACGAACGCGATCGCGCACTTGCCGGCGAGATTGCCGTCGGCACGCTCCGTTGGCAGGGCGCGTTCGACGCCATCGTCCAGGCATTCTCGGGACGGCGACCCGCGCGTCTGGATCGCGAAATCCTCATCATCCTCAGGCTGAGCATGTTTCAATTGCTGCACCTCGACCGCGTTCCCACCGCCGCTGTTGTAGACGACGGGGTGGAGCTGGCGCGGAAGGTGGGGAAACGGAGCGCGGCTGGATTCGTGAATGCGATGCTGCGGCGCGTCTCGCGGGAGCGCGGTCGGCTCCCGCTGCCGGCCGCTCCGGATGCCAGCGCGGATCGCACCGCCGTTCTCGACTATCTGTCCACGACGCTGTCCCATCCGCGCTGGCTCGTGAGCCGCTGGCTGGATCGCCATGGCTATCAGGCTGCCGAGGCGTGGGCCTCGTTCGACAACGATCCGGCGCCGCTGACGCTGCGGGTGAACACACTTCGGACAACGAAAGCGGCGCTCCGGAGCGCGCTCGAGAAGGCGGGCGTCGAGACGAAAAATGTCACTCACGCTGCTGACGGGTTGGTCGTCGTCCATGGCAATCCGCTGCTGACGCCGCTCGCGCACGAAGGGCTCTTCGTCGTGCAGGACGAAGCGTCGCAGCTCGTCGGCGAGTTCGTCGATGCGCGACCTGGCGAGCGCATTCTCGACGCCTGTGCCTCGCCGGGCGGAAAAACGACGCAGATGGCCGCGGCGATGAGCGATCGCGGATTGATCGTCGCGGCGGACGTGCGTGGACGGCGTATCGAGCTCCTGAAGCGTACGGTCGCGGAATCAGGCGCGACGGCGATCCGGATCGTGCAGGCGGACGCGCGCGGTGCGCCCCCGTTTCATCAGCCGTTCGACGCCGTGCTGCTCGATGCTCCCTGCTCGGGCCTGGGAACCCTCCGCCGCGATCCCGACGTCCGCTGGCGGAGGACCGAATCGGATCTGCCGGCGCTCGCCGAGGCGCAGCTCCGGATGCTCACCGAGGCGTCCGCTATCGTCCGGCCGGGCGGACGGTTGATTTACGCCACCTGCTCGAGCGAGCCGGAAGAGAACGACGAGATCATCGACGGCTTCTGCAGGACGCATCCGGAGTTCATGGTCGAGCCGCTTGCCGACGCATCGGACCGCTGGAAGTCCGTCCTCGATGCGCGCGGCTTCCTCCGCACCCTGCCCTTCGTCCACGGCCTCGAGGCGTTCGTCGCCGCGCGGTTGGTACGGCGAGCGGATATGCGGTAAACTCTTGAATTCATGGCATTATCGACCCGCGTCTGGGGCGCCGGGAAGCGGCTGCTCCTGGCCGGCGCGCTAATCCTGACCTACCTGCTGTTTGCCGCCGCATCGATGCGGGTGGCGTTGAAGACGCGGGATGTCAACGTGCCGTCGCTCGCTGGCAAGACGGTCAACGAAGCGAGCGGGATCCTGACGGAATCCGGACTCAACCTGAAGGTGGAAGAGGGGCGCCGCGTGGACGCGACTGTACCGGCCGGCCACATCATCAGCCAGGATCCGCAGCCGGGCGTACGGACGCGGCGCGAACGGAGCGTGAAGGTGTGGGTCAGCGCGGGACCGCGCGCCAACACCGTGCCGGCCCTGCTCGGCGAATCCGAGCGGACGGCGCAGCTCCGGCTGCAGCAGGACGGCCTCGAGCTGGCGTCGATGGCTGAAGTCCGGAGCGCCGATTACCCGGCGGGTACGGTTGTGGCGCAGGATCCGCCGCCGCGCAGCAGCGGCGCCCGCGTGGCGCTGCTCGTGAACCGCGGCGAGCGCGGCACGACGTACGTGATGCCCGACCTGATCGGCGTCAACGGCGACCGCGCGGCGGATCTGCTGCGATCGCGTGGTCTCCGCGTGGCCGTCGTTGGCGACCATCCGTACCCGGGCGTGCCGGCAGGCATCGTGCTGCGGCAAAGTCCGCAGGGCGGCTTCCAGGTTGCGCCGGGCGATCCGATTTCGCTCGAGGTGAGCCGCTGATGAACGGCGCCGGACATCTTCAGATTGCGCCGTCGCTCTTATCGGCGGACTTTGCGGCGCTCGCTGACGCGATCGCGGCAGTAGAGCGCGGCGGCGCGGATCTCCTCCACGTCGACATCATGGACGGCCACTTCGTGCCGAACCTCACGATGGGGCCGCCGGTGGTGAAGTCGATTCGCCGCGTCGCAAGCGTGCCGCTCGACGTGCACCTGATGATCGAGGACCCGGATCGGTATGCCGAAGCGTTCGTCGAGGCAGGCGCGTCGAGCCTGACCGTCCACGTCGAGGCCGTCGTGCACCTGCATCGAACGGTGCACTTCATCAAGAGCCTGGGCGTCCGCGCTGGCGTTGCGCTGAACCCGGCTACGCCGGTCGTCTCGCTCGAAGAGATTGCCCCCGATCTCGATTACGTGCTGGTGATGACCGTCAACCCAGGCTTCGGCGGCCAGACTTTCATCCCGCGTTCGGAGTCTAAAGTGCGGGCAGTCCGCGAGCTGCTGCGGCGGCTGGGAAGCACCGCTCCGATCGAGGTGGACGGCGGCATCGACACGTCCACCGCGCCGAGGATCGTGGCGGCGGGCGCGGACATCCTGGTTGCCGGGCACTCAATCTTCGGAAGCCCCGATGCCGAGCGGGCGACACGCGCGCTGCGCGCCGCGGCGGAAGCCGCCGTGGCGTCTTGATGCCGTCCTCGATATCCACGCTCCGGGTCCGGTACGCCGAAACCGATAAGATGGGGGTTGTCTACTACGCCAACTACCTGGTGTGGTTCGAGGTCGCACGCGCCGAACTGCTGCGATCACTCGGCTGGACGTACCGAGAGATGGAGCACGCGGGCGTCTCGCTGCCGGTCATCGAGGCGCACTGCGAATACCACCGTCCCGCGAGGTACGACGACGAGATCGAGGTGAGGACGGAAGGACGCATGCTGTCGCCAGTGCGGATGGAATTCCGCTACGAAGTCTATCGGTGCGACGATCAGGCGCACACGGCGTCGGGACGCACCGTGCACGCCGCCGTGAACCTCGATGGGCGTCCCTGCCGCCTGCCGGCGCGCGTGCGCGAGGTGTTCGCGTGAAGGCGCTGGTCACCGGGGCCGCCGGCTTCATCGGATCGCATCTGACGGCATCGCTCCTCGACAAAGGATTCGCGGTCGTCGGGCTCGATTGCTTCACGGACTACTATCCGCGCGCGATTAAGGAAGCCAATCTCGCGGAGAACAAGCTGCGCGAAGGCTTCCGCTTCGTCGAGACGCGGATTCAGGACGCGGATCTGCCGGCGATGCTCGATGGCGTGACCCACGTGTTCCACCTGGCGGCGCAGGCCGGCGTCCGCAAGAGCTGGGGCACGGACTTCCGCACGTACACGGAGAACAACATCGACGCATCGCAGGTGCTGCTGGAGGCGTGCGTCGGCCGTCCGCTCGCGCGGTTCGTGTATGCGTCGAGCTCGTCGGTCTACGGGGACGCGGCCTCGATCCCGATGCGCGAGGATGCGCTGCCGAGGCCCGTCTCCCCCTACGGCGTGACGAAGCTCTCGGCCGAGCAGCTTTGCTACCTGTATCACGTCAACTGCGGCGTGCCGGCAGTCGCGATGCGGTACTTCACGGTATACGGCCCGCGCCAGCGGCCGGACATGGCGTTTCACAAGTTCATCAGGGCCGCGCTGAAGAAGGAAGAGATCCCGCTGTTCGGCGACGGCGAGCAGACGCGCGACTTCACGTTCGTCAGCGATGCCGTGGCCGCGACGATCGCGGGCGGCGAGCGCGGTGTGCCGGGCCGCGCCTACAACGTCGGCGGCGGCTCCCGCGTATCGATGAATCATGTGCTCCGGATCCTCGAAGGGATTACCGGCTGTCCGCTGAAGGTTCGGCGGGAAGGCCCTCAAAGAGGGGACATGCGCGACACGTACGCGGACACGTCGCTCGCACGGCGCGATCTCGGGTTCGACCCGAGTGTCCCGCTCGAAGAAGGAATTCAGGCTGAATATCGATGGTTGTCTTCGTCTCCCGCGCTCGTGTAATCCTGTGCCGCGGTCCGTTCAGGGCCGCGATCTTGCTGCTGCTGATCGCGGCGCTTGCCGGCGCGTGCGCGACCGGCGGCGCGAAGAAGCCGCCGAGCGGCACGCTGCAGCCAGACAAGTTCCTCTTCGAGCACGGCACCGAAGCGCTGGACAAGAAGCGCTGGATCGTCGCGCGCGAGTACTTCCGGCAGCTGGTCGACAGCTATCCGCAGAGTCCGTATCGGGCGGACGCGAAGCTCGGGGTCGGCGATACATATCTCGGCGAGGGCACCGCCGAAGCGTACGTGCTCGCCATTAACGAGTTTCGCGAATTCCTCAGCTTCTATCCGCTGCACAAGCGCGCTGATTACGCGCAGCTCAAGCTGGGGCTGGCGCACTTCTACCAGATGCGCGCGGCCGATCGCGATCAGACAGAAACGCGCGACGCGATTCGCGAGCTGCAGACGTTCGTCGAGCGCTACCCGCAGTCGGAGCTGATCGATGAAGGAAAAACGAAGCTCCGGGAAGCGCTCGATCGCCTTGGGGACTCAGAGTACAGGGTAGGTGTCTTCTACTATCGCGTGCACTGGTATCCCGGCGCGATCGACCGTCTCCAGGCGCTCATCAAACGCGACCCTGCGTACACGAGCCGCGACGGCGCCTACTTCTATCTCGCGGAATCGCTCGAGAAGATGTCGAAGCCGGCGGAAGCGCTGGTCTATTACGAACGCCTGCTGAAGGAGTTCGAGCAGAGCGAACACCTCGAGGCGGCGCGCCGTCGCGTCGAAGAGCTGAAGACCGCGCAAGCGGCCAAGTCGAATGGAGAAACACGCTGATGCGTACGCGCATGCTGCCCATCCTCGTGGCCCTGAGCGTTCCGGCGCTCGCCGCAGCGCAGAGTCCCGCGCGTCCGCAGCGCACGCGTTCCGAAACGCAATCCAACGCGGGATCCTCCGCGGATCGGCATCAGCTCGCCTGCGCGCCAGAGGCGGAACTCATCGCGCCGGCCATGGCGATGCGCGTGATCGGCGGATACGAGCACGGCAAGCTGATGTTCGCCCCGAACGATCCGCTCATCATCGGGGCCGGCACGAAACAGGGGCTGCGTGCAGGACAGGAATACTTCGTCCGCCGCGTCGTCAAGGATCAGTTCTCGCCGATGGCGGCTGCCTCAGTGCTCGAGAGCATCCACACGGCGGGTTGGGTGCGGATCGTCGACGCGAAGGAGAACGTCTCGGTTGCGACGGTGACGGAAGCGTGTGACGGCGTCCTGCTGGGAGATTACCTCGACCCGTACGTTGATGCTGTGATGCCCGCCGACACGGCCATCGCGGGCACGCCGGACTTCACGCGGCCCGCGCGCCTGGTGCTTGCCGACGAGCGGCGCCAGAGCGGCTCTCCGGGCATGCTGATGCTGATGGATCGCGGTTCCGAGGACGGCGTGCGCGCCGGCCAGCGCGTCACGATCTTCCGCTACCCGACCACCGACCCGCACGCGAGGAGCGGCGCCTATGGGACGACGCCCACGTATTCGACCGATACGTCAGGACCGATTCTCGCGGTTGGCGAGGCGACGGTGCTGAGCGTCCGCCCGAAAACCTCGCTCGTGCGGATCGATACGGCCAGCGGCGCCGTCTATATCGGCGACCTGGTGGCCATACACAGGGTTCGGTGAGACAGGCGATCGATTGAAGATTGCCGATTGCAGACTGCCGATTGAATTGACGATCGTCGATTGGTGGATTGCGGATGGGATTTGTCGATCGGCAATTGAATTGTCGATTGGCAATTGCTAGTTGAATTGCCAATCGCCAAATCCCATCGACAATCCTCATTCCCCAATCCCCAATCCAATCGGCAGTCGGCAATCGGCAATCGGCAGTCGAACGACTATCTCAATGCCGCGGGCTTGGGGGTGTTCAGCAGGTGGTTGAACTTCCTGTAGTAGTCGATTCCCGACACGATCGCCGTGAACACCGCCACCCATAACGCGGCGATCCCCAGGACGAAGAAGCGCCGCAGGTGATCCCGCCCCAGGATCAGCAGCAGGATCGCGACGACCTGGGAGACCATCTTCAGCTTTCCGAGCGGCGACGCGGAGATGACCACGCCGCGCGCGTGCGCGATGCTGCGCAGCACCGTCACCGCGAACTCGCGCCCGAGAATCACCGCCACCATCCACGCGGGTGCGAGATCCATCTGAACGAGCGACACGAGCGCGGCCGTGATGAGCAGCTTGTCGGCGAGCGGATCCATGAGCTGCCCGAGCGTGGTGATCTGCTTGCGCCGGCGCGCGAGGTACCCATCGAGCACATCGGTGAGCGACGCGAGGCCGAATATCGCCGCACCCACCAGTTCCTTCGGAAAGCCGAGGATCAGGTGCCCTTCGAACTTCGTCAGCAGCACGACCACGAGCAGAGGTACGAGAAAGATCCGGCCGATCGTGAGCGCGTTGGGAAGGTTCATCGCGGCCTTGGCGCGATTCTATCAAAAGACATTAGAATGCCTGATTGACATGAAGGCCATTCTGCTCGCCGGGGGCAAGGGCACGCGGCTGCGCCCGCTCACCGTGCACACGCCCAAGCCGATCGTACCGATTCTCAATCGCCCGTTCCTCTACTATCAACTCGATCTGTTGAAGCAGATTCCGGAAATCGACGAGGTGATCCTCAGCCTCAACTATCAGCCGCGGCGGATTGAAGAAGTTTTCGGTGAAGGCGAGGGACTTGGCGTGCGCCTGCGCTACGTCGTCGAACCGATGCCGCTCGGGACGGCCGGCGCCGTGCGGTATGCCGGCGACTCGCTGCAGGAATCGGTCGTCGTGTTCAACGGCGACGTCCTGACGCAAGTCGATCTCGCGGCAGTGCTGCGGTTGCATCGTGAGCGGAACGCGAAGGCGACGATCGTGCTGACGCCGGTCGAGAATCCACGCGCGTACGGGCTCGTCGAAGCCGACAGCAATGGCAACATTCGCCGCTTCCTGGAGAAACCCGGCGAGGACGAGATCACCTGCAACACCATCAACGCCGGGATCTACGTGCTCGAGCCCGACACATTCGATCGAATCCCGAAGGACACGGCGTGGTCGATCGAGCGCAGCTTCTTCCCGTCGCTCATCGAGCGCGCCGAGACGTTCATCGCCTACGTCTACGACGGGTACTGGATCGACATCGGCACGCCGGCGAAGTACCTGCAGGTGCACCGCGACATCATGGATGGCCGCTACGCCGCTCCGCCCTTCAACGGCAGCCCCGCGAAGTCCTGGATTTCACCCGAGGCGCGCGTCGACCCCGCGGCCGAGCTGCACGGACCGTGCTTCGTCGACGAAGGCGCCGTCATCAAGGCGGGCTCGCGAGTGCTGCCCTACTCGGTCGTCGGACGCCAGACGCACGTGGAGGAAGGCGCGACGATCGACGGCTCCATCGTCTGGCCGAACGGCTGGATTGGCCCGGAAGCGACGCTGCGCGGATCGATCCTCGGGCGGAGCTGCCATGTCGGACGCAATGCGTCGATCGAATCGCCCGTGGTTCTCGGCGACAAGACCGTCATCACTGATTACAGCCGGTTGTGAACCTTGATACTCATGAGCATCAATCCAGCCATCTTCAAGGCGTACGACGTCCGCGGACTGTATCCGCAGGAGGTGAACGAGGATGCCGCGCGGCTCATCGGACGCGGGTTCGTCGCGTACCTCGACGCGAAGCGCATCGCGGTCTCGCGTGACATGCGTCTGTCGTCGCCGTCGCTCGCGGCCGCTTTCATCGAGGGGGCGCGCGCGCAGGGCGCCGACGTCGTGGACTACGGGATGATGGGCACGGACATGCTGTATTTCGCCGTCGCGCGCGACCAGCACGACGGTGGCGTCCAGATCACGGCGTCGCACAATCCGAAGGAATACAACGGCATCAAGATGGTCCGGCGCGAGGCCGTCCCGCTCTCGGGCGAAAGCGGCATCGGGGACATCCGGGACATGATTGCCTCGAACAGGCTTCCACCGCCCGCCGGAAAGCCCGGCAGCGTCACGGAACAGAACGTCGTAGACGATTACGTCAAGCACGTGCTGGCGTTCATCGACGTGAGCATCATCAAACCGTTCAACGTCGTGCTCGACGCGGGGAACGGGATCGCGGGCTTCGTCGCACCGAAGCTGTTCGCGCACCTGCCCAGCCGCGTGGACGCGTTGTGCTTCGAGGTGGATGGCACGTTTCCGAATCACGAGGCCAACCCGCTCATCGAGGAGAACCGCCGCGACATCGTCGAGCGGGTGGTCGCGACGAAGGCAGACATCGGCATCGCATGGGACGGTGACGCGGATCGGTGCTTCTTCATCGACGGCGCCGGCGAGTTCATCGCGGGCGACTTCATCACCGCGCTGCTCGCCGAGGCGTTTCTGATCAAGCACCCGGGCGCGAAGATCGTCTACGACGTGCGGGCGAGCTATGCCGTCAAGGACATGGTGGCGAAGTACGGCGGCACGGCGCTGATGAACCGCGTCGGCCACGCGTTCTTCAAGCGCCGGATGCGCGAGGAGAACGCGATCTTCGGCGGTGAGGTCACCGGGCACTACTATTTTCGCGATAACTTCTACGCCGACAACGGCTTCATTCCCGCGCTCTTGATCCTGGAGCTGATGTCGCGGAAGGGGCAGACGCTGAGCGATCTCCTCGCGCCCTTGCGCGAGAAATACTTCATATCGGGCGAGATCAACACGCGCGTCAGCGACATGCACACGGTGCAGCGGAAGATCGACGGCCTGGCGATCAAGTACCAGGACGGCCGCGTCTACTCGCTCGACGGCATCTCCGCGGAATACCCGGACTGGCACTTCAACGTGCGGGCGTCCAACACCGAGCCGATGCTGCGGCTGAACCTCGAGGCCGTCCGGCCAGAACTGATGGCTAGCAAGCGCGACGAGGTGCTCGGGTTCATCCGCGCTTGAGGCCCGCGATCTTCACGCCGCCTGCGCCGTGAGCTGCTCGAGAGCGGCCTGCAGCTCCGGTGAGCGCGGCAGCCTCAGCCGAAACACCCCTTCGAGCGCCGCGAGCAAATCGGCGGCGGCTCCCAGCCGAAGCCGCTCCGTGCGGCCGCGGACGTGGTGGATTGCCAGCTCGTTGTCGCGAAGCGTGTAGCGCCGCAACGGATCATGGCGGGCGGCGACAAGCCCAGTGACGAACGGCGACTGCGGATGCGTCGACGCGTACCAGTTCGCGACCTCGTAGTCCGCATCCATCTGCTCCTGCAGGTCGAACCGATAGAGCGCCCGCCAGTCCGAGCGGATCCTGGCTTCCAGCGTAAATTGCCCGCCTGATTTCACGAGGCGGAACGTCTCGTGTGGGGTTCGCTGCTCGACATCTGGGTCGAGCCGGAGCGGCGCCGTTAACGTGAGTCCACCGAAGCCGGCGTCGGCGATGTACGCACGGTCGTTCAGATCGACGAGCAGGAGCATGTGTGTCCGTGGCGACGGCTCACCCGGCGCTCGCTTCCACAGCACGCGTGCCGCGAGGCCGGTCGTCTCGAACCCCAGCGCGTCGAGCGCATGGCGCAGCAGCAGGTTGTGCTCGAAACAATAGCCACCCCGGCCTTCGCGAATCAGCTTCTGCTCGAGCGACCGCACATCCAGACTGACGGGCCACTTGAGAAACGGGTTCAGGTTCTCGAACGGAATCGCTTCCGTGTGCCGCAAGTGAATTTGCGCGAGTGTTCCGAACGTCGGCGTCTGCGGCCCCGAATAACCGATCCGCTCGAGATAGCCATCCAGATCGAATGTGTGCACCGGCCCCGCTCCCTTTCTTCAGTGCGCCGCCTCCGCCAGTCCGGCGGGTGCGACGGACACTTCCTCTTCTTCTCGCGCGACCGCGGAGTGGCGCCGCGCGACCAGCATGTAGATGGACGGCACCACGAACAGCGTGAACGCCGAGCCGATGATCATCCCGCTCACGAGCATGATGCCGATGCTGTTCCGCGCGCCGGCGCCCGGGCCGGTCGCGAAAACGAGCGGCATGTGGCCGACGACGGTGGCGGCAGTCGTCATGAGGATGGGACGCAGCCGCGTCCCGGCCGCCTCGATGATCGCTGCGAGCTTGTCCCGCCCCATCTCCTGCAGGTGATTCGCGAACTGCACGATGAGGATCCCGTTCTTGGACACGAGTCCCACCAGCGTGATGAGCCCCACCTGACTGTAGATGTTCAGGGTCGTCAAACCGAGGAACGAGAACAGCAGTGCGCCCGATACCGCGAGCGGCACAGACCCCGCGAGGATGATGAACGGGTCGCGGAAGCTCTCGAACTGCGCTGACAGAACGAGATAGATCAACACCGCGGAGAGCAGGAATGTTCCCAGGAACTTGCTCCCTTCCATTCGCAGCTGACGCGATTCGCCGGCGTAATCGATCGTGAACCCCTGTGGCAGAATCGATTTGGCTTCCGTCTCGAGGAACCGCAGCGCCTGGTCGAGCGGCACCGGCGGCGGGATCACGCCCTGAATGCGCACGGCGTTCAGCTGCTGAAACTTCTTCAGCTCGCGCGGCTGCGCGCTGGTTCGCAGGCTCGCGAAGGTCGAGAGCGGGACGAGCTTCTTGTCGGAGCCGGTGACGTACATCTGCGAGAGTTGATCCGGCGTCAGCCGGTCCGCCCGCTTCACCTGCGGAATCACCTTGTAGCTGCGCCCCTGGATGCTGAAGCGGTTCACGTAATCGCCCCCCAGCAGCGTCGAGAGATCCTGCCCCGCCTGGCTCAGGTCGACGCCCTGCGATCGCAGCTTGTCGCGATCGAACACGACCTCGGCCTGCGGCTGATCGAACTTCAGATCGGAATCCGCGAAGATGAACATCCCGCTTCCCATGGCCTTCTGCACCAGCTGCTTCGCAAAATCCGCAAGCTGCTGCGGCTCCGCCGGCGACGCAATCACGAAGTCCACGGGAAAATCGCCGCCGCCGGGCAGCGGCGGGGGCGTGAGCGGAATCGCGCGAATCCCCGGCACCTGCGACAGCTTGACCGCGGATTCCATCAGGAGGTCCGCCGTTGTCTTGTTCCGCTCGCTCCACGGCTTGACGACCATGCCGCCGAAGCCATTGGTGGGGAACGTCAACTGGAAGATGCTCGCCGCCTCGGGGAACGAGTGATAGACGTCGTAGATCTGCTGCGCGAAGAGCTTCGTCTGATCGATCGTCGCGTTCGGCGCTGCCTGGACGACAGCGAAGACGACGCCCTGGTCTTCCGCCGGCGCAAGCTCCTGCTGCGAGAACATGTAGAACGGCACGATCAGCAGCGCGACGATCGCCCAGAGCACGAGGACGACCGGGCGATACCGGAGCGTTCCCGTCAACGTGCTCAGGTACAACCGGCGCACGGAATCGAACCGCCTGTTGACCCATCCGGCGAACCCGCGCTCGGTGTCCCCCGCGCGCAGCAGCTTCGCTCCCATCATGGGCGAGAGCGTCAGCGCGACGATACCGGAGACGATGACGGCGCCCGCGAGTGTGAACGCAAATTCGCGGAACAACGCCCCCGTCAGGCCGCCCTGGATCCCGACCGGCGCGTAGACGGCTGCCAACGTGATCGTCATCGCGATGATCGGACCCGTCAGCTCGCGAGCTGCATCGATCGCTGCGCGCGCCGGTGATTTCCCTTCATGCAGATGCCGCTCGACGTTCTCCACCATCACGATCGCATCGTCGACAACGAGACCAACCGAGAGCACGATCGCGAGCAGCGTCAGCAGGTTGATCGTGAACCCTGCGGCGAGCATCAGGAACACCGCGCCAATCAGCGATATCGGAATGGCAACGACCGGGATGATCACGGCCCGGACGGAGCCAAGGAACAGGAAAATGACGACGATGACGATCGCGAGCGTCTCGGTCAGCGTGCTGAGCACTTCATCGATCGCGTCCTGAATGTATTCCGTGGAGTCGTATGGGACGCCGATCTTCATGCCCGCCGGCGCCTGCGCCTGGATCGCCGGAAGCTCCGCGCGCACGCGCTTGATGACGTCCAGCGAGTTCGCCGTGGGCAGCACCCACACGCCCATGAACGTGGCCGTCTCGCCGTTGAAGCGGACGTCCTGCTCGTAATTTTCGGCGCCCAGGACGACATCGGCGATGTCGCCGAGCCGGACGACAACGCCGTCGCTCTCCTTGACGACGAGCTGCCGGAATTCATCGGCGGTTCGAAGGTCCGTGTTGGCGATGAGGTTGACCGAGACCATCGACCCCTTCGTGCGTCCAAGCGCGGAAAGATAGTTGTTCCGCGCGAGCGCATCCCGGACCGCGGATGGCGAGATGCCGTAGGCGGCCATCCGATCGGGCTTCAGCCAGACGCGCATGGCGAACGTCCGGTCGCCGAGGATGTCGGCGCGCTGCACGCCGCTGACGGCGCTGAGCTTCGGCTGAACGACACGCGTCAGGTAATCCGTGATCTGGTTCTGGTCCAGATCGGCGGACGAAAATCCGAGATACAGCGCAGCGAACTGGTTGTCCGCCGTCTCCAGCTCGATGACCGGCGCTTCGGCTTCTGGCGGCAGGTTGTTGCGCACCTGCGCAACCTTGGCCTGGATCTGCGTCAGCGCTGCGTTGGTGTCGTAATTGAGCTTCAGGTGGACGGTGATTGCGCTGAGCCCCTGCCCGCTCGATGACTCCATGTAGTCGATGCCGTCCGCGCTCGCGATGACACGTTCGAGCGGCGTCGTGATGAAGCCGCGCACGAGATCGGCGTTCGCGCCGACATAGACCGTGGATACACGAACGACGGCGATGTCGCTGCGTGGGTATTGCCGCACGCTCAGCGCGCGGATCGACTGCAGGCCGGCGATGAGAATGATCAGGTTGACGACGATCGCCAGTACGGGACGCTTGACGAATAGATCGGTGAAGCGCATCAGCTATCCTCGGGCTTCGGTGCGCGGCTGTTGGCGGGCGTGACCTTGTTGTTCACCAGCACCGCAGCGCCGTTGCGGAGCTTGAACACGCCCGACGTCACGATTTCATCGCCGGGCTTGATGCCGGAGAGCACGGCGACCTGATCGCCGCGCGAGCCCCCAAGCTTCACGAACTGCTGCCGCACGCCTTTGTACGGACGGCCGTTCGGATCCTTCAGGTCCGTCACGATGAACACCGAATCACCGTAGGGCGCGTAGCTAATCGCCGGCGCGGGCAGTGCTATCACGGCGTTGCTGACCCCAGTGCCGAGTGACGTCTGGACGAACATCCCGGGCCGCAGCCGGCCGTCGCGATTCGGCAGCGTCGCCTGCACTTGCACGTTCCGTGTCGCCTCGTCGACGACGGAGTTGATGGCGCTGACGCGTCCGGTCAGCTCCAGGCCTGGCAGCTCCTCCGCGGTGATGTGCACATCGCCGCCCACCCTGACCCGTGCGACGTCCTGTTGCGGGACCCCGAAGTTCACGTAAATCGGCTGAAGCGCCTGCAGCGGCACGATGGGGTCGCCCGCCGCCAGGTATTGACCGCGATTGACCTGGCGGATCCCGAGCACGCCCGAGAACGGGGCGCGGATCGTCTTGCGCTCGATCGTCGCGCGAATTTCACCTACGCGGGCGTCCGTCTGCTTCTGCTGGGCGGTGGCTTGGTCGTACTCGGATTGCGAAATGACGCGCTGTTCGAGCAATCCTTTCATACGGCCGAAGTTGAGCACCGCGAGCTGCCGCTCCGCCTCTCCGGCCGCGAGCTGCGCGCGCTCCTGCCGCGTGTCGAGCTGCACGAGGATGTCTCCCTGATGCACGAACGTGCCGGACTCGAACGCGATGCGTTCCACCGTGCCAGGCAGATCGGCGCTGACGACGACGCCCTGGACGGCGGCGACGGTACCGATCGCACCCAGCGTGGCTGGCCAGCGGTCCTGCTGCGCGATGATCGTGGTAACCGCCTCGGGCGGCGGCTGAAAGGCCGCAGCCTGTCCAATCGCGGATTGGATTTGCCGAAATTTCACGAATCCCAGACCCGCAATGACGAGCAGCGTCAGCGCGAGCATCAAGAGCATTCGCTTTGCCATGCGTTCCTCTTTACAGTCTGTTTACGCGGCCGTCCGATGGCGGCCCGCCGCCGCGGGCCCGTACGTAAGTGAGTCGAACGAGGCGAGCCGAAATCGACAACGCGGCGTCTGTTAACCGAAGACGCCGCCGGACGCGTGGAGGTTCCGCGTCAGCATGTCATCCGTGTGCGATTGCAACAATCGGGCGCTGGATCGAGCACCACCGCACGCGATCGTCGCACGTCCGTGCGCGACGTTCGCTGCACGCCGATCTACGACTTTTGGACGATGTACGACTCCGCCGGGAGGTGGACCTGCGGTCGTCATGAAGGTGGCGGATAATCAGTACGTGCAGGCGCGCCTTCCGCCTGAAGGCGGAAGCCACGGACGTGGGAAGCTACGGACGTGCGAATTTACGGACGGGGAGATGAATCTGGCGCGGCGTCACCTGTGGCTTCCGCCGTTCGGGCGGAAGCGATCGAAGCGCGCGCAAGAGAAGCCGAGGGAATGATGCAAGTGCCGACCGATTGTCCTGACGGCGCGGGCGCGCTTGGGGTAGTCGAAGAGCAGCTTCCAAGCGTCGAGACGCTTCAGGCCGCGATCGCGCAGGAGCGCAAGATGCGGCGCCGCGCCGAATGCGCTGCGCACATCCAGAGCGCGGCGGTGCAGCTCGCGCTCGATCTGCTCGTCCGCGAGCCGGACATCACCGGATTCTTCCGTGCGTTCATCCGGACGCTCGTCGAGGATTCCGAGAGCCATGCGTGTGGCGTCTGGCTGCTGGACGACGAGGGCAAGTGCTGCGATCTGTGGATGGCCTACATCGAAGGACGGTTCTTCATGAGCGACAGCGCGGACTGGGAGACGCTGACGCTTCCGCGCGACGCCATGACCGCGCATCTGCTCGCACACGAGGAAGGCTGGACGAAGACCGTCGAGTACGCGGGGAGCGATCCACGGCTCCCTGTCGCCGTTCAGGATTTCAACCGCGGCGCCGGAGTCGAATCGGTCGTTGTCGCGCCGCTGGTGCTGCCTACGCGGAATCTCGGGTGGGTCGGACTTTCCACCGGGCCGACGTCCAGTTGTGAGGCGCAGTGGCGGCGCGCGCTCGTCGAAGCGATGGCGATTCAGGCGACGCTCGCACTGCATCAGAGTCAGCTCGCGGATCGCAGCCGGGCCGAGGAGCGCCGTCAGGCTGTTCTCGAAGAGCGGAACCGCATGGCGCGCGACATCCACGACACGCTCGCGCAGGGCTTCGGCGCGATCCTGATGCAATTGCAGGCGGCGCAGCGTTCGGCTGCCGATCTGCCAGCATCGGTGGCGAAGAGCCTCGAGACGGCAGTCGATCTCGCGCGCACGCACCTGGTGGATGCGCGGCGCTCGGTAGCGGCGCTGCGGCCGCAGGCGCCCGAAGGGGCTGGCGTGGCGGAGGCATTGCGGCGAATCACGGATCTCGCGCGCCGGACCACCGACGTTCCGATTCAACTCACGATTGCGAATCTCCCGCCGCTCGGCGGCGGTGTCGATCGCGAAATCATCGGGATCGCGCAGGAGGCGCTGACCAACGCGGTGCGGCACGCCCGGGCGCGCCAGATTTCGGTTCACGCGGGCGCCGTGCGCTCGGTCGGATTCAGACTTTCCATCGCGGATGACGGGCGCGGGATTCCGAAGGAGCACCGCCACGCGGGCTTCGGGATGACGAGCATGCAGGAGCGCGCGGAGCGCATCGGCGCATCGCTGACGATCGTGACCGCTCCACGATCGGGCACGGAGGTCGTCCTCGCATGGGAGCCGCCGTCGTTCTCGATCCCGACTCAGGCAGATGCCGCACGCTGACACGACGGCGTTCGTTCCCGTTGCGCCGGCCCGCGTGCTCGTCGTCGACGACCATGCGCTCCTCAGGACCGGCGTCGCGAACATCATCAATCAGGAATCCGATCTGCGCGTCGTCGCCGAGGCGTCGAACGGCCTCGAAGCGGTCGCCGCGTACGAGCGTCATCGCCCTGATGTGACGTTGCTCGATCTGCGCATGCCGGTGATGGAAGGCGTGGAGGCCGTGCGTCAGATTCGCGAGCGTGATCCGAACGCAAAGGTGATTGTGCTCACGACGTACGACACCGACGAAGACATCTCGCGCGCGTTGAAGGCCGGCGCGAAAGCGTACGTTCTCAAGGACATCTCAGCGGACGGCCTGATCGGTTGCATCCACGACGTGCTGGCCGGAAAGACCTACCTCGCGCCCGCGGCGGCAGCGAAGCTCGCGGAGGGCGTCACGCGCGTGCAGCTCACGCCGCGCGAGCTGTCGACGCTGCGGTTGATTGCCGACGGCCGGTCGAACAAGGAGATCGCATCCGAGCTGCATATCAGCGAGCGCACCGTCAAAACGCATCTCGGACATCTGTTCGACAAGCTCGGGGTCACCAGTCGGACGGAGGCGGTGAAGATCGCGACGCGCCGTGGACTCGTGCGGTTGAATTAGGACCTAACGGGGAGGCCGGCGCGCGACGACGCGGATCGCATGGTCCTCTGTCGCTGACGATACGATCTCGAACCCCACGGCAGTCAACTCGCGCTCAACCGTTGCAGCCGTGACACCGTGATGGTTGTTCTCGGCTCGGTGACCCGGCAGATTCTCGCTGCCGGTCGGTGAGAAGTCGATCACCGCGAGACGGCCGCCTGGTTTGAGCGAGGCAAGGACACTGCTGTTCATGGCAGGCGGGTCCCCGAAGTGGTGATAGACGCTGCGCATGAAGATGGCGTCGCAGCACTGCTCGGGGAAATTCGTCTCGAGCGGGCGCCCGTCGATTGTCGTGACGTTCTTCAGGCCCGCGCTCTCCGCCGCCTTCGCGATCACCGGCAGACGATCCTTGTTCAACTCGTTGCTGTAGACGCGGCCTGTGTCGCCGACAACCTTCGCGAGCGCGACGGTCAGCTCGCCGCTGCCGGCCCCGATTTCCCCGACCGTCGAGCCTGCCTGAACCCCGAGCGTGCGAACGAGCCACTCCGCATCGGCAGCGTCGTCGGCCGCGCTCTGCGCTCGCGGCGCTATGGCGCACGCAAGGACGAACGCCGGGATGAGCCATCGAGCGCGCCGTGTGTGCGTCAGCATGGGGAATTGGACGTCACCCCGTCCTCGGCGGTCTGCGGGGGCCATAAATCGTGCGCCCCGCCCGGATCGCGTAGCGAACCCGCGCAAAGTTCCGGACGTCGCGCGCCGGATCGCCCTCGAGGACGACGAGATCGGCGTCGTAGCCGGCCTGAACGCGGCCTGAATGAGAGGCGGCGTTGAAGCGCGCCGCGGGGCTGGTCGTCAGCGACGCGAGGATCGTCCGGTAATCCAGCCCAGCCTTCGCCATCAACTCGAATTCCATCGTCGTGTCGTAATGATCGGTGTACCCCACGTCGGTGCCGAAGAGCACCTGCCCGCCTCCCTTTGAGAACGCATGCAGCTCACCAACCATCTTGTCGAGCCACTGCTGCCGCTGGCGGTCGGTCGCCGCGGCCTTTCGGGCCTCGAAGTCGAACAGCGTGAGCGTGGGAATCAACGCCATTCGAGCGCCTGTCAAACGCGAAACGAACGCCGGCGTCCAGGCCGGCGAGTCGGGCGCGGTGTGCGCGAGGATGTCGACGTGCCCGTCAATCGCCGCCTCAAGGCCCTCCATGTTCTGCGGGTGCGCGAATACGGGCAAACGACGTCGGTGCGCTTCCTGAACCGCCGCCTCGACCATCGACACGGGCATGTTCGCGATGCCGTTCCGCTGGACCGACCCGGTGAAGAGCTTGATACCGTCGGCGCCGCGGCGCCAATGCGCACGGACCTGCGCGGCGGCATCCGCAGGCGAACGCACGACAGGGATCTCGATGTGGTTCGCCTCGAGGAAATCACGCACGTAGATCGGCGGAGTCGTCCACAGCGGCTCGCCGACCGTGAGGATCCGCGGTCCACGAACCTTCCCCGCTTTGATTCGACGCCGGAGCGCGAGCGTGTTGTCGAGCACCGATGCGACGTCGAACACTGTTGTGAATCCCCACCGGTTGAGCATCGCCTCGAGTTCGGCGTCGAGCGCCGCGTCTGTTTCGGCGGCGGCGTGGAGCAGCCTCTGGGTGAAGATGTGTACGTGGCTGTTCCAGAATCCGGCGGTGATGAAGGCTCCGGTGCAGTCGACACTGCGAATGCCGGGCGGAACCTCTGTTGATTCGCGCGGCCCGACCGCGGCAATGCGGCCGTCGCGAATCAGCACGACGGCATTCTCGATGGGATCCGCGTCCGAAGATGGATATACCGTCGCACCGACGAAGGCTGCGTCCTGCGCCTGCGCGGACGAGGCGAGCAGTACGAGTGCGAACAGGAATCCGGCTGCGCGCATGATGATCCACGCGCCGGGATCGCCGCGGTATAATGCTGGTCTCGTCTCCGGCACGCGGGCTTAGCATAGTGGTAATGCCCTGGCTTCCCAAGCCAGTTAGACGGGTTCGATCCCCGTAGCCCGCTCCACTATTCCTTCCCTGGCAGGTACCTTCTCCGGACGCCTCTCGCGTGCGCCTTTGACGCCTGATGCGGACCACATCGACGGCAAAGCGCCTGTAAACATCGCCGTCGCCGCGACTCTCTGCCGTCTGTCATCTACAGAGAGACCGTGGCGTGAGACCCATCCGCGGCCACGGGCGAGAAAATCGGGGTCACCGTCCTGCGATTGACCGCCGCACTGCTCGCTACCGCAGGAGGCCGAACACGGTCAGCCGCGAGTTGGTCGCGACGAATACTTTCCCGTTCGCCACGAGCGGTGCGGCCCATTTCGCGGCGTAGTCCAGGGCATCCCTTCCGTTCGGCGCTTGATCGCTCGAGTACAGCTCGATTGCCAGGTTCGTCGCGTCGAACGCGTGGAGGATTCCCGGACCCCTCGTGCCGCCGCCGCCGAGCGGGTCGAGATCCACGCGCTCAATGACCCAGAGAACGGCGGCGGTCGTTCCGTTCGAAGACATTCCGAGCGTCGCGCCCGGGTAGTTGACGATGAAGGAGGACTGCGAGGCCGGGGTGGTAGCGATCAGCCCATTCGAGATTCGGAAGGCCTTGATGTAGTCGGCATCGGCGCTGAAATACAGGTAACCGTTCCAGTAGACGGGTGCCTTGAAGTTGCCCGTGGTGAATGTGCCGCCCGGGAAGCTATTGACGATCGTCTGGACGATCTGGTCGTCGTTGCCGGATCGATAATGTCCCATGTTGTCGCGATCGACTACGTAGATCGTGCCGTTCTTCCCGGCGCTGAGCGCAAGGTGCGGATGGGCACCCGGCTGGTCCGGCAGGAGTATCGTTCCGCCGGATCCGAGATCGAGATCGTTCGCGTTCATGGTCGCCTGATCGTGGGGAGTGAAGTAGTCGAGCACCGCACCCGCCGGACTGATCTTGAGGATGCTGTCGCCGTAGTCGCGGCCGCCGCTGTTTGCGTCGAACGTCCCGTCGCCGGTGACGAAGAACAGATTGCCGTTCGCGTCGGCGGCAAGCCCGTCGCCGCTTTGCCAGATGCCGCCGCCTTCTCCGTCAGGGGTGCTGTTGAACACCATGACCTGTTGCAACGTGGTGGCACTGTAACCGAGCACCCAGCCGTGGTAAGGCGGGTTGTCGCCATGTGAAGCGAAGGCGATGTACACCACACCGTTGTTCAGGAGCAGCGCCGCACGCTGATTCTCCCGCAGCGAATTGAACGGCACACGTCCGCCGACCGCGCCGTCGCCGGTGCCCGGAACAGTCGCCTGAATCACCACTGGACCGCCCAGCTTTTCAGCACCGGTGGCGGCGTCCAGCGCATGAAGCCGATGGACATAGGTGGTCGTTCCGCCGGAGACCTGCTTGGTCTTCGCAACGACATAGAGCGTGTTCGTCGATCGATCGATCACCGGCGTGCCGGTGACACCGATTTCGGGCGAGATGTCGCAGCACTCGCCGGTGTCGGCCGGCGGCACGGTCGTGATCCCCTGCGCCGGATTGATGAACGATACCTGCCATAGCGGAGAGGTCTGCATGCCGTCCGCGTCAAATGCAAATACGCTATCGTGCTCGGTCGCCACGTACACGACGTTACGCAGCCCTTTGCCGGGAATGCTGACGTTTGCGAGATACAGCGGCGACGCGTCGGAAACGCCGTCAATCGGATAGCTGTACAACTTGCCGAATTGCGAGCTGTTGACGTTCGCAGGCGCGAGAACCGTTTCGACCGGATTCAGGCCCGTTCGAATGTTGTCGACGTCGCGGGTGAAAGTCCCCGCGTAGGTCGTAATGTACACCGTGGCGCTGCTGCTCTGCGTTTGATCTGTTGCAGTCACCGTGTGCACTCCAGCTGACGATGGGGGCAAGTACAGGCCCGTGCTGCTGATTCGGCCGGTTGCCGTTGTACCCCCGGGAACGCCATCGACGGCCCACGTCACGGTGCCGGTTGCGTTGGCTGCCGTGAACTGCTGATTCAGAATGGGCGTCAGCACGACCGTTCGCGGCGACACAGTCATCGTGGTACCCGTTGCCGTCGTGGCGCCCGCTGTGTTGGAGTACGCGCTTCGATTCCCGGCGGCGTCCTGTGCGAGCACGCGATAAGTGTACGCGGCGCCCGAGATCAGTCCCGTGTCGCTGAACGTCGTCGCTGCGGTCGAGGATACGAACGCAAAGTTCGTGCACCCCGATCCCGGACATCGTTCGACCTGGTAGCCCGTCACGCCGACGTTGTCGGTAGACGCGGTCCAGGTCAGATCGATCCGGGTTGGACTTGCGGCGGTAGCCCGCAGGGACGATGGCGCGCTCGGCGGTTGCGTGTCGGTGCTCATCCCTCCGGCCGCCCTGAACGCCGCGATCGCAGTTCCCCAGACATCTGTGCCGCCCAATGACGCAGTCGCAGAGATCGAACCCGAAGTTGCCACGACGCGATCTTCAGCGGCAAGCTTCGTGTTGGGCTCGGCTGGTACGAATTCTCGCAGCACGAAACCCGAGCCGGCGCTGACATTCGCGGCATTTGCCGTCGAAACCAGACCGAGGGCGAGATCCCCGGCAGTCGCCGCAACCGGACCTGCAGACGGTGTGGCGCTGGTTCCTTGCGCGCCAGCCGCGTTCTCCAATGAGTTCGACGAGGCGACGCCAGCGTACTCGAGGATCGCGAACCGGAGCGTGTTCGATTGTGTGTCCGTTACCGTGACGGTGTTCGAGCCCGCCGCGATGTTCTCCGCGTAGAAGATCCCGAGAGTGGTGCCGTCGATGCTCTCCGTGAACTGGATGGCACGACGATAGGAGTTGCCACGACTGTCAGAGACCGCAAACGTCTGACCGGCTCCGCCCGCTCTGACGGCAACGCCAATCCAGTTGCCTGCCGTATTCGCGGAAGGAAACGCCAAAGACGACGAGGTCGTCGTTCCCGCGTCGCGGCCGGCGTGCTGCACGAGCGTGATGGCGCTCGTAGGAGTTCCCGCCGTAATCGACGTCACGTCGGTTGCGGTATCGTTCCCGGTGTTTGTTTCCGAGCCCCCGCTCACCGTCGCCGCATTCGTGACGCTCGCAGGCGCGGTGCTCGCGACGTTGACGGTCAGCGTCAAGGACGGGTACGTTGCCTGCGCCGCAAGGGCATCCGTTCGCGTGCACGTCACCGTCTGGCTGTTGATCGCGCAAGTGCCCCAACCCGTGCCCGCGGCGGCCGTGGGAACAAGACCCGCAGGAACCGAGTCGGTCACCGTAACGTTTCCGCTCGTGGCAGCCGAGCCGCCGTTTCGCACGGTGAGCGTATAGGTCGCGCCTGTTTGCCCTTGCGTGAAGTTTCCGGTATGTGTCTTCGAAATGGTCAGATCTGGCGTCGCTGTCGGGGTCGACCTCGCACGGAACGCAGCGACAACCGCGCCCCACGGATTCGACCCGCTGAGCGCCGCAGTCGCGGACGCAGCGCCGGCGGCCGATTGGACGCGATCCTCGGTGACCAGTTTGGTGGCCGGCGAGAGAGGAACAGCGTCACGGAGCACGTATCCGCTTCCCGCGGTGTAAGCCTCGCTGTCGGCCGAAACGATTGCGCCAACGAGCAAATCTCCCGATCCCGTCGTCGAGACGGTTCCGCTCGAAGGCGACGTGCTCGTGCCCTGTGCGGCGGTTCCGACATCGAACGAGTTCACGGTGGCGACTCCTGAGTACTCGAGGATCGCGAACCGCAGTGTCGTGGCTGTCGACTGGCTTACCGTCACGGTGTTGGCGCCCCCACCCACGTTCTCGGAATAAAAGATCGCCAGCGTGTCGCCTGCCGGCGTGTCGACGGTGACATCCAGACGGACGGCCTGACGATAGCTGTTTCCTCGCGAGTCCGTGACGTTGAACGTTGCGCCTGCCACGCCCGCTCGAATCGCAACCGCGATGAAGTTTCCCGCCGCGTTGTTCGCGACAAATGCGAGCGACGATGAGCCGGTCGCTCCCGCATCCTTGGATGCGTGTTGCACGATCGCTATCAGCGCCTGAGCGTGCAGCGGAACAACGCCGCTGCCCGTGGTGAAGAACCCGTACGCGATCGCAGCAAGCACTGCAATGCGGTTGCACAGTCGTCGACGCATATCGCCTCCGTCGCCCGGAACTCATCCCCGACCGGATGAGTTCCGGGCGAGGCGCAATACAAACGCGTGCCACCAGTGTATTCGCGAAGGGAGGAGTCGCTGATCTCGGTGTTTATGTCTGCAGATTCAACGACTTGGGCGGCGTTCGCGAGCAACCGGCTCGCCGGTGCCGGTGTGTCGCAGATAAGGACAAGTGCGTAACCGTGGTGTTCGAACGGAGCGCGAACAACTAAACGCTGTGGAATGCTCGCCATCTCGACGATTCCGCTCCTCGCCGATCCCAGCCTCGGGAGAGAGCGCTTCGAACAGACGAGAAACGCGAGCGTCACCGACGCGGCACTCCGCTTGGTCGTAGTCTTCCGCTTCCGAGTTCCGTACGGTGGACAACGGCCGAGCCGAGGTACGTGCGAGTTTGTGTTTACATCGCTCGATCATGATGGATAGAAGCCACAGAATGCGGAGTGCACGTCGTCAGACTGAATGATGGGACTGAAGCTCGCAGTGGCCGCGGCGGGCGTCGTGGCCGGCGCGATCGCGTCAGTCGCGGGGTTCGGCATCGGCAGCGTGCTCACGCCGCTCCTGTCGGTGGCGGTCGGCGCGAAGCTGGCGGTCGCCTCGGTCTCGATTCCGCACGTCGTCGGAACCGCCATCCGCTTCTGGATGCTACAGGGACACGTCGATCGCCGTATCTTCATCTGGTTCGGCGTGACGAGCGCCGCGGGCGGGCCTGGCAGGCGCCCTGCTGCACGGCTATGCGTCGAACCGGACGCTTGCGGTCGTCTTCGGGTGCCTCCTGCTGTTCGTCGGCGTGTCGGAGCTGACGGGATTGATGCGGAAAGTGCGGTTTGGCCGCCGCGCCGCGTGGGTTGCCGGCGCGCTCTCCGGCGTGTTCGGCGGCCTCGTAGGCAATCAGGGCGGCATCCGAACTGCCGCGCTCCTCGCGTTCGACACGCGGAAGGAAACGTTCGTCGCGACCGCCACCGCGATTGGACTGAGCGTGGACGGCGCGCGCATGCCGGTCTACGTTGCGGCCGATGGCTCCGGCTTGAGCCGAATCTGGCCGCTGATTGCCCTTTCAACCGCAGGGGTGATCGTGGGCACGCTCGCCGGCACGCGGTTCCTGCGGCAGGTGCCCGACCGGCATTTTCGCGCGATGGTTGCTGTCCTCCTCCTGGCGCTCGGAACGTGGATGTTGTTTCGCGCCGGTGCCGCCGACTGATGGCTGCACACGCCTGTCAGCTGTGACGCTGCCTTCCTCATGTGATGTTGCCGTGATTGGCGGCGGAGCCGCTGGTCTGGCGACCGCGATCTTCGCCAGACGCGAAGCGCCAGTACTCTCCATCATCGTTCTCGAAGGCGCGCGGAAGCCCGGGGCCAAGATCCTGATCAGCGGCGGCTCGCGCTGCAACGTCACCAACGCGGTCGTCTCCGAGGCGGACTTCTCTGGCGGGCCGCGCGCGATCGTCCGCCGCCTCCTGAGACGCTTCACACCCGATCACACGATCGCGTTCTTCCGGGATCTTGGCGTCCCGCTTCACGTCGAACCTGGCGGCAAGCTGTTCCCCGATTCGAATCGGTCGCGCGACGTGCTGGACGCGCTGCTGCGAGAACTCTCGCACGTCGGCGTTCCGCTCCTGTCGGATCATCGCGTGATTGGCGTCGATCGGGCCGCACCGGGTTTTCGCGTGAACACGCAGATCGGATGCATTGGCGCGCAACACGTCGTCCTGGCCACGGGAGGCCTCTCACTGCCGAAGACGGGCAGCGACGGCTTCGGCTTCACGCTCGCCACATCGTTGGGACACTCGATCGTGCCGACGACCCCCGGGCTTGTGCCTCTGATTCTCGATGGTGGTGTTCCCTCCGCCATTCACGCACAGCTCACCGGCGTCTCACACGACGCGGAGATCGCTGTGTGGATCCGTGACCGCGTTGCCGCGCGGATTCGAGGGTCGCTGTTGTGGACGCACTTCGGGGTCAGCGGTCCCGCAGCGCTCGACGCGTCACGCCATTGGGCGCGGGCGGCGCTCGAGGGCACGCCGCCGGTGACCACGTTGAGTTTCCTCCCGGGACAGACATTCGACGACGTGGAGCGCTGGCTGATCGCGCAGGCCGCGGATCGCGGGAGAGCATTGCTGCGCACGGTGCTCACAACCGTGCTACCGGCGTCCGTCGGCCCGGTCATCACGACTGCGCTCCGACTCGATCCGGATCTCACGTTCGCGCGCCTGACTCGTGAGGCTCGGCGGCGCCTGAGCGCGGCGCTGACGGCGTGGGTCTTGCCCGTTATCGACACCCGTGGCTACAACTACGCGGAGGTCACGGCCGGCGGGGTCCCGCTCAGCGAGATCGAACCGTCGACAATGGAATCGAAAGTGTGTCCTCGGTTGTTCCTCGTCGGCGAAGTGCTCGACGTCGATGGACGGCTGGGCGGATTCAACTTCCAGTGGGCGTGGTCGACCGCCCGTGTGGCCGGCGCGGCTCTCGCCGCCCGCGCCGCAGCCGCGCGAGCAGCGCCCTAAGATCGGCCGGCAGCGGCGCCTCGAACCGCAGCGGCTGGCCGCTCTCCGGGTGCACGAACGCGAGTCGAGCGGCATGCAGCGCTTGTCGCGAAAACGCGATCGCCCGCAGTGCATCGGGACCGAACACGTATCGCCGTTCTCCGACGAGCGTGTGTCCTCGCAAACGCGCCTGAAGGCGAATCTGATTACGCTTGCCGGTCCGCAGCCGGACTTCTATCAGCGACGCGTCTGCGAAGTCTTCGAGAACTCGGTACTCCGCGATGGCCTCTTTCCCGTGCGGATCGCGCGGGTGCGTCTGCTTCTGGATCAACGCCTTCCGATCCCACACAACGTGGTCGCGCCAGGTGCCAGACGACGGGTCGGGGTGGCCGTACACGAGCGCCCAGTAGATGCGTTCCGGCTCCCGACGCCTGAACTGACCGCGCAAGCGTGCCTGCGCCGCTGCGGTTTTCGCGAAGACCACCAGCCCTGAGGTGTCGCGATCGATCCGGTGCACGACGAGCGCGCGAGAGCGGCCGCGGGTCTGGAGATGGGCGTCAAGATCGTCGAGGACCGACGGTTCGTTTCCTTTCTCCCGCAGTGGAACGGCGAGCACTCCTGCGGGCTTGTTGACCACGATGATCGAGGCGTCCTCGTAGAGCACCTCGAGGCGACCCTCACGAAACGGCCGCGGCGCCGGCTTGGCGCTGCCAGGACGATCCATCCAGACGCGAATCGCATCGCCCGGTGCCAGCCGCCTGCCGGCGTCCATTGGCGTGGTCGCCTCGCCGTTCAGAAAGATCTTCCCCCGCTCGAGCGCAGCGAGCGCTTTGCTGCGAGAAGCGAGGCGGGCGGGGGCTGCAAGAAACCTGTCCAGCCTGGTTCCTGCCTCGGCCGGCGACACCGTCCAGTCCGTTTCCCGGTCCTGCCTGTCCAAGCCTATTGCGTCACCCGGATACCAGTCAGCAGCGTCTCGCCCCCGCTTCGCGTCATCTCGATGACATAGTCGCCGGGGCCGAGCGGCGCGAGCGTCACGTCTGCCAGGAACCACCGTTGCGACGTCGCCGGATCCGTTCGCTCGCTGACGGCCACTGGTATCGGCGTTTTCTTGCCCGTTCGATCCAGCAGCGCACCTGCCCAAAGCGGCGCGTCGGCCGCTGCCTGCAACTCGAGATGCACCCGCTCACTGCGTGAAAAGACGCGTGCGTCCGCCTTCACGAGTTGATTGGCCGTTGTCGGTCCACGGTGAAAGACAATCGGTTCGCCGCTGCCGACGAAGCTGCGTCCTGTTCGCGCGGTGCGCTCCAGCGTGCCCAGTGCATCCGTAATCGCCGCGTTTGGCGCTGCGGCCGGTGCGGCGGCGTCAGTTCGCGCCGCTGCGACCTGCGCTTCCGTGGCCGCGCGATATCCATTCCGTGCGCGCACCGTAACGCCAGGCCGCTTCACGCGGACCTTGATCCGTCGATACGTGCCATCGAGCTTCGTATTCGTGGAGTAGTAGCCCATGAGGTAGTACGACGTCAGGTCCGCGGCGAGGCGGCGCAGCTGGGCTCGAAGGTCGTTGTTCTCGACGAGCGCAATCCCGTCCGTGTTCAGCGCAAGGACGTGGAGCGACTCGATCCGGTTTCGCAGGATTGCGTGATCGACCGTGAGCGGCGGCGGAGGGGCCGGTCCGATATCGGAGTCGAACGGGTGCAACCCGCGTGGATCGATCGGATAGAAGCTGACGTTCGCGCGGTTGGCGTCGCCGAGGATGTCGCGAAAGTACTTGTTGTCGTCGGCCATCGCGAGTTCCATCCGGTCGCGGTCGCACTCGCGCTGAACCGTTCCGAACGGCTGGCGCTGCGGATCGTCGAGGGTCAGCGTCCCCCCAGGACCCACGCCGGGGGGCTGAGGCGATCCGGGTAAGGGATCGACGTTGCTACCCGAATTGGGATCCTTTCGCAGGTTGGTCAGTGACTGGTCCGGCGAATACAGAACCCACCCTTCCGTCACCGCGACCACAGCGGTGCGCCCTTCGCGGATGGCGGACATGTGACGCACGAGATCGTTGAGACTGTCGAGCACGATGCGCTCGCGCCGCCGTTGGATGAGCGCCGTCGCCAGAGCGGACGGGCCGCGCTCACCGGGCACAGGCGGGAAGCATGTGTCGTACTTCTGCTCCTGTTCGTCGAGCATGATCGAATTCTTGCGTCCCCAGGGCCAGTTGTTTCGAAGCGCGTTCTCGATAACGTCCGTCTTCCTCCCGAACGCGATCTGGTCGGGGCCCATGTCGGGCGTCATGACGCCGACGAGGTCGTCCGGGCCCAGCACCCTGGTGAGCAGCTCGATCAATGGCTCCTTGATGTGGTACGAGCCCTCGATCGTCACGTTCGCGTTGTCCAGGAAGATCACGAAGACGCGGCGGTGAGGATCCGCGGCGAGCGCGTTGGCGAGAGTCGGCGATCCGGGGTCGACGCGCGCGGCTTGTGGCGCGGGCTCGACGACGATGTGCTCGAACGTTTCGATCTTCTGCGGCCCGCCGTCCTCGCTGATCTCGAAGTCGGCGGCGCTGAGGTCCTCGATGGGTGCGCCGTCCTTCATCGGGTAGGCGTCAACCTGGACGAAGTTCGTGCCGGCGCGGAATCGTGGAGGCTGCTGTGGTGGCTGTTGGCCGCTTACGAGCGTCGCCGCCGCAGCGAGTGTAGCAACGATGATCACGCCGCGCGTGCGGCCGTCACGTGGAAGGTGGGACACGCTGAACCTCCGCGGCGGGCTGGCGGTCGCCAGTGTAGCACCCCCGCCGTCCAAACGGGCTCTGACCCCAAGTGGGGCGACTTTGTACGCCGTTTCTTCCACGAGGGGATTCACATGGCAGAAACGACAACCGTGAGTACGCAGATCCTGCCCGAAACCGGGTGGCTCTGACCCCAATGTGTGGCGATCTTGCAGCGACGTGGGGTCAGAGCCCGGAGC